>JAAOED010000008.1 GCA_016466735.1 Weissella confusa | reverse complement strand
AATAAATAGCCATACCCCGGAAGAATTCCGGAATATGGCTATTTACGGTGGCATAAGCGCCTAATTAAATTTTATATTATTTCGACCGTCAACTTGACGGGGCCTAGTACAGTGAACTGGTTTCTTTGATTACTTCTTGTTGCTTGCTGCCTTGCGTGCATCGTGCAATGCCTTCAAAGCGCGCTTGCGAGTCTTAATGTTTGGGCTCTTCATCTTACGACGAGCTGATGCCACATCCAACTTTTCAGCCATGATGTTTACCTCACTTTTTGTTTTATATATTCGAATAAATAGAACTTACAAAAAGAAAGTATACACGGTTACCCGCATATCGGCAACCAAAAAGGTCAGTTTTATTGTACCGCTGCTGCACGAGCGCGATCACGGTTCATAATTGGGCCAAGATATTGACCAGTGTATGACTCTGGTACTGCTGCGATGTCTTCTGGTGTACCAGTCGCAAGAACCGTTCCACCACCTTCACCACCTTCTGGGCCCATATCGATCAACCAGTCGGCTGTCTTAATAACATCCAAATTGTGCTCGATTACCAAAACTGTATTACCACCGTCGACAAGGCGTTGTAGCACTTCTAGCAAACGTGAAATATCGTCAACGTGCAAACCAGTCGTTGGCTCGTCCAAGATGTAGAACGTCTTACCTGTTGACTTACGTTGCAATTCTGAGGCCAACTTCATACGTTGCGCTTCACCACCAGACAAAGTCGTTGCTGATTGGCCAAGCGTTACATAACCAAGGCCAACATCAACAATCGTTTGCAACTTGCGACGAATCTTCGGAATTGGCGCAAAGAATTCAACCGCTTGTTCAGCCGTCAAGTTCAAGACGTCCGCAATCGTCAAACCACGGTAAGTAACTTCCAACGTTTCTGAGTTGTAACGTGTTCCACCACAAACTTCACACGTCACGTAAACGTCAGGCAAGAAGTTCATTTCGATCTTGATGACACCGTCACCCTTACATGCCTCACAACGACCACCCTTGGTATTGAATGAGAAACGTCCCTTGTTGTAACCACGCAACTTCGCTTCGTTCGTTTGTGCGAACAAAGTACGAATATCATCAAAGACACCCGTGTATGTTGCTGGGTTAGAACGTGGCGTACGACCGATTGGACTTTGGTCGATGTCGACAATCTTGTCGACATTCTCAAAGCCAGTCATCTTCTTGTACTTTCCAGGCTTTTCAGAATTGTTGTTCAATTCCATCTTCAACGCACGCTTCAAAATTGAATTAACCAGCGTCGACTTTCCTGAACCAGACACACCTGTCACGGCCACAAACTTACCCAATGGGAAGTCGACCTTGACGTTCTTCAAGTTGTTTTCAGCTGCGCCAGTGAGGGTAATCTTTTGACCATTACCTTCACGGCGTGTTTCGGGAACTGGAATAAACTTCTTTCCTGATAGGTATTGTCCCGTCAATGAATTCTCATTGGCTTCGATTTCTTCAGGCGTTCCAGTAGCCATAATCTCACCACCGTGATCACCAGCGCCAGGACCAACGTCAATGATATAGTCAGCTGCCTTCATGGTATCTTCGTCGTGTTCAACAACAATCAACGTATTACCCAAATCACGCATTTGCTTCAATGAATTAATCAACCGATCATTATCACGTTGGTGCAACCCAATTGACGGTTCGTCCAAGACGTACATGACACCTGATAGGTTTGAACCGATTTGCGTTGCCAAACGAATACGTTGCGCTTCACCACCAGAAAGCGTACGAGCCGAACGAGACAACGTTAGGTAATCCAACCCAACATTCTTCAAGAAGCTCAATCGGTCCGTAATTTCCTTAACGATTGGCTCAGCAATTTGTGAATCTTGCTCACCAAACTTAACGTCCTTAAAGAAATCCAATTCTTGGTCAACAGGCATTTCTGAAATTTGACCGATGTGCTTGTTACCAACCTTAACTGACAAAGCAGCTGGGTTCAAACGGTAACCACCACAAGCAGAGCAAGTCAATTCGTCCATATACCCGCGCATTTGCTCACGCGTAAAGTCAGAGTTTGACTCACGATAACGGCGATCAATGTTATTCATGACACCTTCGAATGGCAAATCAACATCGCGTACGCCACCAAAATCATTTTCATAGTGGAAATGGAATGGCTTCAAACGTGAACCGTACAATACCATGTCTTGTTGATCAGCCGTCAATTCTTCAAATGGTACATCCATTGGGATACCGAATTGCTCAGCGAATTGACGCAACATCTCTGGGTAGTATGAAGAAGAGATTGGGTTCCAGGCAACGATTGCGCCATCAGCCAATGTCTTTGACTTATCCGGAATCACACGGTCAACGTCGACCTCAAGTGTCATCCCCAATCCACCACAGATTTCACACGCTCCCATCGGTGCGTTGAATGAGAAAAGTTGTGGCTCCAACTTACCAACTGCAAAGTCCTTAAGTGCACCCGTGTAGTGGTCAGAAAATGTGATTGGTTCCTTACCAATCACATCCACCGTCACTACGCCATCAGCCATGCGCATTGCTGATTCAAATGATTCGAACAAACGGGCACGTGAACCGTCACGCAAAATAATACGATCAACCACAATTGAGATGTCGTGGTACTTGTTCTTATCCAAGTCGAATTCATCAGTCACTTCATGCATGTCACCATCGACGACAACACGCACGAAACCTTCTTTTTGAATACGTTCAAAAGCCGATGCGTGTGAACCACGCTTATGACGGACAATTGGTGACAAGACTTGCATACGTGTGCCTTCATCGAGGGTATCCGTCAAATAGTTCAACATTTGATCAATTGATGTCTTAACAATCGTACCATCTTCAGCCGGATCTGGTTGACCCACACGGGCGAATAGCAAACGGTAGTAATCGTTAATTTCCGTAACCGTACCAACCGTTGAACGTGGGTTCTTCGATGTCGTCTTTTGGTCGATTGAAATTGCAGGACTCAGTCCTTCAATCGCATCAACATCAGGCTTATCCATTTGCCCCAAAAATTGACGGGCATAGGCAGACAAACTTTCAACGTAACGACGTTGACCTTCGGCATACAGCGTATCAAAAGCCAGCGAACTTTTTCCTGATCCCGACAAGCCGGTCATTACCACAAATTTATCACGGGGAATTGCCACGTCCACATTTTTCAAATTGTGGGCGCGCGCACCGTGAATGTTAATCCAGTCGTTGGCCATATATTTGCGGCCTCCTTCATGTAGTTTTAGTTAGTTTTATTATACCTTGAAAGTCAAAAAGGTGTTAGTTATAACCTAACACCTTTTTATATCTATTAAATTTAAGTAAGTAATTATTCTGTATATGGTTTGTCATTGCTTAGGAAGATTTTGAACCAAACGAAATTCAACAACCCTAGCACAAGCATAAACAAAAATACATTGCGGGCACCAACTGCGGTTTGGTGTGCCACACTGGCATGATCAGTTGGATTCACACGCATCAACAATGATGCAATCGTCGTTCCGATTGCCCCTGCGAATTGTTGTGCGGTGTTAAAGATGGCATTACCGTCGGCACGTTCTGGCAATGACAACTGCGCCAAGCCGGCCGTCATTGATGTTCCGAAGGCCAAGTTACGACCCAACGTCATCAACAAGTAGAAAATCGTCATTGAGATAACCGTTGCGTTCAATGTCATTGCTGACCAAACTGCCATGACAACAACAAACAAGAAATTTCCAAGCAACAATGGCATCTTAGCCCCACGAGTGTCATAAAGGCGACCATAGATTGGATTCAACAACGCACCGGCCAATGAGCCTGGCATTAACGCGAAACCAGCAATCATCGTGCTTGCACCAAGTGTCAATTGGACGAACGTTGGCACCGCGAAGTTAACCATCAAGTTGGTGAACATATACGTGACATAACCAAGCATCGCAAAGCGCAAAGCCTTCACCTTAAAGATACCAAGGTTCAAGAATTGCTTGTTACTGTGCTTTGAACGGTACAAAAAGCCAATAAATGCGGCTACCGCCAAAACGAACAACCCAAACATGACGGCATTTACTGAACCATGCTCTAGTTGGCTCAATGCCCACAAGAAACTTGTGAAAGCCACCGCCAGCAAGGCAAAGCTCAGATAGTCGAACTTGAACGCGTCATTACGTGTATGTGCTGTTGGAATCGTCTTATACGTAATCACCAGTGACAAGAACGCTACCGGCAAGACCAACAAGAAAATCTCGCGCCAACCAAGGTAATAAGCAACCACTCCTCCGAAGATTGGTCCGAATGCTGGTGCCAAAGACAGGATCATCGTCCCAAATCCCATGTACTTACCAATTTGCGACATCGGCACGTTTTCCAAAATAATGTTGAACACCAATGGCGTAATCACACCAGTACCGATTCCCTGGATGATACGGCCGACTAGCAACAAGGCAAATGAGTGCGACAAAATTGCCACGACATCCCCAATCAAAAATGCAATAATTGCAATCATAAAAATCATGCGGGGATTAAATTTCGCCTTCAAAAACGCTGACGTTGTCATAACCAATGACACCATGAGCAGGTAAGCTGTAGTCAGCCATTGCACAACACTCAGCGAGATATCAAATTGTTTCATCAAATCTGGGAACGTGACGTTCATTGACGTTTCTGTCAAAATACCCGTAAACGCCAGAATCCCCGTTCCAACAATCGCCCAAATAATCTTTGAATCGACCGTTTGTGTGTCTTTTGTCATATCTATACTCCCATCAATACAATACGTCTAGTTTGTCATATTCGGCCACTTGGTACAAGGTTCCTTTTCAAATCTGTCCGAATTCACGTATAATGGTAATATTGAGTTCAAATGGAGGGAAACAAACATGAATCATACGGTTGCAAAGTCTTGGTCGATTAAGTGGATTGCCCAACACATCGCATCATTCATCTTGCTTACCGGTGCAGTGCTCGCCGCAGCGATTGCTCTGACTGCGCTTATTATCGGTGTTGAAGAATTGATTGCCTTAATCGTTGTGCAACGACCAATCAATACCTACACAAACATTTACGGTAACGCACTACAAACTGTTTTGTGGCACTTCTTGATTGTGTTCTCTTTGGTTTCCTTCTGGTCAGCCTTGGACACGTTCATTCCAGCGCCACCTAAAAAATAGTATTTAAAAACTCGCTTCTGAACACCATACGTTCAGAAGCGAGTTTTCGTTTTGCTTTATTTTTTTGGTTGCAACACAAACGTCGTAGCGGTTAACATCACCACTAATCCGAGCAACAATCCAGCCGTCACATCACTTGGATAGTGTACGCCTAGATATACACGACTAATCGGTAGCAAGATAATCTCGGCTGCCAACACTAGCATCACGATGGCTTTTAGCCAGCGACGACGCAAGTAGAAAAACGCCAGTACTAGTAACGCACCGTAGAACGCGACCGCATTAACCGAATGTCCTGATGGAAATGAAAAGCCACTTTCAGGAATAATTCGGTCAACCGTTGGGCGTGGCCGTTGCACGATTGTCTTAATAAATTTCATTAAGACCGTTGATCCAATGACACTCGTTGCGATGTACGCGGCAATGCGCCAACGACGACGTACCGCAGCAACAATCACTGCAATCGCGGTCAACACAACGCCAGTCACTGGTTGGGCGAAGAACGTAACCGCCTTAAAGAACGCCGTCTTCGCTGTGCTAAAGTGACGAATCAATGCCACCCCGCCGTCATCATACGCTGTCACCCAGCTTGCATGTTGCATCACACCCACTGCGAAGACAACAAATATCATTGCGGCAAGCAAGCTAATGCCTGTTGCAAGTTTTTTGTGCCACATCTCAATAATCCTCTCTAAAAAAACCTTGGTGAGGCGGTGCGATGTTGCATCTCAGGAATCATCATGACGTGCAATTCATGCGCCGGCACATAATTGATGCCACTCAAAATGGCTTCACCCACGCCTTGTTCGGCAATCCGATTTGCCATTGGAATCAGGCTTGGTACATTGGCCACATCATCCATCGTATTCAAACGATGAATCAAATAATTACCAAACTGGCCTAATAATTGCGCTGGCAAATCCAATGGGCTTTGCGTCGTCAGCATCAAATATAGGCCAGCCTTACGTCCCTCACGTGCAACCCGGAAAATACCATCACTCGCCAAATCCGCCTCACTCAAATAACGATGCGCCTCGTCAATCAATACCGTTACCGGTAACGTATTAGGCAACGTTTGATTGAGACGCAAAAGTGCCGTCATCAATAATGACACAATAACCTTACCCAAACCTAAATCGTCAGCATAGTCAGAAACATCAATCACCAAAAACTTGTGTGAACTGCGTTGTGTACTGAACAACTGCATTAAGTACATCACATCAGTACGCATTGTCACCGAAGCATCACGCTCGTGTTGTGGCAGATTCATCAGTTTTTGGAAACGTGAATCTGCCACCAATCGGGTCATACGACGCACAATTGGCAACAGCTTACGAAACGCCTCATGGTCAATTTCTTGGCCAATTAAGTCAAAGTCATCAACCGGCACCGCAAATTCTTGTTGCAATTGCGCGGGCAAAAGCGTCATATCGGCAGGTTGTGGATAGTGGTATAGTTTGCCGAGCAATTGCTCATGGGCAGCCCACTCACGCCCCACTTTGCCATAGATACCTGGCTGCTTCACAATGTTCATCTGTAATTTCAAACTTTGCCAAGCATCTGCCACTTTTTCGACGTCTTCAGACTTGGTCGCACCGAAAAAGCCAGCTAACTCAGCCCCTGTTAAACGCTCATAATCAATAAACGCATTACGACCTAGCTTCGCAACAACGGCGTTTGGCAGCGTCGTGTACTCACCGGTTGGATCGATGATGATGGTTGACTGATTTGCAGCTAACAGACCGTGCAAAATGGTCACAGCACTTGTTGATTTACCGCTACCAGTCGCCCCCGTAATCAATAAATGTTGGCGTAAAAGATCGTCAGCTGGGGTTGAAAATTCACTTGTCAGTTGAATATCTACCATCAGAATGCCTACTTCTTAGCCTTTTTGAAATATGGCGCTACCGCTTGAACCAACGTAATCCAAGCCACCGCAAAGACCACCAGCCCAATCAACACCCCAACAGTTTGGCCAAATTCAGTAAAGGCTAATTGTGACGCCAGCATAATTGGCAATAATTCAATAATTAGTAACACGAAACGATTCATAATCATAACCCCTCAATATCTATCTGTCGTAGTACCAGTATACAAGAAAAGGCGTCCAAACATGGACGCCTTTTGAAAACTCTTTACTTAACACCAAGTACAATTGCCGTATATGGTGGCAATTGGAAACGATGGCCACGTTGCGTTACCTCACCGGCTTGGCAAAGTACTTCGCCCGGTTGGGTGAGTGAGACACGATTTGGCTTCTCACTCAAGTTGATGACAACCGTCAACAAACGACCACCCAAACGCCGTTGGTACGCAATCACGTCAGCTGGCATCCCCGACAATGGATAGAACTCACCTGACACAATCAAGTCACGCCAAAGTGGATTTTGACGCAGTTGCCCCAACGCTTGGTAATAATGGAGCACTGACTCCGGATTAGCTAATTCTGTTTGGACATCAACACCATCTCGGTCATCCCCCATCGCCAACCAAGGTACTTGGTCAGAGAAGCCACCGAACTCATCCGGCGTCCATTGCATCGGTACACGACCATTATCACGTGACTTCTTGTTAATCACGTCTAGGGCCTCAACTTCAGTCAAGCCACCCTGCAAGGCCATCTCGTAATTGTTAATCGATGACACGTCATTGAAGTCGTCGATGCTCTCACGGCTAAAGTTCTTCATGCCCAGTTCTTGACCTTGATAAATCACTGGCACCCCTGGCAAGAAGTAATACATCGTTGCCAGGGTCTTTGCTGCCGTTTCCGTGCGATAGGCTGCATTCGAAATCAGCTTTGACAAAACACGCGGTTGATCGTGGTTTTCCAGCACGTTACCGAGGTAGCCTTCAATGTCATGAACCTGCTTTTGTGAATTAAACATGCGCTCCCGCAAGTCACTGGTCGTCCACTCAGAGCGACCGCGGTACCACTCATCCGTATTTTCAACTTCAATATTCATATATGAGAAGTCAAAAATCATTGAGAAGTAGCCATCTGGACCGATGTACTTGTTCAAATCTTCATCCGGTACACCATACGCCTCACCAATTGTGACTGCATCATGCTTAGCAAAGGTTTCAGCCTTCAACTCACTCAAAAAATCATCAATACCTGGGCGGTTTTGACCCTTCTTAAGGACCGATACCAGCCCATCTGGACCATCGCTTGGCAAACTCGCCCAGTCTAAATCCTTCTTCAAGTGCGTGATGGCATCAATACGGAAACCAGCCACGCCCAGCTCCAACCACCAATTAATCATGTCATAAATGTCACGACGCATGGCTGGGTTTTCCCAATTTAAATCTGGTTGCTCTGGTGCAAAACTGTGGAAGTAGTACGTGCCAGGTTCACCAGGCACTTCGGTCCACGTTGACCCGCCAAACAGACTGCGCCAATTGTTTGGCACTTCCCCGTCAGTTGTCGTTTTGAAAATGTAGTAATCACGATACGGACTCTGCTTGTCCGCCAATGCCGCTTGGAACCACTCATGTTCATCTGAGGTGTGGTTCACGACCAAGTCCATGATAATTTTCATGCCACGCTTGTTCGCCTCGGCCAATAATTCTTTGAAATCAGTCATCGAACCAAACTGCGGATCAATATCTTGGTAGTCAGAGATGTCATACCCCATGTCGACCATCGGTGACTTGTAAACTGGTGAGACCCAAATCATTGTGACCCCCAAATCACGAATATAGTCTAATCGTGAAATAATCCCCCGGATATCACCAATCCCATCGTGGTTTGAATCTTGAAATGAACGTGGGTAGACTTGATAAACAACTTCGTCTAACCACCATGGTTGCTCTGTCATACTATTACTCCCCTAAAAATAGTTATTTGCAGGTTTAATATACCGAACCGCTACGCATTCATGCAACAAATCACTCTCGTCTTATGAAAACGTTTGCATTTGCGTTTAATAAGTGCGAAAGTAAATGATATAGGAGGGATTCACGCATGACATTAAACATTCCAACACTAACATTAAATGATGGTCATCCATTACCCGTGCTTGGACTTGGAACTTACCAAATCCGTGGTGGCGAGGGGATGCAACAAATCTTGGCGGCCATTCAAAGTGGTTACCGCTTAATTGATTCTGCGACTAACTACGACAACGAAGGTATCGTGGGCGAAGCAATTCGTCGCTCTGGTATTCCCCGCTCTGAATTTTTCATCACGTCAAAGTTGCCTGGTAAGTACCACGGCTACGAAGACGCGTTGATGGCAGTCCAAGAATCATTGGCACGTATGGACCTTGAGTACTTCGACTTGTTCATCATTCACTGGCCACTGCCTAAGCGCGATAAGTATGTTGAAGCTTGGCAAGCATTGGTCACAGCGCAAAAGCTTGGATTGATTCGTTCAATCGGTGTATCTAACTTTGAGCCCGAGCACCTTGACCGCATCATCGCTGAAACGGGTGTGACACCAGCGGTTAACCAAATTGAACTCCACCCTTACTGGGTACAAGAGCAAAACCTACTCGAAAACGAGAAACGTGGTATTTTGGTTGAGGCTTGGAGTCCACTTGGCCGTGGTAGTGCCTCAATGCATGAACAAGTCGTGCTCGATATCGCAAACAAGTACGGGAAGACTCCTAGTCAAATCATTACGCGTTGGCATATCGACCGTGGCATCGTGCCAATCTTGCGTTCAACGAACCCAGTACACCAGCGCGAAAACGCTGCTGTCTTTGATTTTGCGTTGACGACTGATGAAATCGCAACGATTAACGGGTTGAACAAGCTTGACGGTCGTATTGATGGTCAAGATCCAAACGAATACGAAGAATTTGAATAACAAACAAGCCGACCTGGTCAAATCAGGTCGGCTTGTTTTAGTTATTCAAGATATCTGTGACGCGCTTTTTTAGTGCTGGGACAACTTCCATTTCAAACCACGGATTCTTGGCAAGCCAGATGTTATTAAGTGGTGATGGATGTGCCAGTGGCAAATAGCGCGGACCAAATTCAACGAAACGATGCACCACACTGGTTAACGATTCACTCGCTTTGATTGGCAAATAATGCTGTTGCGCATATTTACCGACCAGCAAAATCAGTTCGATATTTGGCATCGTATCAATCAGTCGTTGATGCCACTCACCTGCCACAAACTTTCGTGGTGGCAAATCGCCACTCTTTCCCTTACCTGGGAAATAAAAATCCATCGGTAGCACGCCAATTAAACCCGACTCGTAGAAGGTTTTACGGTCAATCCCCATCCACTCACGCAACCGATCACCACTTTTGTCGTTAAACGAAATCCCCGTTTGCTCAACAACCGCACCCGGCGCCTGACCAATAATCAATATTTTAACGGTTGGCGCAATCATATAAATTGGCTCAAGACCACGCTTTGTAAACGCAGCATTACGCGGATCAGTCATAATCTCTTGTTTTAAATCCATCCCGCTACCTCCAAAAAAATCGGTACTACATTAATTGTAGTACCGATTCATATCAACTGTGTTTAGAAACTAAACTTATTGGCATTATCTTCCTTGATGTAGATTGACTTCAAACCTTCACCTTCAAGGAACTCACGGAATGGTACAAGTGCTTCAGCTTCGTACTTTTCCTTGTATTCCTTAACCACGTCTTCACTGTACAAGTTTGTATCAAGCTTCAACGTTTCAACTGGAATTGGACGGTCCTTGGTAATCTTCGCATCCACAACGACAACGCGACCTTGCTTGTAGTAATCAACCGCTTCTTGCATCACACGGTCAATGTCTTCAATGCGGTTGACTGTCAAACCAATGGCACCTTGCGCTTCACCAACCTTGGCGTAATCAACATCTGTAAAGTCGACTCCAAAGTTGTATTCGTTAGTGTCTTCATACTTGTTCTTGATGAAACCGTACTCTGTGTTTGTAAAGATAACGTTAATCATTGGCATGTCATAACGCACACTCGTGACAACATCAGGATACGTCATTGAGAACGCACCATCACCGATAATATTCCAAACTTGACGGTCTGGGTAAATGTTCTTGGCACCAATACCACCTGGCAAAGCGATTCCCATCGTTGCGAACAATGGTGATGTACGCCACATTTGCTTAGGGTTCATGTGCAAGTGACGCGTTGACAATTGCGTCACGTCACCGACATCAGTTGAGAAGATGGCATCTTCATCAGCAAGCTTGTTGATAGCGTTGTAGACTTGGTAAGCTTGCAAAGGTCCCTCTGTCTTTTGCTCCAACTTATTCATGTAGTCGCGCCAGTTTTGAACGTTCTTGATGTTTGCTTGCCACCATGGTGTATCAGCAACTGGTTCAACCTTAGCCAGCAACGCCTTCAATGATTCACCAGCATCCGCCAAAATGGCAACGTCCGTTTCGTGACGCTTACCCAACATGTCTGGGTTGGCGTCAATTTGGATGAACTTCTTCACGTTACGGAACGTTCCTTCAACTTCTGAGAATGGGAAGTTTGTTCCAATGAACAATACCGTATCGGCTTCCAAAACAGCTTCGTTAGCCGGCTTCCAACCAACACGGAATGTTGAACCAGTCAACCCTTCAAAGTCCCAGTTAAAGTTATCAAAGTTCTTTCCAGTTGTAATCACTGGCGCCTTGATCTTGCGTGACAATTCTTCCACCAAGTCACCGTGACCTTGCGTTCCGAATCCTGCATAGATAACAGGGCGCTCTGAAGCCTTCAAAATTGCGACTGCCTCATCGATTTCTTCAGCCTCAGGTGCAACTGGCTTGTAATGCTTGTACTTCGTTCCTGATGAGTACAACGGTGTTGAATAGATTGACTCAGCATCCAACTCGGCGAAACCAAAGTCAGCTGGCACTTCAAGCACCGCAACACCACGCTTTGAAATGGCGGTACGAATGGCATCGTCCACCAAGTGTGGCAATTGCTCGGCCGTGGCAACACGACGGTTGTAAACCGCAATGTGGTCATACATTGGGTTTTGGTTCAATTCTTGGAATGAATCCATGTTCAATTCGCGTACTGGCTTTGAACCCAAAATGGCTAGCACAGGGATGTGATCCATGTACGCATCGTACAACCCGTTAATCAAGTGAGTGGCACCTGGTCCACCAGAACCAACTGTTACCGCAATATTTCCCCCGAACTTATATTGCATAACTGCAGCCATCGCACCAATTTCTTCGTGCTTAACTTGGATAAACTTTACTTTGTTTTCTGGATTTCCCATCGCATTCATCAAACCACTCAACGTACCAGAAGGAATACCGTACATGGTATCAATCCCCCAGCCTTCCATGACCTTCAATGCTGCTAATCCTGCAGAAATCTTCTTATCTGACATCTTTTATAAACCCCCATACGCATATTTCTGTAAGCGCTTTCTTGATTTCATTGTAGTCTTTTGTTTTATACAAAGTCAAATTATATATTTCAATGACACGTTAAATTTCATGCAATACCGTCATGTTATTAATGACGCTTACCCCACCAATCAATACCAGCCCAGCCAAGAATCAAGCCGATTACAATACTACCAACAGCTGCGACGATAATCATTTCCGTTGAAGTTTGCGGGTCGGATTTAGTTGGCGCTGGCTGTGATTTTGTAACAACGATTGGTGTGTCCGCATTTGGTGTAACGGTTTGCACCTGAGTGGCCGGCTTCTCGGCAGACTTCGTCACCACTGCTGAGTTCTGCCCTGGCGCAACACCAGCTACAACAACCGGTGCATGCTTTGCGGTTTTAGTTAATTGCGTGACTGTCGCCACAGGCATCTGCTTAACCGTCTGAGCTTGAATTTGCTTTTGCGGTGCCTCCGGTCGCATAACGCCATCGGCTAACATTGCTACCGTCGCATCCGCCTCATTTGCCTCATTCACTGGTGGTAGTGGCGTTGCACCTGGCATACCTTCTAATCGGAACGTTACATCATACCAATTATCATAGACGAAGCTTCCTGTGCGGAAATCAACGTGCATATTTTCAATAAACAACGGCTTTGTAACTTGTTCAGCCGTTAAATCAAACGCATAGGTCATGATATATTCAGACCCAACCAAGTTTGCTGATAATTGACGGCCACTCGTAAACGTAATGCTGTTTGGCCCGTAATTGGCAGGCACTTTAGCGGTAATCGTTAACGTGCCTGTACCGTTTTTGCCAGGCTCGAAAGTCGCTGCTGACTTGATGTAGTTACTTGCCACAGAGGTTAGGTTGCTGCCATCCCCCTTTAATACAGCCAACGTAACTGGCAAACGACTCGGTTGTGCCACCTCTGTTTTGAGTGCGAAAGGTTGTTCAATCGTGCCACTAAAGCGACTATTAATCCCACTAGCACTCTGGTTGTCCCAAGACAAAAAGGCGGAACTGTCTGGCTTAACGTCTTGCAACATCACCTGACCGTTTACTGTTTTAATCGAAGTGCCATCTTGCTGCAAGGCAATCGCATTTCCTGACGTGTCTTTAACGGACAACGGCACTGCGGCTGTCGTCTCACCACGCTTCAACCCAACGGCTGCATTAGTGACCGACTGGTACTTCGCATTCAGATAAGAAAGCCCCTGCAAGTTTTGCAATGGGCTTAAATCTGATACGTGGTTACGTAACAGATTCAATGACGTCAACTTCGTTAAACCGGCTAATGGCGCCAAATTTGCAACTTGGGCATTCGAAAAACTCAAGTCAGTCAAATTCGTCAGTTGCTTAAGTGGCGTTAAATCAGAAACTTGGTCCTTGCTAAAGTTCAAGCTTTGTAGCTGGCGTAAACCAGCCAATGGCGTTAGGTCAGAAATTTGATCATTAAAATCAATTGATAACGTCACCAACTTGGGCATATATGAAAACACCTGCACTGCATTATTCGTTAACCCCATTTGCGAAAACGTCGCTTCTTGTAAGTTAACCAATGAGTGTAACATCGAAATATCATTACTACGATTATTCCCAATCGACAACGTTGTTAAGTTTGTGAGCGATGCAATCGGTGTGTAGTCGGTTAGCTGATTTGAACCAACTTTCAACGCAGTCAGTTGATGCATCCCCGCCAATGGTTGGACTGATGTTAGCTTGTTACCCGCAATCCCCAAGTAACTCAGTTTAGGCAGATTAGTCACCGGTGGCACTGTTGCCAGATCATTATTCTGCATTTCTAATTCTTCAAGCGACGTTAATTGGGCAAGTCCCGCCATCTTATCTGGTTGCGTCCCATAGTCATCTGCAACTAAATTCAATGACTTAACCGGCGTCCCTGCAAGTGGCGTCAAATCCGGCATCACAGTTGCTTTGTTCATTCGTAAACTAACGTCGGTTAGATTGTGCAAATGCTGCAACGGCGTAATATCCGTAATTGTGTTTCCCGTTAAATCAAGTGCCCGCAAGTTCGTCGCAAACTCAAGGCCAGATAAATTAGTAATGCCATCATACGTTAGATTAAGTTGCGTAATTGTCGCAACGTTCTCTTTCGTTAACGGCACCCCTTTTCCCAAGGCTGCTTGTAATGCCACCCGTAGCGCTGTATCAGGTACCCAACTTGCAACATCCTCAGTCGCTGTGTTTGTTAGCGTTGCCTCTGCGTGCACCGGCACATTGCTGTTCGTCATCCCTACAATGCTCCCAAGCAATACACCACTAATCACAACGGCATGTTTTATTCGTTCGATCGTTCCTTACCTTCACATTCCCATAGATTGAATCCTACATAATGCCAGTTTACGGGAATGTGAGTTGTTGAACAAAAACCAATTTTTAACGTGGCGTTAAACGCTGACCTGAATTCTGGACAAAAATAGCCGTTCGAATCGCCTGATTCGAACGGCTATCACAATTAATAACGTCTAAAAAGCTGTGCAACGCCAATTGCCAAAAGGCCAATCAACGCCCCCACGATAGGTAGTGTTTGCAATCCCACATGCGACATCACCATGTTACCAACCAATGAACCACCAGCGATACCAAAGTTCAAGGCCGATACATTGAGTGCTGAAGCAACATCAGTATGCGCCGGGGCTAGTTCAGTCGTCGTAATAATGATGCGGCTTTGCAATGAGGCATTACCCATAAACGCCACTAAACCAAGCAGTGCGACGCCCAGTAAATACCATCCAGCCTTAGGTAGTAACATCAACTGAACGATTTGCACAACCGCTTGTGCTAAAAACACACCCATTAGAATGTGTAGTGATTGGCGATTAGCTAATCGCCCACCAATCACATTTCCGATTGTGACAAAGACACCGTACAAGACTAGCACCCAAACAACACTGGTCGTTGAAATGCCAGTCACTTGTTGGAGATAAGGACGAATGTATGTGTACAACACAAAGGTCGCCCCAAATCCAAGCGTTGCCATCAAAAGCGTTAGCGAAATGCGCGGTTGTCGAATAACAGTAATAATCCCTAACAATTGGTTGTCCGAAACAGACGGCGCGACCGACTTTGGTACTTGGATTAATACGCCAAACCAACCGACCAAGCCCATAGCTCCGACTACCGCAAACGTTGCGCGCCAGCCGACAACATCACCTAAGTACGTGCCAAACGGTACACCGAAGACTGTCGCAACCGTCAGGCCACCAAATAACCACGAGGCTGCTTCGCCCTTCTTATCCAACGGCGCCATATTTGTCAGATACACCGACGCTGTCGCAAAAAACACACCGTGCACCACGGCAGTCAAGGCTCGAGTCACCAGCAAAAGACCATACGAAGGCGCTACTGCAGAAGCGACATTTAATACCGCAAACAGAAACATCAACCACGTAAACAAGCGACGACGGGCTATCCTACCGACAAAACTCGTTGCGATTGGCGCCCCTACCGCCTGGGCTATCGCATATCCCGTTACCAATAGACCAATCATCCCGGTGGACACATGCATATCCTTGGCAATGTCTGTCAGCATCCCAACCGGCACAAATTCAGTGGTTCCGATTGCGAAAGTTGAAACAGCTAGCGCAATCGCAATTTTATAATATTTACTCATCTCAAAAACACCTCACATAAAGTAGACTGGGAATGTCGGAGGTTTAAAACCTCCGACGTGACCAATAGCTACTGTGGTAAAGTAAACACTTTACCGCATTTACGCTGATAACACCACCTTACACAGAAAAAAGACAGCTTCACAACTGTCTTTTCTCGTAAATCTTAAATCGTCACTAGCTTACCAGACCCATTTGTCTCATCAAACACATACGTTTGATTCGTCTTTTGATTGGTTGCTTGACCACCCTTTAGTTGTGCCCCGTCAGCACCAAAGTAACGTAGTTCACCGTTAATTGTTTGTAAACCAGTTACCATGCGACCATTCTCATCAAAGTAGTACCACTTACCATTGTGATAAGCATAATCATTTTTGACCTCGGCACCATTAGTTCCATTGAAATAGTGAACCCCATCAGCATCATAAACAAAGTCATCCTTTACTTGATGATTTTGATCATCAAAGTAAAGTGTACCTTGGTTAAGAGTCGTCATGCCGCGCGCAAGATTACCATTTTGGTCGGCGTATAGCCAGTGGCCATCCGTATCCAAAATAAATTGGTTCTTAATCATATTTCCATTGCCGGCAGCGTAGTAATGAGCCTGACCATTTTCATCACGAACCATTTGGGCCTTTGCTTGGACACCATTTGAACCGAAGTACTGCTCATTACCATCAACCGTCAAAGCTTGGCTACGAATAACATTTCCATCAGCATCCACACGGAATGCGTTTGCTTGATGATCAGTAACGTATTGATTAACTACTAACTGACCGTTCTTGTCGTAGTATCGCATGTGCCCATCTTCAGTCTCGATAAATGCATCGGTCAACGCAATCCCATTTGGCAAGAAGAAGTATTGACCACCACGAACCTTTTGCTCACCTGTGGCCATCACACCATTATTATCAAAGTAATACAACTCACCATTATCATCCTTGATAAATGCATCCTTTGCCGCTGACCCACTAAGGGTTTCGAAGTGGTACCCATCTGCTAACTTTTGGAAACCAGTCAGCACAGGCTTGCCTAGCATTTGGTTTGGCAAATTCGTGTTGCCTGTATTAGCTGTTACACGATAATAGCTATTATTACCTGCATCACGCAGCACATAGCCAGCACCACGGCCTTGGATTGCCGTACCATTAAGATACTTAGCAGACCATTCTTTAATCTTTACTGAGTCATCAATCGGCTTACCCGTTGAAATTTGATCCGTCGTAAACAAATCGGGGTACAATTCACGCAACTTAGCCAAGAACTCACCACCGTATTGCTTTTGGTATTCACCACCACCACGAGTACTTGTGACATACATCAAGTGTTGGATTTCTGAATTCTTGTCTGGTTCACCCATATTATTTGTTCGGGTTACTTGAACTAGTTCCTTGCCCGGCAATGCGTAAAGTTGGTCTGGCACAAAGTCAGCCATCACTTGAATACCATTTGCGTGGAGCGACTTAATCACATCACGCAAATCATTATCATCACCGTACTTAGTTGGCGTCCCGAATCCCAAGTCATATCGATCCGTAAAGGCGTATCCATTTTGAATGATTGAATCCAAGAACGTACCATCCGTTGAAGAACGATATTGTGGTGCCAATTGGACTGATGTCACACTCCAATCAGTCAACAAGTCAGTATGCTTAGCCAAAACAACATTTGTGTATTCATCGTGGGTTGTTGGCATTGCCTGGAAGTTTGAGAACCCTTCAAAAATCACCTGGCTGTCTAGTGCAGCATTTGAATGGTAAGCTGAGCCATCAGTCGTCGCTTCAGTGCTTGCGGCCGTACGGGCATCTTGTGTTGCACTAGCACCAACTGGCACCCACATCGCCAAGAAGCCTGATACTTGTGGATTCAAAACGCCGTATACATCCGCGTTTGTAAAAATCAAATCTCCATTCGCATCTGTGTAACGAATTGGCGCATTATCATCGTTGTAAATCGCCAAACCAGTTGCCGTTGTCATAACAACGGCACGGAATGCCTGGTTCGCGTGCGCAATTCCCATGTGCAAAACAACCTGGTCACTATCAGCCATCTTCAAATCATGGTTGTTACTAATAATTAAGCCAACACCTTCTGTGCGTGTTTCGGCAGTTCCAGCATCGCTAGCCGTCATCGCCCCCTTACCAAAACGAACACTGGTTAGGACATCATTCTTGTCGACTGCCATCGTTTGGCCACCAGCCACATACTTAGTGCGTGCCTTCAACATCGCATCAATGGCATCAAAGTACGGTGACTTCGTAGCCATGTATTGGCCATCATCTGTGTACAAATCACCGTAGTACACTCGAGGAATCACATCTTTATTCGTCAACAACATGGCGTAAGCAGAAGGCATGTTGTAATGCGTGTATTCCTTAACTGCCTTCTTTTGATCAGCATTATAAATCTTGAACGCTTCATCCATCTGAGCTTGAGTCGGCATCAAACCATTCCCAGCTTCAGGGTGCAACTTAGTCACGATTTCAGCAATCACTGTTTGCACTTCACTGTCGTGAGCACGCACAAATGAGTAACTAGGTTGCGCTTCGTTTTCAGTATTGTCATTAGCGCGATTAGTTAAGTAGAAATCCAAGAAGCGGTCCATCTTACCACGCTGTGCATCTGACTTTGTTAATGACCAAATTAATTGTGTATGCATGTAATCATCCATCGTCAATTGGTCGTTCCCATGTTCATTCATGTAAGCTGGGTCATTATGACTCCAATCTTCCAAAATTGACAAGTGTTGATTTGATGTCGCATCATTCGTCGCCATACCGTAAGCATCACGGAAATATTGGGCAGCCAATTGCAATAGGTCAGCATCAACGTTATCGACGGCGTCAACACGAATGGCATCGAAATTCGCATCTGGATCGTTAGCCGTGATTGAACCAAAATTCATCAAGTAATATAGCCAGTTAAGTTGCTCAGCTTGTACTTGCGGATTTGAATTGTCCACGTCATTCGCTAATAGTAATTCGTATCCTCCTAATGAATCATCAATGTGATACAAACGTTCACCAGTTTGATTCGTTGGTGTACGGTTCATCAAACGGTAATCTGAATTAGCATCCGTATCTGGATTGTTTTCAAATGACAACGCACCACCTTGCAAGTGATCATCGTTTTCATCTTCACTACTCTTATTCCATTGCGGTTGTGTCACGACGAAAGCCGCCATCAATTCACGTAGCCAGTCCGTGGATTGTTTAACCGTAATCTGACGTTCAATAGCTGCTTGAATGGCATCAGCTGCGGCAGTTAGCGTAGCTTCTGAGTCAGCTGCACTTACAGTCTTAGTTGATACCTGCAAAGCATCATTCATGTAATTTACATAATCTGCTTGCGTTTGCTTAGTTGGCCACCACGTCTCAATCAACGGGCGGTACTCAGTTGGCGTCGACTCACGCCACGTTTCTCCGTTATCTAAAATATCATTTGGGCGATACCATGTATCAGCTGTCAAATAGCCGGCCATGTTGTCAAAATCTTCAGGTGTGGTCCCATGTGCTGCATTGTGTTGTGCATTCTGGTTTGGTACCGGTTCCAATTCGGGGTTAAATTTAGGATCAGACGTTGGTGTTGCCACACCTGTCTGATCATCAAAGTACATCATCGTCCCGTTGACTTCAGTTGCAATACCCTTCAGCATGCGACCTTGATCATCGAAATTATATGTCTTACCATCAATCACCTGAATACCGGTGACGTGGTTCCCGTCGTTATCAAAATAGTACGTGTCTTGGTTTGATGTTTGTCCAAAACCATTCGTGATTTCATATCCATCAGCATCAAAACCACGTACAGCCCCGTCGACTACTTGCGTCTCAGTTAGGGCACGCCCTTCTTGCCCATCGTAGTAAGCACGCTTACCGTCAGTTTCGCGCCAATCACCTTTCACTTGGTGACCATCCTCGTCGAAGTAGACGTTAAACGTGTCAATCAATTGACGTCCCGTTAGCTTTTTTCCGTCACGGTAGTAAACCCAGTTACCGCCTTCATCATGATACCCATCAGTGATAGTTGCGTCGACTGACGATGACGCTGAACTAGTGGCAGACAACATTGTGGCCGAACTTGCGACTGATGATGCCGCTGAACTAGTTTTCGTTGATGTTTCACTAGCTGACGATGTTGTTTCGCTAGCTGATGATGTTGCCACATGACTACTATCAACTGACGCTGCGGATGACTGTACAGTCTCTTTAGTATCACTTAGGCTAGTAACACTATCCGGCGCCTGACTATCTGTTGGCGTTTCATGCTGTGTTACCTCAGCTGATTCCGCTGGCTGCGTGGCAAGTTGATCGGCTTGTACCGGTCCAGCCATAATCATCCCGATAAACATAGCACCGGCCGCTACCCAAAACTTCCCTGCCTTGTACATCTTTTTTCTAAATTTCGCTGTGTCGTTTTCCAAAACATATCCCCACATTATTTTTTTATCACCAAGGCCTTGGTTCTAGGGATAGACCTTACCGCCAAATCAAATAACCTGTCAATTTTTTCACAAGCCAAAGGGAGACCAATTCCATTTTATTTATATCGTTAACCAATATCTAATGAAAAACTATTTCCCCTTTAATTCTAGCGGACTCCGCCAACACACAAACCAACTAAAGCATTACAAATAACATCACTTTGTATTTTTTATTTATTTTTGCAACATTCACAAAATTGACAAACAAACAAAAAAGTGGTGATAACAAATATTTGTCATCACCACTTTAAACGTCATTGGTTTTACTTATTTCGACTACCTATCAATGGCACGTTTTTCAAGCCATCCGTTCCAATCAAAGCTAGAATCAAGATGATACCATCCACGGCAAAGTGCCCCATAGTTGCACCGCTGCCGAATGGCATAAACGACAACCCTATTACTAGAACAAAAATTTTCCAGCCCCAGAAACTAAGGCCGATGTCGTTGAAACGTCGTACCATCATTGAAAATGATGGTACCGCAATGGCAAACACTGATACAAAAAGCAATACACCAACGGCTGTGAGACCTGTGTGATCAACACCCGCTGAAAGATGTACCAATAAGTTGTTGCTGAATAGTGCCAAAAGCAAAGCAAGCATCCCAAGCCAAACAGTCTGCCACAACATATTCAAGAAATACTCCTTACGTGTTGTGCGACCCTTAAAGTCAAAGATGTGCTTCCAAAAAGCATGGAATGTTGCTGTCATCGTCGTCATTGTTAAACCCCTCCAACAATCTAATAAAACGAATATTTGATCATCAAGGTGGGGACTCCCTCATCTCCATCTGACACAGTTAGTATATTCCTTCACAATAAAACCTTCAAATAACAAGTCTTATATTTCAGACTTTTCATATTTTCATGATAAGCGTAAAGAAAGCGACAAAAAAACGCGTTCGCAATCGAAATTGCAAACGCGTTTTTTGTTTTTGGATTCGTTTCCAATCCAGAAAGTGAAAATCGAAAGATTAACGCTTTGAGAATTGTGAAGCCTTACGGGCCTTCTTCAAACCTGGCTTCTTACGCTCCTTCATACGAGCGTCACGAGTCAACAATCCAGCCTTCTTCAAAGCTGCACGGAAGTCAGGATCCACTTGCAACAAAGCACGTGAGATACCGTGACGGATGGCACCAGATTGACCTGAGAAACCACCACCGTTTACGTTAACCAAAACATCGTAGTTTCCTAGAGTTTCAGTAACGTTGAATGGTTGTACCATAACCTCACGCAAGTTAGCGAAAGGAATGTATTGTTCAGCTGAACGACCGTTGATCGTGATTGAACCGTTACCAGGTACCAAACGTACGCGGGCAACAGAGTTCTTACGACGGCCAGTTCCGTAGTATTGTACTTGAGCCATAATTAACTATTCTCCTTTCGTTAAATTAAATAAGGTTAGTGATATCCAACACTTCAGGGTTTTGTGCTGCGTGTGTGTGCTCTGAACCAGCAAACACGTGCAACTTCAAACCTTGTTGGCGACCAAGAGTACCCTTTGGCAACATGCCGTGAACTGAAAGCTCGATCAAACGTTGTGGGTTCTTCTCTCGCAAGTCACCAGCTTGACGCTCCTTCAAACCACCTGGGTGGTTTGAGTGGTGGTAGTAAATCTTGTCCGTAGCCTTCTTACCCGTCAAAGCGACCTTTTCGGCGTTGATAACGATAACGTTATCACCAGTGTCGACGTTAGGCGTGAAAGTAGGCTTGTTCTTACCACGCAAGATTGATGCTACGACAGTTGACAAACGTCCCAATGCAATATCAGTTGCATCGATGACGTACCACTTGCGATCGATCTCACCTGGCTTTGCCATATAAGTTGTACGCATGGAAAATTCCTCCAATATTCTGTTTGTTTACTTTACCAATAATTAAAAAAGTCGTACCAGGACATTCCCATTGCGGTGTGGTAAACAATACCGAGATTTATCTTACCTTTTTTCTGACCAAACGTCAACGGCAATAGCCCTCGGATTTAGTAATTTCGTTAGTTTTCGACTAATCTGATTAATAATCAACCGACATCAAGTAAAGACCTTGAGCCGGAGCCGTGAATCGGGCCTGTTGACGATCCTTCACCGTAAATAAACGTTGAATATCATCGACTGGTCGTGAGCCATTACCAATCTCTAATAGCACACCAACCATGATACGAATTTGATTGTACAAGAACCCATTACCTGAGAACTCAAACCAAATTTCATCTTCTTCCGGCTTCTCCCACATCTTAGCTGAGTAAACCGTGCGGACCGTTGTTTTTTGTTGGAAACCTGAGGCTACAAAACTCAACCAATCGTGTTCACCAACATAATCACCGATGGCTTGTTGCATCAAACTCGTATCAATGCGACGGTGCCAGTGGCCGGTGTAGTTGCGCTTGAACGGATCGATGAATTCGGTCGTTGAAAGGCGGTATAGATACGTCTTATTGTGGGCACTGAATTGCGCGTGGAAAGACTCATCCACCTTTTCAACGGACTTAATCCCGATGTCATAAGGCAGCATCGTTGAAAGCCCCTTACGCACTGCTTCATTGGGAATATCAAATGGCAAATCAAAGTGCACGACTTGTCCCTTGGCGTGCACGCGGGCATCAGTACGACCTGACCCTTGTACCCGAATATGCTCAGTCGGATCCTTGGCCATCTTATTAACGACTTTTTCCATCTCAAGTTGCACAGTTCGCTTGCCAGGCTGAACCTGCCAACCATAAAATTCTGTGCCATCATACGAAATTGTTGCTTTGTATCGTGGCATCTCTTCTCTTCTTTCTAAATCCAGCGCGTTGCAATTAAGACAACGGCAAATACGATAAATCCAATGACTGCAACGGTATCTTGCTTGCCCCAAGTCAAAACGCGGTACTTCGTTCGGTGATCACCACCGCGGTAACCACGGGCCTCCATAGCATCCCCAAGCTCAATTGCACGCTTAATCGCGTTAATGAACAATGGAATCAGCAAAGGTACAAACGCCTTAATGCGGCTAACGATGTTTCCTTCGTTGAACTCAACACCACGCGCACGTTGCGCATTCATAATCGTCTCAGCTTCATCCATCAGTGTTGGCACAAAGCGCAACGCAATTGACAACATCAAAGCCAACTCAGCAACGGGGAAGCCCACCTTTTTCAATGGCGCCAGCAAATTCTCCATCGCGTCCGCAACCGCTAGCGGCTGCGTTGTTAATGTCAAAATGGTTGAAAACATAATAATCAAGACGAAACGCACGAACACTTCGATACTGTTAATCACACCGTCCGTGGTAATGGTGATAATCCACCAATGCCAGAGTACGTGACCCGTTTGAACAAAGAATAATTGCAAAAGCGTTGTGATAAACATCAAGAACAATAATGGTCGTACGCCGCGCAAGAAGACACCGACACCCAACCCAGTTAGGGCAATCGCCATCAGCGTAAAGATTCCGGCAACCACATAACCAGCCACATTATTAGCAAAGAAAATGACAAAAATAAACGCGATACTTAGCACTAGTTTTGTGCGGGCATCCAAACGGTGAACCCATGATTCACCGTGCATATAACGTCCAATCAAGAGGTTATTAAACATGTGCTTCCCCTCCTAATTTTGTAGCCAATTGATCCGCCAATTGGTCGATATCTAAGACGTTTTCAAGTTGCAACCCCTTATCAGCCAGTTGATCTGCAAACTGCTTGGCAATTGGCACATCAAGTTGCTTTTCATGGAGCCAATCCACATCCGCAAAGACTTCGGCTGGCGTTCCTTCTTTCACAACAGTACCACCTTCGAAAATAACCACGTGGTCGGCATATTGTGCAACATACTCCATCTGGTGTGTAATCAACACGACCGTCATGTCACGTTCTTTTTGCAAACGCGCAAAAAGCGTCATCAACTCTTCTTGCCCAGCTGGATCTAGTCCGGCTGTAGGCTCATCAAGAATTAACAAATCTGGCTCCATTGCCAAAACACCAGCAATTGCGACACGGCGCATTTGACCGCCCGATAGTTCGAAAGGCGAACGCTCATCAAAGCGTTCAGCCATTCCCACTGTACGCAAAGCACGTTGGGCAGCTTCTTTCGCTTCGCCTTCTGACTTGCCAAAATTCTTTGGGCCGAACATCACGTCCTTCAAAACGGTTTGCTCAAACAATTGCGCTTCTGGGAACTGAAACACCAATCCCACGTGTGCACGCATTTGGTTCAGCTCCTTAGGCTTCGTCGTTGGTACAATACGTTGATCACCAATGGTAATCTCACCGGCCGTTGGAATAACCAATCCGTCTAAGTGTTGCACCATCGTCGACTTACCTGACCCAGTGTGCCCGATTACAGCTGTAAATTTTCCCTCTGGCATAGTGAAGTTAACATCATGCAAACCAGGCGTCGCGAAAGGCGTGTTCAGTTGATACGTAAAACCTACTTGGTTGAAATTGATTGCCATAGCCAATCCACCATCCCTTCAGTCGTTAGGTATGAGTCGGGAACATCAATCCCACGTTCACGCAACTTTTCCTTAAGTTGTTCTGCGAAGGGCACCGCCAAACCGAATTCGCGTAACTTTTCAGCGTTGGCAAAAACGTCCTCTGGCGTACCCGTTTGCATCAAATCACCATCATTAATCACGATGACACGGTCAGCACTCGCTGCCTCTTCTATGTCGTGTGTGATTGAGATGACCGTCAATGCGTCACCAAGTTGATGCTTCAACTCATGCACCAAAGCAATCATTTCACGGCGTCCCTTTGGATCGAGCATTGCTGTCGCTTCGTCCAAAATCAAAATTTGAGGTTGGATAGCCAGTACGGATGCAATCGCCACACGTTGCTTTTGACCACCAGATAGGCGGGCTGGTTCACGATCCGCAAACTTGGCCATGCCAACCTTTTCAAGCGCTTCTGCAACACGTGGTACCATTTCTTCACGTGGAATACCGCGATTTTCCATGCCAAAGGCCACATCGTCAGCCACCGTTGCGCCGACAAATTGGTTGTCAGGATTTTGAAAGACCATTCCTACTAAGTCACGAATGGTCCACATGTTTTCTTCGTTAACTGGCGTCCCGGCAATCGTGATGTCACCTGTCGTTGGCGCCAACAAATAATTCAATAGTTTTGCTAAGGTCGACTTACCCGACCCATTATGTCCAATAATCGCAATCCATTCCCCTTGATTGATCGTTAATGAGAGGTCATTCAAGGCTGGTGTCTCGCTATTTGGATATGAGTACGTCACATGCGACAACTCGATAATTGGCGTCATGTTCACGCCCCCCCTTACTTATTTTTTGCTACTTACCATAATACCAAACTCGACCTATGTTTTGTGGCGTTTGGTGCAATTTGTCGGGTACAATGGTTTTGAGAGGATTTACATATGTCAGATATCGATTTAAGTCGCTCAGCCGACTACCGTAACGTCACAGACTTTTTTAAAGGTCAATCTGATGACGAAATAAAAGCCGCCCTAGACGAACGCCGTGGCGACATGATTACCATCATGCAAAACCTAAGCCATGATTTCAACAAAGCGTCTGCCGTACGCAACAGCAATGCGTTTGGCATGCGCAAGATTATTTTCCTAAACCCCGAAAACCCTGCCATTCCTGATTCTACAGAAGGCATCAAGAAATGGGATCGTCGCGGGTCACTAGGCACCCAAAACTATGAACACATCGAACACCATCGCGTGACCGACTATCAAGCGTTATTTGATAACTTACACGCTGATGGTTATACAATTTATGCCGTCGACAATACACCTGGCTACAACCCAAAATCAGTGTACGATGTACAATTCCCGGCAAAGTCTGCCTTCCTATTTGGTGAAGAAAAGCTTGGCTTGGCGGATGATTTAATTAACGCAGCTGATGCCATGATTTACATTCCACAATATGGTAGCGTGCGCTCAATTAACGTTAGCGTCGCCCATGGTATTATTTCCGCATTTTATGCTTCACAGCATATGTAAAAGAGAGCACGATGAAATTCATCGTGCTCTCTTTTCGTTTATTATTACTTCTTCAAGTCGTTGTAACGTGACTCGTGCTTACCGTACAAGCTACGTCCAAGCGTCTTCTCCAAGAATGGCGTTACCCAGTAGTCCAAACCGAACGTACGACCTGAACCATTCATAACGGCCAATGAGGCGAACGTCAACAAGACCATTGATGTAGTAGCTGAACCAGCAAAAATCAATACCAATCCCAACACAAAGGCAACGAAACCAGCAATTGATGTCAAAAGACCAAAGGCAATCAACCAACCAACAACCGTAGCAATCATACCAAGCGTTCCTGAAACTGATGCACCTGCAGAAATCCACAAGATACCAACAACAATACGTAGTGGCACAGTCCACAAAACGTTACCCATACGTGACGTCCAACCGTAGAATGGCGTACGTCCGTTTGGCGTACGGAAGAACTCGTCCATCAAGTAGTGGAAAATGTGGTAACCACTCGTAATTTGCGCAAAGAAGTACAAGTTAATCACGTGCTTGAACATGTTGGCAAAGAAACCAGACAATGGCAAACCGTTCTTACCAAGCTTTACGCTACCAAGTTGCTCAGCGATTCCAACCGTGTAGTGTGCACCGATTGAAACAGCATAACCTTGGTAGTGACCCTTAAAGGCCTTACGTGACCCCTTACCCAACAAATCAAAGATGATGTTAGGAACGGCAGTGTTGGCAGCAGATTCTCCACCTTCAACCGTTTGTGGCGTCCAACCTGAACGTGGGTTGTCAGGAATTGTACGCGCAGGCTCTTGGTAGGCAGCTACGTCACCCACAACGTAAATGTCTTCCTCACCCTTTGCACGTGAGTAGTCATCGGCCATAAAACGACCAGCAGGGCCTTGTTCCAAGCCCCACTTTGAACCTTGCTCCTTAGCCTTGACACCGGCCGTCCAAACCAACGTTTCAGTAGGAATTTCCGTACCGTCCTTCAAAACGGCTGCGTGTTCCTTAACTTCAACAACACCGGCAGACTTACGCATGTTCACACCATGCTTGATCATGTATTGCTCACCCTTGTCAGCAAGCTTACGGTTCGTCAACATGTTCAAAATTGTTGGCGCAGCTTCAATCACGTCAATCTTAATTTCTGATTCGTCCAAGTTGTTAGCTTCAGCAAGCTCACGGCGTTGCTCAATCAATTCACCGGCCAATTCGACACCAGTAAATCCTGAACCAACAACCGCAATACGCAACTTTGCTTCGCGCTTGGCTGGATCCAACTCCATGGCACCTTCACGAATAACTTCTTCAATGTGTCCACGAAGACGAACTGCTTCTTCAAATGACCACAACGTGTAGCCGTACTCTTCAACACCTGGCGTACCAAATGTGTTAGTCGTTCCACCAGTTGCCAAGACCAACTTCTCGTAAGGAATATCTCCTTCTGAAGTCTTAACAATCTTTGCTTCCTTATCAATCGTATCAACTGTGGCGGTCACAATCTTAACGTTTGGTTGGTGCACGAACAACGTGCGCAAATCAAATTGGATGTGCTTTGGCTCAACACGCTTCGTTGCAACTTCGTGCAACTCAGTCATGTATGTAAAGAATGAGTGGCGGTCTACCAAAACAATTTGATAGTCTGTGCCCTTCAATCGCTTAGCCAACTTGCGCGCAGTAAATACACCAGAATAACCGGCACCAACTACGACGATGTTTTTATTAGCCATATGAAAAAATCTCCTCAGTATCCCACAAAAAATGTAATTAAAAATAAATCCTCAAATAATTTTAGACCTGCAAAGTGGATTTGTAAACGAATTCACTATTTTTTTGTAAATAAAAAATCCGTTACACCAGGCGCTTTACAGACATTATACCAATCAATCCCTTGTTATTCGTGCATTTATGCTCAACTATTTGTGCGAAATATAAGACTTTTAATAACTTCGTTGAGATACAAAAACGTGTCCCAAAAAATGAGACACGTCCGATTTTTTAATTATTCAACCATCATACCAGCGTGAATCTTATCGATATTCCACTTGACCATGTCGTAGTATGTGTCACCCTGAGTTCCCTTCTTTGCCAGAGAATCCGTATAAATCTTCTCGTAGATTGGCAAACCAGTTTCCTTAGCTACCTTCTCCATTGACTTAGGTGAAACAGAACTCTCAACGAATAATGACTTTACGTCTGACTCATTAATCTTTGCCAAGACTTGTTTCATTTGTTCAGGCGTTCCTTGTGATTCAGTATTAATCTCCCAAATAAACGCCGGCTTGATGCCGTAAGCCTTTGAGAAATACTTGAAGGCACCTTCAGACGTTACCAATAAACGCTTGTTCTCTGGCACATCAGCGAACTTTCGTTGTGCTTCTTCATGCAACGCCAAGAGCTTCTTTTGATAGGCAGCTGAACGCTTTTCAAATTCAGCTGCGTGTTCAGGATCCTTTTCCTTAAGGACAGCTGTAATTGTTTGAACATACTTGATTCCGTTACTCAAATCCAACCATGCGTGCGGATCAGTTTCTTGTTCCTTGCCAGCAGCAGTTAGATACATTGGTTGCACTAGCTTTGATGCCGCAAATACTTCTTTGCCATCACGCTTGTTAGCAGTTTCCGTCAACTTCGTAAACCATCCATTTCCACCAGTTTCTAGATTCAACCCATTGTGGAAAATAACATTAGCTTCTGTTGTTGCTGTAATATCAGCCGTCTTAGGCTCGTATTCGTGTGGGTCAGTGCCACGCTTAACAATGCTGTATACCTTTACATCATCGCCACCAACTTGTTCGACCATATCTTCCAAAATCGAATTCGTTGTTACAATACGCAGTTCGCCACTTGCATCAGCTTTTTGACTATCACGTTGTGAGACGAACCAAACCAGTCCACCCGCAACAACCCCCAATGCACCTACAGTAATCGCAATCTTCTTAAACACTTTGCTTCCCCCACTTAGTTAAAAATCCTTGTTTCGGTGACACGACAAACGATACTAAAAACATAATTGCAGCCATCAACACAATTGCTGGACCAGATGCCCAATTCATTGTGTATGACAGGTACAAACCAATAACCGACGCTACAGCCCCAACTGATGCTGCGATGACCAACATCCATTGCAAACGATTAGTCCACAAGAATGCGGTCGCAGCCGGCGTAATTAACATCGCCACAATCAAGATAATCCCAACGGTTTGCAAAGCCGAAACGGTAACCAACGTTAGCACCAACATTAACCCATAATGCAGATAAGCAGTTTGTAAACCGTACGTCTTTGCAAACGTTTCATCAAACGACGTAATCAGTAGTTCCTTGTAAAAAATAACAACAAACAAGACGACTAGAACCAGGACCGCGACCGTTGACATTAGGTCACGATCTGAAACGGCCAACACATTTCCAAATAGGATGTGGTGCAAGTTGGTTGATGACTCAGCCATTGAAATTAAGATGAACCCCAGCGCGAAAAATGCCGAAAAAACAATCCCGATTGCCGTATCATTTTTCAATTTACTGTTCGCCGCAACGGCCCCAATCAACAATGCCGCAATCACCCCAAATGCGGCCGCACCAACCATCAGATTAATGCCTAACATGTAGGCAACTGCAACTCCTGGTAACACGCTGTGTGAAATGGCGTCACCCATCAACGACATCCCACGTAAAATAATGAAACTACCAATAATCCCCGACATGACGCCAACCATCACTGACGCCAACAAGGCGCTCTGCAAAAAGTTATAATGCCCCAATGCCGCTAAAAACTCTCCAATGCTGGCCATCCGCTACGCCCCCTCAGATTTATCAAATAAAATGGCACCCAAATCTGCTGAAAATGCTTGTTGAATGTTAGCTTGGTTATAAACATCAGCAACTGGGCCATGTGCAATCACCCCGTGATTCATAATCAGCAATTCATCAAAGTACTTCCCTACCTTATTCAAATCGTGGTGCACCACGATAATTGTCTTGCCGTCATCACGCCACTTCTTCAACACACGCATGATATCCTCTTCGGATTTCATGTCGATTCCAACAAACGGTTCATCTAAAATCACAACCTCTGCTTGTTGCACAATTGCTCGTGCCACGAACACACGCTGTAATTGACCACCCGACAACTCTCCAATTTGTCGATTTTTGAATTCAGTCAAATGAACTTGCGCTAAGGCCTCATCAACTAATTCACGTTCTTTCTGCCCAGGGCTTTTGAATAATCCTAACTTGCCATACGTACCCGTTAAGACCACCTCAAAAACGCTGATCGGAAACGTTAAGTCCAACGCCGCGCGCTGTTCGACGTATGCGACTTTGCGACGAGCCATCTTAATTGGTCGACCATCAATCGTCGCGCCCCCTGTACGTCGAACTAACCCAAGCGCTCCCTTAATTAAAGTTGACTTACCAGCCCCGTTTGGACCAATAATCCCTGTAATCTTGCCTGGGCTAAACGCAACAGACAAATTTTGAAAAACTGGGGTTGCTGTGTAAGCCACCGTTAAGTTATCAATATGCAACATCTTGTCCCCTCCTCATTCAATGTTGTTTAGATGAGTTTGTATCCCATCAACTTCACAAGATTATCCGATTAACTGGAACAAGACAATAGTTTTTCTTAGATTGAAAATTTTTAGTAATAGAATAACAATATTTTGTCATGATAAAAAGTTAACTATCAACACCCTGAACAAAGCAAAAAACGACCCTGCTTATGCAGGGTCGTTCGACTAATTATTCAGATAATCATAGGTGGTTGTCGCCAATTTTTGTACCAGGCCAATCCCCGCCTGTTCGCTCGTATTACCACTCGTTAAGACTGCAATAACGTAGTCGCTATCGTGTGATTTCACGTGTCCAACTGAATTAATAATCCATCCGTTTGAGTCTTCCAGCCAACCATTTTTTAATGATACCGTTGCATCATTACCAACACCAGCACTAACCCCCCAACTCTGATCCGAAGCAACATTACTCATCAAATCAGCAATATATGACTGACCTGCATCGGGCAAAACTGAGCTGTCATAAAAAATATTGCGCAATAACGTCACTTGATCGGCTGCCGTGGTTAAACTATAACCCCAAGCAGATTCATCCATTTCAGAATTTGTCATGCCTAGTTTGGTGAACAGCTTATCCGGCGCTTTATTCCCACCCTCATCTTCTAACAGGGCCGTTGTCGCATCGTTATCACTATCTTCAATCATGGCGGTTGCCAAGTTTTTTTCATTAATCGTCATGTTCGTTTGATTATTAGTGTGTTGCGCAATCAAATTCGATAAGACAGACACCTTAATAACACTGGCAGTTTTAAACTGACTGCGTCCCGCCGTGGTATAAGAGGCCGTCACACCCGTTTGCTTATCATAGATGGCAATTGTCGCATCGGCGTCTGTAGACTGCGTATCAGTCGCCCACTTTGTTTTTAAGTCGCTTGCTTCACTCGAGGTAGCCTTCTTTTCCAGTACCCCGATACTCGTTGTCACGCGCCTTATAACGCTTCTCACGGACATTGAGTTACCATCAACTGTCATGCCAATCAACGATCCGCCGATTACGATAACTGCAACCAAAAGCGATAACCAAATTTTACGTCTGCGATGGTTCCGCTTTTTATCTGACCGATTCATCGTTCTTCCTTCTCTCTACATCAAAACTGATAAAGCAGACTGAGAATGTCGGGGGTAAAAACCTCCGACGTGACTAAGTCACCCTTATCAGGCGCGTCTTTGGCCTTACGCCTGACTGAAGTCAGTTTTTTTTAGACCAACAGCTGCTGTGATGACTGTAATTTTAGACCGCCAGACTTAACCTAAACTTTTACAGAGCAAAAAAAAAACGTGATACCGAAGTATCACGTCTTTTTTAAAGAAGGGCGTTAATTACTTAACAGTAACAACGGCACCAGCTTCTTCCAACTTAGCCTTCAATTCGTTAGCTTCGTCTTCTGAAACGCCTTCCTTGATAGCTGAAGGAGCGTTGTCTACCAAGTCCTTAGCTTCCTTCAAGCCCAAACCAGTTGCTTCGCGAACTGCCTTGATAACTTGAACCTTAGCTGAACCAGCTGAAGTCAACTCAACGTCAAATTCAGTCTTGGCTGCTTCGGCACCACCAGCTGCACCAGCAACTGCAACAGGGGCAGCAGCTGAAACACCAAACTCTTCTTCAATAGCTGAAACCAAGTCAGCCAAGTCCAAAATCGTAGCTTCCTTCAATGAAGCGATGATTGAATCCTTATCAAATGCCATGATAATTAATCTCCTCGTTTATTTGCCTATGCGGCGATTTTATTTGTTTGGGCAATGCCCGGGTAAACCTGCGTAATGCCAAGCGAATGCTTAGGCTTCAGCAGCTTCTTCCTTTGCGTCTGACACAGCCTTAACTGCGTATGCAAAGTTGCGAACAGGTGCTTGCAACGTTGACAACAACATTGACAACAAACCGTCGCGGTCTGGCAAAGCTGCGTACTTGTTGATATCTTCAACAGATGCAACTTGACCGTCAACAACACCACCCTTGATTTCCAAGGCTTCGATGTTATCAGCAAACTTCTTCAAAATGCGTGAAGGAGCGATTGCGTCCTCGTTAGAGAATGCAACGGCTGATGGTCCGACAAACAAGTCGTTCAAGTCAGTCAATTCAGCGGCTTCAGCAGCACGCGTCAAGATCTTGTTCTTGATAACCTTCAACTCAACGCCTTCTGAACGCAATTCTGAACGCAAGTTGTTGGCTTGTTCAACCGTCAACCCACGCACGTCAACAACAACTGCAGATGCGGCTGACTTAAACTTGTCAGCAACTTCTTCAACTTGTTGTGCCTTCAAAGCAATAGTTGCTTCACTCATGGTAATGTTCCTCCTGTTAAGATTTTGATTCGTACCAAAAGACCCCCAGTACATACTGCACCGGGGGTCAAAAGTCGCTTACGCGTTTTTCACTTCCTCGGCGGGTTATTAAGTCTTACGACACCTGCGTCTTAGGTAGAATCGATTTATTACTCGAACTACTTTATCAGGTAGTCGAGGAAGTGTCAACATGAAAAGCTAACTTTGATCTAGAAAAATTCTAAATTACAAAGAAGCGATATCGATGTTAACAGCAGGTCCGAACGTTGAAGCGATTGATACGTGCTTTACGTATGCACCCTTAACAGCGGCAGGACGAGCCTTCAAGATAACGTCTGACAATGACTTGATGTTTCCAGCAAGCTTGTCGGCGTCAAATGATACCTTACCAACTGGTACAGCAACGTTTCCGTCACGGTCAGTACGGTAAGTAACCTTACCTGACTTAGCGTCAGAAACGGCCTTTGCTACGTCAAACGTAACAGTACCCGTCTTAGGGTTAGGCATCAATCCCTTAGGACCCAATGCACGTCCAACACGACCAACTTGGGCCATCATGTCAGGCGTAGCAATGGCAACGTCAAAGTCCAACCAACCGTCAGAAATGCGTTGAACCAAGTCAGCAGCACCAACTACGTCAGCACCAGCTTCTTCAGCTTCCTTAGCCTTATCACCTTGAGCAAAGACCACAACAGTTTGGTCCTTACCAGTACCGTTAGGCAAAACAACGGCACCACGCAATTGTTGGTCAGCTTGACGAGTATCAACGTTCAAGTTGAACGCGATTTCAACAGTTGCATCAAACTTGGCAAAGTCGATGTCCTTTACCAATTGGGCAGCTTCTTCAACAGTGTACAACTTAGCACTGTCAATCTTTTCAGCGGCTGCCAAATACTTCTTACCATACTTCTTAGCCATGGTAGCTATTCCTCCTTGCAAATGCGGTCAAACGGTCATTGACCTCCCGCTTGATCATGCTTAGTTTCCTACGCGATCCGTACGGAACTCGTTAATTAGCCTTCAACAGTGAAGCCCATTGAACGAGCAGTACCTTCGATCATGCGAACAGCTGCATCAACATCAGCCGCGTTTAGATCTTGCATCTTAGTTTCTGCAATTTCACGTACTTGTGCTGCAGTAACCGTAGCGACCTTCTTCGTGTTAGGCTCACCAGAACCCTTTTCAACACCAGCTGCCTTCTTCAACAAAACTGCTGCTGGAGGCGTCTTAGTGATGAATTCGAATGAACGATCTTCATATACAGTAATAACTACTGGGATCAACAAACCACCTTGGTCGGCAGTGCGAGCGTTAAACTCCTTTGCGAATCCCATGATGTTAACACCAGCTTGACCCAAAGCAGGTCCAACTGGAGGTGCAGGGGTAGCCTTACCGGCTGGAATCTGCAACTTAACAATGCTTGAAACTTTCTTAGCCACGATTGTTTCCTCCTTCGTGTTTGTGGTGTAATGGCGCGTTTCGATTTACGCCTCCCACATATGTGTGTTGCCACACATACCAGATTATAATAACAAAACGCCTGACTTTTGACAAGTCAGGCGTTCACTAAATATTCTTAATTTCCGTTGTTTCCCATTAAATCAATGGTTGTACATCGTTAAATGAGATTTCAGTTGGCGTTTCACGACCCAAGAAGTCAACCAAAACAGTCACTTCTTGCTTGTCGTTATCGATAGCCGTTACTTCACCTTGCATACCTGCAAATGAACCAGCCACAATCTTCACTGTCTCACCAACTTCAACGTTAAGCTCAGTTACCTTACGCTCAACGATGTTCATACGTTGCAACATGTCATCAACTTCATCAGGCAACAATGAAACTGGCTTTGAACCACCACCGTGAGAACCCAAGAAGCCAGTAACACCTGGTGTGTTACGGACAACGTACCAAGCTTCATCAGTCATAATCATCTCAACCAAGGCATAACCTGGGAAATCATTTTCCTTGATGATCTTCGTCTCGCCATCCTTCTCAACTTCAACTTCTTGCTCAGGCACGATAACGCGGAAGATGTAGTCAGTCATCCCCATCGTTTCGATACGTGATTCCAAGTTGGCCTTAACCTTGTTCTCGTAACCAGCGTATGTGTGCAAAACGTACCATTGCTTATCGTATGACTCAACTGCCATGATTGCCTCCTCAGGTTATACCTGTAATTTTTGTAAATTAAAAACCCTCATGACTGAGGGTTTTATTATCTGCGTTTCGATATTTTTATTATATCGCAACCGGCTTACTTAGACAACCAAGTAACCCCTTGCTCAAATACCCAGTCAGCGCCACCAAACAAAACGGCGAAAAACAAACCAGTCATCAAAACAATTGAAGTGTCACGGACGTTTTCACTCAAAGTAGGCCAAGTAACCTTCTTCATTTCCGCAACAACACTAGCCAAAAACTTCATGTCATGTACTCCTGTATCCAGAACGGTTTAGCCGACCTGGTGCTTACATCGTCTCGCGGTGCATTGTGTGTTGTCCGCAGAACTTGCAAAACTTCATAACTTCAAGACGCTCAAGACGATTTGGCTTCTTTGTTACCATATAGTTTCGTGATCCGCAGACACTGCACGCTAAAGCGACTTTCTTTGCTGCCATAATGTGTCTCCGCTCTATCTATTTTCTCATTTAATCTATTGTTAACTATACCACAATCGACAATCTCAGTCATCATGCAACTCGACGGAAAGTTTAATCTGGATGTTGCGACGCATTAAATACCCCCAAGATTTCGAACGATGCAACATTTCAGCGCATTCTTCTACCTTATATCCTGATATCCATAACTTCAAAAATTGCCGTTCTTTTGGCGTCAATTTTGACAAGACCGCTTGCAGTGATGTTTTAATGTGTTGCTTTTCTTCGTAATAAATCACAGTATTCTCTTCCAATCGACCACCGTTCGCGCGCTTCTCATCTTCCATTGCAACTGTCTCAAACGATGCATCGACGCGATACTCAAGTCGCCAAATTTGCTGAGCATGATGTCGCAGTGCCTTTTCGTAATAAGTCACTAATGTTGGCCAGGTAAAGAGTCTTAACGATGCCAAGGCACGATATAACACATACTGAGCTTCTGAATACCAGTCACTCGGATTTATTCGTGAATCTTGACGCGCATATTCCCGCCAAATCAACCCATTAAATTGGCTACTAATCGTGGTCAGTGCAATTGCATCCCCATTCCGTGCATCTTTCATAATCTCTTCTATATTGTCTGGCACACGCTTCACCATCATCGAAGCCCTCCTTGCGGGTTGTCTTATCTCATACAATGCCACAAGGAAGCAACTATGCCATGATTATGCAAAAAAGGCACCATCTCATTTCGCCGAGACAGTACCTTTATACGTGACATTTATTCTAGAGTGGGTTGCGGCTATTAAATGCTTGATAGATAAGCAAACTAGCAGCCACTGAGGCGTTCAGACTTTGAACGTGACCAACCATCGGAATCGTCAACGTCTCATCAACTGTCTTCTTCAACAATGGTGAAATCCCCTTACCTTCGTTACCGATGATAAGTGCAGTTGGCCCAGCAGCGTCCCAACGACGGTAATCCTTACCATCCATGTCCGTGCCAAAGACCCACAAACCGCGTTCCTTCAATTGTTCAACCGTTTGAACCAAGTTAGTAACACGTGCAACTGGCACGTGCTCAATCGCTCCTGTTGACGTCTTAGCAACAACTGATGTCAATTGCACCGCACGACGTTTTGGAATGATGATACCGTGTACACCAGCCGCATCAGCCGTTCGCAAGATCGATCCCAAGTTGTGAGGATCTTCAATTGAATCAAGGACCAAGAAAAATGGTGCTTCGTCCTTTTCGGCTGCCTTGGCGAACAAGTCTTCAATCGTTCCATATGCATATGCGGCAATTGATAACACGACACCTTGGTGGTTTTGACCGTCCGTCAATTCATCAAGCTTAGCCTTAGGTGCATCTTGAATCACCAAACCACGCTTCTTAGCTAGCGTCATGACTTCGTTACGAATCTTGTCTGTTAAACCAGTTTGTAGCCAAACCTTGTTAATTTCCGTATCACCCTTCAACGCTTCAACAGACGCGTGGTGTCCAAACACAAATTCAGTTTGTGCTGCACTATCCTCTTGGTCTGACTCTGGTCGTTCTGCACGCTTTGCACGTGGTTGGCGGTCACGGTCGTTAAAACGGCGGTCTGCCCCACGACGGTTATTATTGCGCTCTGGCTTACCACCACGTTCGCGCTTGTTTCGGTTATTACTTTGTTGTGCCATTTGCTCTCGTTCGTCCACTTTCTACTTGTTCATAAACCCATGCAATAATTTCATCCAAACGGGCTTGTTGGTCACTCGCTGCCAAGTAGCCAATTAGTGCCTCAAATCCAGTTGAAATACGGTACGTTACCACATCCGTGTTCTTTGCCTTCGTATGTGAATTTGCATTACGCCCACGCTTAAAGTAGGCCATCTCTTCATCTGTTAATAGGTCATCCGTTTCCATCAACGCAAACAAAGCAGCGTGCGCCTTAGCTGACACATAATTCTTTGATTCACGTTGCAAACGGGCTGGCTTGGTAATCCCTTTAGCTAATAAATGTTGACGAATGTACACTTCGTACACCGCATCCCCATAATAAGCCAAATCCAAGCCATTCAATTGCTCATAATTAATCTTCTCATTCATGCTTACTATAATAACAGAAAAAGCAGGTCAATGACCTGGTTTTACTTATTATGCTTCTACAACATGACGAACAAACGGATCATCTGACAATCCTTGCTCTAAGATAATGGCTGCCCACGCCTTAGCTGAGTGAAGGCTGTGGTCCTTGAAATTACCGCACTCTCGAATCGTCGTTGCGGGTACATCATCCCAGGTAATCTCATCACGAATCTTGCGTAAAACACGAGTGAATGTTTCGGCAAGTTGCGTTGGCGTATACGTTTGCCAACTAATGACATGAAAGCCTGTACGACATCCGAATGGCGAAATATCAATAATGCCATCCAATTCATCGCGAACTAGGCTCGCAAATAGGTGCTCCAACGTGTGAATACCAGCCGTCTCAATCGACGTTTCGTTCGGTTGCACCAAGCGCAAATCATAATTCGCAATGGTGCCTCCCGCTGGGCCAGATTGCGCTTCAATCAAACGCACATATGGCGCTTTAACTTGTGTGTGATCCAATGTAAAACTTTCGACTTCTGCCATGCTACTTTTCCTCCAAATAAGATACCGGCTTCTTTACTTCAACCTTTGTGCCGTGATACTGCTTCTTAATCCACTTTTGTACTGTTGGGTCACGATATAGCGCCACTAGCTTCTTGTATGTCTTGTTTTTGGCCTGTGATTCACGTGTTGCCAAAATGTTGATGTTACCAATCGTGCCTGAATTGATTGACTCATGATAGATAGAATCCTTCAATACATTCAAACCACCGGCTTGTGAAACTGAATTTGAAATCAGAACCGCCGCCACTGAGTCATCCTGCTTAACCAGCGATACCCCGGTTGTGTCATCTATTTCCTTGAACTTGAAATGATGTGGATTGTCGGCGATATCAGCCACACCTGACAAGGCTGAGAAGTTCGCCTTCAACTTAACCAAACCCGCGTTAGCAAGCAAGCGTAGGCCACGCGCTGCGTTAGCGTTATCACGCGCAATCGCAATTGTGCTGCCATCTGGAATGTCGCTCACCTTGTGATAGTCCTTTGAATAAACACCCATCGGCTCAATATAAGTCGTGCCCAACACAGCTAGCTTCTCCGTATCGGTCTGCTTATTAAACGCATGGAAATAGTCGTATGACTGGAAGGCATTCACGTCGACTTCACCCGAAGCCGTCGCCTTATTCAAGGTTCCCCCATCCGTGAATTCTTTCACCTTAATTTGCACATGCGCCTTTTTCGCTGCTGATGAATCCGCAATATGTCGCCAAATTTCAGCATCCCCTGTCACCGATCCAACCGTTACTTTTTTAACTGTCGCTGCCTGAATTGACGTCGTTGTCGCTAACAAAGTTCCAGTCACGACAACCCCAGCAATCACAATTCCCAATCTCTTAACCATTTTGCCTACCCCCAGACTTCATCCGCAATGCGCTTGATGAATGATAACTTTGTCCATTCTTCTTGCTCCGTCAACGCATTTCCCTCTTCCGTTGAGGCAAAGCCACACTGCGTCGATAGTGCTAAGTTTTCTAGTGGCACTAACTTCGCTGCCTCGGCGATGCGATTCTTAATCGCCTCGGCCGACTCAAGCTTAGGAGACTTACTTGTCACCAACCCCAACACAATCGTGACGTCTTCGCGACCTTGCCAAATTTCAGGCAACGGCTCAAAGTCACCTGAGCGGGCATCATCATACTCCAAGAAGTAGGTGTCATAATGCAATTGGCCAAGGTACTTTGCTACTGGCGCATAACCACCTTCGAATAGATACGTTGACTTGAAGTTACCTCGGCAAATGTGCGTTGAGATTTTAAAATCTTCTGGCAAGCCATCCAACGCCTTGTTAATGACGTAAACGCTGTCCGTCGCAATCTTTTCATACTTAGCACGCTCAGCCGAATCATTCTTAAACTCGTTCAACTTGCTAATCAAGAAGGCCCAGGTCGTATCATCTAGTTGGACATAACGACTACCTAAATCGTAATAGTGTTGCAAGGTATCGTGGTACGCTTGCGCCAAATCATCCAAGTAAGCTTCCCATGTGTCATAAAACTCTAAGGCCCGGTCTGAACGACCATCGCGAAAGAGCAACGTTGGCGCTGGAATAGTTGACTTAGGTTCAGTCCCTTCTGGCGCAACTGACTTCAGGTAGGCGAAGTCTTCAAAGAATGGGTGTTCTGGGTTAAAAGCAATCTTGCCAGTCAATTGGACGTTATCCGTTCGCGTTTTTTCGCCGTGGAATTTGTATGAATCTTCCTGTGTGTAGCGCTCAACACCGGTAAGGCCCCACAAAAAGTCGAGGTGCCACCATGAACGAGCAAACTCACCATCCGTGACATCCTTCAGTCCGACTTCATGTTGGTGAACTACCAAGTCATGAATTTCGTCATGTTGCACTTGAATAAGCGTTTCGTGGTCGATTGTCCCAGCTGCATAATCTGCGCGAGCTTGCTTCAATGCTGCTGGACGTAGATATGATCCAACTTGGTCAAAGTGATAGCGTACCTTAGTTTCTACTGTCATAATGTTTAATCTCCTGTTGTTTAAAACTCAATCTGTCGTAACTGTCATTTTGTCTGGCCCACCGCCAGTTCCAAAAATCACATTCGACTTTGACCAAGCCCCTCACCAACAAAAAGACATCGGTGAGCGGTGACACATAGATATTGCATCGTCCCTTCCTCACTTTCTTCAACTATCCGTAAACAAAAAACGTCCCGCAACTACTACAGCTGCGGGACGTTTTCACGTGTTACCACCCGGGTTCAATGGTCCACAAAAATAGGAACCATCCTCTTTCAGTACGGTCGTATACCGACGATACCTAAGCGCGATAACGGGCGCACCCGAGTGACGCTAACACTTTGCTCACGTCATTAAGACTCCAAGACCATTTTCCAATTCGCGCGTCCGTTAATTCACACCAACCATTAACTCTCTGGGCGACGCTTGAAAAGTACTTATCTCTTCTTAGTCGATGTTTGTATCTTAAATCTAAAATTAGAAAACGTCAATATCTTTATTAAAAATAAATTAGAGAAATTCCATGCCACCATCAACCATGATAGATTGACCAGTAATATAAGCCGCTGCTGGTGACGCAAACCAAGCCACAACTTCGGCAACATCAGCCGGCGTCGCTTCACGCCCCAAGGCAATTTCAGTTAAAACGTTTGCTTGTTGTTCAGGCACCGTCACCTGCTTAATCGCCGCCGTTCGCTCATCAATCGCATCCCGCAATGGCGTGCGTACTACGCCGGGGTTATAGGCGTTAACTGTAATTTGATCCGCCGCTAATTCCTTAGCAGCCGATTGTGTTAAGCCACGAATACCAAACTTTGATGCCGAATAGGCGCTTTGTAACGCTGATGCCTCCACACCAGCCAGCGAGGCAGCGTTAACAATGCGACCGCCATGTCCTTGTTGCTTAAAGCGCGTCGCCGCTGCTTGAATTCCCCAGTAAGTGCCCTTTAGGTTCACATCAAGGATTCGTTCAACATCTGCCGGATCAGCATCAACAAACGCATCAATCACTGCAATACCGGCATTATTCACATACACAACCAACTCACCTAAATCCGACACTGCCTGGTCAACCAGTTGGAACACCTCATCCCGATGCGCCACGTCGACCTGATAAAACTTCGCCTCATAGCCAGATTCAACTAGTGCGTTGGCAACTCGTTCTCCAGTAACGGTATTGATATCCGCAACACCGATCGCAAAACCATCTTTCGCTAATCGAAAGGCAATACTTTCACCAATCCCCTGACCAGCACCTGTTACAATCGCTAATTTCGTCATAATAAATTCCCCCTCTGCATGCGTACACAATAACCCCACTACCGCAAAAGTTCAATAGTTTTATTAAAAATAGATTAGAAAAACAACCGACAAAAAACAGCCACCCAGCAATAAGCCAAGTGACTGTTTCAAAAACTATTAATTATGCACGACGCCAGCGTGTTCCTTGTGGCGTATCTTCTAGGATAATGCCACGAGCAGCCAACTCGTCACGGATTTCATCTGAACGAGCAAAGTTTGACGTCTCACGGGCAGCGTCACGTTCCTTGATCAATGCATCAACATCTGCATCCAACAAAGGTGCTTGCTCCAAACCGTCAACACCAAACACGTTCATCAAGTCCTTGATTTGCTTCAAGACAAAGTTAACCGTGTCAGTCTTAACTTCTTCAGCTTGTGAGTACAAGTTTGCCAATTCAATCAACTCATAAACCGCCGTCATAGCGTTTTGTGCGTTGAAGTCATCGTCCATGGCCTCGACAAAGGCATCAACCTTTTCTTGTGCCTTTGCTTCGATATCTGCATCTGAACCTTCAACTGCTGATCCCAAACGGAATTGCAAGTTGCGGTAACCAGTACGGATACGCTCCAAGTTACGGGCAGCCAAGTCCATGTTCTTTTGTGAGTAAGCGATTGGACGACGGTATTGCGTCGTTGCCATGAAGAAACGCAAAACCATTGGATCATCGATTTGTTGCAACAATTCGTGAACAGTCGTGAAGTTACCCAATGACTTTGACATCTTTTCGTTTTCGTCACCAACCGTAACGAAACCGTTGTGCAACCACTTCTCAACGAACTTCTCACCAGTGTGAGCTTCAGTTTGTGCAATTTCGTTCGTGTGGTGTGGGAAAGCCAAGTCAATTCCACCACCGTGGATATCCAAGTGGTTTCCCAAGTACTTCGTTGACATCACTGAGCACTCGATGTGCCATCCAGGACGTCCCTTACCCCAAGGTGAGTTCCAAGCAATGGCACCATCGCCGTTCTCACCCTTCCAGACAGCAAAGTCCATTGGGTCTTCCTTACGTGCCAATTCGCCGTCATCCAAACGACCAGCAGCGTTAGATTCCATCTCAGCCAAATCTTGGTGAGCCAAAATTCCGTAACCCTTGAACTTCTTAGCACGGAAGTAAACGTCACCTTCAGACTCGTAAGCATAGCCCTTCTTAATCAAGTCCTCAACGAACTCGATAATCTCAGGAATGTGCTCAGTTGCACGAGGGCGAACAGTTGCAGGCTTGATATTCAATGGTGCTGTATCTTCGTTGAAGGCATCGATGTACTTGTCGGCCAATTCAGGAACCGTAATTCCTTGCTCAGCGGCGGCAGCAATCATCTTGTCATCGACGTCAGTGAAGTTAGAAACGTAGTTAACTTCGTATCCGCGGTACTCGAAGTAGCGACGGATGGTGTCAAATGCAATCGCAGAACGTGCGTTACCGATGTGGATGTAGTTGTAGACAGTAGGTCCGCAAACGTACATGTTGATCGTCTTCTCGTTGATGGGCTTGAAATCTTCCTTTTGCAAGCTCATCGTGTTGAACGTCTTCATCATTGTGATTTACCCCTTTTAGTTTATATAAGCCAATGGTAACATGACGGCAAAAAATCCCTAAACAATATGCTTACAGTTAGGTGAACAGTGGGTAATTGAATTATCATATTCTCCTAATGCATCACACTTATTTTAGCATAGTAAGTCAAGTTTTTTGCGGTATTTTTTGATACATCAACAGTATCCTAGAAAACGGATGAAATAGCGCCATGACGCACATAAACGTGGTAACACAATGAGCAAAATCGAACGATAATCCGGCCAACCAATAACTCCAAATTGCGGGCCAATTAAATCCACCAAATAAGAATGGCGCTTGCAAAATTGTCGTCCAAAAACCGTAAGTCAAACAGAAGCCTAGGCCAACAATCAATGCCATGCTTTTTTCATCAGCAACATGCCGACTACCACTGGTAATCAATACCAAACCGGCATACAAAATCAGTTGCACCATCACCACCGGGTGCATCCCCAACAACAATCCAGTTAAAATCACGGCTAGACTTGTTGCCGGCAAGGCAATGCGCCAGCCAAAATACCAAGCAACAAGAATGACCAAAGCCGTGAACGGGGTCACGTTTGGCCATGGATGCACGAACAGGCGCGCGACAACCATCACGGCCGTCAACACGCCTGTCATCGCCACCCAATGTAGCGTTTTTGTCATTAGAACTGCTTCAACTCAAAGGTAATACGATCGCCGGAATGCAACTTCAAATCAGCGGGCGCTTCACTGGTTTGCTTTCCATTTACCGTATAAACCCAGTATTGGTTCTTCACTTGATTTTGGGCACGACCATCAATTTCAGTGATAAACCCATCGGCCGTCACTGACATCTTTGGCTCACGCTTCTCGTTTTGAGCCAAATCCAAAAGCGTTTCACCCTTTTTCAACGTCACTTTGAACGTCTTCTCTTTATCATCATGCTTAACAACCATTGTCACATGACGTTCTGTCTTTGCTTGCGTTGTTTGGGCATCTGTTCGACTTTGCCAATGTTGCATACCGAACAGTGTCGCACCAATAATCAAAACTAGCGCAATCAACAACATCAAAACTTTATTAATCACTCGCATCTCTCTGCTCCTGCGTTACTTAATTGGGCATGCACCCGTCTCACAATCACTTGAATCAACCAAGTCCATCAACTTATCTTCACTGTGTAGCGCTTCGTAAACCGCTTGCACATCACCGAATACTGATACTGAACGTTCAGCATAATCTTCAGCTGAAATTGGCTCCTTTGGCGCTTGCGCAAAGCCGTGCCCTGAGTAAGGCAACATTGACGTCGACTTAATTTGTGGGGCGTATTGGCGCAACATCTTGGCCAACAGTGGCTTCTCATCCTCTTGGAACGTAATCGTGCAGCTAACTGAATTGTCAGCCCAGTACTTTTGCAAGAAGGCTTGGTTCGCCAATTGCTCGGCAACACTAACTTCACCCGCTGACTTAAAGCCAGGATAATCAGCTGAAGCAGCCTTAACTGGGAACTCCACAACCATTGTGTTTTCTGAGTATACATCTGGCTCGATGTGGTAACGAGCTGCTTGCAACGCCTTCAACAACGGATCCGTATCTTGGAAACGAATGCGTTGAATCAAGTGGTCAGCGTAGTTAAAGTGCATCCCTTCTGAAACACCCGTCAACTTTGAAACCGTACCTGATGGCTTAACCGTTGTGCACTTCACTGATGGGTTGCAGTGCAACGTTGCTGAGTATTGTGCATCAGCTTCCTTAACCGCTTGGTACAAACGGTCAACTTCATTAATCAACTCTTGGTTGTAGATTGGCGTGTCCCCATCCCAGCCCGTCACAACAGGGGCACCGAATGACGTCAAAACCCAATCTTGGATACCTGACAAAGACACCCCGATACGTCGGTTCTTGTTAATGATTTGACGTGAAATCTCCCAATCATATGGGCTAAATGTCACACGCTTTGCAAAGCGGGCTCCCAATGCAACGATACGGGCAGGATCAAACCCTTGTTCCATCGCAACGTTCGGGAATACCTCAAACAAATTGCAGGCTTCACCATTAGCCAAAGAAATTTCACCACATGGGTTCGTTCCTTCAACATCGGCATCAATGCCTGGTTGCTCACCATCTGCCAAACGGCCGTAGTTACGCAACAAATCCAAGTTAACAACCCCAGGCTCACCATTTTCAGCAATGGCTGCGGCGATGTCATCGTATTCAGCTGTGTCATCAGCCGTTACGAAAACAGAATTGTTAGATGCCCAACGGTGGTGGTAGAGCTTTTCCTTGTCTTGCTTCATCGCAACGAAGGCCGCATCATCGGCATCCCCAAGCGCGATTTCTGCAGAACGACGCACACCACCAGAAACAACTGTCTTACCAATCAAGTTGGCGATGTCCGTGCAGTCAACTGATGACAAGTGCTCACCCAACGTGTCGTTCAACAAGTCGTTCACATCTTGAATCAATTCAATCAACGGCGCTGGACCAGAAGCAACACCACCAAAGCCCTTGATCTTAGCCCCCTTAGCACGGATAGCTGAAATATCATAAACCACCGCGCGCTTCATATCTTGACGGAAGTGGCGATCAATCAAATCAGCCGTCATCAATACCCAACCTTCACGCGTGTCAGGCACTGTCACAACATCGGCGTCCCCAACCATAATTTCAGTTGCGTTATCAGCACCAGCAATACGAGCCTCTTCATAAGCATCAGCTTCAGGGTTAATCACGATAGTTGCATCAACTGTTTGGGCAACTGCCGGCATTTGCGCGACGTTCTTTTGTGTCACAGAAACACCAACACCGCCACCCTTCATCAATTGGTCGAACAAGAAAGCAAATGGCATTGAGGCCATGATTTCTTGCTTATCTGCATATGGTGGCACGATGTGACTCTCACCGTATGCTTGTGGGCGCATTGCCACAAACCAGCAGTTGTTCAACGCATCCCCGTGCGCCTCTTGATACGGCGTACCTGAGATCCACAAGTTACGACCAGATGGCGTTGCAGACAATGAGTAAATCGCACGGAACAACTCTTCGGCTTCGATTTGTAGCGCATCAATATCCGCAACTGATGCTGTCCCTTCTTGCAAACGTGGATCCAAGTTGATGTTTCCTTCGATTACACGCTTAACCGTCTCATGCCATTCTTCCGTACGGCCCGCTGCATCATTCCAACGTGCATACGTACGCTTGTAGGTTACCCAGCCCAACGTTCCCCAGTGTGGCTTAATGTTCGCAATTGTTTCGGCAACAAACGCGTCTGATAACTTAATAGACCCCATTTCCAATACCCCTTTTCAGTAACAATTCGTTAGTATACGAACGTTTCCAATTGTTTGTTGTGTTTATTATCGGAAAAATAAATACAAACGTCAAATGAATATTTATTCCTAACTATTAGTGAATGACGATTAAAAAACACTGATATGGTATTGTTTAATTAATTTATATACAAATTTTTGGTCGTAAATTTATTCCTATACATTCGTAACCAACAACCTAACGTTCTGTTACATTAGGGTTTTATCATTTTAACGATTGTCAAAATATACACAATACATTTTTATTACAAAAAAGACCTGTTTCCCAGCAGGAAACAGGTCTCAATTCGTATAACGTTTTACTTCCACCACTCATCGAAAACAGTGACTGGTGATTGGCGCTTGTGCTCAGTTGTCGTAAACAACTTCTCGATTTGGATGGCATCCTTTTCAGCGACATCCTTACCTTCTAGGTAGTCATCGATTGCATCGTAAGTAACACCCAAAGCTACTTCGTCAGGCAACGCTGGACGGTCTTCTTCCAAATCAGCCGTTGGCGTCTTTTGGTACAAGTGTTCAGGCGCACCCAAGTAAGCCAAGATTTGACGTCCTTGGCGCTTGTTCAAACGGTACAATGGCGTGATATCAGCCGCACCATCACCAAACTTTGTGTAGAAACCAGCCAACGCTTCAGCTGCGTGGTCAGTTCCAACAACAACACCATGCATAGCTCCAGCAACACCGTATTGCGCGATCATACGCTCACGGGCCTTGATGTTACCCTTGTTAAAGTCTGACACCGTAACACCTGCTGCTTCAAGTTGCTTGACCACACCTTGAACAGAGTCTTCGATGTTTACACGAATTGTTTGGTCAGCTTGTTGCCAAGCAATTGAATCCAAGGCATCTTGCTCATCAGCTTGGGCGTTGTATGGCAAACGCATGGCTACAAACTTGTAGTCCGCATCCCCAGTCTCAGCACGCAACTCTTCAGCTGCGGTTTGTGACATCTTACCAGCAAGCGTTGAATCTTGACCACCTGAGATTCCCAAAACCAGCGTCTTCATCCCAGTTTTCTTAAGGTAAGCCTTCAACAATTCCACTGAACGACGGAATTCCGTTTCAGGGTCAATGGTTGCTTGGACACCCAACGTATCAATAATCTTCTTTTGCAAATCTCGCATGATGACGCTCCTAATTCTCTTCGTATTCTTTTGCGACTTCAGAGACGTATTCACGGAGCTCCTTAATCAAATTCATCTTGTGATCCCAAGCGGCTTGTGACAAGTCGACTGGGTATTCTTGTGGGTTCAAATCACGACGGTACTCAGACCATAGTGATTCGATGTGCTCAGCTGTGTAATCACGAATATCATTCAAAGCTGGCAAGTCATAGACCAGTTCACCATCCACAAACACATCTTGCAAGATTGGACGGGCTGTATAATCAACAACCGTCTTATTCAAGTAAGGATAGTTTGGGTGGAACATGTACAAACCATCTGTCAACTCACGTGGATCTTCATCCCAAAGAGCCACATAATCGCCTTGTGACTTTCCGTCTGAGTTACGCGTAATGCGCCAAACTTGCTTCTTACCAGGATTTGAAATCTTTTCAGCCGTTCCTGAAATCTTGATGGTATCCACCATTTCACCGTTTTCGTTTTCGACTGAAACAACCTTATAAACACCGCCCAATGCAGGTTGGTCATAAGCCGTAATCAACTTTGTCCCGATACCCCAAGTGTCAATCTTAGCCCCTTGCAGCTTCAAACTCGTAATTGTTTCTTCGTCCAGGTCGTTAGATGCCACAATCTTGGCATCTGGGAAGCCGGCTTCATCAAGCATCTTGCGGACACCCTTTGAAACGTAAGCCAAGTCACCCGAATCAATGCGGACCCCGATGAAGTTAATCTTGTCGCCCATTTCCTTGGCAACACGGATTGCTGATGGCACACCTGAACGCAATGTATCATACGTATCCACTAGGAATACGACGTCCTTGTGCGTCTCGGCATATGCCTTAAAGGCCTTGTAATCATTACGGTAAACTTGCACCAAACTGTGGGCATGCGTACCAGAGATTGGAATACCAAATAGCTTACCGGCACGCACGTTTGACGTTGCGTTAAAGCCACCGATATAAGCAGCACGTGTTCCCCATAGGGCCGCGTCCATTTCTTGGGCACGACGAGTTCCGAATTCCATCAGCGTTTGATCACCAACAACCGAACGGATACGAGAGGCCTTCGTGGCAATCAACGTTTGGTAGTTAACGATGTTCAATAGTGGCGTTTCCACAAGTTGCGCATCAAAAACGCTTCCCTCAACTTGCAAGATTGGCTCATTGTTGAAGACAACTTCACCTTCGCGTGGTGCACGAACCGTCGCCTTAAAACGCCAATCCTTCAAGTAGTCCATGAAGTCTTCATCAAACTCACCTGTTTCACGTAGGTATGCGATGTCACTTTCTGAAAAATGAAGTCCCTTCAAGTATTCAACCAAACGCTCCAGTCCGGCGAAAACCGCGTAACCATTTTTAAAAGGCATCTTGCGGAAGTACATTTCGTAAACTGCCTTGCGTTCATGAATGCCCTTCTTAAAATACGTTTGCATCATTGATAGTTGGTAAGCATCTGTGTGCAATGCCAAACTGTCATCCGGAAATGCCATTGTCATGACGTTCGTCTCCCTAACTTTCGTAAGTATATATGCCATATATTTTACCACAATTCACGTCCCTAAACGCCAGCACACTTTTTTAGCACTGCTCGAAAGTAAGTTGTATACTGATATTTGGAATTATTTAATTTTAATATGTAGAAAGCTGGTGAATTTGTTCATGGCAGAACAAAAGTTTCCTTATAAGGAGTCTCTACGCGTAGGTATGTTGCTAGCCGGTACAGCCGGTTACATCGACTCATATACTTTCGCCTTTCACGATAACCGCTTTGCAAGTTTCCAAAGTGGTAACCTATTGCAACTTGGTATTAACGTTGCGTCTGGAAAGTGGCACGCCGCCAGTTTGTTTTTCTGGCCAGTTATCGCCTTCTTCATCGGCGCAGTTTTGAACCAACTCATCAAGAAGGCTTCATTCAAGAATGAAGTGCAATGGGAAGAGCGTTCAGTCTTCATCGAGTTGCTTGGCGTTCTATTCGTTGCCTTCCTTGAGCTAGCCCGCGTGAACTCATTGATTGTGCTAAGTGTCTTGGCAATCTTCATGGCCATGCAAGCGGATACGTTCAGCAAGTTGCGTGGTATGCCTTACGCCACGGTTTTGAGCACTGGTAACTTAAAGACATTCGGTGCCACATTGGCAAATGGATTCTTGAATCACGATAAGTCACAATTCGTTAAGACACGCAACGTTGGTTTAGTTATCGCCTCATTCTTGGGATCGGCGATTATTGCCCACTTCCTTGGTTTGATGATTGGCGACTACACACTATTCGGTGCGCCAATCCTATTGGCCTTCGTTTGGTTCTTCGTTCGTCAAGACCGTTTGGAAACAAAGTAACTTTTCCTGTTGACACGTTTCTCAGAATCAGTTAATATACAAATCAAGCATTTTATAAGTTTTAAACAAGTTGAGCAGGAAAGTAAGTTACCTGAAGCATCAAAGAGAGACAACGTTCGGTGTGAGTTGTTATGTGGATTGTATCTGAAAATGGCCTGTGATTGGCGTTGGTGAGCAGCAAGTCTGTAAGCTGGCGACGGATTGGTCTACGTTACAAGACACACGAATCGGCAAAGCATCATCTCGCTCACTGCCCGCTCGTTGTTAAGGTCTGGAGTGGCAACGCTCCAGATGAAGTAGAATGGTAACACGAAGACTCGTTTCTATTTGATCATCAATTTATTTGAATGGTCACATGGAAACGAGTTTTTTCTTTTTCTACTCACCTGTTTGAGACTTACACATTATTGAAATGGGACATGAACTTTATTATTTGGGAGATTTTTATTTATGAACAAGGTATTTAAGACTGGTGTTGCGGTCGCCGCAGCAGCATTGACTGCATCTGTTGTTTTGCCTGCTACGGCTGTTTCAGCTGATTCAAAGACTGTGACGGTTGGTATCGTCGGAACGTCTGACAAGGGCGTTTGGGAAGAAGTTGCTAAGACGGCTAAGAAGAAGTACGGCATCACAATTAAGACAAAGGTCTTCACGGACTACAACCAACCTAACAAGGCTGTGGCTGATGGCTCATTGGACTTGAACTCATTCCAACACTACTACTTCTTGGAAAACTGGAACAAGTCAAACAAGAACGCCGTTAAGGCAATTGGTAAGACTTTCATCACGCCAATCCGTCTGTACTCAGAAAAGTACAAGTCAGTTAAGAAGTTTAAGAAGGGTGATGCAATCGCCGTTCCTAACGACGCAACTAACGAAGCACGTGCATTGACGTTGTTGCAATCAGCTGGTTTGATTACCTTGAAGAAGGGTGTTGATATGCCAACGGTTAAGGATATCAAGACGAACAAGTTGAACTTGGACATCAAGGAAGTGGCTGCTGACCAAACGCCTTCATCATTGAAGTCAGTTGATGGTGCGGTCATCAACACGAACTACGCGCAACAAGCGAAGTTGAAGTTGAGCTCAGCTATCTACGTTGAGCCGGTTAACAAGGATTCAAAGAAGTGGATCAACGTCATCGCAGCTTCTAAGAAGAACGCTAACAAGAAGATCTACAAGCAAGTTGTTAAGGCTTACCAAACAAAGGCCACTAAGAACTACTTGAAGAAGACTTGGGGTCAAGCTGAAATTCCAGCTTGGGACATCACATTGAAGTAATCAACTTCACCCCCACCGCTTTCACGAGCGGTGATACATATTGAGATTAATAAGGAGAGATTTTAATGGCTGTTATTCAACTAACTGATGTCAACGTGACATTTAAGCAAAAGAATCGAGAAATTGTGGCGGTTCAAAACGAATCTATCACAATTGAAAAAGGTGATATCTACGGAATCGTTGGTTATTCTGGGGCCGGTAAGTCAACGCTAGTGCGTACGATTAACTTGTTGCAACGTCCTACTTCAGGGTCTGTTTTGGTGAACGGTACTGAAATGACAACGTTGAGCCCTGCGCAATTGCGTGACGAGCGTAAGAAGATTGGGATGATTTTCCAACACTTTAACTTGATGAGCGAGTTGACGGTGTTTGGTAACGTTGCGCAACCATTGAAGCACTCTAACCTATCAAAGGCTGAGAAGGCTGCTAAGGTTAATGAATTGCTTGAATTGGTTGGCTTGGCTGACCGCGCTGAGAACTACCCTTCTCAACTTTCTGGTGGTCAAAAGCAACGTGTTGCCATCGCGCGCGCCTTGGCTAACGACCCTGAAATTTTGATTTCTGACGAAGCCACATCAGCCTTGGATCCTAAGACGACCAACCAAATTTTGGCCTTGTTGAAGCAATTGAACCAAGAACTTGGTTTGACCATTGTGTTGATTACGCACGAAATGCAGGCCGTTAAGGAAGCGGCTAACAAGGTTGCTGTGATGGAAAATGGTGCCATCATCGAACGCGGTTCATTGCTTGAAATCTTCACGAACCCACAAAAGCAATTGACGAAGGACTTCATTAACACGGCCACGAACCGTGACGAAGCGCTTGAAAAGGTTAATGAGCTTTTGGCTGAGCAACCATTGTCAGCTGATGAAGAGCTTTTGCAAATCGATTACGTTGGTGCTGATACGGCACAACCATTGCTATCAACGATTTACGCCGACTACGGTGTCACAACAAACTTGTTGTACTCAAACATGGAGATCTTGACGAAGACGCCGGTTGGCTTGGCTATCGCTATCTTCAAGGGAACTGATTCACAACGTGCGACAGCTAAGGCAAGCTTTGCTGATCACGGTGTTAAGATTGTCGAACTTGCTAAGGGAGGACAAAACTAATGATTCACTGGATTGAAACGACATTTCCAAATGTTTATCAACTTGGCTGGAGTGGTGACTACGGCTGGGGAATTGCCATCTGGCAAACTATTTACATGACCATCGGTTCAGCCTTCTTTGGTGGCTTGCTTGGGCTTGCTTTCGGAACTGGTTTGGTTCTAACGACTGAAAACGGTATTACGCCGAACCGTACCGTATTCCAAATCTTGGATAAGGTCGTCTCTGTCGGCCGTGCCATTCCATTTATCATCATGGTGGTGGCCTTCTCACCTTTGACGCAATTAATTGTTGGTACCACAATCGGTACGACGGCCGCCCTTGTGCCATTGTCGTTGGGTGTCTTCCCATTCTACGCTCGCCAAGTGCAAGTCGCTTTGTTGGGTGTTGATGCTGGTAAGGTTGAAGCCGCTCGCTCATTCGGTGCAACGAACTGGGACATCATTACTGACGTTTACCTACGCGAAGGTCGTTCAGAATTGATTCGTGTCTCAACGGTTACATTGATTAGCTTGGTTGGTTTGACAGCCATGGCTGGTGCTATCGGTGCCGGTGGACTTGGTACAACTGCTATCGTGACTGGTTACCAACGTTTCCAAAACGATGTTATGTGGTTGGCAACCATCATCATTTTGCTCCTTATCGTGTTGATCCAATTCGTTGGTGACTTCTTCGCTAAGCGTGCACATCACGGATAATATGAACTTAGCCTGGCTTCATTCATTGAGGCCAGGCTTTTTTCGTGTAATATTGTCCCTTCTACATGTACAATAAGTGAAGTTAAATCCGTAAAGAAAGGTGGCTCATATTTTGAAATTCATCGCATTTTTAAAGTGGCTCGTCTGGCTCATCCTTGGTTTTTTCATTAGTGGTTTGATTGATATTTTGATCGACAAAAGCAATCTCATGACCAAGCTATTTGGCAACCTAGGTACAACCATCGGGGCACAAATTAACGACATCTGGTGGTTCCTACCACTTATCCTGTTAAATATGATTTTGTTCCACTACGCCATCGGCTGGTGGGGTACCAAAGCTGCCCTAGCCTGGTTACTCTTATTGCCATACTTGCTCTACGCGTTTATCAGCACCATTGCCCAGGGGATTACCTGGAATACAACAGCCGTCGTTTATCTGATTGGCGCTTTGGTAGTTGGGTTGACTGAGGAATACATCTTCCGTGGTGCTTTGTTTGCAGCTTTCAGTAAAGCTGGCGTTGGTGATACAGCACTTATCGTCGTCTCAGCCGTCATCTTCGCCGCATTTCACATGGTAAATGGTCTTGCAGGTGGCAACTTAATCGCCCTAGTATTCCAAGTACTATTTACATTTGGACTAGGTATTTTCCTCGGGGTCATCTATCTAAAGACAAAGGCGCTACTACCAATTGCATTCGCACACGGTTTCTACGACTTTTCAGTCCTAGCACCAGGTCATGCCTTGTTTAACATGGGTGGCATTACCAACATTCTTATTTTAACAATTGCACTTATTATTCTCGGGGTTGTTTACCAGAAGAAAATTGCATAACAAAAGGCAGCTCAACCGAGCTGCCTTTTCGTTTACTTTTGATTTGTATTTAAAAGCTGTCCAGCGACCTTTAGTTCACCAAGAGCATCAATAGCTGTATTCGGTACGATAACCGTGTTAGCAGGGCTCTTAGCAACGTCTCTGAACGCGTCAATGTTTTGAGCGACCAAGTAGTTTGCATCAACCGTACTCAAAATATCATTTGCCTTTTGGATACGATATGCCTCAGCATCTGCCGCCAAACGTACAGCCTTGGCATTAGCTTCAGCTGTTGAAACCAAGGCATCGTTCTGCTCCTTCGTAGTCAGCTCGATTGAACGCGCCTCACCTTCGGCACGCGCAATCGCGGCTTCACGTTCACGCGTGGCATTGATTTGCTTATTCATTGATTCTTGAATCTCAGGCGTTGGTTGTATGGTATCAATATTAATACGATCAACATTAACACCATAAGCATCCGTAATTGAACCAAGTTCCTTGCTTAGCGCTGCGTTAATACGCTCTGTGCCATTCAAGACTTCGTTCAAATCCATCGTACCAATAATGCCTCGCAAATGTGCACGTGATTGTTGCACCATCGACTTTACTGAGTCCGCGTTCTCAAACGTAAACTTGTATGGATCCGTTACGTGATAGTTCAATGACAATGAAATAATAACTTCAGCGTTATCACGTGAGATGACACTTTGCTCGCTCAGACGCAAGGGTACTTGAGCCAAGTCAACACGATCAACACGCGTGATGAATGGCATCACAACGTGAAAACCAGGCTGGATTTGACGTTGATACTTACCAAGCACTGATACCATGCCCACCATGTTCTGTGGAATGATGCGAATACCAGTAAACACCACAAACGCCAATATAATCAGCAACAATACGATTAACACACTAAATAATATCATCATTATCCCCCATTTCAACCAACATAACCTTATTACCTATTACATCATCGATTATAACAGTATCGCCCATACTAAACTTAGACGGATTGTTGACTTGATAATAAATACCGTTTAGTTTTAGCATACCATCCGTATAATTATCATCTGACAAGGTAATAATTTCTTGCTTAAGGCGATTATCGAAATTATAAGCCATGTTAGTTATTACGCTGCAACTTCTCAAGTGCGACTGTGCCTTCTGAAACACCTGTTACGCGAACAGAATCACCAATCTGTAACCCATCAAAACAACGGTATGGATAGCGTTGTCCCTTAATCCAAACCTTGTCAGACGTCAAACTTCCCGGCGTCAAATGGAATGTCATATTTAAAATGTTATCATCCATGTGTGCGTTCATAATATATTCCCCCTGTAATATCACTAAGTTTACATACATTATAGACACATCACTCACCAAGGTAAACAAAAAGCCTTTATATCGGACCAGCCGACATAAAGGCACAAGTATACAAAAAAACCTCACACATTTCTGGTGCGACACAAGTGCCATTCAACCTAGACTTGGCTTAAAGCCATCATCGTAGCGGTTTATACCATGTAACATGAGAGATTTCATTGTTTTATTAATTAACCAATGAAATTAGTCAACCAATTCCAAGATAACCATTGGTGCAGCGTCTCCACGACGTTGTACCGTCTTCAAGATACGAGTGTAACCACCCGCACGGCCCTCAAAGCGAGGTGCAACATCGTTGAACAAGTGTTGCAAAGCCGTTTCTACCTTAACCTTGTTATCTTCAGTCGTTTGTACGTCTGCAACAACGTTACGTACGAAAGCAGCGGCCTTACGGCGTGAAGCCAAGTCACCACGCTTACCCAACGTAATCATCTTCTCTGCAGTACGACGAACTTCCTTAGCGCGGGCTTCTGTCGTTTGAATGCGACCGTTGATCAACAAAGCAGTCGTCAAATCACGCAACATAGCCTTACGTTGTGAGCTAGTACGTCCCAACTTGCGGTATCCCATGAGTATGTCCTCCTTTACTTGGAATTCTATCGTTTAATCTAATCTTCCTTGCGGAACCCTAAACCGAGCACTGCCAGCTTTTCCTGGATTTCGTCAAGTGATTTCCGACCGAGGTTTCGTACAGACATCATTTGAGTCTCTGTACGCTCCGTCAACTCTTGTACAGAGTTGATCCCGGCCCTTTTGAGACAATTATAAGAACGAACTGACAAGTCCAACTCTTCAATAGGAGTGTCGGCATGCTTGCTAGTTGGTACTTCTTCCTTGTCTACCATCACTTGTGTGTTAACCGCGCGTTCTGACAATTCAACAAATGAGTTCAAGTGGTCTGACATGATACGGGCTGCCAATGAAATAGCTTCAGTAGCAGTCAATGATCCATCAGTCCAGATGTCCAAAGTCAACTTGTCAAAGTCATCACGTTGTCCCACACGAGTGTTCTCAACTTGATAGTTTACGCGTTCGATTGGGGTAAAGATTGAATCAATTGCTAGAACGCCAATTGGCATTTCTTCATGCAATTCCTTATTCTGGTCCGCTGACACATAACCACGTCCGCGTTCTGCAGACAAAGTCATGTGCAACGTAGCCCCAGCCGCAACAGTGGCAATGTGAAGATCCTTGTTCAAGATCTCTACATCACTATCTCCAGCGATGTCGCCGGCCGTCACAGTAGCGGGACCGGTTACGTTAACTTCGAGCGTCTTCGCTTCATCACTATCGATGCGCATTGAAACCTTCTTGAGGTTCAAGATGATTTGCGTTACATCTTCAACGACACCTTCGACCGTTGAAAACTCATGCAAAACGCCATCAATTTGTACTGAATTGATTGCCGCACCAGGCAATGAAGACAACAATACACGGCGTAGGGAGTTACCCAAAGTAGTTCCGTAACCACGTTCAAGCGGCTCAACCACAAACTTACCGTAATTGCTATCCTCTTCAACCAGCGTAATCTTTGGGTTTTCGAATTCAAGCATACTGTTTGTTACCCCTTTCAAAGCATTGTGTGAACTAGTTGCAACTGGCAATTAGACACGACGACGCTTTGGTGGACGTGAACCGTTGTGTGGTACAGGAGTAACGTCCTTAATTGACGTAACTTCCAAACCAGCAGCGGCCAACGCACGGATAGCGGCTTCACGACCTGAACCAGGTCCCTTAACAGTGACCTCAACAGTCTTCATGCCGTTTTCCATAGCACCCTTGGCAGCAGCCTCAGCAGCCATTTGCGCAGCAAATGGCGTTGACTTACGGCTACCCTTAAATCCAAGAGAACCAGCTGATGACCAAGCAACGGCGTTACCTTGAACGTCCGTGATCATCACAATCGTGTTGTTGAACGTTGCGTGGATGTGTGCAACACCTGACTCAATATTCTTCTTTACACGACGCTTACGATTAGTACGACCTGCCATAATCAAGTAATCTCCTTTCTTTACAAATTAAGAATTACTTCTTCTTACCTGCAATTGCAACAGCTGGGCCCTTACGCGTACGGGCATTGTTCTTCGTGTTTTGACCACGAACAGGCAAGCCCTTACGGTGACGGATACCACGGTATGATGCAATTTCTTGCAATGCCTTGATGTTCAATGAAATTTCGCGACGCAAGTCACCTTCCACCTTGATACCGTCTACGACGGCACGGATGGCGTCCTCTTGGTCGGGCGTCAAATCACGAACACGTACGTCTTCAGAAACCTTAGCTTCTTCCAACACCTTCTTGGCAGTTGCGTTACCGATTCCATATACATATGTCAATGCGATCACGACACGCTTGTCGCGAGGCAAATCAACACCAGCAATACGAGCCATTACGATTACCTCCTATATAAGATTTAAAAAGTTTTTGTGTCAAAATGCAAATTATGCACCTTGGCGTTGCTTGTGCTTAGGGTTTGCTGAGCAAATCACCATCACACGACCGTTACGCTTGATAACCTTGCAGTTATCGCACATAGGCTTAACAGATGGACGAACCTTCATGGTATTTACCTCCCTTGGATTTTTTATGGTTGACTACTTAAAGCGGTACGTAATACGTCCCTTAGTCAAATCATATGGCGACATTTCAACCGTCACACGATCACCAGGCAAAATGCGGATAAAGTTCTTACGAATCTTCCCTGACACGTGAGCTAGAATGGCGGCGCCGTTTTCCAATTCAACGGTAAACATGGCATTTGGCAAAGTTTCCTTTACCACACCAGAAATTTCAATAACATCGTTGGCCACGTTGCTGCCTCCTTAGTTGTGACATTGGAGAACGTAACAAGTAATTATAACATGCTCTCTTACAATTTAACAAGAAAGCTTCCCGGAATAATTACGCGTTCTTCAAATTATCAAGTAACGTCTTTACATCAGCGAACACTACATCAAGCTCGCGAGCACCATCAATCTTGTGCAAAATGCCCTTTTCGGCATAGAACTCAGCGATAGGCTCAGTAAGCTTTCCGTTAACGTCCAAGCGATTCTTAATCACTTCAGGCGTATCGTCTGCACGGCCACGGGCCATCATACGATTAACCAAAACATCAGCATCAGCAGTGAAGTAAAGAACACCGTCCAATGAACGACCATCCTTTGCCAACATCTCATCCAATGCCTTAGCTTGGTCCAAGTTACGAGGGAATCCATCAAGGATGAATCCAACCTTCGTATCCTCTTCAGCCAAGCGTTCAGCAACGATACCGTTCGTAACTTCGTCTGGGACCAAGTTACCAGCATCCATGAATGACTTTGCCTTCATACCGAGTTCAGTCTCGTTAGCCATGGCAGCACGGAACATGTCGCCCGTACTGATGTGCGGCAAGTTGTACTCTTCAACAATCTTCGCAGCTTGGGTACCCTTACCAACACCTGGCAAGCCCAATAGCATGATATTCAAACTCATTTTGCTTCGACTCCTTCTTGAATAAATCCAACATATTGCCGCTTCATCATCAATCCTTCAAGTTGGCGAATCAGATCAATTGCCACACCAATGACAATCAATACTGATGTTCCTGACATTCCAAGGTTACTATCCAACCCGAAGATGTGTGTTGCTAGAATTGGTGCCAAAGCGACAAATCCTAGGAACAAAGCGCCGACAACTGACAAACGCATCAGCAAACCAGACAACCACTTTTCAGTGGCACGTCCTGGCCAGACGCCCACAATGTAACTACCTTGCTTTTGCAAGTTCTCCGCAACCTTTTCAGGGTTAACCTGAACGAATGCATAGAAGAACGTAAACAAGATAATCAACAATGTGTAAACAATACCACCTTGCATCGTCTGCATTGATAGGTATTGCATCAAAGTGTTGTACCAACCTGCGTCCGCAAACTTACTTGCAAATGCTTGCAAGATTGTTTGTGGCGTTACCAACAATGATGAAGCGAAGATAACAGGAATAACACCCGCAACATTAATCTTCAATGGTAGGTAAGATGAGTTACCTGAACCAGTTGAACGACGTGTATATTGCATTGGAATCTTGCGAATCGCTTGGTTGAACCACGTAACAAACGCGATAACCAAAACGAAAATCAACAAGATACCAACCAAGAATGCCCACCCACGCGCTGGGTCGTCACCTTGTAGGACGTGTTCCTTGAACAGTTGGTATACACCTGCTGGCACACGCGCAATGATACCAGCAAAAATCAACATTGAGACACCTTGACCGAGTCCGCGCTCAGTGATCATCTCACCCAACCAAACAGCAAACATAGTTCCTGCAGTTAGGATGAAACCGATCAACAAGTACGTCTCCAAATTTGGTGTCTTAACCAAATTCACTTGACTCAGTTGATTGAATCCAGCGGTGATTCCAATTGATTGGACAAACGCTAGAACAATAGTCAAATAACGGGTCACTTGGTTCAACTTACGTCGACCAACTTCACCTTGTTTCGACCATTCAACAAATCGTGGCACAATATCCATTTGTAGGAGCTGTACCACGATTTGAGCAGTAACGTATGGTGAAACACCCATTGCGAACAATGAGTAATTTGTAAGTCCACCACCGCTAAACATATTCAAAATGCTGCCGAGCCCAGAATTTGCTACCTCAGTAAGTGCTGCCGTGTTAATACCCGGCACAGTAATGTAGGCACCCAATCGGTAAACAATCAGAATCCCTAAGGTAAAGAACAACTTTTTACGGATGTCCTTTTCCTTAAGTGAGTTGAGCACGGTTTTCAGCATTAGATCACCTCAGTCTTACCACCGGCAGCTTCAATAGCCGTAACAGCAGCGGCTGAGAACTTGTTTGCCTTAACAGTCAATGACTTTTCCAATTGACCGTTAGCCAAGATCTTAATGCCACTCAATTCGTTCTTAACGATACCAGCTTCTACCAACAATGCTGGTGAAACTTCAGTTCCGTTATCGAATTGGTTCAACACATCAAGGTTCACAACAGCGAATTCCTTGCGGTTGATGTTAGTAAATCCACGCTTTGGCTTACGACGGAACAAAGGCATTTGTCCACCTTCAAAGCCCAAACGTACCTTACCACGAGCCTTTTGACCCTTTTGACCACGTCCTGCAGTCTTACCGTTTCCTGATGACTCACCACGTCCGACACGGTTGCGGACCTTGCGTGAACCTTCAGCAACTTGGAGTTCATTAAGCTTCATTAGGTTGTACCTCCTTCAAAGCAATCTATTTATGTGCTTACTTAACTACTTCAACAGTAACCAAGTGAGCAATCTTAAACACTGCACCACGCGTTGCTGCGTTGTCAGGCAACACGACTGATGATGACACCTTGTTCAAACCAAGGGCCTTAACAATCGCACGTTGCTTTGGCAAACGGTGGGCAGCACTCTTTACAAGAGTAATCTTAACTTGTTCAGCCATTTTCTGCCTCCTTAATCTGCCAAGTGCTCAAGTGAGACCTGACGCAATTCAGCAACTTCTTCAGCGTTCTTCAATGAGTTGATTGCATCGAAAGTTGCGCGCACAACGTTAATTGGAGTTGATGATCCCAATGACTTTGCAGTCACGTCGGCAACACCAGCCAATTCCAAAACGGCACGAGCAGCACCACCGGCTGCCACTCCAGATCCTTCAACGGCTGGCTTAAGCAAGATGCGACCACCGCCAAAGACACCATTTGCAGAGTGAGGAAGGGTCGTACCAACAGTTGGAACTGCAACGATGTTACGCTTTGCAGCTTCAACGGCCTTGCGGATAGCTTCAGGCACTTCTTGTGCCTTACCAGTACCAAAACCAACGTGTCCGTTACGGTCACCAACAACTACCAAAGCGGCGAAACGCAAACGACGTCCACCCTTAACAACCTTGGTAACACGGTTGATGGCAACAACGTTTTCTTCAAGCTCGCCGAGCTTGTTTGCATCGATAAAAGCCATGTTAAATTTCCTCCTTCCCTTAGAACTTCAAACCAGCTTCACGAGCAGCTTCTGCCAAAGCTTGTACACGTCCGTGGTACAAGTAACCACCACGGTCGAATACAACAACTTCAACACCTGCAGCCTTGGCGCGTTCTGCGATCAAAGCTCCAACCTTAGCTGCTTGTTCAGTCTTTGGAGCAGTCTCAACAGACTTGTCCAAAGTTGAGGCACTAGCAAGCGTCACACCCGCTACGTCATCAATCAATTGCGCGTAGATGTTCTTGTTAGAACGGTAAACGTTCAAGCGTGGGCGCTCAGCAGTACCAGAAATCTTTCCACGAACTCGCGTGTGTCGGCGTTGACGCACCTTGTTCTTGTCTGACTTCGTAATCATGTTCGTAACCTCTTTTTGTATATACTCGAAAGATATACCAATAAGTAAATCCCGAGACGTTGCTCCCAGGCCTTAAGCAATAAGCTTAAGATTACTTACCAGTCTTACCTTCCTTACGTGCAACGTATTCGTTTTCGTAGCGAATTCCCTTACCCTTATATGGCTCAGGTGCGCGTACGGCACGGATCTCTGCGGCCAAGTCACCAACAAATTGCTTGTTGATTCCTTCAACAGTGATCGTAGTTGAATCAGGAACTTCAACTGTCAAGCCTTCACGGTCCTCAAACTCAACTGGGTGTGAGTAACCAACGTTCAAGACAAGCTTGTCGCCTTGCTTAGCAGCACGGTATCCAACACCGACCAACTTCAAAGTCTTCTTGAAGCCGGCTGATACACCTTCAACCATGTTCGCAACGTTAGCGCGAGTAGTTCCGTGAAGTGCCTTGATACGTCCTTCGTCTGAAGGACGAGTGAATGATACTTCAGTACCATCCACAGTGAATTCGATTTCTGATGCGATTTCGCGAGAAATCTCACCCTTAGGTCCCTTAACAGTAACGACGTTACCTTCGCGTGACAATTCAACGCCAGCAGGCAAAGTCAAAACCTTGTTACCAATACGACTCATCGGTAGACACCTCCTTGTTTAGATTTTATTTATTACCAGACGTAAGCCAATACCTCGCCACCAATCTTCTTGGCGCGAGCTTCCTTATCGGTGATAACACCTTCGGAAGTTGAGATGATAGCGATACCCAAACCGTTCAAAACCTTAGGTACAGCATCTGCCTTGACGTATGAACGCAATCCTGGCTTTGAAATACGCTTCAAACCAGTGATAACGCGTTGCTTGTCGGCACCGTACTTAAGGAAGACACGGATGACACCTTGCTTGTCATCTTCAATGTATTCAACGTCGCGAACAAAGCCTTCGTTCTTCAAGATTTCGGCGATGTCCTTCTTGATCTTTGATGCAGGTACTTCAACTGAATCGTGGCGAACCATGTTCGCGTTACGAATGCGAGTCAAGAAATCTGCAATTGGGTCAGTCATTGACATTGATGTTTGCCTCCTATTATTAATTACTGTAAATCAGTGTTGATTACTTTGAGAAAGGCATACCCAATTGAGTAAGCAATTCACGAGCTTCTTCGTCAGTGTTGGCCGTCGTTACAACAACGATGTCCAATCCACGAACGCGGTTAACTTGATCGTAATCAATTTCTGGGAAAATAAGTTGCTCACGAATTCCCAACGTGTAGTTTCCACGACCATCAAAGGCCTTTGGTGAAACTCCACGGAAGTCACGAACACGTGGCAATGAAACGTTGATCAACTTATCCAAGAAGTCGTACATACGCTCACCACGCAAAGTAACCTTAGTACCGATTGCCATACCCTCACGCAAACGGAAGCCAGCGATTGACTTCTTAGCGCGAGTGATAACTGGCTTTTGACCAGCAATCAATTCCAATTCAGCAACAGCTTCATCCAAGTTCTTTGAGTTTGATACGGCGTCACCAACACCCATGTTAAGCACGATCTTTTCGATCTTAGGTGCTTGCATGATTGATGAGTACTCAAACTTCTCGATCAATGAAGGCGTTACTTCATTGACGTACTTTTCCTTCAAGCGATTTGCCATGATAATGATTTCCTCCTTTCACCTAGAAAATTATGCCAAAGTCGTTCCAGACTTCTTAGCAAAACGTACCTTCTTACCATCTTCAACCTTGTAACCAATCTTCGTTGGTTCGTTAGTAGAAGGGTCAAGCAATTGTACGTTTGAAACGTGGATTGGAGCTTCAAGCTCAACAATTCCACCTTGTGGGTATTGGTTGTTTGGCTTTTGGTGCTTCTTTACGATGTTCACACCTTCGACAACAACACGGTCCTTAGCAGCAATAGTCTTAACAACTACTCCTTCCTTGCCCTTGTCCTTGCCGGCGATAACCTTAACCTTGTCACCAGTCTTCACAAACATGCGAGGCTTCCTCCTTGATTTAATGATGGTAATTACAATACTTCAGGTGCCAATGACACAATACGCATGTAATCATTGTCACGCAATTCACGCGCAACAGGTCCGAAGATACGAGTACCTACAGGGCTCTTGTCATCCTTAACGATGACTGCAGCGTTTTCATCGAACTTGATGTATGAACCATCAGCACGGTGAACTCCTGAAACAGTACGAACGATAACAGCCTTAACGACGTCACCCTTCTTTACAGTACCACCAGGAATAGCTTGCTTAACAGTTGCGACGATCATGTCACCGATACCGGCGAACTTACGACCTGATCCACCCAAAACCTTGATAGTCAAGATTTCACGTGCACCAGAATTGTCAGCAACCTTCAAACGACTCTCTTGTTGAATCACGATTTTGTCCTCCTTCCGTTATTGGTAAGATTCGAGATTAAACGATTAGATAATAACGGCCTTCTCGACGATTTCTACCAAACGGAAGCGCTTTGTAGCTGACGTTGGACGCGTCTCCATGATGCGTACGATGTCACCTTGCTTAGCTTCGTTGTTTTCATCGTGAGCCTTAAACTTCTTCGTGTACTTAACACGCTTACCATAAACAGGGTGGTTCTTGTAAGTTTCGATGGCAACAGTGATTGTCTTATCCATCTTATCTGAAACCACGCGGCCTTGGTAAACCTTACGTGCGTTACGAGCTTCAGTCATATCGGTCTCCTCTCTTAGTCTACTTGTTCAATTCTTGTTGACGAATGACCGTCTTGATACGTGCAATTTGCTTACGTACTTCTGACAATCGAGCCGTGTTCTCAAGTTGACCAGTAGCTAATTGGAAACGCAAGTTGAACAATTCTTCCTTGTAGCTCTTTTCCTTGGCAACCAACTCAGCTTGGCTGAGACCCTTGATTTCGTTTTGTAGATCCTTGATCTTCATTATTCACCCTCCACTTGGCGAGTCAAGATCTTAGTCTTGACTGGCAACTTGTTAGATGCAAGACGCAAGGCTTCGCGGGCAACCTCTTCAGGAACACCGGCAACTTCAAACATTACCTTGCCGCGCTTAACAGGTGCAACCCATCCGTCTGGAGTACCCTTACCGTTACCCATACGAACACCAACACCCTTAGAAGTGTATGACAAGTGTGGGAAAATCTTGATCCAAACTTGACCACCACGCTTCATGTGACGCGTCATAGCAATACGAGCAGCCTCGATTTGACGGTTAGTGATCCAGTGTGATTCAGTGGCTTGCAAACCAAACTCACCAAATGTAACTGTCTTACCACCCTTGGCCTCACCGCGCATCTTTCCACGGTGTGGACGGCGGTACTTTACACGCTTTGGTACTAGCATGTTACTCGCCTCCTTGCTTCTTTACAGACTTCTTCTCTGGCAAAACATCACCACGGTAAATCCAAGTCTTAACACCCAATTGACCGTAAGTAGTTGTTGCCTCATCCCATGAGTAGTCGATGTCAGCACGCAAAGTGTGCAAAGGCACCGTACCCTCAGTGTATTGCTCTACACGAGCAATGTCAGCCCCGTTGATACGTCCAGAAACTTGCGTCTTGATACCCTTGGCACCAGCACGCATAGCACGTTGGATAGCACCACGCATTGCACGACGGAATGCCACACGGCGCTCCAAGTCAGATGCAATTTGTGAACCAACCAAGTGGGCGTCCAAATCAGGCTTCTTAATCTCAATGATGTTGATGTGGACGCGCTCGCCCTTAGCAACAAGCTTTGACAACTCGTTACGCAATGCATCAACTTCAGAACCACCCTTACCAATAACCATACCTGGCTTAGCAGTGTGGATTGAGATGTTCACGCGGTTAGCAGTACGCTCGATCTCGATGCGAGATACAGATGCGTCAGCCAACTTAGTCTCGATGTACTTACGCAACTTCAAATCTTCGTGCAAAGCCGTTGCGTAGTCCTTCTTGTTAGCGTACCACTTAGCATCCCAGTCGCGGATGATGCCGACACGCATACCAGTTGGGTTAATCTTTTGACCCATGACTCAATCCTCCTTACTTTTCTTTTACCACAATCGTGATGTGGCTTGTACGCTTGTTGATTGGTGAAGCTGAACCCTTGGCACGTGGACGGAAACGCTTTAGCGTTGGTCCTTCGTTAGCAAAGGCTTCTGCAACTACCAAATCTTCGCGATCTAGTGAGAAGTTGTTCTCAGCGTTAGCTACAGCTGAGTTCAACACCTTGTATACATCTTCTGAGCTGTGGTTTGGCAAGAATTGCAAAATTGCAAATGCCTCTGCCACAGACTTACCACGAACTTGGTCAAGCACTAGGCGGACCTTACGTGGAGCGACACGAACGATCTTCGCTGTGGCGCGTGCTGACGTGATTTGTTCAGCCATTGTATTGTCCTCCTATATTACTTGCGCTTAGTCTTCTTATCGTCTGCTGCGTGTCCGCGGAACGTACGCGTAGGGACGAACTCTCCAAGCTTGTGACCGACCATGTCTTCTTGTACCAAAACTGGCACGTGCTTACGTCCATCGTAAACAGCAAAAGTCAATCCGATAAAGCTAGGGAAAATCGTTGAACGACGTGACCATGTCTTGATGACAGCTTGCTTTTCTGAAGCGTTGGCTTCTTCAACCTTCTTCAACAAGTGAGCGTCAGCAAATGGTCCCTTCTTCAGGCTACGACCCATTTTAAGGTCCTCCTCTCGTTTGCTAAAAACTTATTAATTACGGAGTGTAAGTATTGATTACTTGCCCTTACGACCGCGAACAATGAACTTCGTTGAACGAGCCTTCTTGTTACGCGTCTTCTTACCGGCAGTCTTCTTACCCCATGGTGACATTGGACTTGGACGACCAACTGGGGCCTTTCCTTCTCCACCACCGTGTGGGTGATCGTTAGGGTTCATAACTGATCCACGAACGTGTGGGCGTTGACCCTTCCAACGACGACGACCAGCCTTACCCCAGTTGATCAATGAGTGTTGTTCGTTACCAACAACTCCAACCGTGGCACGGTTAACGGCCAAGATCATACGTACTTCACCTGATTGCAAGCGAACAAGTACGTACTTTCCTTCCTTACCCAACAATTGTGCTGATGCACCGGCAGAACGGGCCAATTGACCACCCTTACCAGGCTTCAACTCAATGTTGTGGATTTGTGTTCCGTCAGGAATGTTTGCCAATGGCAAAGCGTTTCCGACCTTGATGTCGGCATCAGGACCTGATTGAACAGTCATACCAACTTCCAAGCCCTTAGGCGCCAAGATATATGCCTTAGTACCGTCAGTGTATTGCAACAAAGCGATGTTAGCAGTACGGTTTGGATCGTATTCGATCGCAACAACCTTGGCTGGAACATCATCCTTTGTACGCTTGAAGTCGATAATACGGTATTGGCGCTTGTGTCCACCACCACGGTGGCGCACAGTCATGTGACCGTATGAGTTACGAGCACCAGTGTTTGACTTTGATTCCAACAAGCTCTTTTCAGGCGTCGTCTTAGTGATTTCAGCAAAATCTGAAGACGTCATGTTACGACGACCGTTAGAGGTTGGCTTGTACTTCTTGATAGCCACGCTAATTTCCTCCTAATTAGTTTTCGTTGAACAATTGAATGTCCTTAGAAGCGGCAGTCAACTTAACAGTTGCCTTCTTACGCTTCTTAGTGTAACCAGCGAAGCGTCCTTGACGCTTCAACTTACCACGTACGTTCGCCGTGTTGATCTTTTCGATCTTAACATCGAAAATTTCTTCAATAGCGCGCTTAATTTGTGGCTTAGTGGCGCGAACATCAACTTCAAACGTGTAACGCTTTTCATCCAAAACGCTCATCGTTTGTTCAGTGATGACCGGGCGCAAAATGATATCGCGTGCGTCCATTATGCCAAAACCTCCTCAACTTGTGCCAAAGCTGATTGAACTACAACCAACTTATCGTTGTTGATTACGTCAAGCACGTTAACACCCTTTGCAGTCATAACAGTAACGTTTTCCAAGTTACGTGCTGCCAATGCTGCGTTAGCGTTATCATCGTCCAAGACAACCAACGTCTTTTCGTTTACGTTCAAGTTGTTCAAAACTGCCTTGAATTCCTTAGTCTTAGGAGCGTCGAATGACAATGCATCGACAACAACCAAAGCTGAGTCCAAAACCTTTTGTGACAACACTGACTTCAATGCCAAACGGTAAACCTTCTTTGGCAACTTGTAGGCGTATGAACGTGGAGTAGGTCCGAAGACGATACCACCACCACGCCATTGTGGTGAACGGATTGAACCTTGACGGGCACGTCCAGTTCCCTTTTGACGCCAAGGCTTCTTACCACCACCTGAAACCGCTGAACGGTTCTTAACGGCGTGAGTACCTTGACGCATTGATGCACGTTGCATCAAAACAGCGTCAGTAACAACGTTGTTGTTTGGCTCGATTCCGAAGATTGAGTCGTTCAACTCGATCTCACCGGCGTTTGAGCCGTCTTGCTTAAACAAAGCAACCTTAGTCATGTTAGTTTCCTCCCTTCGTCCTTATTACTTAGCCTTAACAGAGTACTTAACAGTAACAAGTGACTTGTTGGCACCAGGAACATTACCCTTAACCAAGATCACGTTGTTTTCTACGTCAACGCGAACTACTTGCAAGTTTTGTACAGTGCGCTTGTGGTTACCCATGCGTCCAGGCAACTTCTTACCCTTGAAGACGCGGTTGATGATGGCACCCAATGAACCAGGACGACGGTGGTAACGAGAACCGTGCGCCATAGGACCACGTGATTGTCCATCCTTCTTGATGTTACCTTGGTAACCATGACCCTTTGTGATTCCGGTTACGTCAACAGCTTCGCCAGCAGCGAAGATATCAACCTTAACTTCATCCCCAACATTGAATTCTCCCTCAGCGTCGCGGATTTCACGAATGTAGCGCTTAGGGGCCGTGTTTGCCTTGGCAACGTGACCTTGCTCAGGCTTGTTGCTCAAAACGGCACGCTTGTCTTGGTAACCCAATTGAACTGCGTTGTAACCGTCGTTTTCCAAAGTCTTAACTTGGAGAACTACGTTTGGCGTAGCTTCAATTACTGTTACGGGGATAAGCTCACCGTTCTCAGTGAATACCTGAGTCATGCCGACCTTGCGGCCTAAGATACCCTTAGTAGTCATGACTATCTCCTTTGAATAGTAAATCTAAATTTTTGATCAGTTAAATGCTTAATCAGGCAAGTTGTTGTTGCTGTTGTTGCGTTGTAAAAATTACAACTTGATTTCGATGTCAACACCGCTTGGTAATTCAAGCTTTGACAAAGCATCAACCGTCTTAGCAGTTGGGTTCACGATGTCGATCAAACGCTTGTGAGTGCGCATTTCGAATTGCTCACGTGAATCCTTGTGCTTGTGTGGTGAACGCAAAACCGTGTACAACGTACGCTCAGTAGGCAATGGAATAGGACCTGAAATTTCAGCACCTGTACGCTTTGCCGTCTCAACAATCTTTTCTGCTGAAGCATCCAAGATCTTGTGCTCGTACGCCTTCAAACGGATACGAATCTTCTTACTTGCCATGATATAAATTCTCCCTTCGTCCATATTGGAATATGAAACTAACTCCGTGGAAACTACCGACGCACCTCAAAGAGCTCCATGGCAATGGGCCCCGTGGCAATGCTGCCGGGTGTGTCGCAACCTCCCACATCATCGCTTGTCGATGGCACGCTAACACCCGGGTGCATAATGCACCCTGTATTTAACGTACTAGAATATAATACAGCAGGCTAACCGCGTTGGCAAGCCTTTTGAACAACTCTCTTGAATTAATTTCTTAACCCCGTTCATGTTGTGTTCATATTTTATTCCGAAAACTATAATAACTGATTTACTTACTAATTTCCACCGTTTTGGTTCTATTCAAAAATATTCGTAAGTCCCTCTCAGAATTGCATGTGTTTATTCAGAGTTATTCCTATATAATAGTAGATAGCTTATTCATACCATGTTATGAACACATACATATTATAGTAGATAAACAATTAAGGAGTTCCTTAGTAATGACGCAATCACTCACACAACTTCATCCGATTTGGCAAGACTTTCCTGCTATCCAAAGGGAACTCCAAGCAGTCTTGAATCGCATTGAAGCTAATATGGATGCTAATGACCCAGAAGTCGAAACCGCTCTGTTCGATATGTTTAATGCTGGTGGCAAGTTACTCCGTCCAGCATTCACGTTATTGATCGGTCGTTTTTACCCTGCTGAACGCGAGCCTTTGCTAAATCTCGCTGCAACAGTCGAAATGCTCCACACAGCTTCTTTGGTTCACGACGACATTATCGATGACTCACCAACCCGTCGCCATGCTGAATCAATTCAATCACGCTTTGGTAAGGACATTGCCGCATATGCCGGTGATTACCTATTTGCTGTCACTTTCCGCACTTTGGCTGATAACACGACTGATATCGAAACGGTTCGCATGGCCACCCGTTATCTAGAGCGTATTCTCTCTGGTGAACTAACACAGCGTACTAACCACTACCGTACTGATATGACAATCGCGGATTACGAAGAACAAATTTCTGGTAAGACGGCTGCTCTATTCGTACTAGCAGCTAAGCTAGGTATCTCAGCCAGTGATGCACCAGATGACTTTGCCGAACTCGCCAGTGACTTTGCCTACAACGTCGGCATGGCATTCCAAATTTTGGATGACATGCTCGATTATCAATCCGATAGTACGACACTTGGCAAGCCAACGTTGAACGACGTACGAGAAGGTGTTTACTCTGCACCACTGATCATTGCCATGCAAAACAACGAACGTATTCAAGGCCTGCTTGCAAAGCAAACTGAAATCACGACTGCTGAGGCCGAAGAATTAGCTCAACTTGTTCGCGACTCTGGTGCCCTTGATGAAGCTGGTGATATGGCGATGCGTTATACAGAAGCCGCATTAAACTATCTAGACGATATGCCAGAACACGAGTCAAAAGATATCTTGTTCAGCATTAGTCGTTCACTACTCTCACGTAACGATTAATATATATAGTAGAAAAGGTACCGACAAATCAATGTCGGTACCTTTTTTGTTAGTCTTCTAAGTAATCAAATTCCAAGCCAGGGTTGGCATTTAGGTCCAAACCACCACGCTTACCGTGACGATAAGCGATATCACCAGCTGCACCAATCATAGCGGCATTGTCACCAGCCAACTTAATTGGTACTGGGATAAACGTCGTCTCAGGGAATTCAGCCATCATTGCCGTTAGCCCATCACGCAAACCGCGGTTAGCGGCAACACCACCAGCGACAATAAATGACTTAACCGGATAATTCTCTAACGCGCGACGTGTCTTTGTAACCAGCACATCAACAACCGCTTCTTGGAATGAGGCAGCGAGGTTAATATGATCAACTGTCTCACCACGTTGGTCAGCATTGTGCATCAAGTTAATCACCGCACTCTTCAAACCAGAGAACGAAAAGTCATAACGGTCATCGTTAATCAACGCACGTGGCAAATCATACGTCGGTTCACCTTCATGCGCCATTTCATCAATGGTTTTACCAGATGGGTATTGCAACCCCATCGTACGACCGACCTTGTCATAACTCTCACCAGCAGCATCATCACGTGTATCCCCAATTACGAGGTAATCATATTCCTCACGCATCAAAACCAATTCCGTGTGACCACCAGAAACCATCAAGGCTAATGCTGGATATTCGATTGGTTGCACGAAGTTCGCTGCACTGATGTGACCAGCCAAGTGAATAACCGGTACCAACGACAAATTGTGCGCCCAAGCAATCGTTTTCGCCGCCGTAACACCAATTAACAACGCCCCGACCAAACCAGGGCCTTGCGTCACCGCAATCGCCGTCAAGTCATCGTACGTCAATTGCGCGTCTTCCAAAGCAGCATCCGCTAACACTGTTACTTGTTCAATGTGGTGACGGCTCGCTACTTCCGGTACGATACCACCAAATCGTTGGTGACTCTTGATTTGCGTTGCTGTCTCCAAGCTCACAATTTCAGTACCATTTTTGACAATCGCCACACTTGTTTCATCGGCACTTGATTCAAAGGCCATGATATAACGTGTTTCACTCATGCTATGCTCCTTCTCCACGCAACGGCAATGTGACGTCCATCAAGTAAGCGTCTTCCACCGGGTCACGATAGTAATCTTCTCGTATGTTATAGATGATAAATCCTAAGCGTTCATATAAACGAATGGCCCGCTTATTACGATGACGCACTTCTAACAGTACCCGTGTACCATCCTCAAAGCGGCCGAACCATTCACGAAGTAGTCGTTCGCCAAGATGTTGTCCTTGGAAACCAGGCATAACTGCCACATTGGTAATCTCAAGTTCATCACCCAAATGTGTGCCACCAACAAAGCCAACTGTCTCTCCATACGCTTCAATCAGCAAGTATTTCGTAAACTTACCTTTCAAATCATTTTGAAAAACTTTCTTTGACCAAGGTGATCCTTTATAAGCAGCCTTAGCAATCGCGTACAACTCTTCGGCGTCCGTACTATCCCTGAATGTAAAATCCATCACTCTTTCTCCCGAGAATCTGCGCCATATCAAACGCATCTTCCCCGTTATCTCCATAATAATTCGTTTTACGACGAACTGTTTGAAAACCAAGTCGTTCGTATAAGCGTTGTGCCTTCACGTTCGATACCCGCACTTCTAAAGAAACACGGTGGAATCGAATTTGCTTAGCAACCGTCATCATATACATGAGCAAAAATGTCCCTAAGCCACGGCCTTGCCAGTGTGGCGTCACCGTGACGTTAGTAATATGCACTTCATGAATACCTGGTCGGAACGCTGCCCCAATATAGGCAACCATCGTCCCAGTCTCCGGCTCACGAACCACAACGTATAAACGCTCGCGTGAACGGTGCAACTCATTGTGGAAGATATCTTCCGACCAGGGTTCCTCACCGTCATACGCTGCTCGTTCTAGCACAACCATTTCTTCAACGTCGGTGTACTGTGCGGGCATTAAGTGGAACTCAAAGCCGTTAACCGCAATCACCTGACGAAATTCTCGTAAACTTTGTGGCAATGGGTGCATCAACCAATGAACCCAATTCTTAAACCTTTTCCACATAAACACCATCACCTGCATCAGGGTGAGCCTTGGCCCAATCAGCCTCAGCTTGCGACAAACGATAATAGTTTGGCACAAATTGGTGAATATCCGTCATGTCTGTTAGTACTTGTGCATCCGTAACCAGCGGCAACACATTTGCGGCATGTGGCAAATTATCAGATGCAAATTGTGCATCTGGTAACGCCTGTCGCAACTCTTCCTCAAACCGAGCCCATTCACCAACAAAAACCACTTGTTGGTTCTCCTCTGCCAACTGACTAATCAAAGCTGGAACATTCGTGTGACGGTCAGCTGCCGTGGCAACATACTTGCCATCACGCAACTCATATTGACCAGCATACAAGTTCGCATTACGCGCATCCATCACTGGCACAATCGTCACGCCGGGTGTCGTTACGTTCGTAGCCAACAATCCCAAGCTTGAAATACCGACCAGTTCGATACCTAGCGTAAAAGCCAACGTCTTGGCAGTTGTCACTGCAATACGCAATCCTGTATAAGAACCAGGTCCTTGGCTAACCACAACCCGGTCAAGATCAGCCGGCGCCCACCCTGCTGACTTCACTAGTTCATCGATAAACGGTAGCAATTGCACCGAATGATTCTTAGCAACGTTTGTTTCACGTTGTCCGATTAGCTTGTCGTCTTCAAACAAGGCCACCGACAATGGTTGATTAGACGTATCAAACGCAATAACCTTCATGCCACACTACTTCCTTTACTCTTTAGTCATATGGTATTTATCATACAACTTTTTACCGGACTTTTCATTAACTATAAATTTAGCGAGGCGTTAGTGTCCGTCCTAACGGCGGGAGTGACCTGCCCCTTCTGTAGGCTCGCTAACCCAAGTGGACCATGACCTGTGGGGAGCGGAGTCCACTGCGTTGCAGCGTACACCTTTACCTCCTCGTGGCTCTAAGCGGTAAAACCGCTAAGAACCCACACCCACGGGTCAAGGTCCACTTGGGTCTATACGCTCGGCGGGGCAGGTCACAGCAGCCGAGCAATACTCTATTTGTTTGTTCTTCATCCACCACAAGATAATAGGTCGAACTGTTCACCCATTTGGTTTCCGGTATATGTAAATCTAAAATAGACTAGAACATCTTGAATGCTGGCATGAGGCTGGGGGATTTCGGAGCGATTTTCCGTGGGACAGAGAAGCCCGACCCGACCGCTGCCCGTCTATGTGCCAAAAAACCAAGTTTCCAGTTTGGCACATGCGACCGGCAAGGGAGCCACGGGCAGTGCTCGCGGTTGGGCGTGTCCCACAGAAAATCTTTGTCGGAGAAATCCCCCAGCCTCATGCCTCGACGCAACGCGTCGACACATACCACTACCCCTCAACGCATAAAAAAGACAGCTACCAGAAACCTGATAACTGTCTTTGATAATCAAATATTAGCGGTCTTCATAACCGTTTGGGTGCTTTTGGTGCCAAGTCCAAGCCGTCTTGATGATTTCCTTAACATCATCGTACTTAGGTGCCCAGCCCAAAATCTCACGAGCCTTGTCTGATGACGCAACCAATGAGTCAGGATCACCGGCACGACGTGGACCAACTTCGGCAGGGATTTCCTTACCAGTTGCTTCACGCGCAGCCTCAACCATTTGCTTAACTGAGAAGCCGTTAGCTGAACCCAAGTTAAATTGGTTTGAGTCGTTACCCTTAGCCAAGTAGTCCAAAGCCAACACGTGGGCGTTAGCCAAGTCCATTACGTGAACGTAATCGCGGACGTTGAATCCATCTGGCGTGTTGTAGTCATCACCGTACATCATGATCTTCTCGCGTTGACCCAAGGCCGTTTGCAAGATGATTGGTACCAAGTGCGTCTCAACTGGGTGGTCTTCACCGATTGAACCGTCAGCCTTTGCACCGGCAACGTTAAAGTAACGCAATGCAACCCACTTCAAACCGTAAGCTTCATCAGCCCACTTCATGATGTGTTCCATTTGCAACTTTGACTCACCGTATGGGTTGATTGGGTTTTGTGGCGTCGTTTCCTTGATAGGGTTTTCCTCAGGAACACCGTACGTTGCAGCCGTTGATGAGAAGACGATTTGCTTAACATCAAACTCCAACATAACTTCCAACAACGCAATCATTCCCGCCGTGTTGTTGTCGAAGTACTTTAGCGGATCAGCCATTGATTCTGGCACAATTGATGAAGCCGCAAAGTGAACGACTTGCTCAATGTTTTCCTTCTCAAATACTTCGCGCAAAGCAGCCTTATCACGAATATCAACTTCGTAGAAAGGTACGCCTGCAGGCACCGCAGCACGGTGTCCCGTCAACAAGTTGTCGACAACGACAACATCGCGACCGTCTGACAACAATGTGTCAACCATGTGAGAACCGATGTATCCGGCTCCACCTAGAACCAAAATGGCCATGTGTTTTCTCCTTAAATGACTTTCTTCACTAATTAGTTTACTTTAGTTTTCTGACTTCGTCCAATCAATATGTGCTTCAGCAGACAACGTGTCACCAGACCAGATGCGGTGTACTGACTTGTCTTCCATAATTTGCGCTTCTGAACGAATCATATCACCCAACAAAACTTCGTGTTCGTACTTGATGTTCAAGTGCGTTGGTTCGTGCGTTTCAAGGAACGCTGGCCCCAAGACATCTTGCATCCAATCAAAGTACTTTGAATTGTTCACGTGACGGTTTGAGTCAATGTCCAAGTAACGCACCGCATATTGTTGATCGAAATCAACTGGAATATCACCAATCATGCGGTCCGGCTCTGGTTGACGTGGAATCTTCTTCACACGTTCAGGTGCGTAGGCATCCACCATGTCTTGCGGAATACGCGCCATCTTACGCTTCTCCATATCAATCATGGCATACAAGGCATCAATACTTACCAATTCATTCCCGGCTTCATCAACAATGCGGTACAAACGCTTGGCGAAGAATGGGTTGAACTCCTTAGCCAAGGTCTCCAAGGCCACCTTTTCACCAATCTTAGGACGGCGCTTAATATCAACGACGTGTTGCAAAATAATCCAACCAACACCGTTTGCGTGCGCATAATCCGGTCCGACACCAAGGTCGACACTTTGTTGCGTTGAACTCAACACAGCAAGATTAAAAATCATGGGCAGGCTCAACTTGCCTGTCACGTCAGCTTCGTAGTACAACACCTCGTGCTGCATACTGTAAACTTCAGCCATTAATTCTCTCCTTGATATTCCAAATACAACGCTTGGCGGTCCAAGTCACGCGCTTTGGCGACTTGCTTAACCGCAGCCGTTGCTTTTAGCCCTGATGCAACAAGGGCTTGCACTGCTTCCACAGCAGTCATTTCAGCAAGTGGGTCTTCATCCCTATCAGTAGTTGGGTTATCATTTCCCGCTACCATCATAACAAACTCACCACGGACTTCGTTTTCACTTGCCCAATCAACCAATTCTTGCGCTGACCCACGCAAGAACTCTTCATAACGCTTCGTCAACTCACGAGCCAATACAACTTGGCGATCAGGACCAAACGCCTTCACCAAGTTTTGCAACGTCTTTGCCAAACGGTGTGGTGCTTCGTAGAAAATCATTGTTTCCGTGTGTGAATTCAAACCTTGCAGTTCTGCCAACTGTTCCTTTGGCTTGCGCGCCAAGAAACCGTAAAACATAAAGGGTTGTGGTGCCAAGCCAGACGCAATCAATGCCGTAATCCCAGCACTCGCCCCTGGTAGTGGCACAACTGGGATGTTTTGCGCAATGGCAGCCTTCACCAACTCATGACCAGGGTCAGAAATTGATGGCATCCCCGCATCTGACACTTGGGCCACATCTTCACCAGCAGCTAAGCGTGCAACCAACTCGGGAATGCGACTCTCTTTATTGTGTTCATGGAATGATACTTGCTTCGTTTGAATATCAAACTGGTTGAGCAATTGTTGCGTGTGACGTGTGTCTTCCGCCGCAATCACGGCTACAGCCTTCAATGTATCAATTGAGCGAACCGTCATATCACCCAAATTACCAATTGGTGTTGGGACAAGATAAAGCGTTCCTGTTGTATGTGTTGCAAAACTTTTCTGTTGATTCATCATAAACCTGCTAACTTAAACTGACTTTCAAGGACGGTTGATTCAACCGTCGTTTGAAAACTAATATTTTTCTGTAAACGTTGTGGCGCTGCTAACACGATATCCAACACTTCCAACAGCTTGGCCGTCGTATATCGTTGTGACAAACGTTGCCACTCACCGGCACCTGGGAAGCGCACACTCGCATCCCCAGTACGCCCAAGCAAGATATCACGCCATGCTTGGGCCAGCATTGCCAACAGCACACGGGCACGGGCTGGCTCACCGGCCAACGGCACCAAAGCTGTTTGCACGTGGGTGAAGGTGGTATCGTCACCCTTCAGTGTCCCAGTCACAATATCGCTAATGGCCTTCTCAGCTGAGTTAAACCAATCATCGACTAGCCACTCAGCTGCGCTATCCACGCTATCCGTCAACGTACGCGCCAATTCAGCTTGTGCCGCCGTGAAGCCAACTGCTTCCAATGACGTGCGCATCTGTTCAGGTCCCAAGGCTGGGAAATCAATAACCTGCGTACGTGAGACAACCGTCGGCAAAATCTGAGCCCGGTTTTCAGCAATCAAAATAGCCGTTTGTTGACCAACTGGCTCTTCGATAAACTTCAACAGACCATTAGCGGCACTGCTGGTCATCGTATCCGCACCAGAAACAATAAACACCTTTTGATTACCTTCAACGGCCGTCTTCGTAAACTCATCACGCAAGTAGCGCACCTGATCAACCTTGATGCTGTTACCATCTGGTGCCAATTGAATCACATCTGGGTGCTCGTGCGACGCAATACGTTGGCATTGATCACACATGCCATCCGGTTGTCCGTCAGCCGTGACGTTACGACACATCAAACGCATTGCCAACCAATCGGCTACCAAGTCTTGTCCACGACCACGTGGCCCAGTAAACAAAAAGGCGTGGGCAAGTTGCTCACTTGCCACCGCCTGTTTGAATTGCGCGATTAACTGCGGTTGTTGTGCATTTGCCTGTGCAATTAATTCTTTCGCGTCCATACTTTCCCCTTAGAAGCGGTGGAATTGCTCAATATCTTGAACAAAGACCGTTGCACCACCAACTTGCACTTCCATTGGTGTTGAAGCCGTTGATTCCATTGAAACATCAAGGCTAACCGCTGGTGTCATAAATTGCTTACGGGTGTGTGATGTTTCCTTGATTAGGGCAAGTACTTCTTCGACACGCTCGTCTTCAATACCAATCATAAAGGTTGTGTTTCCTGAACGAAGGAACCCACCTGACGTCGCCAAACGAGTGGCACGCACATTCGCCTTCACAAATTCAGTTCCCAACTTGTTTGCATCTTTATCTTGAACGATTGCGATTACCATCTTCATAAAGCTGAACCTCCTAGTCCTTCATCCCCAAAATTGGTGCCAACGCTGCCCATGTATCAGCAATCACGGCATCCAATTCTTGTTCTGCGTTAATCATCAAAAAGCGGTCTGGGTATTGCTTAGCCAACTCATGGTAAGCATCTGACACACGTTGGTGGAACGACAATGCTTCGACATCAAGACGGTTCACTTCGTCTTGACGCGTCGTTTGAATACGTTCCAAACCCATCTCTGGTCGAATATCAAGGTAGACCGTCGCTTGAGGCATAAACCCTTCGATGGCAAAATCGTTGATTGCCGCCACCGCGTCAGTTCCCAATTCACGTCCCCCACCTTGATAAGCAATTGAGCTATCAACGTAGCGATCAGTAATCACAACCTTGTCAGCTTCCAAGGCCGGCAAAATCGTTTGCACCAAGTGTTGTCGACGTGAGGCCGCGTACAGCAAGGCTTCCGTTCGTTGATCCATGTCTGTATTAGCTGGATCAAGCACGAGGTCACGAATCGCTTCCGCAATCTTATTGTCGGTTCCGCCCGGCTCACGGGTTAGCAATAAGCGCTCCCCTAGTTCTGGTTGCAACCGTGCGACAATCGCACGCAATACTGATGTCTTTCCAGCTCCATCTGGGCCTTCAAACGAAATAAATGTCCCTGGCATTCTCGCCCACCACTTTCTAATTGTGTTGTTAATTCTTATTATAGCAAAAAGCCGGCCCAGGTATACCACCTGAACCGACTTTAGCTAACACCTGTCTAACTTAGACACGGCATTTTTCTAAACGTTCCAGTCAATGTTCTCTGGCTTTACGAAAGCCAATTCGAACAAATAGTTAGAAATGCGCGTTTGTGACCACTTCTTACCATGGTCTGGCAACAAACGTGAGTTCTCAATTAGACGTTCCTTCACCCACTTGGCATTGGCGTCTGACCACTGTGTATTCTTCGCAATCAGTGCACCAAATTGGGCGTTCGTATAAGTCTTGTCACTCATTACAACACACCTCCTATCCTGAGTTTAAAAATTAAATCTCCGGGTGGATAAAAGCAGTTGACCAGTGACCCTTCATCTCGCGTTGACGGGCCACACGGAGCAAAAAGAAATACTTCTGACGCGCCTTAGCCGTTTCAGCTTTAACCAGGCGCGGGTCGATGTCACTTTCAAACAAAGCTTCTTCTGACATTTTTGCTTTCTCAAAGTCGAACTTCGCGCGATCAATCGCCTGGTTAAGACGTTCATCGTAAGCTGCTGTATCCACTTTTGGTCGCTTAAACATGTTAAACATCAGAGCTTTGTCCTTCCTTCAACCGCTTTGATCAACGTGATTTCATCAGCATAGTCAATATCACTGCCGACTGACAATCCAGTGGCCAAACGTGAAACCGTTAGACCGGCTGGCTTCAATAGACGTGATAGGTACATAGCTGTCGCTTCACCCTCTGCGTTAGCGTTCGTTGCAACGATAACTTCTTGAATGGCGTCGTCCTTTTGCAAACGAGTTACCAATGACTCAATGTTGATGTCATCGGGACCCTTTCCAGATAGTGGTGACAACACACCGTGAAGCACGTGGTACAAACCACGGTACTCACCCGTGTTCTCAATTGCCATCAAATCCTTCACTTCTTCAACAACCAAAACTTGGCTTTGATCACGTGTTGGGTCAGAGCAAATTGCACAAGGATCCGTCTCCGTCAGATTTCCACAGATTGAGCAGAAACGCAAATCGCGCTTTGCAGAAATCAATGATTGGGCAAACCCCGTCACATCTTCTTCTTGCATGTCAATCGTGTGGAAAGCTAGGCGTGTCGCTGTCTTAATTCCGATACCGGGCAACTTCGTGTAACTATCAATAAGTTTAGCAATCGGTTCTGGATATTGCACGTTACAGACCTTCTTTCTCCCAAAAAACCAACCGGCTTAGAACATACCCTTTGGTGCGTATTGACCCAAACGCTTTTGTTGGTCAGCTTCGATTTGTTGCAATGCATCATTAACTGCAACCAAAATCATATCCGCCATACCGTCGACGTCATCAGCGTCAACGATTTCAGGCTTGATTTGCAAGTCCTTCAACTCACGGTTTCCGTTAAACGTTGCCAAAACAACGTCTGAAGGGGCGTGACCAGTGTAGTCAGTTGCTGCAATAGCTTCTTGCTCATTTTGCATTTGCTCTTGCATCTTCTTTACTTGCTTCATCATTGATTGTATGTTTTGTCCACCAAACATAATATCACCCTCGTTTTCTAGTTTTTATTAATCATCAATTTCTTCTACGATATCAGCGCCAAACAAACGTTCAGCTTCCGCCACAACTGGTGCTGGACCAGCTGCTTCGGTTTGATCATCCATTGCCGTTAGACTTGCTAAGTCGTCATCAACAGCAGCTGCCACTTGTTGTGGCACTTGCTGTTGAACAGATGGCGTCGCAGCCGTTCCTTGGCGTTGGGCCACAAACGCAGCGCGCATCTTTGGCCAGTCATCAGTCGTGACAAAGACCAATTGACGCTCGTTTTGCGCTTGCGTCAACAAACGAATTTGCGTCACCATCGTGTGCAACAACTCTGCATTACGCATGGCGTTGGCCTTGATGACTTCAAAGTCAAAGGCCACAACCAATCCGTCTGGTGAAGCTGCAATTGGCTTCGCGACGTTCAACATTGCTTGTTGTGGTACCGGCAACATGTTAACCATGTCAGCCCATACAGTTTGCACACGATCTAGGTCGCCACGGGTCGCCGCACTAAGCACGCCAAACACAGCTGATTGATCATCCGCAACACGTGGTGCGACACGCGTTGGTGCCGGCGTAGCTGGTTGTTCAGCTGGTGCTGCAGATGCCACTGGTTCAGGTTGTGTCGCTGGCTGCGTTGGTGTTTCAACAACTGGTGCTGCTGAAGCAACCGGTGCTGACTTCGGTGCAGTTGGCGTCGGATCAGCGACCACTTGTGGTGCTGACACACGCTCTACCGTCACCGGTGCCGTCGTGGCCAATGGTTGGCTCAACTTAACCGTCAACACTTCCAAGTAAATGCTTGGTCGATTCGTGAAACGCAATTGCTGTTGCGTGTCATTCAAGATATCAATCATGCGATACCAAACATTGGCTTGCGTGTTGGCGGCCAAGTCCGTGAACGTCTCATCAGGCACAATGCTGATTAACTCAGGCGCTTCAGTGTGAAGCAACAAGTCACGGGCGTAGCTAATCAAGTCTTCCACAAAGCGGTTGGCATCCTTACCTGCTGATAATACCTCAGATAACTTAGCCAAAGCTTGCTTCGTATCTTGCTTAACAACCGCTTGCACATATTCGCCAAGCAGCGTTTGCGTAACTGAACCAGTCACAAGCAAGGCGTTTTCCAACGTCACGTGACCATCCCCAAATGACAACGCTTGATCCAAGATACTCAACGCATCACGCATTCCACCATCAGCGGCGTTCGCAATCACGCGAATCGCCGCTTCATCATACGTATCACCACGTTGATCCAAGATATACGTCATACGGTCATAAGCTGCCTTAGCATCAATACGCTTGAAGTCGAAACGTTGTGTACGTGAAATAATGGTTGCCGGAATCTTTTGTGGTTCCGTCGTAGCCAAAATAAAGATAACGTTTGCTGGTGGCTCTTCCAATGTCTTCAACAAGGCGTTAAAAGCACCGGTTGAAAGCATGTGAACCTCATCGATGATGTAGACTTTGTACTTCGCTTGCGTTGGGGCGTAGTTAACGTCCTCACGAATCTCACGGATTTCATCAACACCGTTGTTTGAAGCCGCGTCCAATTCGATGATGTCACCAAGTGTGCCGTTATCGGCAGCTTGACACATCGCACATACACCATCAGGCTCTCCGTTAATCGGATTTAAACAGTTGATGGCCTTAGCAAAGATTTTCGCTGCCGATGTCTTACCCGTTCCACGCGGTCCGTTGAACAAATAGGCATGGGTTGTTTGCCCCGTCATAATTGCTTTTTTCAACGTCTGGGTCACAACTTCTTGCCCAATCATGTCGCTAAATTTTTGCGGACGCCATGTCCGGTACAACGCTTGATACGCCATTGTGTGTGACCCCTTTCACCACTGCCTATTTTGACAGTAACGTTTGAATTTTCCCTACTCTTATAGTAACAGAAAATAGTAAAAAAAACGCCAACCGATTAGTTCATCGGTTAGCGATTAAAGTTCATAAGAAGTGAAGCACAATGCACGGTCTCCTTAGTGCTGCTGCCTTCCGACCCTGACACGGTTCGAAGTGCACACTTGCCCCACAAACAATATTATAGCAGGTGGATTACTTTTCTGCAATCTCATTCGATAATTCTTGTGCTGCCAATTCTGCTGCGCGGCGTGCCTTCTTTTCAGCCTTCTTCTGCTTACGAATCTCACGGAAGAAGTTACGCAATAAGTCGCCACTCTCTTGCTCGCGAACACCTTGGTGCACGTTAACTTGGTGGTTCAAACGCTCATCCTCTAAGATGTGGTACAAAGAATGTACCGCCCCAGCCTTCGGATCTTCAGCGCCGTAATACACATCACTAATGCGTGACTGTTGAATAATCCCTGCGCACATAATGCATGGTTCCAACGTCACAAACAACTGGGCATCTGGCAAACGCCATGACTTCACCAAACGATTTGCCTCGGTAATGGCTTGAAGCTCAGCGTGTTGGCTGGCATCTTCCAAACGCTCACGTAGGTTAAAGCCACGTCCGATGATTTGACCGTTTTGCACGACAACTGCTCCAATTGGTACTTCACCCAAGGCGCCCGCTTTCTTGGCTTCCTTGATGGCTTCACCCATGAAGTAGTCAACTTGTTCAGGCGTTAGCGTCGTCATGGTAGACACTCTCCAAAATGTAGTAACCCTTGTTCTTGGTAATCGTTGCAGCGTTACCGAACGTTTCGGCCATCAATGCCTTAGCAGATGGCGCACCTTGCTTCTTTTGCAAAACAACCGTCAGCGTACCGCCATCAACCAAGTAATCCTTCGCCCCAGCAATCATATCTGACACGATGTCCTTACCGGCACGCACCGGTGGATTCGTCAAAATAGCCGCGAACTTACCGTCAACGCCAGAATAACGATCTGACAATACCACGTCAATGCGGTCGCCAACCCCGTTCTTTTGCGCGTTACGCTTGACCAATTCAGCCGCACGCTCATTGATTTCAGCTGCCACAAACTCGCGGTCAGGCATTACCGTTGCCAATGCAATTGAAACCGGACCGTAGCCGGCACCCAAATCCAAAATCTTACCAGCGGGAATATCTTGATCAAACGCCTCCAACATCGTGCGCGTTCCGAAATCTACGGTAGACTTAGAGAAGACACCGGCGTCCGTTGTGAACGTCAAGGTGTGGTCAAAAAGCGGAAACGTCCAAGTATGCTCGTCGTGGGCAACACTTGGGTTCGCCGTGTAATAATGTTCAGCCATGTGAACCTCTTTCTATTCTCAATATCAGAATCCTGATAATCTTCAAAGTTTTCTATATAAACCATTGTATGATATAGAGACTAATTATAAAAGCAAAGTACTTGGGGGAGTATGACATGAAAAAGCAGACAATCGGCGTCTTTATGGGCGCCCAATATGGTCACTTAGAAGAATTCCACGAAGCAGCGGCTGCGATGGGTAAAGGAATTGCAGCCCGTAACTGGGGCTTGGTTTACGGTGGATCAAAGAGCGGTTTGATGGGCGAGGTCGCAGTTAACGCCATCAACGCAGGTGCACAAGTGACCGGTATCCGACCAACCAGCTTTCTACCTGAAGAGGCTGGGCATGATTTGCAGATGGAACACATCGACGTGCCGGACATGGATACTCGTAAGCGCATGATGTTCGATCGCGCCGATGCCTTCGTCTTTTTGCCAGGTGGCATGGGAACATTGGAAGAGCTCGGCCAAGTGATGTCATGGACAAAGCTTGGTTACTACGAAAAGCCAATCGTATTGGTGAATGTCGATGGCTTCTGGGATGACATGGTGGCTTGGTTCGAAACAGCCATCGAAGCTGAGTTCGTCACCCGCGAAGGTCTTTCACGTTTGGCCTTGATGCCAAGCGTTGATGAAACATTCAAGTACCTCGAAGGCGAATTTGGTGAATAACAGAAAAATGGTGATGATGTCAAAATTGGGCATCATCACCATTTTTTATGCAATAATATCGGTCTTTTCAACCATCCAAGCGGCCGCAGCCATGAGGACAATGAGTACCAACAAGACAATCAATTGAATTGTCCAGCTGTGCCACAACCCAAAACCGTAACCAAACAAAGTTGGTCCAAATGCAGCCAATAGGTAGCCACCGGATTGCGCCATACCCGATAGTTCAGCCGTTCGCGTGGGTGTGGTTGTCTTAACTGAGAACATCGTTAACAAGTAAGGGAACAATGCGCCACCTGAGAATCCCATCAATAAGTTAACAATCAACCAAAACAAAAAACTGTGACCATTGAATAAAATCATCCCCACACCAACAAATGCAAAGGCGGAGAAGGCTACCATAATCCAGCGACGTTGTTTATTATTCCAACGTGTAAAGGCAGTTGGTAGCACAAACGTCAATGGCAAAGTGATTAGCGTAAAGATACCCGATAGGTAACCAGCTGCTTCAGCCGATAACCCAGCTTGTTGCGCCATTGTTGGCAACCAGGCCATCGCTGTGTAGTAATACAATGACTGTAGCCCACCGTAGGCCAACAAATACCATGCCCGCTTATTACGCCAAATCGACGTGTGTGTTCCGTCGGCTGGTCGTGGTTCTAGCACGTGATTTTGCTTTGTATTTGGTAGCCAAACCACCAAAGCAAGTACAATCAATACTGACAAAATCAAAATTAACGTTTGCCAATTAGTTGCTTTGACAATCGGCACGGCTAAAGATGATGCCAAGATAGTTGCAATCGTCATCGCCAGTGAATACGTTGACGTATAACGGCCAATTTGAGTTGGGAAATTTGCAACGACGGCACTAGGTAGCAACACATTCAATGTTGCAATACCGACACCAATCAATACTGTTCCTAAAAACAAAAATGGCATCGAAATAATGCGTAACAATGACCCAACTGCCATTAACAATACGAAAATAGCGAAAGACTTTTCAATTCCCCACTTTTGGCCAAACTTCGGCGCCAAAGGAGAAATAATGGCGAAACTCAAGAGTGGAATGGTTGTCAAAATCCCCAATGAACTAACTGACACCCCCAACCCTTTAGCAACTTCGCTAATAACTGGCGGAATTGATGTAAACGGAATGCGTAATATCATTCCCATCATCACAATGCCAGGCACCAAAAAAGGTGACTGATTCTTGTTTTGCATAATGAACTCTCCTCAATAGATGCTTCGCTATCTCTCTAAAACAGCTTATCCATTGTAAGTTATTAAAAAGCGCTGCACAACAACGTGCAACGCTTCACTAATGCTTTTTACTTAAAATACTTTGCCAAGAAATCAGCAACCTTTTGCTCATACTTAGCTGGATTGGTTGCATATGATTGCACGTGTGAAGCACCTGGAACCAAGTACTTTTCCTTTGGTCCGTTTGAGGCGTCATACACTTGGTTCAAGAACTTCGTTGGCACAAATGTGTCATCCCCACCGTGAATAAACATCATTGGGCGCGTGTTCTTTTGCAACAACTTCAACGCATCAGCTTCAGCGTAGTCGTAACCAGCCAAAACCTTTGAGTACGTTGAAACCACTGGCAAGATAATCTTAGCCAACCACATTGGCAAACCATACATGTCACCCGCTTGGTATTCCAACTCATCATAAACTGACGTGTAACCAGCGTCTTCAATGTACGCCTTAACTTGTGCTGGTGGATTCATTCCTGACAACATCATCGTCGTGGCACCGCCCATTGAGGCACCCATCACCACGATTTGGCTATCTTGACCATTCTTTGTAATGACCTTGCTAATCCATTGCTTGTAGTCCTTGGCATCCAAGTAACCGAACCCGATGTACTTACCGCCTGACTTACCTGACGCACGATCATCGGGCATCAACACGTTGTAGCCCATGTCATGGAACATTTGACCATAAGGTGCCATGGCCTTGTGTTCCACACCGAATCCGTGAATCACAACAACCGTCTTGTTGGTCTTCTTTTCAGCTGGTACATAATTACCAACCAACTTCGTACCGTCCTTCGCCGTCAAATGCCACGTTTGTGAATCCAACGCTAGGAACTCTTGTTGACGTGAATACAACGTATCCTTCTTCGTCAACACACCACTACCGATAAAGTCCTTCTTCGCACGCACCTCGGCGACGTGGAAGAAATATCCACCAGCAGCCCCAAGAATAACTGCCAAGACAACCACGATTGAAACCACCCAAGTGATGATCTTACGTGGCGTTGACCAGCGCTTCTTTTGCTTAGCCATATTCGCTAACCTCTTACTCTTCTATAAATCTGATAAGTGCAACCTGTCCATTATAAGGAAGAACACTAGAAAATAAAAGGTATACCCCGTTAAGCAAATGACTGACTACTTCATATGCAACAATGAGTCGATCAACTTATCACCCATTCGATCCAAATATTGATTTTGTCGTTCCCAAAGCGACTTGCCGCTTAACGACTTCTCACTGTCAGCCGGCAATGGTTGATTTTGCGTCGTAATCGCCGCAACTGCCCCAACAATCCAAACACCCAAGCTGAACGCCACTAGTAATCTCACTAATTTCTTTCGCATGCCACAAGTCCCCCATTCCTTTTTGTTGTCTTTCAGTCTAGTCGCCAATTGTCAGGTTTTAGCAGGTTTTCGGTCACAATTGTGTAAATGTTTTGTATCCAAATTCGTAACGTCCTTAACAAGTTTTTTCTCAAATTGTCTGTCGCTGTGCTAAACTATTAGAAAACTATGAGAAACACGGAGCATCAACATGAGCTATTCATTGAACTGGGATTTGGATCCCATCTACCCTGGTGGTATCGAATCACCTGAATTCGCTGCCAAGCTAGCTTTACTCGATCAACAAATTAAGCAATTCGCGTCTGACGTGACCGCTTACGACCGTTTCACGGATACGGACTTCAGCAAGCTCGTAGCTTTGGTGAACGACGCGCAAGTCATTCGTTCAGGATTGGGTACGGTGGCACTTTTCGTCAACGCCCTTTACTCAGCCGACTACACGAACCCGGTTTACCGTCCATACCAAACGAAGGTGTCACACTTGGAAGTCGCTTATCAAGCACCGCTGGATGCCTTCGCGAAGCTGTTGACGTCATTTGATGATGAGACGTTCGCTAAGGTCAGCACGTTGCCTGGCATCGCCGAGGTTGCCTTCCACTTGAACGAGTTGCGTGATGACGCCGCCCGTTTGTTGGATGACCGCGCTGAAGAATTGCTCAACAAGTTGCGGTTGGACGGTTTGCAAGCTTGGTCAGAGCACTACGATACGATTTCATCTGGTCTTTCAATGACGTACACGGATGAAAACGGCGACGAACAAGGGTTGTCTGCTGGACAAGCGTTGAACCAATTGGATGGTTACCCTGACAACAAGGTTCGTGCTAACATCATGGCCAACTACGAAAAGATGTGGGGTAGCGCCGAGAACTTGGCTGCTGACACAATCAACCACTTGGCCGGTGCCCGTTTGACGGAACAAGCGGCCCACGGTTACGAAAACCACTTGGATCAACCGCTTGAGTTGAACCGTATGTCACGCGAGACATTGGACGCAATGTGGCAAATGGTCGATGACAACAAGCACATGTTCAAGGCCTACTTCGACCGCAAGAAGGAATTGCTTGGTTTGACGGAGCTTGGTTGGCAAGACCAAGTCGCTCCTATCACGGATTTGGGTGACTACAAGCCAAGCACGTTGTCATATGATGAAGTGGCTGCTTTCATTATTAAGAACTTCGGCAAGTACTCACCAAAGATGGCCGCGTTCGCCCAACACGCATTTGAGAATCAATGGATTGAAGCGGAAGACCGCCCTGGTAAGACACCAGGTGCTTGGATGGAAAGTGTACCTGACATTCACGAGTCACGTATCATCACGACGTTTACTGGGTCTGTGAACGACGCAGCGACAATTGCCCACGAAATCGGCCACGGGTTCCACTCTTCTGTCTTGACGGACTTGCCAGTTTGGCGTGACGGTTATGCGATGAACGTTGCCGAGACTGCCTCAACGTTTGCTGAAATGTTGATTGCGGATGCCAACGTGCAAGCTGCCCAATCAGATGCGGAAAAGGTTGTGTTGTTGGATGCGAAGATGACGAACCCAATCGCCATGTTCTTGAACATCCACGCCCGCTTCATCTTTGAAGACAGCTTCTACACGGAGCGTAAGCAAGGCTTCGTCCCTGCAGCACGTTTGAACGAATTGATGGATGAGGCACAAAAGGTAGCCTTCGATGGTCTTTTGGATCACCGTCACCCACACTTCTGGTCATCAAAGTTGCACTTCTTCATTGATGACGTGCCATTCTACAACTTCCCATACACGTTCGGTTACTTGTTCAGCCAAGGTATCTACGCTTGGGCGCACACGCAAGATAACTTCGAAGAGGCTTACATCGCATTGCTTCGTGATACGGCCAACATGTCAACGGAAGAATTGGCCCAAAAGCACCTTGGTGTTGATTTGACTAAGCCAGACTTCTGGCAAGCTGGTGCTGATTTGGTTAAGAAGGACATCGATGAATTCTTGGCTTTGTCAGAGCAATTTGTAAAGTAATAATGAAAATGCCTGCAGATCTCGATTTGAGATTTGCAGGCATTTTTGCGTATCAATTAATTCATCAGCCAATCTAGCGCATTCATCTTTTGAATACCACCGTATGACGCTTCACGCTCAATCGTATCGAGTGTGAGAAGCAATTTCGGATAATTGTCGGCTATTTTTTCTAGCGGGTGTAGTTCACGCTTCAGTGTGTTTTCGTCCAAAGTCGTCAAACTTACTTGCACGTAAAGTTTCTTACCTTCTTTATCAACTGCAACAAAATCAACTTCCGTACGATCATCTAACTCGCCCACATAAACATTGTAGTCACGACGCAAAAGCTCTAGGAAAATAATATTTTCCAATGTATGACCTAAGTCACCTGGTCGATTACCAGCAATAATACGACGCATCCCCGGATCAGCCAGGTAAAACTTATCACGCGACTTCAAATACTTGCGACCTGAATCATCATAGCGTGGTGCGCGGTACATCAATAAACTATCCACGATTCCTGTGACGTAACGCTCAACCGTTTTATCCGAGATGCTATTACCATCACTTTTCAGTGTATTCGTAATCTTAGCAATCGACACAATGCTTCCGACTGAACTTACCAGCACCTTCATGATGCGTTGCAAGGTATCAACATCTCGAATTTCCAAACGCTGCACAACATCCTTCAATAAAATCGTGTTGTACACACCAACTAAATACGACAGTGCATCAGATTGATTATCATACTTCGTAAAGTATGGCAGCGTCCCAAACATGTAGCGTTCAAAACCCTGCTCCAGTGTCAACTCTTCGTGACTCGACATGAATTCTCGGAATGACAATGGGTAAATTTTGATTTCAAAATAGCGACCTGTTAAGTACGTTGCCAACTCACCCGACATGAAATATGCATTCGATCCTGTGATATAGATATCCGTGTTAGGCAAAATAAACAGGCCATCAACCGCTTTCTCGAAATGCTCAACCCATTGAATCTCGTCTAGAATAATGTAATTTTGTTCATCCGCCACCAATTGTCTCTGGATTGTTCGATACAACTCGTTTGCATCACGCAAAGCATCGAAGTTTGGATCTTCAAAATTGTACACATGAATACGGTCATCCCCAATACCTTCTTCATGTAGCCGGTCAACAAACATCTTGAGCAACGTTGACTTACCACTTCTACGCACACCGGAAACCACTTTAATGGTATCCATATCTTTATTTCGCCACAGCGTCTCTAAATATGTCGTTCGTGGAATCAATTCAGCCATGCTAGATTACCTCCCCATTTATAATTCGTGGCTTTAGTATAACATCATTTTCAGAAGTATACTTCTTAAAATCAGAAAAATCATCCAAATTAGGAAGTATACTTCTAAAAATCACCAAAATACGCAAAATTAAGAAGTATACTTCCGAAAATAACAAAATAACGTCGAATTCAGAAATATACTCCCGAATTCGACGTTATTTTTTACTTCTTATCCAAAATCATCTTTGACGTTAGGATGGCGAGTGATACTGCCAAGCCCATTGGCATCAAAGCGGTGTAGTCCAAGTGGCTTACTTCGAACATCATGAACAAGGCCATCAATGGCGCTTGTTGTGATGCAGCTAGTAATGCCGTGGCACCGATAACGGCGGCTTGGGCAACTGATGCACCAGGCACCATCATGATGTAGCCGAAGCCAAGGATGGCACCGAATGAGCCACCAATACCAATTGATGGTGCCAACGTACCACCGTAGGCACCGGCCTTCAGTGTGAAGACCGTAATGGCAGCCTTAAGCAACATCCCAATCAACAAGACGCCAATTACCTTCGTGCTCGTGCTGTTAATCGCGAACTCAGCCAAACCACGTCCGTTTCCCATAATTTGTGGGAAGAAGATGGCAACCACACCCGTTACGGCTGCAGCCAATGGCAATTGCCACAAAACTTGTACTTGCTTGGCCTTGGCCTTACCGCCAGCCCATTGGAAGGCCTTGCGGAAGTAAGCACCAGCCACACCCATCAATGGTCCAACCACAATCACAAATGGAATCATCCCCAACGTGAAGTGCTTATCCGGCACAAAGTAGTATGGGTGGAAGCCGTGGACTGACATGCCCACCCACATGGCAATCGTTGACATCGTCAAGCTGACTGCCACCGAACGCTTTGACACGTTCTTGTGCAAGATTTCAACGGCGAACAACATACCGGTGATTGGCGCGATATAAATACCAGCGAAACCAGCACCCGCAGCTGCTGCAATCAACAAGCGACGGTCGTCAGCCGTTAGTGAATCCATGTGCCAACGGCGGAGCAACTTCTCCCAACGTTGCGCAAGCAAGGCACCAAGTTCACGAGGTGCCAATTCACGTCCAACTGATCCACCAGTTGCCACGTAGAAGACTTGCGTGATGGCGTGAACAACAGATGGCCAGAATGGCATCTCATCCCCATCCATGGCCTTGTTGATACCAACCGTTGGCTTCATCTTCGTTTGCACAATGAACCAGACAATCGCCGCAATAATTCCACCAATCAATACTGATAAAAAGCGTTGTCCGCCAGCAATGTGCGTTGAAACTGGCATCAGCGTGTTTTCTTCAAATCCCAAGAAGAAGTGCTCAACGAGTTCCAAGAACAAGCTGAGCAACACTGAACTTAACCCTACAACAATCCCCAAAATAACGGTAGATAGCGCCAAGACCCCCATCTTGTGGCGCTCGCTGTAAGTTTTCTCTTCCAAAACAGTAACCTCATCTCAAATAATCGTTTACAAAAAGTTATTATACCACCTAAAAAGCCCAGTCGAAAAACTGGGCTAACGGTTACTTCACTAAATAGACACGCTCGTCAATCAAGTCGAATGATTGATGGTGCGCGTTCAATGCGGGCACTTCTTCTAACTCGGCTTCATGCCAGAAGACATCCGAGTCCGTTGCCCCATCCTTTTCACCAATCACGATGAAATCAAAATCAAAGCGATATTGGTTGTCGCGGATGTATTGCAACACCTGCCAGTCCGCGTCGGTCGTGTCCGGCGCCCAACTCATAATGACCGTTGAGACATTCTCACCGTACATATCCAGCGCTGCGATGGCGTCCATATTTTCCACATCCGTCACTGGCTTCGCTGACGTTGGATCCGGTTGCGTACGCCAATCTTCATTGTCCGTTGCGATAATCTTTTGCTCCGGCGCAATCGCCTTCAAACCGGCTGAGATATACCCATGTCCAGCCATCAACTCCAATACGGGTTGGCCGTCCGTGTACGCTGACAAGTCACGCACAAAGTCACTTGAGACAAAACCGTACATGCTGAAGTATTCGATTAACGCATCACGTAAATGGCGAAGCAAGAAGTCGATTTCTTCTAGCGGTTCCGTTAGCTCAAGCCAAAGGGCATTACCGGCGTCTGCGTTGTCTGGGTATTGGGCCAAAACATAATTTTGCAGTTCTGGAATCACTGACTCCGGCACTTCCATTGTTGGCAATGCAGCTGGCAAATAACCCGCATTCAATTGTTCGAGCGTATCAATCGCTTGTTGCATGAGGTTAGCCATCGTGGGGATGTTTTGGTAACGGTCTAGATATGGCAACAGCTCACCAAGATAATCCATCTCAGTGAGCTGTTGACCAGACCCAAACCGAATTGCTTGGTTTGTTGTCATCATAATATCCTTTAGTTAGAACAGGCTTTCTTGGTGGTTGCTACGTACATCATCCTCCGGCGTGTATGAGACCGGGTTCAAGTATGAGTTAACATACTGGAAAATGTCGAAACGTTGCTGGTCAGTCAGTGGCTTACCGTTAAAGTCGATTTCCTTACCTGACAAGAACAGCAATGACAGGTCAGTCTTTTCTGACATGGCACGACCAACCAAGAAATCCATTGAAACATTGAAAAAATCCGCTAGCTTTCGAACTTCAATGTACGAAGGCGAACGGTCGCCACGCTCCCAGTTTCCGATTTGCGCAGCTGTATTTGGTTTTTGCCCTGGTTCAAGGTGCTTATTCATCTCTTCAGCCAAGGTTTCCAATGTGATGTTACGGCCTTTGCGCAACTCACGCAGACGATCTGGAAACATGTGCGTCGTTCTCCGTTTTCATAAAGTAGCTTGGGCACACTAAAAGCCCTAATATATTTCTATTTTAACGAACATTAACCGATTTTTCCACACCCAAATTGTGGAAAAACACTTATTTTATCCACACGCTGTGAATTAAGGCTTAACAGTTAGCACAACCACGTTGACTGTCACAGCAGGTAATGGCGTAGCTTCCGCTGCCGCTTGGGCTTCTGGACGTGCGCCCCAGTGCAATGGCGTCATGTGTAACAGATCAACATACAAGTCAGCTGGAATTTGCCATTGGTATGAAATCTCTGTTTGCGTCGCATCTGGGTAGTTCTCCATAAAGCGATCGACCACTTTTTGGTTACTATATGTGTGGTTTGGTGAATCCACTGGGTATAACATCTCACGCAATTCGTGTAGATAACCAGATGATGGGACCACCTTCACCAACGTTCCCTCAGGTGCCAAGACACGCTTAAATTCTTCATACGCACTTGGTGAGAAGAACTCCACGATGCTGTCAAAGCTATTGTCGTTAAATGGTAGATTTGCTAAGTCAGCGACTGCAAAGAACGCATCCGTGTCCAATTGCGTCGCTAAGTTAACCCCAGCCTTAGAAATATCGAAACCAATACCGGTATCGATGTTGCCACGCTTGGCTAGCAAACGGGCAAATGGCGTCCCTTCACCGGTACCAACATCCATGATACGTTGTGGGTCAGCAGGCAATTGAGCCGCAACCGCGTCCACGATGCCATCGAACAAACCGGCCGTCAACACACGACGACGAGCCGCCAACATAGCATCATCATACTCCGTATTAACAGCGTGGTTCAAGAAATAAAGGGAACCCTTCTTATTAATATCCAAACGGTGGTTATGCGCACATACCAACGTATTACCTTCAACGTGGTCATAAGGTTCGCCATCTACAGTACACCGGAACATGTCCAAGTGTTCGCTAACGAACTTAATCCCTTTTTCAATCTTCTTCATGTGATTCCTCATTACTCAAGTCAATATCGTACGCTCGTCGGTTACCGGCTAACCGGCCTCTGTAAGTAAACCCACGACGGGTGATGATTGCTTGCATTTTTTTATTTTTATCATGCGTATCAATCCGAATATAATCATACCCATTTGCACGGGCTGTCGCAAATAAATGCGTAAAAAGCTCTGTCGACAAATGGTAGCCTTGGTGTTGGAATGACACCGCCATGCGATGAATAACTGCATAAGGCTTACGCTTAGTTGGATACAGCCAACGACCACCTTGGAGACGCTGGTAGTTCACGTCTTTCTCTTGCCAAAGCGTGGCCGTGGCGACGATTTCGTCATCGAGTTGTAGAATGTACGCGTACCCTTTGGCGATGTCGGCTTTGATGATTTCTGGGGATGGATAGCCATTATCCCACTGTGGATTATGATCAATAGACATGACTGCCTTAGCATCTGATATAATTTGCCAAATCGCGTCAGCGTCAGCCATGGTAGCTTGTCGATAAGATATATTAGCCATTGGTCTACCTCACTTCAATAAGCAACATTATACGCCGTTTTCGGGCAACAATTGTCAACAAAAACGTCATACCTGGTTGCGATAATAACATCAGTCATAATAAATGATTTGCGGTGAATCCCATCGCCGCACCTTCTTTCACCACTCGGTACTCCTTGCCGGGTGGTTTTTTAGTGTTTTGGCTTAGGTTTGGTGGTTTGTGTCGACGCGTTGCGTCGAGTGGCTGGGGGCTTCTTGTGGTGGATGACAATCAAACAATTAGAGTATTTCTTGACTGCCGTGGCCTGCCCCGCCGAGCGTATAGACCCAAGTGGACCTTGACCCGCAGGTGTGGGTTCTTAGCGGGTTTCCCGCTTAGAGCCACGGGAGGTAAAGGCGTACGCGCCAACGGCGTGGACTCCGCTCCCTGCAGGTCATGGTCCACTTGGGTTAGCGAGCCTACAGAAGGGGCAGGCCACTCCGGCCGTCAGGACGGACACTAACCACCAAACAAAAAAGGACAAAGCACAACAAACATGTACCTTGTCCTTTAGTAGGTTAATTAATCTTCAAAACCTTCAGTCGTCATTGATGCTTGGTACAAAGCCACAACATCATCAACCGTCAAGTTCACGTAACCACCCTCGTGATCCAAACCACCGATTTCAACAGCTGATTCAGCCATTGTGCGGAAGTTCGTGTCATCGTTGATATCAACACCTTGCAAAGTCGTTGGGACATCCAATGACTTTACCCAGTCGTAAGTAGCTTGGATAGCCTTTTCAGCAACGACTTGGTCGTCAGCGTCTTGGATATCCCAAACGTTACGTCCAAAGCGAGCAAACTTAGCAACCGTGGATGCTGACAAAGCACGCTTCATCCAACGTGGCGTCAAAATTCCCAAACCAACACCGTGAGTGATGTCGTAGAACGCTGACAACTCGTGCTCGATTGGGTGAACCGTCCAGCCGTTCACGTTTCCTGAACGAACCAAACCATTCAAAGCCATCGTTGAAGCCCACATCAAGTTGGCGCGAGCATCGTAGTTGTCTGGCGTTGCCAAGGCAACTGGTGCCCACTTGATAACGGCACGCATCATACCTTCAATCATACCGTCAGAAATATCTGTGTTCTCGGCACGGTCAAAGTATTGCTCAGTCAAGTGTGAGAAAATGTCGATTGAACCGGCAGCCGTTTGCCACTTTGAAACTGAGTACGTCAATTGTGGATCCAAGAATGAAACAGCTGGTGTGTTTGGTCCATACGTACCAATCTTAGCGTTCAATTCTGGGTTTGAGATAACTGATCCAGGGTTCATTTCAGTTCCCGTGGCAGCCAACGTCAAAATGTCGACAACTGGCAATTGGTCTAGCTTTGAACGGTACTTTACACCGTGGTCAGCAACCAAATCCCAGGCATCTCCATCATAAAACTTTGCTGATGCAATCACCTTAGATGCATCGATAACTGATCCACCACCAACAGCCAAAATGACGTCGATGTCGTTCTCCTTAGCCAAACGTTGACCCTCGCGAACTGAATCAATCTTTGGGTTAGGCTCGATACCGTCCAATTCAGTGACGTTCAAACCTTCCAAAGCCTTCATAACACGCTCATACAAGCCAGAACGCTTGATTGAACCACCACCGTACGTCAACAAAACGTTTTGACCAAATTGGGCCACGGCATCGTGCAATTCTGCATCGATGTGGTTCTTTCCAAAGCGAATATCCGTCTTATTTACAAAGCGAAAATCTTCCATAATTTATCGTCCTCCAATGACTTGTGCAGACTACTTTACTTACTAAACGTAATATACACTATACACCTTTCGCAAATGTTAAACAAATTCTCGCTACGCAAAAAAGCACTTCAACTAGATTCACATCTAAGTTGAAGTGCTTTTTGTTATGAACTAACAGCGATTAACCGAGATTAGTCGTTGTGCAAGTTCATTGAGTTTTCAATATCAGCGATTGAAGGAATCTTCGTACCCTCTTCAGTTGATACAACAACAGGATCTGCTACGACCTTGTCTTCAACAGCTTGGTATTGCTTCATACCAGTACCAGCTGGGATCAACTTACCGATGATAACGTTCTCCTTCAAACCAACCAATGGATCGTTCTTTCCACGGATAGCAGCGTCAGTCAAGACACGAGTCGTCTCTTGGAATGATGCGGCTGACAAGAATGAGTTCGTCTCCAATGATGCCTTGGTAATACCAAGCAAAACTGGACGTGCTGTGGCTGGCAAGCCACCCTTCAACAACGTCTCTTCGTTAGCATCACGGAATTGCGCGATATCCATCAACGTACCTGGCAACAAGTCCGTCTCACCCGGATCCATGACACGCACCTTACGAAGCATTTGGCGAGCCATAACTTCGATGTGCTTGTCAGAGATCTCAACACCTTGCATACGGTAAACCTTTTGCACTTCACGCACAATGTAGTTTTCCGTAGCCAACGTGTCACGTACTTGGATAATTTCCTTAGGGTCAGCTGAACCTTCGTTCAACGTCTCACCACGGTGGATTTGATCACCTTCGGCCACACGCATGCGTGCAGTCATTGGCAACGTGTAAGTACGCGTATCCGTCTCACCTTGAACAGTAACTTCCTTAGTACGTTCTGCTGGGTTTTCTTCAATAGAAGTAACCTCACCAGTAACTTCAGTAATCATAGCACGACCCTTAGGGTTACGTGCTTCAAAGATTTCTTGCACACGAGGAAGTCCTTGCGTGATATCGTTTCCGGCAACACCACCAGTGTGGAAAGTACGCATAGTCAATTGCGTACCAGGCTCACCGATTGATTGTGCGGCAACAGTACCAACAGCTTCACCAACTTCAACAACGTCACCAGTAGCCATGTTACGACCGTAGTCGTATACGCAGACACCGTGTTCCGTGTTGCAAGTAAAGGCTGAACGAATGTTAACAGTCGTTACGCCGGCGTTGACAATGGCCTTAGCCTTGTCTTCGTCGATCATTTGGTTGTGAGCAACGATGACTTCACCAGTCTTAGGGTCGATAACAGCCTTTTGTGCGTAACGTCCCAAAATACGCTCGTACAATGACTCGATGACTTCGTTACCGTTCATGATTGCAGAAACATCCAAACCACGATCAGTACCACAGTCGATCTCACGAATGATAACGTCTTGCGCAACGTCAACCAAACGACGAGTCATGTAACCTGAGTCGGCCGTCTTCAAGGCCGTATCAGTCATACCCTTACGAGCACCGTGAGTTGAGAAGAACATTTCCAAAACTGACAATCCCTCACGGAAGTTGGCAATGATAGGCAACTCCATGATACGTCCGTTAGGCGCAGCCATCAAACCACGCATACCGGCCAATTGCGTAAAGTTAGAAATGTTACCACGAGCTCCTGAATCTGACATCATGAAGATGTTGTTATCAGGCTCGAAGTGCTCAATAAGCTTAGCAGTAATGTCATCCTTCGCTTGGTTCCAGATAGCAATAACACGCTCATAACGCTCATCGTCAGTAATCAATCCACGACGGAATTGCTTAGAAACAGTAGCGACTTGATTGTGAGCTTCTTCGATGATTCCTGGCTTTTCCTTCAAGTCAGTAACGTCGGCCACACCAACCGTCAAACCAGACTTAGTTGACTCATCGTAACCCAAGTCCTTCATACGGTCCAATAGCAATGACGTTTCAGTAACCTTGTAGATCTTGTAGACTTCGGCAACGATGTCTGACAAGAATCCCTTCTTGAATGGAGGCAAGATTGGCGTCTCGGCAAAGTGTGCCTTGATGTCAGTTCCTGGCTCCAAGAAGAAGCGGTCGTCAATGGCGTGCAAGTTAGCCTCAGTTGGCTCGTTCAAGTATGGGAAGTCGACTGGCAAGATGTCGTTAAAGAACAACTTACCAACAGTCGTCGTCATGATACGTGAACGTTGCTCGTCAGTGAATGGCTTTTCTGCAGGGAATGAAGACGTTTGAACTCCAATACGAGTGTGCAAGTGCACATACTTGTTTTGGAATGCAGTACGAGCTTCGTTGATATCCTTGAAGACCATACCTTCACCTTCACGACCCTCTTCTTCAGTCGTCAAGTAGTAGTTACCGATAACCATGTCCTGTGATGGGGCCACGATAGGCTTACCATCCTTAGGTGCCAAGATGTGTCCAGCGGCAAGCATCAACAAACGAGCTTCTGCTTGAGCTTCATCTGACAAAGGAACGTGGATGGCCATTTGGTCACCGTCAAAGTCGGCGTTATAAGCTTCAGTAACCAATGGGTGCAAACGCATAGCCTTACCTGGCACTAGGACAGGTTCGAACGCTTGAATACCCAAACGGTGAAGCGTTGGTGCACGGTTCAAAAGAACTGGGTGCTCCTTGATAACGTCATCCAAGACGTCCATAACAGCGTCATCACGACGGTCGATCATACGCTTTGCGGCACGGATGTTTCCAACCAAGTCACGCGCAACCAATTCCTTCATGATGAATGGGCGGAACAATTCCATAGCCATTGGACGTGGCAATCCCATTTGGTTCATCTTCAAGAAAGGACCAACGTCGATAACTGAACGTCCTGAGTAGTCAACACGCTTACCAAGCAAGTTTTGACGGAAACGTCCTTGCTTACCCTTAAGCATGTGTGACAATGACTTCAATGGACGGTTACCAGGACCAGTTACAGGACGTCCACGACGACCGTTGTCAACCAACGCGTCGACGGCTTCTTGCAACATACGCTTTTCGTTTTGCACGATGATTCCAGGTGCGTTCAACTCCAACAAACGCTTCAAACGGTTGTTACGGTTGATAACACGACGGTACAAGTCGTTCAAGTCAGACGTTGCAAAACGTCCACCTTCCAATTGCACCATTGGACGCAAGTCAGGTGGTATAACTGGAATAACATCCATTACCATCCACTCTGGCTTGTTACCTGACTTAACGAAAGCTTCGATAATGTCCAAACGACGAACGGCGCGAACACGCTTTTGACCAGTGGCCTCACGCAATTCTGCCTTCAACGTCTCAACTTCGGCTTCCAAGTCAACGTTTGACAACAACGTTTGTACAGCTTCAGCACCCATGCCAGCTTCAAATGCGCTACCATATTCTGCCTTCAACTCGCGGTACTCGCGTTCTGACAACAATTGCTTTTCAGTCAAAGGTGTATCACCGGCCTTTGTAACCACGTAAGAAGCGAAGTAAATAATCTCTTCCAATGAACGTGGTGACATGTCCAAGACCAATCCCATACGTGAAGGGATTCCCTTGAAGTACCAGATGTGTGATACAGGAGCGGCCAACTCGATGTGACCCATGCGCTCACGGCGGACCTTTGAAGACGTTACTTCAACGCCGCAACGATCACAAACGATTCCCTTGTAACGAATACGCTTGTACTTTCCGCACGCACATTCGTAATCCTTGGTAGGTCCAAAGATACGCTCGTCGAAAAGTCCATCCTTTTCAGGCTTGAGCGTACGATAGTTGATTGTCTCAGGCTTCTTAACTTCACCATAAGACCAGCTGCGAATCTTGTCTGGGCTAGCCAGTCCGATTTGCATGCTTTCAAACTTATTGACATCAATCAATGGTTTGACCCCTTTCGTAGGTTCCTATATACAATCCAATCCAGCACTTCACTATGTCCGTGCTTACCATGCTCGAATGATCAAACGCAGTAAGCACGAACCTAGCAATGTGCTAGGTTGGCTAACAATCTCTTAAAAGTAGCGCAGGGCTAAGAATAATCTCTTATTCAGCGTCGTTCAAGTTAACGACACCATCAGCCTTTGGAGCTGATGCTTCGGCACCGTCGGCAGCAAATTCTTGTGCCAAACGTTGTGCTTCTGCATTAGCGGCTTCGATGTTAACGATTGAATCGTCATCATCCATGTCACGCAATTCGATCTCACGATCATCTGCGTCCAAGACCTTCATGTCCAAACCAAGAGCTTGCAATTCCTTAACCAAGACACGGAATGACTCCGGAACACCTGGCTTAGGGATTTGGTCACCCTTAACGATGGCCTCGTAAGTCTTAACACGACCAACAACGTCATCTGACTTGTACGTCAAGATTTCTTGCAAAGTGTGCGCAGCACCGTAGGCCTCAAGGGCCCAAACTTCCATTTCACCGAAACGCTGTCCACCAAATTGCGCCTTACCACCAAGTGGTTGTTGCGTAACAAGTGAGTAAGGTCCGATTGAACGGGCGTGCATCTTGTCGTCGACCATGTGGGCCAACTTCATGTAGTGCATGATTCCGACAGAAACACGCTTGTCGAAGGCTTCACCAGTACGACCATCATACAAAACAGTCTTACCATCTGATGGCAAACCAGCTTCCTTCAAAGCGTCCCAGATATCCGCGTCACGGGCACCGTCAAAGACAGGTGATGCGATGTGGATACCCAATTCGCGAGCAGCCATACCCAAGTGCAATTCAAGCACTTGTCCGATATTCATACGAGATGGCACACCCATTGGTGACAACATAATGTCGATAGGCGTTCCGTCTGGCATGAATGGCATGTCTTCTGAAGGCACGATAACTGAAACAGTTCCCTTGTTACCGTGACGACCGGCCATCTTGTCACCAACTTGAATCTTACGACGTTGTGCGATGTAAACACGAACCATCATGTTAACACCTGGTGCCAATTCGTCACCGTTCTCACGCGTAAAGATACGAACGTCTTGAACGACACCGCCACCACCGTGAGGAACACGCAATGACGTATCACGAACTTCACGGGCCTTCTCACCGAAGATGGCGTGTAGCAAACGCTCTTCAGCTGACAATTCAGTAACACCCTTAGGCGTAACCTTACCAACCAAAAGATCACCGTCTTCAACTTCAGCACCGATACGGATAATTCCGCGCTCATCCAAGTTCTTCAATTGCTCTTCACCAGTGTTAGGGATTTCGCGAGTGAACTCTTCAGGGCCAAGCTTCGTATCACGAGCCTCTGATTCGTATTCTTCAATGTGGATTGACGTGTAAACATCATCGCGGATCAAACGTTCGTTGATGATGATGGCATCTTCAAAGTTATATCCTTGCCAAGTCATGAAGGCGATCAATGGGTTTTGTCCCAAAGCCAATTCACCTTGCTCCATTGATGGACCATCGGCCAAAACTTCGTCGGCATCAACTGCATCCCCAACCTTAACGATTGGACGTTGGTTGTAGTTCTTACCAGCGTTTGAACGACGGAACTTCATCAATTCGTACTTATCAAGTGAACCATCTTCGCGACGAACGCGGATTTCGCGACCGTCAACGTACTCAACCGTACCAGGGTACTTAGCAATAATGGCAACACCGGCGTCGTGGGCAGCCTTGTATTCGATACCTGTACCAATCAATGGTGCGTGTGGATCGATCAAAGGAACCGCTTGACGTTGCATGTTGGCACCCATCAAGGCACGGTTAGAGTCATCGTTTTCCAAGAAAGGAATTGCGGCCGTGGCAACGGCAACAATTTGCTTAGGAGAAACGTCCATGTAGTCAACTTGGTCGATAGAAACTTCGACGTTTTCCTCACTCTTTCGAGCCAAAACAACGTCAGAAGCAAATGATCCATCTTCGTTCAAAACTGAGTTACCTTGGGCAACGATGAAGTTATCTTCTTCGTCGGCCGTCAAGTAGTCAATCTTGTCCGTAACCTTGTGAGTCGTCCAGTCAACACGACGGTATGGCGTCTCAATGAATCCGTAACGGTTAACACGACCGTACGTAGCCAATGAGTTGATCAAACCGATGTTAGGACCTTCAGGCGTTTCGATAGGGTCCATACGTCCGTAGTGCGTGTAGTGCACGTCTCGGACTTCATAACCGGCACGGTCACGAGTCAAACCACCAGGTCCCAAGGCAGATAGACGACGCTTGTTCGTCAATTCTCCAAGAGGGTTAGTTTGGTCCATGAATTGTGACAATTGTGATGAACCGAAGAACTCCTTAACAGCTGCCACAACAGGGCGGATGTTAATCAATTGTTGTGGTGTAACCGTATCTGGGTCTTGGATAGACATACGCTCACGAACCACACGCTCCATACGGCTCAAACCGATACGGAATGTGTTTTGCAACAATTCACCCACACGACGGATACGACGGTTACCCAAGTGGTCAATGTCGTCCGTTGCGCCGATGCCCAATGGCAAGTTCAAGAAGTAGTTCATACCAGCGATAATATCAGCTGGTTGGATCGTACGAACAGATTCGTCAAATTGACCGTTACCGATCACTGGCAAAACTTTTTCAGGATCCTCTGGGTTTTCAACCAAGATAGTTTGCAACGTCATAGGCGTCGTCACAACACCTTCGTCTGAAGGCGTGAATGTCGTCGTCTTAAAGTCGTCGCGGTCAAGGAATGGTGCCAAAGCAGCCATAACCTTCTTGTCGACAACCGTTCCCTTTTCGGCGATAACTTCACCAGTATCAGGGTCGGCCAACGTCTCACCCAACGTCAAGCCCATCAAGCGCGTCTTCAATGACAACTTCTTGTTGATCTTGTAACGACCAACAGGTGCCAAATCGTAACGCTTTGGGTCGAAGAAGCGAGCCGTCAACAAGGCACGAGATGAATCGGCCGTCTTTGGCTCACCTGGACGTAGGCGTTCGTAGATGTCCTTCAAGGCCTCTTCGACACGTGAGTCGTTGATGTCCTTGTGAACGTCCTTATCCAACGTCAATGAGATTGAATCGTATTGGTCACCCAAGATTTGCAAAACCTCTGAATCTGATCCGTAACCCAAGGCACGAACCAATTCAGTAACAGGCAACTTACGCGTACGATCGATACGTACGTAGCTCAATCCCTTTGCGTCTGTTTCAAATTCCAACCAAGCACCACGGCTTGGGATGAACGTCGTACCGTAGTTAGGACGACCGTTCTTGTCCAATTCCTCGTTGTAGTAAACACCAGGAGAGCGAACAAGTTGTGAAACGATAACACGCTCAGCTCCGTTAATGATGAACGTACCTGATGGCGTCATCAATGGGAAGTCACCGAAGAACACGTCTTGTGACTTGATTTCACCAGTTTCTTGGTTCGTCAAGCGCAACGTTACGTGCAATGGTGCTGAGTAATTTGCATCGTGGTTACGAGCTTCTTCTACTGTGTACTTAGGCTCCATGAGCTTATAGTCCACAAATTCCAATGACAACTTTCCTTGGAAATCTTCGATTGGCAAAATGTCAGTGAACATTTCACGCAATCCTTCATCCAAGAACCAGTTGTATGAGTCCGTTTGGATCTCAATCAAGTTAGGCAAATCAAGGACTTCCTTGATTCGTGCGTAACTGCGACGAACACGGTGCTTACCGTACTTTACAAGCGTTCCTACCAAGTTTTCCACCTCGCTTTGATTTGGCCAACTGCGCACACCAGTTTCTTTACAGTTTGATTACAAAATCTGTTTTTTACCGGTTTTTGAGTGCAAAAAAGACAACGACATTTTCGACTTCGAAAACGCCACTGCCCCTGCTATAAAGGCTTTCAGGGACAATATTTCCTGTCAGCCGTTGTCTATGCACAATTAAACTACCTTATAGTATACAAGAAAAAGCAAGCATTATCAAGGTTTGCGTCCTTTGTCAATACTCGCTTTTTCAAATAAATTATGGTTATTCTGTGACCGTCTCTTTTGGCTCAGCCTTTGCCTTCACGTTAATCGTGATTTCGCCGGCCTTCGCACCGATTGTCACAACATCATTCGTTGTAATCTTGCCGCTCAACAATTCCTCTGACAAACGATCTTCAACCTTCGTTTGTAGCGCACGACGAATTGGACGGGCACCGTATTCAGGATCGAAGCCAGCTTCAGCCACCGCATCAATAGCAGCTGGCGTCATCTTAACATCGAATCCTTGTTCTGAAATACGCTTCAACACTGACTTGGCCATCAACTTCACGATTTGGTGTAGTTCTGGCTTCGTCAAAGCGTGGAAGACCACGACTTCGTCAATACGGTTAATAAATTCCGGACGGAACGTCTCACGCAATGTTTGACGAACAGTCGCATTCATTGCATCGTAGTCCTTAGACTTGTCGACCGCACCGAATCCAACTGACTTCTCATCACGCAAACGCGTTGCACCCAAGTTTGACGTCATGATAATAATCGTGTTACGGAAATCAACCTTACGTCCCTTAGCATCCGTTAGGTAACCGTCGTCGAACACTTGCAACATCAAGTTGTAGATGTCTGGGTGAGCCTTTTCAGCCTCATCCAACAACACAACTGAGTATGGGTTACGACGAACCTTTTCAGTCAATTGACCACCTTCATCATAACCGACATAACCAGGTGCTGAACCAACCAAACGGCTTGCTGAGTAAGCTTCACGGTATTCAGACATATCAACACGAATCATGTTGTCTTCTGAGCCGAACATTGCTTCAGCCAACGCCTTAGCCAACTCAGTCTTACCAGTTCCAGTAGGTCCCAAGAACATAAACGTTCCAATTGGACGTTGTGGATCCTTCAAACCTGAACGGGCACGACGGATAGCACGCGCAATGGCTGAAACGGCTTCGTCTTGACCGATAACACGGTCGTGCAAAACCTTCTCCAAGTTCAACAAACGCTCTTGCTCTGACTTTTCCATTTGCGTTAGTGGAATACCAGTTTGCTCCGAAACCACTTCAGCAACATCGTGCGTCGTCACTTCCAAGTCGTAGTTTGACGTTCCTTCAGGTTGCTCAGCATCACGCTCGGCGATGTACTTATCAACCTTCTTCTTTTGCGTCATTTCCTTCTTGCGAAGTTGGGCAGCCAATTCGAAGTCCAAAGACTCGATAGCGGCATCCTTTTCAGCGCGGATAGCTTGCAACTTCTCTTCCAACTTTGCCAATGGCGTCTTGTGACCTGAACGATCGATACGAACCTTAGCCGCAGCTTCGTCCATGATATCGATGGCCTTGTCTGGCAAGAAGCGATCCGTGATGTAGCGTACTGACAACTTAACAGCGTCAACTACGGCATCATCTGAAATGGCAACTTGGTGGTGTTGCTCATAACGTGACTTCAAGCCCTTCAAGATTTCAATTGCATCAGCTTCCGTTGGTTCGTCAACTTGCACTTGGGCAAAACGACGCTCCAACGCAGCATCAGCTTCGATGTACTTTTGGTACTCATCCAACGTTGTCGCACCAATCGTTTGCAACTCACCACGAGCCAAAGCTGGCTTCAAGATGTTTGAGGCATCGATGGCGCCTTCCGCACCACCAGCACCAATCAATGTGTGCAACTCATCGATGAACAAGATGACGTTTCCGTCACGTTGGATTTCGTCGATAACCTTCTTCAAACGGTCTTCGAACTCACCACGATACTTCGTGCCGGCAACCAAAGAACCCATATCAAGCATCATCAAACGCTTCTTAGCCATGTCAGATGGTACATCCCCAGCAACAATCTTTTGTGCCAAACCTTCAGCAATCGCCGTCTTACCAACACCAGGCTCACCAATCAAGACTGGGTTGTTCTTCGTACGACGTGACAAAATTTGGATGACACGCTTAACTTCAGCAGAACGGCCGACAACTGGATCCATGCGGTGATCACGCGCTTGTTGCGTCAAATCACGCGCCAATGAATCAAGGGTTGGCGTTCCTTCTTGTGCTTGTTGGTTACCACGACGGCCGCCACGAGCATCCTTCTTGCGGGCCGTATCATTGATACCAAGCTTACGCAAAATCACACGACGCATCTCACCAGGATTTGCATCCAATGAAATCAAGATACGTGATGACAAAATTGAATCATCAGCCAACAATGCCAACAAGATGTGTTCTGTACCAACGCGGCCTTGTTGCATGTTGCGTGCTTCTTCACCAGCCATTTGCAACACTTCACCAGCCTTTGGTGAGTATGGCAAGTAAGCTTCCTTTTCAGCACGTGACAACGTACCGTAACCAGTGAAGCGCTCAATCTCCTCACGAATATCATCGTCAGAGATATTAAATTGTTGCATCACCTTGCTGGCGATACCTTCCTTCTCGATGGCCAAAGCCAACAAAAGGTGCTCGGTACCAACTGCTTGGTGCTTAAAATACTTTGCTTGTTCTTGCGCCAAAACAAGTACGTTCTTGGCGCTTGGTGTGTATTGATTATCCATATTAATTACGCTCACTTTCAAACCGCATTCGGTTTAATAATTGACGTAGCAATCGTCCGCGTAGACGTCCTTCAACTTGAACATCCCCAACGTCCAACGCTTCCTTCGACAACATTGTCAGCAACAGCTCCTGCTCCCGTTCCGTTAATATCTCATCGCGTACTAGGCTTGATAAAATATCGCGAACCTCACGAACACTCACTTGATCAGAAAGACTTGATAACAATTCTTCAATATAATGAGGATCAGCCCTCAGTGGCACCCGCTCAATGCGGATAAAGCCACCGCCACCACGCTTCGAAATCACGCGATAACCTTGTTGAATTGAAAACCGTGTCTTAATGACATAGTTGATCTGCGAAGGCACAACGTTGAATCGTTCCGCAAGCTCTGCGCGCCGAATTTCAATCTGTTCTGATTGCTGCAAAATCTGTTTGAGATATGCTTCGATATAGTCTGACATATTTTGTTCAGCCATCTCCGTGCCTCCTTGACCAATGTTGACATTATTATAGAACGTGCTGTTCACTAATGCCAATAATTCGTCACGTCGTTTCTGACTTATGGTAAGTTTACCATTAAACACAAAAACCAAACAAAAAATTTCACACTTAATCGATTATGTAAATCGTACCAAACAAGTTTGCCTATTCAGTTCGAAATCTTGTGGTAAAACACGACAGAAAAACCACCAAGTTATTACTTGATGGTTTTCCAATCGATGGGCCTAGCAGGACTCGAACCTGCAATACCCGGTTCGTAGCCGGGGTGTTTATCCAATTAGCATATAAGCCCATTATTTAATTAATTTGATCCTATAAAGAATCAGAAGCGAACAACGGGATTCGAACCCGCGACCTCTACCATGGCAAGGTAGCGTTCTACCAACTGAACTATATTCGCATCAAATGCCGACTACTGGATTCGAACCAGCGACCCCTTCATTACTAGTGAAGTGCTCTGCCAGCTGAGCTAAGTCGGCATGTCTATCGGTTAACCGATAATACGGATGACAGGAATCGAACCTGCACGCCCGAAGGCACTGGAACCTAAATCCAGCGCGTCTGCCAGTTCCGCCACATCCGCAACAGACGTCTTTTCAAGTTATTCGCTTGAAACAACTTTTATATAATAACAAGTACAGAAGAAAGTGTCAACACTTTTTTCAAACTTTGTTATTTTGGAACGCTTGGCAGCGGCCCCGGTAGGCATGTCGCCTAACCACTTGATATATAATACTCGCCTCGATGCCGTTTGGCAATACTTTTTTCATATAAAAAACGCATTTCATACAAAAAAGGCGACCACCCGTCGTGATCACCCTTCTCTCTAATTATTTAGTTGCCGTAATGTCATAGTTGCTCTTGCCGAACATACCACGCCAAGTTGTTGCGAACCAGTTCGCACGTGGCTCTTCTGAAACTGAGACCAACTCAACTTCAGGGGCACCCGTCAACCAGTCGTTGGCTGCTGCAAATGATGATTCCAATTGCGCCGTTCCCAACTTCTCGTTTTGCTTCAATGGTGCTGTGATCTTCTTGCTCAACTTTGCGTTGACTGCCTTCGTCGTTGCTGACTCACCAGCTGGTACGAAGAACGTAGCCGTCCCCTTAGTCTTGTATGAAATCTTACCGTCCTTGGCCGTCAAAACTGAGACCGTGTTCTTAGCCGGCTTCAAACCTGAGGCCACCTTTTGCACCTTAACCGCATCGTCAGCCTTCTTAACCATTGTCAAAGTTGCATTGAACTTAGCAGCGGCATCAGCATTGTCACCTGAGTTCAAAACAACTGAGACAACCGGACGGCCTTGAATCTTCGTTACACCAACAAAGTTCCCACCGGCGTTAGGTGTCGTTCCCGTCTTCAAACCAAGCCAGCTCAAATCAAACGTTTCGTTACCCAACAATTCGTTCGTGTTGTTCATCGTTTCAGTACCACCTGAAACAGCAGGGAACTCAACCGTCTTTTGTTGTGCCGTCTTCAAAACGTCAGGGTAATCCACTACCAAGCGACGAGCCACCACAGCCAATTCGCGGGCTGACATTTCGTTTTCAACATCGTAGTCAGCTGATGAGTCCTTAAACTTCTTCATGTCGCCGTTCGTCAAACCTGATGGTGAGTAAATCTTCACACCAGCAATGCCCCAGCTCTCCAACTTAGCTTCCATCATCTTTTCAAACTTAGCTTGGCTACCACCCAACAAGTTTGCCAACAACAAAGCAGCACCGTTTGAAGATGGCACCATCATCGCGTCGATCAATTGTTGTACTGTGTACGTCTTTTCAGCCGTCATTGGTGTATTTGCCACTGACAAGTCTTGACTGAAGGCTGCGATATCCTCAGGCACCTTCACCTTTTGTGACAATGAAATCTTACCTGACTTAACCGCTTCCTTAACCATGTACATCGTAATCAACTTAGTCGTTGAAGCGATTGGCAAACGCTCCGTTCCGTTTTGGTCGGCGATAACTTGACCAGTTTGGGCGTCAACCACAACACCCGCCTTCGTTGATTGTAGGCCTGGGTCAACCAAAGCGGCACTCGCGCTCGTCCCAACTGATGCCAACACACCCGCTGCCATCAACCCCACCATCATTTGCTTCGTAACCTTACGCATATCTTTTCCTCACTCTTATCGCGCCACAGTCATCGTTCCGTAACGCTTTACTTAATATACTTATTATTTACAAATAACTTATGCATTATTTGCCTGAAATATGAAGAAAATGTGGTCGTGTGGAAAAGGTAGTTAGTGGTCAGTGTCCGTCCTATCGGCCGGAGTACTTGGCCCCTTCTAGGGCACGCTAACACGCACTGACCATGACCTGCAGGGAGCGCGAACCACAGCAAGCTGCGTTTCCCTTCCATGTATAGTCAAGCAGGACGCTCATTTATCTGAATTTAGGAAGATGTATTCACCTGTA
>JAAOED010000007.1 GCA_016466735.1 Weissella confusa | reverse complement strand
TATTACAGGTGAATACATCTTCCTAAATTCAGATAAATGAGCGTCCTGCTTGACTATACATGGAAGGGAAACGCAGCTTGCTGTGGTTCGCGCTCCCTGCAGGTCATGGTCAGTACGTGTTAGCGTGCCAAAAGAAGGGGCCAAGCACTCCGACCGGAGGTCGGACACACACCACTAACCAACCTACAACCCAACATCAAAACATTTGATTAAAATTAAATTAGAGAAAAGTGTTGACTTTTATAATTAATCTCGTATACTTAAGAACATCAAGAAAAGAGGAGGACAACGTCATGAAGAACGTGTCAGTAGAAAAGTTGAATGTTATGACGTTGGTTGCCCCAATTATCATTGCGATTATTATTATTATTTCGCAGTGATGGTTGGCTTTTTGAGATGCTAACGCTAGCCATGACTGCTTCCCACGGAAGATTATCATGGCTAGCCAAATTTAATTACTTTGTAAACGAGTAACGGCTAGTATTTTGCGCAGAATACTAGCCGTTTTTTTATATATTTTTTTGAGCTCAAACTTTTACTCGTAGGTCACACAGGAATATTAGGAGATATGTGGTTATGAATAAGTTTGTTAAGAATTCAGTTTTGATGTCAGCAACATTGGTTATGGTCGCAGGGACTGGGGTGCCGGTTGTTTCAGCAAGTGAAGGCAAGGCCATCAATTGGACGCTTACCGGTGATCTAAAGACGACCGACCCTTCAAATGTTGCGGACATCCCATCGCAAGATGCCGTTATGGCAACTGGTGAAGGTTTGTACCGTGTTGGTAAGAGTGGTCAACCCGAATTGGCCGCAGCTCAGTCGGCCGATGTATCACAAGATGGTTTGACGTGGACGTTCAAGTTGCGTGACAACTTGAAGTGGTCAGACGGTTCAAAGTTAACGGCCCAAGATTTCGTCTACAGTTGGCAACGCACGAATGATCCTAAGACGGCAGCTATCGGAGCGATGTTCTTCGGTGGGGTGAAGAACGCTGATGCCATCCAAGCTGGTAAGGTCACAGATTTAAATGAATTGGGTGCTAAGGCCCTCGATGATACAACGTTGCAAGTGACGTTGGAACGTCCATTGCCACAATTTAAGGCGGAGTTGGCAATGATGTACTTCTTCCCTGAAAAGCAAAGTTTCGTGGAGCAAACGGGTCAAAAGTTTGGCACAACCGCTGTTGACTCTCTTTCAAGTGGTCCATACGTCTTAAAGAAGTGGGATGGTTCAAGTTCATCATATACGTATGAAAAGAACCCAAATTACTGGGACGCAGCCAATGTTAAGACGCCAGCGGTTAACGTGACGACAACAGCCGATGCAACGACGAGTTTCAACCTATACAACTCAGGCAAGACGGACTTTGCGTTGTTGAATGCCACGCAAGCCCGTAACTCAAAGAACAAGGCTGGTTACACGGTAGTTGATACTGCTGCAACAACCTACATGACAATGAACCAAAAGAATAAGGCGTTGCAAAACGTCAAGGTTCGTCAGGCACTATCATTTGCGGTTAACCGTGAGAAGCTAGCGAAGAATGTGTTGACCGGTGCGGCTGAACCAGCTAAGACCTTTACCGCCAAGGGGTTGGCAAAGGATCCAAACACGGGCAAGGACTTCACAGTTGGTGCGCACACGAAGTACGTCAGTTATGACAAGGCCCAAGCTGCCAAGTTGTGGCAACAAGGGTTGAAGCAGGTTGGTCAAAAGCAAGTGAAGTTGACGTTGTTAACAAACGATACCGATGCAGCCAAGCAAACCGGCCAATACTTGCAATCACAATTGGAAACGAACTTGAAGGGCTTGACGGTGTCAGTGAAGTCAGTGCCAGCTAAGCAAACGAGTTCACTGCAAAAGGCCGGCAAGTTTGACTTGTCATTGGCAACGTGGAACGCGGATTATACTGATCCGGTTGATATGTTGCAAACATTGGTAACGGGGGCATCTTGGAACCTAACTGGTTGGTCAGACAAGAAGTACGATGCGCTCTATGAGAAGGCAACGACGACCGATGCAAACGACGAGAAGGCCCGCTTTAAGGACTTGGCAGCCGCTGAAGAGTATGCGCAAAAGCAAGGTGCTGTAGCGCCATTGACATACTCAAAGATGACCGCTTTGATGAATCCAAAGGTTAAGGGCGTCTTCGTAAACCCGGTTGGTGGCACATTTGATTGGAAGAACGCAGTTAAGAACTAGGAGAAAACAGTATGACAAAAGACGGAACCCATATTTTGAGTTTGGATAATGGCTACCATTTGTGGTCACGCACTGACGGAACGGGCAAGCCAATCAAGTTGTTGACGTTGCATGGTGGTCCGGGCGCTGGTCACGAGCCGTATGAACGTTTTCCAGAGTTCTTGAATCCAATTGGGGTTGAAGTGACGCAATATGATCAACTTGGGGCTTGGTATTCAGATCAACCGGATTTTGATGATCCGGCCAACGTTGAGAAGTATTTGAATTACGATTACTACCTAAACGAAGTGGAAGAAGTTCGCCAAAAGTTGGGTTATGAAGATGGTGAGTTCTATCTTGCTGGGCACTCGTGGGGTGGTTTATTGGCCCAAGAATATGCGCTCCGTCATCCGGGTGTGCTGAAGGGACTCATCATCATCTCAATGATTGATAACATTGACGATTATGTCACGAACATCAATGCAATCCGCGAGAAAGAATTTGATGCCGATGTCGTCGCGTTCATGCGCGAAGTGGAAGAACGTGGCGAATGGGATAACCCAACGTATCAGAAGTATGCAGAGCATTTGGACCGTGAATACATCACACGTCACCCGAATGCACCGCACCATCAAATTAGTACGATGGGGACAGCGGTGTACAACCATTTCCAAGGTGACAATGAATTTGTGATTACCGGTAAGTTGGCGCACTGGTCAGTCGCGGATCGCTTGCATGAGATTGAGACGCCGACATTGTTGACTTTCGGTGGGTATGAGTCAATGCCATTAGACGTGGCTCGTGAGATGCGGGACAAAATGCCGAATGCTCGTTTGCGTGTGACGCCAAACGCCGGGCACGTTCACATGGTGGATGACCCAGAGATTTTCTTTTATAACTTAAAACATTTCATTCAAGACGTTGAAGCGGACGAATTTGTCCCAGAATAATGAAAAAAGCGACCTCGCACCAAAAATGCGAGGTCGCTTTTGCTATATCCACGGAAATTCAGGTTTCGTGGCGCCGTAAAACGCAGTGTCGTGGCCACTCATGAAGGCCCAGTTTTGATTACCGTAGTCGTAATGCCACCATTCTTCGAGGTAGTTGGTGAAACCAGCATTCGTCATCACGTGGTAAAGCAAACGGCGATTTTCACGAATCTTGACGACCGTTTCAGAGTCCGGTTCAAATTCATAATAAGTTGTCTTAGCGCGTGCGCTAATGTCATCAAATGGACTGCCCATTTCCAACAGGCGACCACGTTCGTCAACAATCGAAACGTCCACTGAACCACCGGTATTGTGTGGCGAAGGGCGGTTCGCGTTCGATGATGGCAAGGCCACAATTCGCAATGTCGCAGCCAGTGTTTGGTCGGCATTGAACTCGGGATGGTCACGTTGCACAAAACTTTGCATGCGATCGAATAGGGCTTGTTGCGTATCGATATCACGCCAAGCATCAAAGATAACCAGCTTGTAGCCGTAGGGCAACATATCCGCGGCATCGTTCAATTTTTGTTGAATCGTTTCACGCACAAAAATATCAGCCTTCGCACCGGGTAGTTGTTGGATAAAGTATTGTGGGCTAACGACCATTTTTTCAGGCAAATAGCTCACCGAAACTAGTTTTTCATCCGACAAGTCAAGCGGTATGGCCCGGATTTCGCCCCAGTCCCACGTGTCACGTTGCGGTTCAATTGGATTTCCAGTAAATTCAAGCATCAGCTCAGCCCCCTCTGTGAGTGATATTATTTGACATTCATATTTTCTTCACAAAAATTCAGATAGAAAAGTAAGTGATTATTGTTATAATAATTACTACTTGGGAAGAATGTGAGAAAAATTAATATGATTAAAAAAGATTTCATCCAACCCCTTAACCCAATTGTAACTAATTTGGCGCCGGATGGGTTGTTGGACTTTCAAAAAGCAGTGCGTGATATTCCAGACTTGGTTCGTTTGACGTTCGGAGAGCCTGGTTTTAATGTTGATGACGCAATCAAGGAACGCATTATCGAATCAGTTCGAGAAGATAATTCTCACTATGCTGAGTCACAAGGTGAGCGTGAGTTGCGTAATGCAGCGGTTGAATACTTCAACAAGAAGTACGACTTGAACTACGATGGCGAAGACAACATGATTGTGACCATCGGTGTGTCTGAAGCAATTAACGTTGTCTTCTTGACATTGTTGAATGACAACGAAGGTGTAATCGTGCCAGAACCGGCATACCCACCATACTTTGCATCATTGGACTTGGCCCACGGGACAAAGATTTCAATCAACACACGTCCAACGAAGTTCAAGTTGACGCCTGAACAAGTTGATGAAGCGATGGCAAATGCCAAGGTGCCAGTAAAGGCCATCTTGTTTAACTACCCATCAAATCCAACGGGTGTGACGTATTCAGAAGATGAATTGATTGCCTTGGCTGAAGTGTTCAAGAAGCACCGCCTTTGGGTCATTTCAGACGAAATCTACTCGCAATTGACATATGATCAACAACACGTTTCTTTGGCAAAGTTGATTCCTGATCAAACGATTTTGATTACGGGGTTGTCAAAGTCACACGCCATGACGGGATACCGTATCGGCTTTATCCTCGGTGAGAAGAGCTTCATCGACTACGCCCAAAAGGTGCACGGTGCGTTGACGTTCTCATTGCCAAAGGTTTTGCAAGATGGCGCATTGGTTGCTGTGACAACTGCTGCTGAAGTCGCTGATGAGATGCGTGACATTTACAAGCGCCGTCGTGACTGGTTGCGTCCGCAACTTGAGGAACTTGGCTTCGAAATGGTTAACCCAGAAGGGGCCTTCTACATCTTTGCTAAGATTCCTGAAGACATGGGTAAGAGTGGTTTTGATTTCGCCGTTGATTTGGCAGAAAAGGCCAAGGTTGCCATTATTCCTGGGGATGCTTTCTCAGAATATACACCTGAATTTGTCCGTATTTCATATGCGGCATCAGATGAAGACTTGGCTGAAGCAATGAAGCGCATGAAGGCTTACTTTGCAGAGCGTCGTGGTCAAAATTAATTTTCATAAATAAAATCGAACCCCAGCTTAGGTTATGCCTTGGTTGGGGTTGTTTTTGTATTTTTAACTCGCTTGAAAAAATGATTATAAATAACATTTGATAAAAAGATATATTGATTATGTATTAGAGTTTATTGTTAGGAGTTTATATGACTGTTATAAAAGAGGTTTTATCGCATACAACGGTGTTATCAATTATCTTGGTTGGATTACAATCAATCTTGCTGCCAATGGTGAAGGGTCGTTGGCCAATTTTTATTTTGCCAACGGTAACGCTAATCATCGGGAATGGCATGATTTGGTCGAATAATGACGCGCAAAATAAGGTTATGGGGACGGTTGTTGTCATTGTTTTGGCAGGACTTTTGTTGCTGATGGGTTTGGTTTCGAAATCGCGTCGAACTGGTAACCACTAACATATCGTTTGCGATTTTCTTGTATCTTAGGTGTTGCACTGTTATACTACACTGTAACAGGAGGGCTGATAATGGAGTTTAATGATAATGAACCCTTATATATTCAGGTCGCGGATTATTTGGAAAGTGAAATTCTCGATGGTAAGTACGAGATGGGAAGCAAAGTTCCTAGCGTGCGTGAATTAGCAGCTGATCTCGTTATTAATGGTCGAACGGTTCAAAACGCCATTACGCGACTTGTAGAATCGGGTCTAGTGGAAACACGACGCGGATTGGGAAATTTTGTGACAACTGATCAAGAAAAAATACAGCGTATCCGACGCGACAAAATCACCGCAATGACCGAAACGTTTGTTAAAAATAGTTTGGCATTTGTTTCAATTGCTGAGTTACAGGATATTTTGACGCAAGTGGTTTCGCAATATAAGAAGGGGTAAGTAGGGATGTTGGAAGTAGATAATTTAAGTTACCGAACCGGCCGACGTCAAATTTTAAAAGAGATGACGTTGCAAGTCGAAGCCGGTGAAATTGTCGGCGTTTTGGGTGAAAATGGTGCTGGTAAAACAACGTTTATGCGTGCATTAGCTGGTCTGATTCAGCCGAATCGAGACGCTAAAATTAGCATTGATAATCAATTAGGTGATGTGTTGAAGGCATTAGTATCGTTTATTCCTAATTTGAATTGGGCAACTAAGAGTGAAACGGTTAGTTCGGTGGCGGCCTTTTATCAAGATGCTTATGCGGATTTTGATACGGCACGTTGGGAAGCGTTGCGCAAGGAACTTAAGGTTGATAGTCAGGCTAAAATTGGTAAGTTGTCAAAGGGACAACTAGAACGTGTCATTTTCGCGTTGACAGTTTCACGTGAGGCGTCGGTCATTCTGCTGGATGAGCCGTTCGGAGATGTTGATGTGATGACTAGACGTCGCGTGCTGCAAAGTTTGCTACGTTGGATTCCAGAAGATGCCATTGTACTGATGTCAACGCATGAAATTAATGAAATTGAATCAGTGATTGATCGTGCCATTGTTATTCAAGACGGTCAGATTATTGTGAATCGCGGGATTGATGATATTCGCACGACTGAACAAATGAGTCTGGAACAATACTTCGTCCAAGTGGTCACAGAAAATCGGGAGGGCGTTGAATTATGATGAAGATGAGTAAACTCATTAAATTAGTTGCTAAGGATAGTTATGTTGGATTTCAAACATTTTTGATGACCGTGGTTGCTGTATTAGTTTTTGCTTTGGCAATTGCGTTTAAGGCTAGTTGGCACGCGGGTGGTATTCAACTTTATCGTTCGTTATCTATTGCTATTGGGATACCAGTAATTTTTGGCATGGTGCTTTATGTCATTCTAGCCTATGCCAAGTCAGTTGAATCATGGCAAAATGCAAAATTGGTGCTTTTGCCAACGACCAAGTGGCGGTTTGTACTGACTAATTTAGTGGTGCGGTTGCTTGCGATTCTCGTCAATGTCACGGTCGCTTCATTTGTCTATCGAGGCGTTGATTTGGCGATTAGAAGCTGGCTATCAGTTGGGAAAACAGAAAATCCACTACACATGGACTGGCAACTAGGTAACTTGTGGGAGTCATCGAGTGCCATTATTTTGGTCTTTCTGTTTGTTAACTTAATTGGATTAGCCGTTAATCTCGGCATCGCGCACCTAATGCCAAAACTAAAGCACGCCAAGGTGCTGGTGTTTATGATTGCCTTTTTGACAGTATTTATTGCAATCTCGTTAGGTGAGACGTATTTGCTTGATTTCATTGGCCTAGGTGATTTTATGATGCACATTGTTGATGTCGTAACGGCTGGGTTATTTGTGTACGGTATCTACTGGCTCTACGCCCATTACAATGACGCGTACTAAAAAACAGACAGGCAACAAGAAAAGTTTAAGAAACTTCACTGAATTATTAAATCGTAAGTGGTTTTCATGTAGGATAAATAAGTAATATTTTAGAAATGTAATTGACACAATTGGTTAGGGGAGAAGAATGAAGAAGCGAACAAAGATTGTCATTGGGAGTGCTGTGGGAGTACTAGTTGTTGGTGGCGTAATTGTCAGTCAAATGGGTGGATCATCTGAAAAACATGTGATTGCGACAACCAAGGTGCAGGAACAACCAGCTTTGAAGGAGTCTGGTGTGGTGCAACCAATGCAGATTCAAGAGGTTACACTAGGCAGCATGAAGCCAGTGCAAATCTTGGTGAAAAACGGACAAACTGTTAAGGCCGGTGATGCATTGATGACATTGCAAGCTGATGATGCAAATGCAGATATTAGTGAAGCCCAGGCTGAGGTGACGAAGCTACAAGCACAGGTTGGTATTCAACAAGAAGCATTAAACAATGCGCAAAATGCGATGAATTCTGAAGATGGCGGTGGCAGCCAAGATGCCGTGACCCAAGCCAAGATGTCGTTGTCAGATGCGCAAAATGATTTGCAAGCTGCGCAAGCAAAGGTGACCAACATCCAAGGTAAGGTTGCCAAGACAGTTACTGCAAAGTTTGATGGTGTCGTCGATTTGGACCAAACAAATCCTGACGCACCAAAGTTACAAGTGCTTTCACAAACGAAACATGTTGTGACGACGGTTAGCGACGGTGATTACGACAAGGTGAAGCCAGATGCCGAGGTGACGGTAAATGGTGTATCTGATCACGATAAGAAGACAGCGCAACGCGTGCTAGAAGTGAGTGCTGTTCCAACAAAGGATAGTAATCGCAAGCTGGCGAAATATGAATTCACGGTTAGCCTTGATGATACTTTCCGCTATGGTCAACCGGTCACGGTGTCACTAGCCCAACCAGGGATTGTTGTGCCTAAGTCAGCTGTTAAGACGATTGATGGTCAAACGCTTGTTTACCGTGTGGTTAATGGTAAGGCGGTTAAGACTGTTGTCGATAGTTACGCTGGTGATAACAATGTGATTGTCACGGCTAACTTGGCAGAAAATGATCGTGTTGTAACCGATTATGATTCAGCTAAGAATGGGGAGGCAATTGATGGCGCTAATTAAGTTATCGAACATCAACAAGACCTACCAAAACGGTGAATCAAAGTTGCACGTCTTGCGTAACATCTCACTTGAAATCTCAGATGGTGAATTTGTGGCGGTGATGGGGCCATCAGGTTCTGGTAAATCAACATTTATCAACATTGTGGGGATGCTAGACCGCGAATTTGAGGGTGAGTATGTCTTTGCGAATGATGACACAACGGCATTAAGTCGTCGTGATTTCGCAGCCTTCCGCAACCGCAATATTGGTTGGGTTTTCCAAAATTTTAAGTTGATTCAACAAATGTCTGTCTTTGACAATGTTGCGTTGCCGTTGGTTTACGCTGGCCGTCGTCGTTCAGATATTAAGGTTGCTGTGCAACAAACGCTCGATCGATTGGGTATTGGTGATAAAGGCGAGAAGAAGCCGTCTGAATTGTCTGGAGGACAACAACAGCGTGTGGCAATTGCCCGTGCACTCGTGGCCAAGCCTAAGTTCTTGCTAGCTGACGAGCCAACCGGTGCGTTGGACAGTCACACTGCCCAAGAAATTTTGGATTTGTTTATTGCATTGAATCATGAAGGGACCACTATCTTGATGGTTACGCACGATGCGCATGTTGCCGAACAGGCCCAACGAACGATTCGTTTGGCTGACGGGCAAATTGTAGGAGGCATGTGAGATGGATCTTTGGGGAATTATTAAGTCGTCATGGCAGTCACTTATCTCTAACAAGCGCCGTTCAATTTTGACGATGTTGGGTATTATCATTGGTATTGCATCTGTTATCACGATTTTGTCGATTGGTAATGGTGTGAACAAGCAAATGGCTAAGTTTGTCTCAGCTGATAAGTCGGGGATGATCAAGGAAACCATTTACTACACGCAAGATGATTATTACGCAAATGGGTTGGATCAGTCTGACGTTAACACAATCAAGAACAGCCCTTACGCGGATAAGATTGCGAACATCAAGTTGAAGCGCCTTGAAAGTGGTTCAACGACCTTTGATGGTTATGCCGGTGAACAAAAGGTATCAAACTTGAACGCCAAGGTCGTAAAGGGCAGCGGTGACGTCGAATTGGTTGATGGTCGTAAGCTAACCAAGGCTGATAATGAGTTGGCCCAACGCAATGTTACGATTGCAAATGATTTTGCGAAAAAGTATTTTGGTTCAGCACACGCAGCTGTTGATCAAGCTATCGAATTGGGTGGTTTGAGTTACACGGTTGTTGGTGTTGTGAAGATGGGTGCAGATTCACAAATGGAAATGCCAGCGCAAGTTTGGCTGCCATACAACACGTTCCTTGGCACACAAACAGCCTCTTATCCAATGGTACAATTGACGATTGCAACCAAGGATAAGCCAGGTAAGGTGGCCCAGAAGGTGACAGACTACTTGCAAAAGAATGGTAGCCAGGCATCTTCTGGTAAGTATCAATTCGAAGATGAAGGCGCAACCATGGCATCATTGCAAAAATATGTGTCTGTGATTGCCTTGTTTGTGTCAGCGGTGGCTGGTATTTCATTGTTCATCGCCGGTATTGGTGTCATGAACATGATGTACATTTCAGTTTCAGAACGTACGCAAGAAATTGGTATTCGTTTGGCTGTCGGTGCCACGGAACGCCACGTTTTGCTGCAATTCTTGATTGAAGCGGTCATGTTGACCTTGTCAGGTGGCGTTATCGGGTTGGCCTTGGGAGCTGGTTTGGGTAAGTTGATTACGGTTGTAATGAACAATCCAAACATTACCGCTGTTGTCACGATGAACAACGTCTTGATGGTCTTTGGTGTCACAACTGCCATTGGGATTATCTTTGGTTGGTTGCCAGCGCGCCAAGCATCACGCAAGAATTTGATTGAAATTTTGAGATAAGCAGACTGAGAATGACGGAGTTTTCTGACAAACAGCTGCTGTGATAGAAAATGAAAAGCTTCCGAGAGCGTTACTTTCGGAAGCTTTTTTCTATGGCGTTGAATTCCCAATCACCAAGGTTGGTGTAATAAGTTTAGATGAAACGGTTTCGCCGTTCAGTTGCGCCATTAATAACTTGACCATGGTGTTCGCAATCACGCCTAATGGTTGCTGAACGGTGGTCAGGGTAGGTGAGGATAGCTTATGAATGTAAATCCCATCAAACCCAATAATCCCAATCTCATTTGGGAATGATAGGCCAAGAGCCTGACTGGCCCTAAGTGCACCAAGGGCTAAACGGTCGGTCGCCGTTACAATCCCAGTGCCTGGGGCGGGGTTGATTAATGTGACTAACTCAGTTGCAGCACATTCGTTGTTTGGTAACTCATAAGCCTCAATCGGCACCCCATACTTCAACATTGTTTGTCGATAACCAGTTTCGCGATTTAACGCAAACGGCTCATCGATCGCCAAACCAAGATAGAGTATGTGTTCAAAACCGTGATTAATGAGATACTCCGTGGCCATCGCAGTACCGACGGTATTGTCGCTGTCAACGGAAATTAATCCGGGTTCCATCCCATAAATTACAACCGGAACGGGAAGGTGCAATGCTTCAACATCTGTCCGACGTGCACCACTGACTAAGAATGCATCCACATTCGTTAAATCAAACTCACGGTCGTGACGTACTTCTAATGTATAGCCGTGGTGGCGTAATGCATCGGTTAAATGTATCAATAAATGCGCATAGTACGGCTCAATTTCTGCAATATCATCTAGTAGAACAAAGGCGATATTGTAATGTCGTTTGTTTGCCAAGGCGCGGCCAGCTCGGTTTTGCACATAACCGAGTTCCAGAATCGCCTGTTGCACGTCTTTCTGAATTTCTAGTGACACGAGTTCGGGATGGTTTAAGACACGAGAAACAGTCATTTTTGAGACATGAGCCGTCTTCGCAACGTCGTTAAGTGAGACCATAATAAACCTCCTAATTGATGAAAGCGCTAACACGCCTAACATATATTAAGTGTAGCATACTTTCAAATGCCGTAAGAATGTAATTTTATGTTACCGGTAACATTCTGAAAACGCTTTCATTTTGTAATCAAGAGAACTATAGTGGAATTTGTAAATAAAGCGCTTTCATTTGCAGTTCACAGATAGGTTATTTTGAAATTACGAGGTTGAATCATGACAGAATCGCAAAACAAGGTTGGTAAGAAGCATCTACCAACGCTAACAATCGCGACATTGATGTTGATGACGTTTGGAAATTTGGGTACTTCCATGGCGTTCTCATTGCAAAGTGCCAACATGGGACGTATCTTCCAAACGCTTGGTGCTGATCCTACGAAGCTAGGGTTCTTCTTTATTTTGCCACCATTGGCTGGAATGGTTGTCCAACCATTGGTCGGTTACTTCTCAGACCGTACTTGGTTGCCTAAGATTGGTCGTCGTTTGCCATATTTGATTTTGGGAGCTTTGGTTGCCATCGTCGTCATGGCGTTGTTGCCAAACGCCGGTTCATTTGGTTTTAAGACATCAACTGCTTTGTGGTTTGGTGCCATCGCCATTCTATTCATGGACTTGTCATCAAACATGTCAATGCAACCATTTAAGATGATGATTTCAGACATGGTCAACGATAGCCAAAAGGATATGGCTTGGTCATGGCAAACCATCTGGGGAAACATTGGTGGTGTTATCGCTAACTTGTTCCCATACTTCTTTACTGCAATTGGTGTTGCCAACGTTGCCGCTCAAGGACAATTGCCAGCATCAGTTAAGTGGTCATTCTATGTTGGAGCAATTATTTTGGCTATTTCAGCCGCTTTCACAGTATGGAAGGTTGATGAATACGATCCTGAAACGTACGCAAACTACCACGGCCTTGATGAGCAAAAGGGCGAGAAGCAAAACGTCTTTGAAATCCTAAAGCACGCGCCAAAGGTCTTCTGGACACTTGGATTGGTTGAGTTCTTTAGCTGGGCCGGTTTCCAATACCTATGGACGTATGGAACTGGTACGGTCGCAAGTAACATCTGGCACACGACAAACGCTGCTTCAGGAGCCTTCCAAGCTGCTGGTAACTGGTTCGGTGTCTTGTCAGCCATCGAAACTGTTACGGCCATTGTTTGGGGATTGATTATTTCACGTTTGAACAACAAGACGCGTAAGCCAGCTTACACATTTGGCTTGATTGTTGGGGCTGCTGGATTTGCTTTGTTGGCCACGACTGGATCAAAGACGATGTCAGCGGTTGCGTTTGTGATGTTGGGTATGGCTTGGGTAACGATGAACGCCATCCCATTCACGATTTTGACGAACGCTTTGGACGGACAACACGACGGAACATACATGGGCTTGTTCAACTCATGGATTTGCTTCCCACAAATTGTTGCCTCAGTAGCATCATTCGCCCTTTACCCACTATTGGGTAACCACATGCCACACATGATTTTGGTATCAGCAGTCTTGTTTGTTTTGGGTGGTATTAGTGTTTGGGCCGTGAAGGAAACTTCTGTCGAACACGGCGACAGCGTGCGCTAATCACGAGAGAGGGAAGCATTATGAACCTAGCAGGTATTATGCACCGTCCCGACAGTGAGATGGCGTACGTCGTGAACGAGCAAACGGTTAATATTCGTCTGCGGACTGCCAAAGACGATATCGTTAACGTTGAATTATTAGCAGGTGATCCGTACAGCTTGCGGAGCTTGCCAACTGATGAAAAGTTCTACCAAGTGCCAAAGCAGATGACCAAGATTATGTCAGATGGGATTTCTGATTTTTGGCAGGTGACGGTGACCGAGCCGAAGCGGCGGTTAGCATATGCCTTCCTAGTGACTGATATGCTCGGTATCCAGAAAATTTATAGTGACAAAGGCTTCTTTAAAGTAGCCGATGCCGATTTAATGGATATGAACTTTTACTTTCGCATGCCGTTTTTTCAAACGATTGATCAGTACAACGCCCCGGAATGGGTGACCGATACGGTTTGGTATCAAATCTTTCCAGAGCGGTTTGCGAATGGGGATGTATCAAATGATCCGGTAGGCACGAAGCCTTGGCGTTCAACTGATCATCCTGGTCGTGAAGACTTTTACGGTGGTGATTTACAGGGTATTTTGGACCATTTGGATCACTTGCAAGACCTTGGGGTTTCAGGTATCTATTTGAATCCGATCTTCCAAGCGCCATCGAATCACAAATATGACACGCAAGATTATATGACGGTGGACCCACATTTCGGGGATGCCAAGTTGTTTAAGCAACTGGTTCAAGCAGCGCATGAACGTGGCATTCGCGTCATGTTGGATGCGGTCTTCAATCACATTGGTGACAAGTCAGTGCAGTGGCAGGATGTGTTAAAGAACGGGCAAGCATCACCATATGCGGACTGGTTCCACATTCATCAGTTCCCAGCAACGTACACACCAACCGACAACTTTGAATTTGCAGCTGATGCAACGTATGACACGTTTGACTACACGCCACACATGCCAAAGCTGAATACAAGTAATCCGGAAGTGGTTGATTATTTGTTGAACATTGCAACGTATTGGGTCAAAGAATTTGATATCGATGCCTGGCGTCTAGATGTTGCCAATGAAATTGATCATCATTTCTGGCGTAAATTCCACGATGCGATGATGGCATTGAAACCTGATTTTTACATTCTAGGTGAGATTTGGCACACATCGCAGAGCTGGTTGGTCGGCGATGAATTTACAGCCGTTATGAACTACAGCTACACCGGCGCCATCCTCCAATATTTCTTGGAAAATGAGTCAGCAGATGCATTAGTTCAAAAGATGAGCCATCAATTGATGTTGTACCGTGATGCAACGAACCGCATGATGTTTAACACGTTGGATTCACACGATACGCCACGTTTGATGACCTTGGCGCATGAAGATAAGCAACTAGCGAAAAGCATTCTCACATTTACCTTCATGCAACCAGGTGTTCCATCAATCTACTATGGAACAGAATACGGTATGACCGGGGAGAATGATCCTGACGATCGCAAGCCGATGGTTTGGCAGCCAGAGTTACAAGACCATGATTTGTACGACTTTATGCAAAAATTAGTACAAGTCAGGCGCCAAGTCATTGCTAAGCTATCTGACGACAAAATTATCTTTGACGTGATTGGGGAACGTCAAATCCGATTGACGCGCGAAGACAATCAAACGCGCATCGTTGGGGTATTCAACAATGGCACGACCGACTTAACAGTTGCGCAGCCAACAAGTATTTTGCTAAAAACAAATCAATCTGAGACGCAACTGGCACCAAACGACTTTATCATTTGGACCGAGCCAGTGCGCTAATTATGAGGGAATAATAACATGAAACGAATTTTTGAAGTTAGTCCTTGGACAATTACAACGCATGAATTTAATCCTGCTGACAAGCGTTTGCAAGAATCAATTACGTCACTAGGAAATGAGTACATGGGTATGCGCGGTATGTTTGAAGAAACGTATACTGGCGACTCGTTGCAAGGTGTCTACATTGGTGGTGTCTGGTTCCCAGACAAGACCCGTGTTGGTTGGTGGAAGAATGGATACCCAGAGTACTTCGGTAAGGCCATCAACGCTTTGAATTTTGTGAAGGCTGAAATCCGTATTGACGGTGACTTGATCGATTTGGCCAAGACGCCATTTGATGATTTTGAGTTGTCATTGGATATGAAGGCTGGTATTTTGCACCGTTCATTCATCGTAAAGGGCGTTAAGATTAGCGTTGATCGCTTTATCTCAGTTGCCAAGAAGGAATTGGCGGACTTGCGTTGGACCTTTGTATCAGTCGACAAGGCCACGCACCAATTGGAATTGACGGCTTTGATTGACGCCGATGTCATGAATGAAGATTCAAACTATGACGAGAAATTCTGGGATGTCTTGGATAAGGAAGCTGATGACGAGTCAGCCTTTATCATGACACGCACAATTGCCAACCCATTTGGTGTGCCACAATTTACAGTGGCTGCCCGTCAACGTTTCGTCTCAGATTTGCCAGCCATTGGGTCAGTCGACGATGAAAAGCAAGTCGGAAACGTCTTTGCTGGTATCGTGACCGAAACACCTGTGCAAATCGAAAAGCGTGTCATTGTGACAACCTCACGTGACTATGAGTCGAATGATGCCGTTAAGGCTGCCACGGATGATTTGTTCGCTGACATTGCATCAAATACTTACAACGATTTGGTCATCGACCACACAACTGGTTGGGCTAAGCGTTGGGAGAAGGCAGACGTACAAATCGAAGGGGATGCAGAAGCGCAACAAGGTATTCGCTTTAACTTGTTCCACTTGTTTGCTACTTATTACGGTAACGATGCCCGTTTGAACATCGGACCAAAGGGCTTCACCGGTGAGAAGTATGGTGGTGCCACATACTGGGATACGGAAGCGTTTGCCATTCCAGTTTACCTAGGGGTTACTGATCCAGCTGTCGTGAAGTCATTGGTGAAGTACCGCTACCAACAAATCGAAGGGGCGTACCACAATGCTAAGCAACAAGGCTTGGCCGGGGCGTTGTACCCAATGGTGACCTTCGACGGTATCGAATCACACAACGAATGGGAAATTACGTTTGAAGAAATTCACCGTAATTCAACGATTGCCTACGCTATTTACAACTACACGCACTTGACGGGTGACCGTTCGTGGCTTGAAAACGAAGGTAGTGAAGTGCTGATTGGTATCGCGCGCTTCTGGGCTGACCGTGTACACTATTCAGCACGCAATGATGCGTACATGATTCACGGTGTGACCGGACCAAACGAATACGAGAACAACATCAACAACAACTACTACACCAACTGGATGGCCAAGTGGGTCTTGTCATACGCTTTGGAAAACATCGACACGGTTGCGCCAGAGTTCCAAACGAAGTTGAACGTCACATCTGAAGAACGCAAGCACTGGCAAGAAATTGTCGACAAGATGTACTTGCCTGAAGCGGATGTTACTGACGTCAACGGTGTGCCACGCCACGTCTTTGTCGCACACGACACGTTCTTGGACAAGGAATTGGTGCCAGTTCGTGATTTGGATCCAAAGAACTTGCCAATTAACCAACACTGGTCATGGGACCGTATCTTGCGTTCACCATACATCAAGCAATCAGATACATTGCACGCGATGTACTACTTCCCAGATGCCTTTACGGAACAACAAAAGCGTGACAACTATGAATTCTACGAGCCATTCACGGTCCACGAGTCATCATTGTCACCATCTGTTCACTCAATTATCGCCGCTGATTTGAAGATGGCTGATAAGAGTGTCGAGTTCTATGAGCGTACGGCGCGTCTTGATTTGGATAACTACAACAATGACACGTCAGACGGTTTGCACATCACGTCAATGACGGGTGCCTGGCTATCAATCGTGCAAGGATTTGCTGGCATGCGTGTTCGCGATGACCAATTGCACTTCGAGCCATTCTTGCCTGATAAGTGGCAGGGCTACAGCTTCCGCTTCCTATTCCGCGGTCGCTTGTTGTCAGTCGCTGTTGATCAAAACGGTTCACACGTTGAATTGTTGTCAGGTGAGCCGTTGACGATTGATTTGGCTGGTGAAAAGCTAACCTTGGAGGCTTAAGATGACAAAATTTTCAGACATTAAGGGATTTTCCTTTGACTTGGATGGTGTCATCACGGATACCGCGAAGTTTCACACGCAAGCTTGGCATGCACTCGCTGAACAAGTGAATGTGACTTGGACGCCGGAATTGCAAGAGTCATTGAAGGGAATCGATCGCATGGGCAGCCTTGAAATGATTTTGAAGGCTGGCAACAAGCAAGATGACTACACGCACGACGAAAAGGTGGCGTTGGCATCTTGGAAGAATAATCACTATGTTGAATTGATTTCTGGTTTGACGCCGGATGATATTTTGCCGGGGATGGCAGATTTCATCAAGGAATTGAACGACAAGGGCTACAAGGCTAGTGTTGCGTCAGCTTCAAAGAACGCGCCATTTATTCTTGACCGTTTGCAATTGACGGATTCATTTGTGGGTATTGTTGACCCAAGTACGTTGACTGCCAACAAGCCGGATCCTGAAATTTATGTGCGTGCCGCCGAGCTATTGAACTTGCCACCAGAGCAAGTCATCGGTTTGGAAGATGCTGCGTCAGGTATTCAAGCAATTAATGGGGCCGGTGAAGTGTCGTTGGGAATCGGTAACGCCGACATTTTGCACGATGCCGATATTCGCTTTGACACGACTGCCGATGTCACGTTAGCAAACATCGCGGCAAAACTCGATTAACAATTTGAACCTCTCACGAATCTCAAAAAATATCTCAAACAAAGTTTTGCCGCGGAGGCGCCAGTTTTATACTGGCGCTTTTTTAATTAATGACATTACGTACTTTCCAAACTATAATTAAGTAAACATAATTTTGTTTGGATTTTTATCAGAGGAGGCCTAGAATGGCAGCACGTCCTAATTCAAGTCGTCATCTCGTTTTGACGGCATTATTCATTGCAATTATTCTGCTACAGTCAATTGTTCCTTGGCTGGGCACATTACCACTTGGGGCGTTCGCAATTGGGGCCGCGGTAACGATTATTACGTTTACTGTTGCCATTGGGGCGATGGTCTTGGGGCCTCGTGCCGGTGCGTTACTAGGTTTCGTTTGGGGTGCCTATTCACTTTGGCACGCATGGACATCAGCACCAAGTATTGGCGCTTTGATCTTCCGTAACCCAATCACAGCGATTGTGCCACGTATGTTGGTTGGTTTGATTATCGGGTACCTGTACTGGCGCTTTGTTAAGAATCGTCCAATGGGTCAACAAACCATTTGGTTAGCAGGGCTAGGCGCTTTGTCGGCTTTTGTGAATACGTTCTTCGTGTTGAGCATCACGTGGATTGGGTTCACAGTTATGCACACAACCGCGTTCGGTATTCCTGATTCAGGACTCGCCAATTACTTGATTGTTTCAATCGCCGGTTTCAATGGTGTTTTTGAAATCATCGTTGGCGCAATCTTAGTCCCACTGATTGGCATACCAGTTTTGACATTCTTTAATCGACAAAATGCACGATAATTTTTAGGCTCGGTAGCAATTGCTATCGAGCCTTTTTTGCGCGTTTTTCATAAAAAAACCATAGTTTCGCAATTCGATACATTAAAAGAGCTTTATTGTCCGCAGTTCGTTACAATTTAGGTACATAAGTAGATTTTGACCATGTAATAGGGGCGTTTTTGTCGATATTAGTTCCCGCTTTTTAGTACTTTTGTGAGCTAAACTATCGACAATGGTCGAAGTCTAAACTTTGACAGTCTTTAATTTTAGGGGAGTTAAAATCATGAAATCTACAGACAAAAGTGTAAAGGAGCGAGAAATTAATCTCGAAGATGCTGGTGGTGGCAATAAGAAGAACAAGCAGTGGCTGCGTTTTGGTGCGACGTCATTGTTGATTGCCATTGGTATGGGGGCCAATACAGGTGGCGAAGTTTCAGCGGCGGAAGATCCAACGATTGACGATGCTGATGCTTCTTTGGTGAGCTCATCTAACAAGGATGGCGAGCAAGATATTGAAGACCGCGATAAGGACGGCGATGGGTTGGACGATGAAACTGGAGAACCAGTGCCTACCAATCCAAGTGATCCGGAGTCAGTCGTAGCTAGCGCAGAGGCTACAGCATCTGAAGAATCGGTCGCTGAATCGGTGGCCGAAACGCCAGTTGATCCAGTTGTCGTAGAGAGTGCGAGTTCTGAAACGAGCAGTCTACCTGAAGCGAGTGTTGCCTCAAGCACTGCAGAAGTTAGTGATAGTGAATCAGTTGTCCAATCACCGGTCACAAGCCAAAGTTCATTGGCTAGTTCGGTGGTTTTGTCGACTACATCTGTAGCTTCTGAAAGTTCAACTACGTCAACGGATTCATCTGATGCGTCTAGTGAGGCAAGTCAAACGGATTCTGACAGCTTAGTGAGTGTCGCGCCATCAAGCGAACAAAGTAGTGCGACAAGCGATGATGAGTCAAGTGCATCTGATAGTTTGGTAAGCGTTGCGCCCGAGAGTGAATCGGACACTTTGACTAGTGTTGCACCTGAGAGCGAATCAAACACACTGACAAGTGTGGCGCCTGAAAGTGAAGCTGAGTCATCTTCAGCCGAATCAGCAATGAGTAGCGCAGACTCATTGCAATCGGTTGCACCATCGAACTCACAATCAGCAACGGTGCTTGGTGCGGATGATAGCGCCACTGAAGAAGAAACAGTACCGGAAACTGTAGCTGATGGCGTGACAGTTTCCGTTAACACGGCAATCACTATTCCAAATAAGGAAAGCTTTACCGGTTCTGACTATGGTGCTAAGTAGCACGGTCACGGTCACATACGTGGATAAGTACCTCTGGATTAACTTGCCAGCATCGTACAACTTCAACAGCATCGATATGGATGCTTTGAAGGCCTATGCCGTCCGTAACCGTATGGTCATCTCATTCTTGCAGGAAGGTGAGCAAGAAAAGGATACAACGACCGGTTTGACGGAAGCACAACAAGCAACGTTTGATATGTTCAACAAGGATGCGTTTAACTTGCTTCCAGCAACTGAAGTCATGAATGATAACGGAACAGTTATTGTTTACTGGCCAGATTCAACGGAAGCCAGTCAAACGTTTGATTCGGTTAATCACGATGACATTCGTGTGTGGGCCGAAACAAATGACTTGGATTGGGCGGTTGCTTCTGAAGCCTGGCGCCGTATCCAAGGTCAAACGGTGCCAAGTGGCGATTCACTGGCTAACAGTTCAAACTTGCCGGCGTATTTCCAAAGAGATACGAATTTGCTGACGTATTATTACTATGCAGGAGGCTTCACCGACACAACGGGAACGAAGTGGTTAGTTGGTGTTGCACGAAATGTTACCAGTGACCCATGGGGGACTAAGGTTGTTTCTGGAAGTACCGTAATGTTGACGAGTTATGACGATAACGGGATTACAGGGCGCCAGTATGTCGCTTCTGGCGGCACACTGGTTGTCGGGGGAACGACGTTTAAAAACAACATTACTAATGGTACTGGTGACTACGAAATTACAAGTGGACGACGAGATGGCTCGACAACGAATACGAATTGGCGAATGACGGGTATTAACGTCTTTGCGAAAGCGGCGGATGCCAATTATTACTATGCCATCGATAATGGTGATGGAACTTACACACGTACGACTGATCGTATTCCGGAAAATCCAAGTGCTGGTCAAAGCGCGGATGCTAAGGTTAACCAACTAATTGGTGGAACTGGTGGTGGTTATGATGATGAATTTACAATCACATCAGACGTTTTGCCTGGATACCAATTGGTACCATCGCTAACGCAAGTGTCATCGCAAAAAAGTACGACAACGAGTGGTAGCGGGACGAGTACGAAGCAAACGGTAACAGGTGCCTTTACTAACATGAGCACTGATGTCTACACGATTGCTGATTCGCGTTCTAAGTCAGCCATTATGGACCCGAACAATCCGTTCAATTTAGCATTGGTCCGTGCCTATGGGTTTGACGTGTCTGCTGTACCAAAGGATGCGGTTATTCGTAAGTTTACGAATCAAACTAATCCAGCAAATTACACAGTTATTATTTATTGGCCGGCAGTGGATGCAAATGGCAATGTGACGTCAATGACCCAAATTACGTGGAGTGGGAACACAAACGTCATCACGTTTACAATGCAAACGGACGGCGCAACGACTGTCTCACCAAACTTGGTGAAGACCTATACCATTCCAGATAAGCCATTAACTTTCTATTTGGCAACTAACACAGCAACTGGTGCAACGAGTGTTGTCGCAGCAACATCACAACCAACCACAAGTGGGATGACATACGCCAAAATCACTGGTGATTTGTACAAGACAAGTGATGGTAAGTACACTTTGTCAGCCACAGATGCTTTTGGAAATGCAAACGCGGTTATCTCAACCCCGGACTGGGCCGACGAAGATCGCAACGGTTCTATTGATGGCGGTAGTTTCTTAGGATTTGGTGGAACAGGACTTGGAAATTTGGGTGGTTATATTCAGCCACTATTGCCGAGCGAATCAGGAGTTAAGTTCTATTATGTTGCCGCACCGCAGTTGGCAACAGTTGGCTTGCAAACAGCCGTGCAGAATGCGGATGGCACGTTCTCCTTAGCTAATTCAACGTCTATTGCCAATACGGCTGGGATTTCAAATTACAATAATGCGACAGCTGGGCAAACAAATTCTGCATTGCAGGGTGTGACCGGTGCCCAAATTGGTGTGAAAACAACTTCATCCCCAAACAACGATTGGAGTTCAATCAACACAAAGGTTCCGGGGTACACATACGTCGGATTTACGTTGAATGGTGGTGAGTTGCAATCTGCCCAAAAGACCGACGGTACCTACGCGTTGCCGAATGAAAGTGCGGCAACAAAGTATAATGCGACGGCTGGTACCTCTAAGAGCGGATCCGCTTTGACAGATTCTGCAGCAGACGCGATTGTTCTGTACTATGTCAAGGACACGCAACAAGCACAAATCAAGTTTGTGATGGCCGACGGAACGACTGCACCGGCTAACGTTAATCTAACCGGTAAAACGGGTGAGGCGTTGAGCACGGATATTGCAAGTAGTATCCCTGCTGGATATCACATCGACACCAGCAAGACGACAACGACCGGTACGCCAGCTATGACACTTTCTGGTACGTCTGTATCAGGAACGTATGACACAACGAGCAATAATCTAAGTACGACTGATAGCAGTTTGCAAACGATGACAATCACGCTGGTTGCCGATAAGCAAACCGTCACGATTCACTATATTGATGTTCATGGTTCAGAAAAAACTGAGGGATGGACAGCAGCCGATGGTACTGAAATCACAGAATGGACGCAAACGGTAACCGGTGATACTGGTAAGACTTATACGAACGCCCTTCAGTCAGTTGCGGCAAAGGGTTATACCATTGTGGCGCAGGACGCGGGAAGCCGTTCAGGGACGTACGACAACGATACGGCGACTGACCAAACTTATTACGTCTATTTGGACCACAACACTGTTGATGTTGAAGGTGGTAAGGATGGTAATGCCAAGTGGGAAGTAAAGTCGACGGTGCGTTACTTCTATGAGGACAACACGGTGGCAGCAGCCGCCAATATTCAAACGACAACCTTCTTAGCGACCGTAACGTATGATGCGGTTACTGGTGAGGAATTGTATGATACGTGGAATGTACAAAGTTATACGTTTAGTGACGTTGATTCACCAGTTATTCAAGGTTATATTGCTGATTTAGCACAAGCCGGTGCAGCAACGGTTAGCTATGACTCTGCCAGTGTTGGCTTCCGAGTAACGTATAAGGCTTTGGGTGCTTGGACACCAAGTTTCCCAGACACAACGCCGGATAACCCACCGACTGATATAACGTATCCAAATGATCCAGATGATCCGACACAACCTGACCGTACGAATCCGTCTGTGCCGGTTGTACCATATGTTCCTGGTTACACACCAGAATTACCAGATGGCACGCCGCTGACGCCGGTTAATCCGAGCGACCCAACCGGGGGTTATTTGCCACCCGATGTGCCAACGGATCCGACGACCGATACGACAATTGTTTATCATGCAAATGAGCAAAAAGTAACGGTTAACTACATTTATGTCGCGGACGATGGTACGCGTACGATTGTGAATACTGAGACGTTCAATGGTAAATCGAATGCGGATTATACCCACGAATTATGGGATTATGAGAATAATCCGGACCAATCTTATGTGCTGGTATCTAAGGATGCGGGTGCTGAGAGTGGTAAGTACGATGCCGACGACGATACTGATCAGGTCTATAACGTTATTTTGGCTATTGGAACGGAGTCAAAAGTAGGTGGTAAGGACGACGATCCAAACCAAAGCGATTATACGAAGACGATTACGCGAACAATCCATTATGTGGACCAAGCTGGTAATCAGATGGTGGACGCGAATGGTGAGCTAGTGCCTGATCAAGTGATTAGTCACACCTTTACGGCAACGGTTACTTATAAAGTGGATTCAAATGTGCCAATTTCGGTTGAATGGCCTAACGATTCAGCGACGTTTGCAGCCGTAAAGAGTCCGGTAATTACTGGCTATGTTGCTGATGTAACGCAAGTAGATGCGGACCACAATGATACAAATACTGAGTACACCGTCACATACAAGCCAATGGGAAGTTGGACGCCAAGTTTCCCACCAAATACTGAAAATGTGCCGAGTGATCCAATTCAATATCCAAATGATCCAAACAATCCAACGGATAACCTAACGCCACATGATCCAGCCGAGCCGGGTGAGCCGGTTATCCCATATGTACCGGGTTACACGCCGGAAGGACCTGACGGCACACCGTTGAAGCCGGTCGACCCAGAAAATCCATCAGCTGGTTATATTCCACCAGCACCAACGGATCCGACAGGGGATACAACGATTAATTACACGCGTAATACACAACAAGTCATTGTGCGTTATATCGACGACACGACCGATTTGGAAGTTAACGAGCTACGTCAGACTTTCTCAGGGGAGACTGATCAGGCATACACAAATACATTGTCTGATTATGCATCACATGGATATACGTACGTTTCATCCGATAAGGAAGCAACTGCCGGAACGTATGACCGTGATGACGCAGCAACTCAAGTTTACTTGGTTCACTTGACCCACGGTACAGTAGTTGTGGATGGGGGTCGAGAAGACGATCCGAACCATGATAGTTATACGTCAACAGTTACGTCAACGGTTCACTATATTTATGAATCAGACAAGACTGAGGCTAAACCTGACAGCGTACAGGAAAAGATCTTTACCGCAACAGTAACGTATGACGCTGTAACCGGTGAAGTGTTGTCAATTGTTTGGCCTGATGAGTCACAAACGTTTGACGATGTGCAAACGCCAGTTATTGATGGTTACTTTGCAAGTGAGGGTTCAGTTGCAGGTGGATCGGTTGATTATAACGACGCTAGCCGTGAAGAAACGGTAACTTATACGAAGCTGGGTTCTTGGATTCCGCACGTACCTGATTTGCCTGAAGATGAGCAATTGAAGACGCGTGTCTATCCAAATGATCCAAATGACGCCTCAAAGGTTTGGACCCGTGATGATCCAAATTATGTTGAAGTGCCAGTGCCGTATATCCCAGGATATACGCCAACTTCTGATGGTAGCAGTGTGCCATTGGAGCAAATTGATCCAAATGATGTGACGAAGGGCTACTACCCCCCTGATGTGCCGGATAACCCGGCCGCGGATACGCCAATTTACTATGTGGCCCATCCACAAACATTGGTGGTTGTTTACGTGGACATTTCATCGGGAACAGAAGTCGAAGTCACAAGTTTGCAACAAACTTTGACGGGAACCACTAACGCAGCCTACACGAACACGTTGTCAGATTATGCTGCTCGAGGTTACGTTCTAGTTAGTCAGGATGCAACAGCAACTGAAGGAACGTACGACAATGCAGATAACGTGACGCAGTTTGCCAAGGTCTACTTGGACCACGGTACAGTTGTCGTAACACCGGACACGCCTGGTGACCCAGGTAGTCCAATGTATCCAGATGTACCTGATACGCCAGTTTGGCCTGAAGGAACGGATATCGATGGTGTTAAGCAGACGATTAACGGTGTCATTAGTTATCAGTATGCAAATGGGGATGAGGTGTTCCCGGATGTTACACGTACGGTAACGTTTGAACGTTCAATCACGTTGGATGCCGTAACTGGTGAGCAAATTTCAACGACGGATTGGGTTGTAACGGCTGGTGATGATGACTGGCCAGAGACGCCAAGTCCAGTGAAGGAAGGTTACTATGCTGATATCTCAGATATTTTGGCGGTAACGATTGCACCAGGTGATTTCGATCGTAGTTACATGGTGACGTACTACCCAATGGGACAGTACGTACCGGTATTCCCAGAAGGTACTGAAAATGTGCCAAGTGACCCAATTACGTATCCAAATGACCCAGATAATCCTGGTGATCCTTTGGAGCCGGGTCAGGGAACGCCGGATACGTCAGGCGACACGGATAATCCAACCTTGCCATACGTACCAGGCTTTACGCCGGAAGGACCAGATGGCACGCCGTTGGAGCCGGTTGATCCAAACAATCCAAGTGCGGGTTACTGGCCACCGGCAACGCCAACCGATAATCCGGGTGGTGACACGACGATTACCTACACAGCGAATGAGCAAAAGGCGACTGTAACATTTATCGATGATACGACAGGTGACACACTGAAGGTTGTCGATTTGACAGGCAAGTCTGATGAAACGGATGCTTACCGTACAGCGACTGACATTGCGACGTACGAACGTGCCGGATATGTCCTTGTGAGCGATGATTATCCAACGGATGGTGTGGTTTATGAACGTGTTGATGATACGGACCAACCATTCACAGTGCACTTGAAGCAAGTCACGATTACGGTTGAACCGGATGATCCGAAGGAATCGGGCACGGATATCTTTACGCCGGGTGACCCAGTTGATCCGAGTGACCCAAGTGGCCCAACATATCCGGAAAGCCCATACACGCCAGGCGACCCAGTTTATCCAGACCAACCAGATGGACCGACGGTACCTGATACACCAGGTGACCCAGGTACACCGGTTGATCCCGATAATCCAAGTGGGCCGACGTGGCCAGCAACGCCAACGTACCCAAGTGGTGTCACCAAGGATGATTTGAACCAGACGGTGACGCGTACGATTACTTACACGTATGCAAGTAATGGTGAAGAAGCATCCAAGACGGTTACTGAAACTTTGACGTACAGTCGTACGGCGACCGTTAATGCGGTGACCGGGGCGGTGACTTATGGCGATTGGCAGACGACTGATTCAACGCTTGATAAGGTTGATTCGCCGTTGATTTCTGGCTATGTGGCTAGTCAATTAACCGTCGATGAAGAGGCGGATGTTGATGCGATGGCCGATGATACAACGGTTGCAATCACGTATACCAAGCTTGGACAATGGGTACCATCATTCCCACCATCAGCTGCTGATGAGGATGTACCAGATGATCCAATTGATTATCCAAACAACCCAAGTGATCCAACCGAACCGTTGGAGCCGGGTGTGAATAATCCGAATGATCCAGGTACGCCGGCTAACCCAACGTTGCCATATGTGCCAGGTTATACACCAGAAGGCCCAGATGGTACGCCGTTGACACCGGTTGATCCAGATAATCCAAGTGCGGGTTACTGGCCACCGGAGACGCCGACGGATAAGCCAGGTGATGACACGGTTATTCACTATGTGGCTAATGATCAAGCAGCTCGCATTACGTATATTGATGATGATACTGGCCTTGAATTGGCAGTTGATACCATCGCTGGTGAGTCGAGTGACACGTCAACGTATACAACGGCTGACCGCATCAAGTCTTACGAAGCACAAGGATACACATTGGTTTCAAATGACTTCCCAGAAGATGAGTTCCAATTCGATCGTGATGATGCGACGGAACAAAAATTCGAGGTGCATTTGAAGCGCACGGTTTTGGTGATTACGCCAGATGACCCACGCACGCCAAGTGACCCAATCTTTACGCCGGGTGAGCCGGTGGACCCAAGTGATCCATCAAGCCCAACGTATCCAGCTGAACCAGGTACACCAGGTGAGCCAATTGATCCAGCTAACCCAAGTGGCCCAACTTGGCCGGAGACACCAACATACCCAGCGGGATTGACATCTGAAGATTTGAACCAAACGGTCAACTTGACGGTTAACTATGTTTACGAAGATGGTAAGACGGTTGCTCATGAGCCACACACGGATGCGGTGCACTTTACGCGTACGGCAACGTTGGACACGGTGACGGGTGAGGTCACTTACTCGGATTGGGTAGCAGTGAACGATGATGATTTGTTGGATACCTACAAGTCGCCAGTTGTTGATGGTTACTATGCTGACAAGGAGTACAGTACAGCAGTGACGGTTGCAGCCGAAGACGGTGATGTGACTGAGACTGTGACGTACAAGAAGTTGGGACAATGGGTGCCATCGTTCCCAGCCACGACGCCAAGTGCACCGACGGATCCAATTGATTATCCAAATAATCCAAGTGGTCCAACGGTACCGACGGATCCGGCTGAGAATCCAAGCGAACCTGGTACGCCAGAGAACCCAACGTTACCTTACGTGCCAGGATACACGCCAGAAGGGCCAGATGGTGAGCCACTAACGCCGGCTGATCCAAGCAACCCATCTTCAGGCTACTTGCCACCAAACCCAACAAATCCGGGTGAGGATACGGTGATTACCTATGTCCCAGCTGATCAAGTTGGTTCGGTAACGTATGTGGATCAGACAACTGGTACGACGTTATCAGTCGATCCATTGGCTGGTAAGTCAGATGAACCGGGCACATATACAACCGCTGACCGTATTAAGCAATATGAGACGATGGGATATGTATTGGTATCGGATGACTATCCAAAGGACTTTACGTTTGATAGTGACACAGCTAAGTCACAGGAATTCACGGTAACGTTGAAGCAAGTCACGGTGGTTGTGACGCCTGATGATCCAAAGAATCCAAGTGACCCAATCTTTACGCCGGGTGATCCGGTGGACCCAAGTGATCCATCGAGCCCAACGTATCCTGAGGAACCTGGTACGCCAGGTGATCCAATTGATCCAAACAACCCAAGTGGACCAACATGGCCTGCGACGCCAACGTATCCAGATGGTGTGACGGCGCAAGATTTGAACAAGACGGTCACACGTACGATTACGTATGTTTACGAAGATGGTTCTGAAGCTGCAACAACAGTGACGGACAATGTCGTCTTCGAACGTACCGCTACGGTTAACGCCGTGACGGGTGAGGTCACGTATGGTGAGTGGACGGCAGTCGGCGATGATGTCGATTGGCAACAAGTTGATTCACCGATGATTGTCGGCTACATGGCAGACAAGGCTTCGGTTGAATTTGTAGATGTCACCGGTGCAACTGAGTCAACATCAGTGGTTGTGACGTATACGGCGGTTGGTCAATGGGTACCACATTTCCCACCAGGAACTGAAGATGTCCCAAGTGACCCAATCAACTATCCAAACAACCCAGATGATCCAACGAATCCAGCGGATCCTGGTCCGGATAATCCGGCCGACCCTGGAACGACGGATAATCCAACCTTGCCATACGTGCCTGGCTTTACGCCACAAGGACCGGATGGTGAGCCGTTGGAGCCGGTTAACCCAAGCAATCCAAGCGAGGGATACTGGCCACCGGTTATTCCGGATGATCCTAAGCAGAGCCAAGATATTACCTATACTGCTAATGAACAAACCGCGCGAATTGTCTTCATTGATGATACAACCGGCACGACATTGGCAACTGACGATATCGATGGTGTCTCGGATGAGAAGTCGACGTATACGACGGCGGACCGTTTGGCTACTTACTACGCCCAAGGCTACACGTTGGTCAGTGATGACTATCCAGTCGACTTTGCGTTTGATCGTGTAGATGGCAATGTTGAAACGTTCGAGGTTCACTTGAAGCACGCTGCGATTACAGTGACGCCAGATGATCCAAAGAACCCGTCAACGCCAATTTACACACCGGGTGACCCGGTTGATCCAAGTGACCCATCGAGTCCAACGTATCCAGCGGAACCAGGTACGCCTGGTGATCCAATTGATCCGGATAATCCAAGTGGGCCAACTTGGCCAGCGGTGCCAACGTACCCAGCTGGCGTGACGACGACCGACTTGAACGAGACGGTTAACCGCACGATTACGTATGTTGACGACAAGGGCGAAACGGTCTTTGCAGACGCGACGGACAAGGTTAGCTTCACGCGCACGGCGACAGTTGATGCGGTGACGGGTGAAGTGACGTACGGTGAGTGGGTCGCAACTGGTAATGACACAACGTTCGACGCGGTGAACTCACCAGTTAAGACTGGCTACTACGCTGATAAGGAAGTGGTCGATGCCACAACTGGTTTGACGGCGACGACGGGGGATGAAAACATCCAAGTTGTCTACAAGCCAATGGGACAATGGGTACCATCATTCCCAGCCGGTACGGAAAACGTGCCATCTGATCCAACGACGTATCCAAATGACCCAGCTCATGCGGATACACCACTTGAACCAGGTGGTACGAATCCAAATGTACCAGGCACGCCAGATAATCCAACCATGCCATATGTACCAGGCTTTACGCCACAAGGTCCAGATGGCACGCCGCTTGAACCGGTAACGCCAGGTTCACCAGAAGGTGGTTATTGGCCACCAGCAACACCAACCGATAACCCAGGTGGTGATACGGTTGTGACTTATGTTGCGGATGAACAAAAGGCAACGATTACGTACCACGATGTGACGACTGATACTGATTTGTCGGTTGATACGATTGATGGTCATTCTGATGAAACAAGTTCATACACGACAGCACAACGTATTGCGATGTATGAGCAACAAGGTTACCGTTTGGTCGCTGATGGTTATCTAGGTACGAAATTCACGTTCGATCGTGATACGGCAACTGATCAAGCGTACATCGTACAACTTGAGCGTATCACGCAAACGATTACGCCAGATGATCCAAAGACGCCAAGTTCACCAATCTTTACGCCGGGTGATCCGGTGGACCCAAGTGATCCATCAAGCCCAACGTATCCTGAACAACCTGGTACGCCAGGTGAACCAATTGATCCAGATAATCCAAGTGGCCCAACTTGGCCAGCTACGCCGACTTATCCAGCCGGTTTGGAGCATGATGATTTGAATCAAACGGTCACGCGTGAGGTAACTTATGTTTACGATCGTAATGGTGCGACCGCTGCGACGACGGCGACGGAAACGTTGACGTTTACCCGTACGGCGACACTTGATACGGTCAGTGGCGAAATCACATATGGTGATTGGATTGCAACTGATAGTGATACCACCTTTGATGAGGTGACATCACCAACGATTGCTGGTTACACGGCTAACCGTGCATCAGTTGCTGAAGCGACCGGCGTTGCAGCAATGGATGACGATACGTCAATCGAAGTCCGTTACGTTGCGAACGAGCAACATGCAACGATTACGTATATTGATGACAACACGCAACAAACGATTGTTATGGATGACATTACCGGACAATCTGATGGCACGACGACCTACACGACGGCTGACCGGATTGCGGCTTTGCAAGCGCAAGGTTACAGCCTCGTGAATGATGGTTGGCCAACTGACTTTGTGTTCGACACGGATGATGATACGACGCAAGCCTTCGAGGTGCACTTGAAGCACGCGACGATTACGGTTGATCCAGATGATCCGAAGACGCCAAGTTCACCGGTTTACACGCCAGGTGACCCGGTTGATCCGGATGACCCAGATGGCCCAACGTATCCAGCCGAACCTGGTACGCCAGGTGATCCGATTGATCCAAACAACCCAAGTGGCCCAACTTGGCCAGCAACACCAACTTATCCGGATGGTTTGAAGACGACTGATTTGAATGAGTCAGTTGACCGTACCATTACGTATGTTTACGAAGATAATAGTGAAGCTGCAAAGACGGTGACGGATAACGTTCAGTTCACCCGCACCGCCGAGTATGACGTGGTGACGGGAACTGTGACTTACGGTGATTGGGTTGCGACGAACGGCGATACAACCTTTGATGCGGTCGAATCACCGGTGATTACCGGCTACTATGCTGATTTGACGCAAGTTGACGAAACAGCTGGTTTGACGGCGAATAGTGGGGATGAAAGCGTTAAGGTCACGTATAAGCAAATGGGACAATGGGTACCATCATTCCCAGCTAATACACCAAGTGTGCCAACGGATCCAATCACGTATCCAAATGATCCGGACGATCCAACGAAGCCGCTTGAACCGGGTGCGCCAGATTATCCAGTGGTGCCATACGTGCCAGGCTTTACGCCAGAAGGACCGGATGGCCCATTGCAACCAGTTGATCCAACTGATCCAAGCAAGGGTTATGTGCCACCGGCAACGCCGACGGACAATCCAGGTGAAGATACAACGATTAATTACGTTGCCAATGAGCAAACGGCCACGATTACGTTTATCGATGACACGACGAAGACGAATTTGGCAGTCGACACAATTAAGGGTGTTTCTGATGCAACGTCAACGTATACCACGGCCGAGCGCATTCAAGCTTACTTGGCGCAAGGTTACACGTTCGTTTCTGATGGTTATCCAGGTACGGACTTCACGTTTGACCGTGATGACAGTATGACGCAAGCGTATGAAGTGCACTTGAAGCACGCGACGATTACGATTACGCCAAATGATCCGAAGACGCCGAGTCAGCCGATTTACAACCCAGGCGATCCGGTTGATCCAAGTGACCCAGATAGCCCAACGTACCCAGAAGAACCAGGCAATCCAGGTGACCCAATTGATCCGGATAACCCAAGTGGTCCAACTTGGCCAGCAACGCCTACGTACCCAGCTGGTTTAACTGAAACTGATTTGAATGAATCAGTGACGCAAACTATCACGTACGTGTATGCTGATGGCCAAGAGGCAAGTGATCCAAAGACGGACACGGTAACGTTTAGCCGTACGGCGACGCTTGATCCGGTCACAGGTGCGGTAACGTATGGTGAGTGGATTGCAGCAAATAGTGATACCACGTTTGATGCGGTCGAGTCTCCAGTGATTACCGGGTATGTTGCGGATAAGCAAACGGTCGCTGAAGTGACGGGCATTCAGGCAACTGATGCTGACACTGATCCAGTTGTGACTTACACGGCGATGGGACAATGGGTACCATCATATCCAGCTGGTACCCCTGATGTACCAACGGATCCGATTACGTATCCAAATGACCCAGCTGACCCAACGCAACCAGCTGATCCAACGGCACCAAATTATCCGGTCATTCCGGATGTGCCAGGCTTTACGCCACAAGGACCAGATGGCCCACTGCAACCAGTTGATCCAAGTGACCCAAGTAAGGGTTACGTGCCACCAGCAACGCCAACTGATCCAACACAAGATACGACGATTACGTATGTTGCTAATGAGCAGCAAGCGACGATTACGTATATTGATAAGACGACTGGCAAGCAATTGGCAATGGATACGATTACGGGACACTCTGATGAGACGTCAACGTACACAACGGCAGACAAGATTGCAGCCTACGAGGCAGCGGGTTATGTCTTGGTTTCAGATGGTTATCCAGGTACAAAATTTACCTTCGATCGTGAAGATGATTATGACCAAGCGTATGAGGTCTATTTGGAACACGCTGTGATTACAGTTGATCCAAATGATCCAAAGACGCCAAGTTCACCAATCTTCACGCCAGGTGGTCCAGTTGATCCGGATGACCCAACGAGCCCAACTTATCCAGTTAACCCCGGTGACACACCAACGCCAACGTACCCAGGTGGTTTGGAAGAAGCTGATTTGAATGAATCGGTTAAGCAAACTATCACATACAAGTACGCTAACGGTGAAACAGCAGCTGATGATGCGACCGATACGGTCACGTTCAGCCGTACGGCCAAGGTTGATGCGGTAACGGGTGCAGTGACTTACGGTGATTGGGTTGCCGCTAATGGCGATACGACCTTTGATGCAGTGGACTCACCAGTGATTACTGGTTATGTGGCGGATAAGCAGACGGTTGCTACGGTGACGGGTATTGGTGCTAAGGATGCGGACACGACGGTTAATGTTGTGTACAACAAGATGGGACAATGGGTACCATTGTTCCCAGCTGATACAACGAATGTTCCGAGCGACCCAATGACGTATCCAAATAACCCAGATGATCCAACGGAACCACTCACACCGGGACCAGAAAATGAAAATGATCCAGGTGACCCAGACAATCCAACGTTGCCATATGTACCAGGCTTTACGCCGCAAGGTCCAGATGGTCCGTTGCAACCAGTTGACCCAGATAACCCAAGTTCAGGTTACTGGCCACCAGCTTTGCCAAGTGACCCAACCACTGATACGACAATTGAGTACAAGGCAGATGAACAAAAAGCCACGATTACTTATATTGATGATGTGACGGGCGATACCTTGGTTGTCGACACGATTACCGGTGGTTCGGATGAATCAAGTACGTACACGACGGCTGACCGTTTGGCTGATTACTTGGCTAACGGATACGTGTTGGTAGAAGATGGTTATCCAACTGACTTCACGTTTGACCGTGATACGACGGTCACGCAAGCCTACACGGTAACCTTGACCCACGGTTCACAAACGATTGATCCAAATGATCCAAAGACGCCAGGAACACCAATTAATCCGGATAACCCAGATGGACCAAAGTATCCAGATGGTTTGAAGTCAACTGATTTGAATGAGTCAGTGACGCGTACGATTACGTATGTGGATCAAGCTGGTAAGACCATGGCGACGACGGTTAAGGAAACCATTCACTTTACGCGTACGGCAACCCTTGATACGGTAACCGGAACATACACGTACAGTTCGTGGGTGCCAACGACGGTAACGTCAATGGATGCAGTCGATTCGCCAGTAATTACTGGTTATGTAGCTGATCGTCAAACGGTACCTGCGTTGAACGACTTGACGGCAACGTCAGCCGATGTGCCAGAGAAGGTGGTTTACTCACCAATCGGTCAGTATGTACCATCATTTCCAAGTGGTGTGACGGATGTGCCAAGCAAGCCAATTGATTATCCAAATAACCCAGATGATCCAACGACAACGGACACACCGGGAGAGGATAATCCAGCAACACCGGGAACACCTGATAATCCAACGATGCCATATGTACCAGGCTTTACGCCACAAGGTCCAGACGGCGAGCCGTTGGATCCAGTTGACCCAGATAACCCAAGTTCAGGTTACTGGCCACCAGCACCAAGTGAGACGCCAACTGAAGACACGACGATTACGTACACGGCCAATAAGCAAACGGCCACGATTACGTTTATCGATGATGAAACTGGTCGCGTTTTGGCGGTTGATACGATTACCGGTGGTTCAGCTGAAAAGAGTGCATACACCCCTTATGACCGCATTATGGTTTATAAGTTGGCTGGTATGATGTTGGTAAGCAATGGTTATCCAAGTCACTTTACGTTTGACCGTGATGAATCAGTTGATCAAGCCTTTGAAGTTCACTTCAAGGTTGCGACAATTACAGTCACGCCAGATGATCCAAAGGTGCCAGGCGAACCAATTTACCAACCAGGTGATTTGATTGATCCAAATGATCCGGATTCACCAACCTTCCCAGACCCACTTGGTGAGCCGGGAACGCCGGTTGATCCGGATGATCCAGATTCACCAACTTGGCCACAACCACCGGTTTGGCCAGATGGGGTAACGGCGGAAGATTTGCGTGAAGAAGTCAACCAGACCATCACTTATATCTATGAGAAGGATGGCTCAACGGCGGCTAAGACGGTCACTGATCAGGTTGTCTTTACGCGTACCGTGACGATTAATGTCATTGCTGCGCAACAGAGTGCACAACCACAAGCACGTTTGGCTCGCGCTGCAACGTCAAGTGCGATTGTTTACTCTGATTGGCAGGCTGTGAACAACGATAATAAGTTTGATGCAAAGACTTCACCTGTTATTCCAGGCTACATCTCTGACCGTTTGGTGGTCGAAGAAGTGGCTGGCATGGATGAAACTAGTGAAGATGACATCCAACAAGTTGTTTACCGTCAACTTGGTTCTTGGGTACCTAGTGTGCCACAAGTACCAGGAGTTAAGACACCAGGCGAGGTGACGTATCCAAATGATCCAGATGACCCAACGAAGACGGCTGATCCAAATTCACCAGGTTATCCGGTCATCCCATATGTACCTGGCTTTACGCCACAAGGTCCAGATGGTACGCCACTGCAACCGGTTGATCCAAAGAACCCAAGCAAGGGTTACTTGCCGCCAGCTGTGCCAGGTGATCCAACGACTGATACGACCATTGTTTACAAGGTTGATCGTCAACACGCCAAGGTTAACTTCATTGATCAAAACACGAAGCAAGTGCTCCATGTTGAGCAGTTGTCTGGCGATAGTTACAGCAAGTCATCATACACGACCGCTGAGCAAATCGCTTACTACGTGGCTCAAGGTTATGTCCTTGTGCGTGACGGTTATCCTGCTGGTGGTATGACATTCGATGCAGATTCAATGTTGAACCAAACGTTTGTGGTCACATTGGCGCACGGTACAAAGACGGTTGATCCAAATAACCCAGGTGTACCAGGTACGCCAATTGATCCAAACAACCCAGATGGTCCAAAGTGGCCAGCCGGTGTTGATGAAGATCACTTGAAGACGTCAACGACGCGTACGATTATCTTCCGCACAAGCGACGGAACAATCGTCGATACGAAGACACAAATTGTGACGTACACGCGTACGGCGACGGTCGATACGGTTACTGGCGAAGTGACGTATGGCCCATGGACGGCGCCAGATGGTTCACATGTACCGGACGTGGCTGTACCGGGTATGCCGGGCTACGTGGCTGATCGCAACCTCGTGCCAGGAGTGGATATTCCGGTCGGTACACCAAACTTCACTGAGTATGTCACGTACACGATTGTGCCGGAGCAACCGGCAGTTGAAGTTGAGCCAAATGAACCGGGCGGACCGGCACAAACTGTTCAAACAGTAACGCCTGAGACGCCGGCGATTGTACCTGAGGTATTGACGCCACATTCATTGGCCTACACAGCAGTTCAATCAGCAACGGCTGCACCTGAAAGTGCCGCTTCGTTGGCTTACACAGCTGAACAAAGCGCAGCTGAGTCGGCAACGGCCCAACATTCAGGCGTCTTGCCATACACTGGTTCGGACGAGCAAGAAGGTGCTAAGGCAACTGGTTTGGCCATGTTGTTTGGTTTGTTCCTTGGTTTGTTCAAGCGTCGTAAGCGCGAGGATGAAACTGAAGAAACAAGCAAGAAGCACGACGATAAGTAACGGAAACGCCTTCACGGGAAATGACCTGTGAAGGCGTTTTTGTATGATTAGTTCAAAAATTCCCCATGTTTACTTGGTATACTGTAAACAAAGCCTTTAGTAGGGGGAGTGTAATGCAACATTTATTTTTAATGGAGTTCTTTGGACGTGGTCAAAGTGGCCGATCATATGCTGTTACAGAGCGTGTACGTCTATTTAAGAACTTAAACAAAGATGTCAAACTAGTCACATTTGACTACAATCCGCAGTATGAAGAAATTTGGCGCGAAGCTGCACCGGATGTTATGGCACACCACGTTAATATGATGGATTACTTTCAAGGGGAGGCCGTTGCAGGCGGTGTCCGTGTTGAACGATTGCATGATGCCCGTCAGGTGACGATTGTTGATAAGGTCTTTAATCAACATGATGAACTAGTGGGTGAAATCTATTATGGTCTCGATAACAAGAGTGTTTCACGACGTGGTGCCATTTTGTATAACCGTGATGGGTCAGAACGCATGCGTTTGCTGTACGTTCAAAACAAGGTTACCCAAGTCTTGTTGTGGGACGGTGGTATGCTGCATGTGCTGTCATTCGAAGCAATGGTGAAATATTTCTTAGACAAGTTGACCGCTGAAGAGCCAAGCATCATGTATGCTGATGTGTTAGAGGAAACGATGACGCAGGCGTATGGTAGTGTCGAAAATGCCGAAGTGAAGGTAGCGTATATTCACGCCGATCATCACGTGGCCCATCATCAAATTTTGGTTGGGTTCCGTAATTTATTACGGGCTAAGAAGTTCGATTGGATTGTGACGGGAACGCAGACCCAAGCAATCGATTTGCGAACAGAGTGGGGTGCCCAAACGGTTGATATTGCACCGGCTTCAGTGACGGTGCCGGATGCGGTGACGGATTTAGCCGATCGACGTGCGATGTCAGTTGTGGTGGTGACTCGCTTTGACCGTATTAAGCGCGTAGAAGATATGATTGCAGCAGTGGTTAAGGCACACAAACAAAATCGTGATATTAATTTGCAACTGTACGGTACGGTTTCTGACCAAGCCTATTACACGCAATTGCAACAACAAATTGCAGATGCCCACGCAACTGGCTATATTACGTTTAATGGGGCCACAACGGATGCAATCGGCACATTTGCAACGGGGCAGGTTACAATTTTCACGTCACGAACAGAAGGTTTTGGTCGCACGATTTTGGAAGCCGAAGCAGCTGGTACGCCAGTGATTTCATATGACATTGATTATGGTCCGCGTGCAATTATTGGCAAAGCTGGTAAATTGGTTGCAGATGGGGATGTGAACGCACTGGCTAATGCGATTGTGATGGCGTTGGCGGATAAACGTTGGCGTGAAAAGGCGAGTGAAGCTGGCCGTGAACAAGCGCGTGAGTACGATGCGGAACATGTTCAGGCGAAGTGGTTAGATTTGATTACAAAATTGGAGGCGACGCATGAAAATCATGTTGATTGATGACAAGACTACTGATGTCGTCACAAAGTTAAAAGACCTCAAGCGTCGTTATCATCATGTTCAGGTAGTGAATATGACGGAGAATGAGTCATATCGGAATGGTTTCCCGGGTGAATATTTGATGTATCGTATTGCCGGAATTCGATTGCGCCCAGGGACGTATTTGAATGATTTGGCGTTTAATCCAGATTATGCGATGTCATACAACAAGTATGGTGAAATCAGTGTGACTGATATGGGTAATGAAGTTGCGACGTTGCAACTGGTGGACTGGCAAAAGCAAACCGTCCGTGCGGTGAAGTATATTGCACGTGGGGTAAATTGGCAGTTTGATTTGGTCGGTGAAAAGGCGGATGTGGTGAAGCGTTGGATTCGTGATGATAAGCAACGTACGATTATGATCCGCATGCAATTGTCGAACGGCAAGTTGTTGAAGAAGCTATACAACTATGAAGGTGACAGCCAACAGCCGATTAGCATGACGTTCATGTATGATGGCAAGTTGTTTGACGATGAAAACAGCTGCTTGACGGCGTTCTTCGAAGATGTGTTTGATGATCAAAACATCGAGATTATTCGTTATACAGGTCAATAGAATACGATAGCGTGGGAAAATTTTTCCTACGCTTTTTTATTTGTGGTTGGTGTCGCCACTGACGTGACGAGGCATGGTGGGTGTGGGTGCGAGGGGTCTCCGTCCTACAATATAAGCTGGTGGCGACGGAGTCCCATTTTCACTAAGCCTCAGCGTGTTTTATCGCCTGTCGGCTCGAAATCCACTGCTGCTAAGTGATAATTGGTGCTCCTGTCCTCGCTTGGTCACCGGCTAATATCGTAGGAGCTCCGAACCCCCGCACCCACACCCACCATGCCAGCAGCAGAGATGTTCTAGTCTGTTAATGATTGTCAGTTTGCTAAAATAAAGCCTTGCTATTTAGTGCGAGATATAACAAGATATAACAAAGAGTATAGATATAACAAGATATAACAAAGAGTATAGATATAACAAGATATAACAAAACACCAGGATATAACACGACAGGAGGCGACATATGGAGAATCCATTTAACCCCAATTTTGGTCAAGTACCAGAAATGTTTTTTGGTAGACAAGAAATCATTGAAGAGCTATTAGAAGCGGCAAAAAATCCACGTTCACCATGGCGAACGACGTTACTGATTGGTGTTCGTGGTACTGGTAAGACTGCCTTAATGCGTGATGTTAGTCGTATGATGACGGACGCAATTGTAATTTCGGTGAGTTCAAATGCACAACTGACTGTTGATATTTTGGATGGGCTTAGTGAGGCTGTTTTTGAACGGAAGTTAGGATTGCGAGCGAAAGTTGGTATTCCGGGAGTTTTAGAAGTTGAAATTGGCTCGGCAACTGATGATCCAAAAGGATTTATGGGCACGGCACGGCACTTATTGAATGCATTAAATGCCAAAGAACAGTTAGTCATTTTCACGGTGGATGAAGTCCAGGGCGACATGAAGGAAATGATTACGTTTGCGCACGCCTATCAACAATTTTTGGGTGAAGGCTACAACGTTATGCTGATTATGTCAGGTTTACCGAATTACATTGATAAAATTTTGCGCGATAAATCAATTTCGTTTCTGCGACGTTCACAACAGGTGACCTTGGCTGAATTACCGAGCCCAGATGAGATTATTTATGGTTATGAATGGGCATTTCAAAAAACAGGGAAGCCAGTCAGTGACGAAATTGCAGAAGATGCAGTTTTTAGTACGTGGGGTTATCCGTACATGACGCAATTGCTTGGATATCATTTATGGAATCAGGCGAGTGAAGACGTTACGGCAGAGAATTTGGCAATTGCACTGGATAAATCTCGTGAGGATATGTTTACAAAGGTACACCGGTTGGTGATTTCTGAATTGCCTGATAGACAAGTTGATTTTTTAAAGGCCATGGCAGATGTATCAGCCGATGGGCGAGTCGCTAAGATTGCTGATATTCGCGAGGCACTGGATTGGGAAGTTAGCCAAGTTGGTGTTTACCGTCATCGCCTAATTGATGCAGGGATTATTCGGCCGGCAAATTATGGTGAAGTTCGTTTTACGATTCCGTTTACGAAAGAATATTTTGCTCGATTAGACCATCCGGTTGATTATGTCGATGTGTGGAGTCGATAGAAACTATTATTAACAAAACGACCACTAGGTGTGCAGTAGTGCATTGCCTAGTGGTCGTTTTTTAGTGATTGTCACGAACGAAGTCGGTGAAAATTTTAACGGCTGGATTTGGATTTTGGCTGTTTGTGGCCAGCATGATTTCGTAGCGATGTGAGGTGTTTTCGAGTGGCTTGAATACGACGCCGTTGGTACTGAAGAGTGAGTTTTCAGGGAAGAAGGCGATAAGTTTATTCAAGCGAATCAACATTAGCAATAATTCCAAACTTTGAATTCGCGTGATGCTATTGAATTCGTAGCCGTCTTGGCGAGCATTATCAGTTAAACCGTGTGGCTCAGTCATGCCGGTGTCAGATGATACGAAGATGACATCGCGGTTGGCGAGCGCGTCGTTTGGGACGACGTCATATTGGCTAATGACGTCATCCTCGGCAACGGCGACCAACATATCGCCTTCTTCAAGTGTCGTTGTCTCAATTTGCTCGAACTCACTGATTGAATTGAGGGCGTAGTTTCGCGAAAACAGAATATCAATCGTCTGTGAGAGCAAAGCTTGGTTGTTATCGCGGAAATTATCTTGCGAAATCGAGATATCAATTTCAGGATGTTCCGCCATAAACTGATGCAACAACGGTGACATGAGTTGCGTTTCGTAATAAGTAGTGAAACCAATCGATAAGGTCTGCTTATCGGTTGAGCCGATTGCGTAAGCGAGTTGGACGGCTTGCTCATAGTTGTTCACGAGTTGCTTGGCGTGATTGTAAAACTGACGACCAGCGGACGTGACGGTGACGCGGTTTTTCTGACGGATGAACAACGGGGTGCCGATTTCATCTTCCAGATTTTTCATTTGTTTACTGATGGCAGTTTGCGAAACGAAATTTTTTTGAGCCGCCGCAGTGAAACTTGCTAGATCAACGGCATCGACAAAGTAGGTAAGGCGTTCAAGACTCATATCAATCTCCTAGTGTAACTTTTGGTTGGGGTAACAAACTTTTTGACTGTGTTCATTTATTCACAAGTAGCTATACTTAATTGTGTTGATAAGTGATGTTTGTAACAAGCATAACTTCTAGTTAGATTATTTTATACCGAAATTAAAGAGGTAACAACCATGAGTAAGGTTATTTCAGCAAGTGAAGCTGTGAACTTGATTGAAGATAACGACACACTTGCAGTAAGTGGATTTGGACTTGCTGGTGTCGCAGAGGAACTTTTAATCGCCCTTGAAGAGCGTTATGCAACTGAGTCACACCCACAAGGTTTGACGGCAATGCACTCAAGTGCGGTTGGTAACCGTGACCAAAAGGGGATGAGCCACTTGGCAGCCCCTGGTTTGTTGAAGCGTTGGATTGGTGGAATTGCTGCGGCTTCTCCACGCATCGCTGAAGCAATTAACAACAATGAGTTGGAAGCTTACAACTTGCCACAAGGTGTCATCACTCGTATGTACCATGACATTGCTACGAAGGGTCCTGGTGTCATCACGAAGATTGGTTTGGGAACGTTCGTTGATCCAGACCTTGAAGGTGCCAAGATGAACACCAAGACGACTGAAGATATCGTTAAGAAGATTTCTTTGGACGGCGACGAGTGGTTGCGTTACCCAACGTTCCCAATCAATGTCGCGTTGATTCGTGGTACGTACGCCGACGAAAACGGTAACTTGACGCTTGATAAGGAAGGTTTGGACATGGAAGTGCAAGCCATTGCCCAAGCAGCTCACAACTCAGGTGGAATTGTTATCGCGCAAGTTGAAGCGGTAACGGAAAACAACACGTTGCACCCTAAGAAGGTTAAAGTGCCTGGTATCTTGGTTGACTACATTGTGGTCGCCCAACCTGAAAACCAATTCCAAACGGAAAACACGTTGTACAACCCAGCATTTTCTGGTGAAGTACGTGTGCCATTGAAGTCAGTACCAGCTTTGCCTTTGGATCCAAAGAAGGTTATCGCTCGTCGTGCAGCCATGGAATTGCGTTCAGGTGCCATCTTGAACTTGGGTGTTGGTATTCCAGTTAACGTTTCAGCGGTTGCAGCTGAAGAAGGTGTAAGTGACGACTTCGTTTTGACAACTGAAGCTGGTTCAGTTGGTGGTGTGCCTGCCGGTTTGAAGGACTTTGGTCACGCCTACAACTCACAAGCAACGGTTGATATGGATGCCCAATTCGACTTCTACGATGGTGGTGGAATTGACCTATCAGTACTTGGCTTGGCACAAACTGATGCAACGGGTAACGTAAACGTTTCAAAGTTCAACGGTCGCGTGGCTGGTGCTGGTGGTTTCATCGACATCTCACAAACGGCTAAGAAGTTGGTCTTTGCTGGAACATTCACGGCCGCTGGTTTGAAGGAACACATTGAAGATGGCAAGTTGGTCATCGACGAAGAAGGTCGTTTCCCTAAGTTTGTGGCCAATGTTGAGCAAATCACATTCTCAGGTAAGTACGCAGCAGCCAACCAACAACCGGTTGTTTACGTGACTGAGCGTGCCGTCTTCGAATTGACGGCTGATGGTTTGATGTTGACTGAAATTGCCCCAGGTATGGACTTGGAAAAGGATATCTTGGCACACATGGACTTCAAGCCACTTATCAGTGAAAACTTGAAGCAAATGGACGCTGGCTTGTTTGCTGAAGAATGGGGCGGATTGTCAGCCCTAGTTAACCAATAAAAAAATACGAAAGAAAAAGAGGACTATTAATTATGACAACTGTTGCAGAAATTCTAGGAACGAAGTACCCACTTATTCAAGGATCAATGGCACGTATCTCACGTCACGAATTGGTTATCTCCGTATCTAACGCCGGTGGATTGGGTGTTTTGACGTCAGCTGGTTTTGACAAGGAAGGTTTGCGCGAGGAAATCCGCAAGGTTAAGGCCGGAACTGACAAGCCGTTCGCTGTTAACTTGATGTTGATGATGAAGAACATCCCCGAGATGGTTGAAGTTATCATCGAAGAAGAAGTGCCATTCGTTATGACTGGTGCAGGTACGCCAAAGCCATACATGCCTGCTTTGACTGAAGCTGGTATCAAGGTTATCCCAGTTATCCCTTCAGTTAAGTTGGCTAAGAAGATGGAAGATTTGGGTGCCGTAGCCGTTGTTGCTGAAGGTATGGAATCAGGTGGTCACGTTGGTGAGACGACAACGATGGCTTTGGTGCCACAAGTTGCTTCAGCTGTTAACATCCCAGTTATTGCTGCCGGTGGTATCGGTGACGGACGTGGTGTTGCCGCTGCTTACGCTTTGGGTGCCCAAGGTATCCAAGCTGGTACGATCTTCTTGACGGCTGACGAAACGCCGGTGCCAGATGCCTTCAAGCAAGCTGTTTTGGACGCCGATGACACGGCTACGACGGTTACGGGTCGTCGTTCAGGTGCCCCAGTTCGTTCAATCAAGAACCCTATGATCGCTAAGTACCTTGAGCTTGAGTACTCAGGTGCTTCACGTGACGCCTTGGAAGAGTTGTCATTGGGATCATTGTCAAAGGCTGTCTTTGAGGGTGACGTTGAAAACGGTTCAGTTATGGCCGGTGAAATTTCAGGTATGGTTAACAGCAAGCGTTCAGTAAAGGACATCATCGAAGGATTGTTCAACGAAGCTGAAGAAGTGGTTAACAACTTGAAGATTACTTACTAATTAAATATCAGGTTCCCTGGTTAGGAACTGAGGAGTTAGGAATATGACAAACAAAACAATTAATCGTTGGGCAGTGCTAATTGCCTCTGCAGTGGTTTTGCTATGTACAGGTGCTATTTATGCCTTCAGTGTGTTGGCTGGTCCGCTAAGTGTTGAAAAAGGTTGGTCAATGGAATCCATTATGACGGCTTTCGCAATCAACTCAGCAATTGGACCCATCCCAATGATCCTAGGTGGTTTCTTAACAGATAAAGGATTGGCTAAGTGGTCAATCGTCTTGGGTGGTGTCCTATTTGCAGTCGGCTTTTTCTTGACTGGCTTTGCGACGAGCACAACGATGCTTTACTTGTCATACGGTGTATTAGCAGGTCTTGGACAAGGGTTTGCATACTCAGGTGCGTTGAGTAACAGTATCAAGCTTTTCCCTGATAAGAAGGGCTTGGCTTCTGGTATTATCACGGCCGGTATGGGTGGTGCAGCAATTATCGCCGCACCGATTGCGAATGCGATTATCGAGTCTTCAAATGTCATGAACGCTTTCCGTTGCTTGGGCTTGGCGTATGTTGTCATCATCATCTTGGCTGGTTTCTTTATTAAGACTGCGCCAAAGGATTACGCACCAGCCGGTTGGTCACCAGCTGAACAAGCCGGTGCACCAAAGATGGTGAACAAGAACTGGCAACAAATGTTGGCCACGCCAGCGTTTTACTTGATTTTCTTCATGCTATTTACAGGTGCATTTGCTGGTTTGATGATTGCGTCAAACGCTTCAACAATCGGTCAACGTATGTTCGGTTTGACGGCTGCGACGGCCGCAGGTTATGTCAGCTTGTACTCATTGAGCAACACGCTTGGTCGTGTGTTGTGGGGCACAATTTCTGACAAGATTGGTCGTAACAAGACGCTTTACATCATTATGATTGTGGTTATTGCAGCCTTTGCGTTGATACTTGGTATGAATTCACAAATTGGATTCGCTATCGGTATCATCGCGCTAGGTTTGACGTTCGGTGGTGTGATGGGTGTCTTCCCACCAATGGTGATGGAAAACTTCGGTCCCATCAACCAAGGTGTTAACTACGGTATCACCTTCGTGGGTTACTCAGTTGCGGCTTTCTTCGCACCAAAAGTTGCCGTTGGTATGGCTGGTCAATCAGGTGATTTCTCAAAGGCGTTCTACGTTGCAATCGTGATTGCCCTTGTCGGTATCGTGTTGAACTTCGCTTACATACAACTTAAGAAGCGTGCAAATTAAATGAATTTTTGAAAGGATCCTCGCTGGTTACGAGGGTCCTTTTTTCGTGCCTTTTACACTTACTTATAGTCATAAATAAAAATCTTTTGTTTCGGTGTAAACTAATAAAAGGTAAAAAGTAGAAGGGGTTGGAGACATGAGCAAGGAACATGATAAGCAAACGCTGGCGCAGCGTAATAATTTGATTCGTGCCGCCGTGATGGGAGCCAACGATGGGATTCTGTCAGTATCAGGAATCGTTATTGGTGTGGCCGGCGCGACGACGAATTCATTCGCGATTTTCATTGCCGGTTTCGCTGGGGCGTTGGCGGGAACGGTGTCGATGGCAATGGGAGAATATACATCAGTTCACTCACAAAATGATGCGCAAGTGAAGGCGGAGAAGGTGCAAGAGGCAGCGCTTAAAACGCAATATGATACTGAATTTGAGTTTGTGAAGAGCAAGTATGCCGCGCAAGGAATTTCTGATGAATTGGCAACGCAAGCAACCAAAGAAATGATGGCTAACGATGCGTTGGGGACCACGGTACGTGAACGCTATGGCTTCAGTTTGCACCACGAGGTTTCGGCGATTGGGGCGGCAATGGCATCGATGATTGCCTTTCCGTTGGGATCATTGTTGCCAATGTTGGCAATTACGTTGTTCCCAGTAAAAGAGCGTGTCATTGCGACGGGGATTGCCGTGCTGATTGCGTTGGCGATTACCGGGTATTCAGCTGCTCATTTGTCTGGGGCCAACGAAAAGCGGGCGACGATTCGCAACATCGTGGCGGGTATTTTCACAATGGTTGTGACGTACTATATCGGAACGTTAATCGGACACTAAGGGGGATTGCATCATGAATAATAAGGTAAAAACCCATCAAACGATGGAAGAACGCTTGAATGCGATTCGTGCCGGTGTGCTTGGTTCGAACGACGGTATTTTGACAGTTGTTGGCGTGTTGTTTTCGGTTGGAGCAGCGACGAGCAATCAATTTACAATCTTTATTGCCGGTTTGGCTGACCTGTTGGCGTGTGCGCTGTCGATGGCGTCTGGTGAATATGCGTCAGTGTCATCACAAGCGGATGCTGAAAAGGTGGTTGTGGATCGTGAAACACAACGATTGCGCGTGAACCCAGCTGGGGTAGCGGAAGATATTCGCGCGTTTTACGTTTCACGTGGGGTAACGACTGAAACTGCCGGTAAGATTGCGGATGAGTTGATGGCCAAGGCGCCGTTGGAAACGATTTTGGCCACGAAGTACGATGTCCAATTGGGCCACTATGTGAGTCCGTGGTCAGCGGCCGTTTCATCTTTGATTTGTGCTGCCATTGGTGGGGCGTTCCCATTGTTGGCGATGATTTTAGCCACACCGCGCTGGGAGTTCTTGGCCACGATTGGAGCGACGGTGGTTGCCGTTGCGTTGACTGGGTATCTAAGTGCCGTGATTGGGAAGGGATTCCCGATCAAAGCGATTAAGCGTAACGTCGTTATCGGACTTTTAACGATTGCTATACACTATGGCATTGGCATGTTCTTCTAAAGTTAGGTAAAATAAACATTAAGTAAGACTGAGTTTAGGCTCGGTCTTTTTTGTTAATTGGCTTTAATTTGGTAAGCTGGAAGGTAACAACAGGAGTGAGGAGCGCACTTGATATGGCAACGACACGATATGGACTTTTGGGCTACCCAGCCCGTCATTCAAAATCACCAGCAATGCATAATGCCGCGTTTAAACAGGCGGGCATTGATGCGCAATACGATGCCTATGAAGTCGCACCAAATGCGTTGGCGGCGACGTTTAAAAGCTTGGTTGCATCCGGCGTGGCGGGCTTCAATGTGACGATGCCGTTTAAGGAAGCGATTATGCTGTACTTGGATGACCTAACGCCATTGGCTCGGCGCCTTTCAGCAGTCAACACCGTCGTGATTCGCGACGGCAAAACGATTGGTGATTCAACCGACGGCGCTGGCTTTTGGCGGACGTTACGTGAGCCAGCTGATCAAGTAATTTTGATTGGGACTGGTGGGGCAGCCCGCGCCATTATGGCGACGGCACCAAAGTCGGTAACGTTGCACGTGTTCAACCGTCAAAGTGACCGTTTCCCGGAAAAAGCCGCGATGGTCAATGATTTGGCAGGCGTTGAATTGCATGATTTGGATGAAATTGGGATGTATTTGCCATATGCTGATTTGATTGTGAATGCGACGAATGTGGGGATGCAGTCAGATATCTCGATTCTATCAACTGAACAATTCTATGAAACCCAACCAGATGTCCAAGTGGTTGATATCATCTATAAGAAAGAGCCAACGCCATTCATGGCAGCAGCCCGGGCAGCTGGACGTCAAGCAGATGACGGCCTTGCCATGTTGATTGGTCAGGGGGCGTTGAGTTTTGAGCAATGGACTGGTCAACTACCTGATATCAACGTCATGAAGCAGGCGATTATGCCAGCTGAAGAAGGAGAAAAGTAGACATGATTTTAGTCATGAAGAATGCGCAAGCTGCGCAACAGGCTCTCGCAACAGCGACAGCAGCCGGCTTGCAAAATATGTACGCACACGAGGAACGCGTGGGCTTTGCGACAATTAAAACGTTGGCAGAAGTCCCATTTGTGAATGAAGCTGATGTTGCTGAAGTGATTGAAAAGCACCCAGCAGCGTTGAAGAGTTCACGCCTTTTCCACCCAGCTGATACGGTGATTACGACAGCGCATTCAGTAATTGGTGGGGATAATTTTGTCTTGATGGCGGGGCCAGATTCGATTGAGTCAGCTGACCACGTTTTGGCGATGGGCGCAGCTGTGCAAGTAGCTGGCGCAACGCTGCTTCGTGGTGGGTCATACAAGCCACGTACAAGTCCTTATAGCTTTCAAGGATTAGGTGAGGCCGGGTTGCAAATGCACCGCCAAGCAGCTGATGTCTTGGGAATGGACATGATTACTGAAATTATGGATACGCGTGATGTTGAAATTGTTGGACAATACACTGATATTTTCCAAGTTGGCACGCGCAATATGCAAAATTTCAGTTTGCTAAAAGCGCTTGGACAACAAAGTAAGCCCGTCGCATTGAAGCGTGGTATGAGCGCCTCGATTGATGAGCTTTTAAGTGCGGCTGAATACATTGCGTCAGAAGGTAATGACCAAATTATCTTGATTGAGCGCGGTATTCGCACATTTGATAACAAGTACACGCGTAACACGATGGACGTGAGCGCGATTCCGGTTTTGCAAGAATTAACGCATTATCCTGTTTTGGCTGATCCATCACACGCAGCCGGTGTCGCACATCACGTGACATCAGTTGGCTTGGCAGCGGTGGCGGCTGGCGCACAAGGGTTGATGGTCGAAATTCACGATCACCCAGAAGCAGCGTTTGTTGATGGTGCGCAAGCTTTGACGCCAGCACAATTTGCTGAATTGGCCGACAAGGCGCGCGCGATTCACGAAATTGTAAGGGGATAATATGATTCAAGTAACGTTACCTGACAAGCAATATCGCATTGAAATTCAAGCTGGTTTGCGTCATGCAATTGGTGAACAAGTTGCCAAGGTCTGGTCAAAACGCAAGGTACTGTTGATTTCAGATGAGAATGTCGCAACCTATTATTTGGCTGTGACGGCGCAAAATTTGACGTTGAATGGTTTTGAGGTTGTGCCAGCGGTGCTACCAGCCGGTGAGCAAACGAAATCATTGGAGGCAGTCAACTACCTGGTCGGCGTGATGGCGGAAAATGGCTTTACGCGGCAAGATGGGGTGATTGCGCTCGGTGGTGGTGTCATCGGTGACGCGGCTGGTTTTGTGGCGTCAGTTTACATGCGCGGTATTGCCTTTATTCAAGTGGCGACTTCATTAACGGCCCAAGTGGACTCAAGTGTTGGTGGCAAGAACGCCATCAACATGGATGATGTGAAAAATATTATGGGGACTTTTTACCAACCAGATTTGGTAATCATCGACCCAGAATATTTGGACACGTTGGACGACCGTGACCTAATCGAAGGTTATGCCGAAGTCGTCAAGACGTCAGCTTTGGCTGGTGGCGAGTTCTGGCAATGGACTGGTCGCATGAAGACGGTCGCCGACGTGCGGGCCAATGCACAATGGCTGATTGAACAATCCGTGCAATATAAGGCTGATATTGTGATGGCCGATGAAAAAGAGGGTGGCGTGCGTAAGGTGTTGAACTTCGGTCACACCTTTGGTCACGCCATCGAGTTGATGGCTCACGGTGCATTGCGCCACGGTGAAGCGGTTGCTGCTGGTATGGTCGCAATTTCGGACCGCTTTGAGCGTGACGGGATTGCAGAACCAGGTTTGACCGATGCATTGGTTGAACGTTTGGCACCCGTTGGTCTACAAGTCTTTTCGCCTTTGATTGGTAAAGGTGACTTTTACGACCATTTGAAGAATGATAAGAAAAATCAATCAGGCACATTGCAGTTGGTTGCCATTGCGGCACCGGGCAAGCCAGTGATTGTTAAAAAAGAGTTAGCAGCAATGAAAGAATTCGTGGAAGGAAACCCAGAATAATGCGTTATATGACGGCGGGTGAGAGTCACGGCCCAGAAGAAGTGGCAATTATTGAGGGCATTCCAGCTGGTTTGCACTTGACCCAAGAAGATATTAATACGGAACTAGCACGACGCCAGCACGCAGCTGGTCGTGGGCAACGCCAAGTGATTGAGACTGATACGGTCACGATTATGGGTGGGGTCCGCCACCAAGTGACATTAGGTTCACCGATTGCGTTGAACGTGCACAACGATGACCATAATCACTGGACGAAGATCATGGATCCCAACACGCCAGCTGACGAAGAAAACAGCAAGCGTAAAGTGATGCGTCCACGTCCAGGTCACGCTGATTTGGTTGGGGGGATGAAGTATCGCCACTCGGCCGATTTGCGAAATGTGTTGGAACGTTCATCAGCCCGTGAAACGGTCATGCGTGTTGCGGTTGGGGCGGTTGCGAAGCGTTTGTTGGCGGAATTAGGCATTGATGTGCACGGGTTCGTGTTAAACATCGGGCCAGTCCGCGCTGATGCGGGTCAAATTGCCCAGTATAAGACGTTGGCCGAATTACGTGCCGTGACTGAAAGTTTCCCAACACGTACGTTGGACGCCGAAACGGATGAAAAGATGCGCACGTTGTTGGATGACACGAAGCGTGATTACAACACGGTTGGTGGTACGGTTCAAGTTATCGCAACCGGCGTACCAGTTGGCTTGGGTTCATACGTTTCCGCTGATACAAAGTTGGATGCCAAGATTGCGCGCGCCATTATTGGCATTAATGCGTTCAAGGGTGTTGAATTTGGTGGCGGTTTTGAGAACGCTGAAAAGTTCGGCTCAGAAGTGATGGACGAAATCTACTGGAGTGAAGAACGCGGTTTCTACCGTGGGTCTAACAACCTTGGTGGGTTCGAAGGTGGCATGACCAACGGTGAGCCAGTGGTAGTGAAAGGCGTTGTGAAGCCAATTCCAACGCTTTACCGACCAATGCAAAGTGTCGATATTGATACCCACGAAGACCACCGTGCGTCAGTGGAACGCTCTGATACGACGGCTGTTACCGCGGCTGCCGTGATTGCGGAGCACATGGTTGCCATTGAGTTGGCGACTGCCATTTTGGATAAATTTGATACAGATAATATGGATCGTTTGAAGGAGCAATTAGCGGCGTACCGTGCCGAAATTAAAAACTTCTAAGTCGCCCCGAAAGGAGTAATTATGACAAACCGACAATTAAAAACTGCAGCAACCGGCATTAATGGCCAGTTAACGGTACCGGGGGACAAGAGTATTTCACACCGTGCGGTTATGTTGGGGAGTATTGCAACTGGGGAGACGACGATTTACGGACTACTCGATTCGGATGATGTCCGCAATACATTGGGCGCCATGCAACAGTTGGGGGTAACGGTCGACTGGTATGATGACCGTGTCGTTGTGCACGGCCGTCCACTCACGACGTTAACAGAGCCTGATGGACCACTTGATATGGGAAATTCTGGCACTAGCACGCGCTTGCTGATGGGCTTGTTGGCGAATCAGCCATTCCCGATGACGTTTGTTGGGGATGCTAGTTTGAGTACCCGTCCATTGGCGCGCGTGATTGATCCATTGACGAAAATGGGGGCCCGCTTTGTGTCGACGAATCACCGTTTGCCGGTCACGACGATGCCCGGGTTTGGCTTGCATGGGATTCACTACCGCTTGCCAGTGGCGTCTGCGCAAGTGAAGAGCGCGCTGATTTTGGCTGGTTTGCAAGCTGAAGGTGAAACAGTGATTACCGAACCGCTGGCAACGCGTGATCACACGGAACGTATGCTTCACCATTTTGGGGTAGATGTTGTGCGTGAAGGACAAGACATTATTGTGACACCGAACACGGCATTGACTGGCGCAACAATTAATGTGCCTGGTGATATTTCGTCAGCTGCGTTTTGGATTGTTGCCGCATTGTTGGTACCAAATAGTGAACTGCGTTTGACTGGCGTCGGGATTAACCCAACGCGTGATGGCATTCTGCGTTTGTTACGTCGGATGGGTGCCGTGATTGAAATGGATAATGTGATTTCAGAAGGTGAGCCAACCGCGGATTTAATTGTTCGCACACAAGCCTTACAAGGAACGGCCGTTACGTCAGAAGATATTCCGACAGCGGTCGACGAAATTCCGATGTTAGTGTTGGCGGCGACGCAAGCGCTTGGTGACACCTTGATTACAGGTGCCCAGGAACTTCACGTGAAGGAAACAGACCGTATTGCGACCGTGACCACCCAACTGAATAAGTTGGGGGCAAACATTGAGGCCCGTGAAGATGGGTTCTTGGTGCACGGAGGGACGCCGTTGCATGTTGACGAGCCAACGGTAGTGGATTCATCAGGTGATCACCGCATTGGCATGATGTTGGCGATTGCAGCTTTGTTGACAGATGGTGAGGTTGAATTAGCGAATGCTGATTCAGTCAGCGTGTCATATCCAAGCTTCTTTGCGGACCTAGAAAGATTGGTGGAAGCGTAATGAAAACAGCGATTTTGATTGGTTTCATGGGGGCCGGTAAGACGACGGTTGGCCGTTTGCTGGCTGAAATGTTGGCCGTGCCACTAACCGATACCGATAAAATGATTATTCGTAAGACGGGACAAACGCCAGGTGAAATTTTTGCCACAGAGGGTGAGCCAGCCTTTCGAGCGCTGGAGCATGATGTGTTGCAAGAAGTCATTAATAATGAGGGGATTATTGCAACAGGTGGTGGCATTATCGAGACGCCAGGTAATATCCAACTGTTGTCTGAAGCGAATGTACCAGTGTTTTATCTATCAGGTTCATTTGGACAAACAATGGAACGCCTGGCGGACGACGACACGCGCCCCATTTTACGTTCAAAGACCCTGATGGAAGTAGCTGCCTTGTGGCGTAATCGCTTGCCGAAATATGACGCAGCTGCAAGTCATGTGATTGCGACAGATAATAAAACAGCAGTTGAAGTCGCAACTGAAATTCTCGAGTTACTAGGTGAATAAGATGACGTATTTGAAAATTGGGTCAGCGGTTGCGACGTCCGAGCGTCCGTTGATTGCAGTACCGGTCATGGGTGAAACCGTGAATGACGTACTGGTGATGTTGGAACAGGCGAATGACAGTCAGGCCGATGTGATTGAATGGCGGGTAGATTATTTAACTGATCCAGGCGAATTGCAGGCTAGCCAAATGCAAACCATTGCGTTTAATGCGGATAAGCCTTTAATCGTCACGTGGCGCACAGTAGCTGAGGGCGGGCAAGAAGACTTTGATAGCGTGGCTTATCACTGGGTATACCAGTTGGCGATTGCAAGTCGCGTTGCGGCAGTGGATGTCGAAGTTGCGCTGCTCGAAGAAGTTGGGGATGTGGTCGAAGATGCGCAGTCACAAGGTATTACTGTGATTGGGTCACGTCATTATTTTGACGCGACGCCCGCTGATTTAGATGCTGAGTTACAAAGCATGGTTGCAACACCGGTTGATGTTGTGAAACTGGCTGTGATGCCAAATGACGATGGGGATGTGCAACGATTGTTGGAGGCAACAAAAGTGGCTCATCAAACCAAGCCATTAATCACAATGGCGATGGGTGAACTTGGTCAACGGTCACGTTTTGAGGGGTACCAATATGGTACCCAATTAACATTCGCAAGCCTTGGTGAGTCATCAGCGCCAGGCCAACCTGGTGTGGCACAACTAAAAGCACATTTTGAATAAATCTTATAGTGCTGAACGGCAAAGCGTTCAGCACTATTTTTTTGTGTACAAGTTTTCAGACTAGAACTATTTAAGTATCAGTTATTTTTGGTGTTTCAAAATAAGCTGTCTTTTGAATAATGAAAGGGCTTGCATTTGAAAATTAGGCTCCTATAATGGGTGTTGTAAGTTGGTTGGCCGAACAAATCAACCCAACTAAGCTGACGAAGTTTTAGCTGCCAACGAAGATATTGTTCTAATTTTGGAGGAAAGCATTATGTCAGAACTGTTTGACTTCCCTAAGGTTGAGTACCTTGGCGGAAAGAAGGGGATTAACTTTTTGGACGCCAAGGGATATAACTTCTATAACCCTGAGGAGCCTGTAACGATCAACGGAGAAACGAAGCCAATGAAGGATTGGTTGAAGTTCTCAGTTGCCTACTGGCACACGATGGACCAACGTTTGGTTGACCCATTTGGTGAAGGAACTGCCGTACGTCCTTGGGATGTTGACGGTGTTGATGATGTCACGAGCATGGAGCAAGCCTTGAAGAAGGTTGATTACATGTTTGAGTTCATGGACAAGTTGGGTGTTGAATACTTCGCCTTCCACGACCGTGATTTGGCACCAGAAGGAAACACGTTGGCTGAGACGAACGCCAACTTAGATAAGGTTGTCGACAAGATTGAGCAAAAGATGCACGAAACTGGTAAGAAGTTGCTATGGAATACGTCATCATTGTTCACGAACAAGCGTTTCTTGGCCGGTGGCGCCACGACACCATTTGCTGATGTCTTCGCTTATGCTGCTGCTCAAATCAAGCATTCATTGGAAATCGCTAAGCGTTTGGGTTCAGAGTCATATGTCTTCTGGGGTGGTCGCGAAGGTTACGAGTCATTGTTGAACACGGATACGAAGCGTGAGTTGGATCACATTGCTAAGTTCTTCAAGTTGGCCAAGGATTACGCTAATGAAATTGGCTACACTGGTCAATTCTTGTTGGAGCCAAAGCCAAAGGAGCCAACGGCACACCAATACGATACTGATGTCCAAACGACCATTGCTTTCTTGAAGACATACGGCTTGGAAAACGACTTCAAGTTGAACTTGGAGGGTAACCACGCATACTTGGCCGGCCACACTTACGAACACGAAGCTCGCTTCGCACGTGAAGCTGGCTTGTTGGGATCATTGGATGCCAACATGGGTGACAAGCAAACTGGTTGGGACATCGACGAATTCCCTAATGACATTTATGAAGCAACATTGGTTATGTACGAGTTCGTTAAGAACGGTGGTTTGCCAACTGGTGGTTTGAACTTTGATTCAAAGGTTCGCCGTGCGTCATTCAAGCCTGATGACTTGTTCTACGCTCACATGGCCGGTATGGATGTTTACGCCGCTGGGTTGCGTGTTGCGTTGAAGATGGTCGAGGATAACTTCTTGGAGAACATCTACAAGGAGCGTTACTCATCATTCGATTCAGGCATCGGTGCCGACTTCGAAGCTGATAAGGTAACCTTCAAGGACTTTGAAGATTACATCTTGAACAAGACGAACGACGAAATCTTCGCAACGATTCAATCTGGTCGTTTGGAAGCTATCAAGGCAACTTTGAATAACTACATCTACTCAGTTTTGGGTACGACTTTCAACAAGTAATTTCTAAACCTCACATTCTCAAAAATAATCATCTGTAAAAAATAAAAAAACGTGCCTAGCGGGCTCCTGTGAGAACCTGCTAGGCACGTTTTGTTTTAGTATGGTTTGATAATCCATGCCACGATGGCATAGCCAACAATCAAAATGACAGCAACGACCCAATGCCAGATTGGCAAAGGATCAGTCGCGGTTTGTGTTCGTGGAAATCCTTCCGTGAACCCGTGTGACGTCATCGCCATGGCTAAGTCATCAGACCAGTGCAGGGCACTGACAATCGCTTTGAAATACAATTGTGGGCTCCAAAAGTGATAGGTGATGCCACGCAATGAGGCGGCATAACGAATCGTTTGGACTTGGCGTCGTACACGAGGTAACAAATTGAAGGCTGCTAATAAGCCATAAGTAAATGTTGATGACAACTTGGCATGCAAGTGCAAACTGATAAGCAAATCTTTCACGTGCGTGGTTAATGTCAGCGCCGCACCAAGCAGTAGATAGGCGTAGAGACGTGAGGCATAAACCAACGCAATGCGATGCGTGTCACCAGTTCCGAAAGCAATGAATGACCACCACGTCCCGAAGGCAAGTGGGGCAGCGACTAACAACATAATGACGATGACTTTACCGGAAACACGTTGTAGCAGTAGGTATAGTAGACCGATGACAGCAACAACGATATTCAGCGTAATTGATTGACTAAAGGCGGTTTGAAAACCAATCCCAATCAGGATAACGAGCAAAACGGTCGGATTCAACTTAAACATGTTGGGCACCTCCGATTAGCGTTAAGTGTTGGTCGGCAAAATGTAGTTCATAATCGACAAACCCAGTCAGACCTTGGCGTTGATGTGAAATCATCAAAACGGTTTGATTGGTCTGGTGAATCGTTTCTTGTAGCAAGCTCATCAACACATTGACGGACGTACTATCCAAACCAGCGAGCGGTTCATCGAGCAACAAAACAGGTTGGCCCATGATTAACATGGTCAGTAGTTGCAACTTCTTTTGCTGCCCGCCAGATAGTTGATAAACGACGTGGTCTTGCAAGTTGCTTAATTGCAACTTTTCGAGCGCATCCGCAACACGGTCATCCGTCCAGTAAGTTGTTTGCAAACTGAACTTTTTCGATAGTGCAATTTCACTCGCAACGGTCATCGTCACGAATTGATCAATGGCTGATTGGAAGACCAGTGCAAGGCGTTGTGACCAGTGCTTTTGTTTTACTTTGCGACCATCAACGGTTTCCCAAAGAATTTGGCCATCATACGCGCGTTGATGGGTGAGTCCCTTAAAGAACGTTGACTTTCCAATACCATTAGCACCTGAAATCAGCCCAATCTGACCAGCGGGTGCGGTAAAGGTTGCATCTTGCAGCAATTGGCGGTCGCCAACTGCAACACCAAAATCTTGCCAACGCAATGGTCCATCCCCAACTGGTGTGCCACCAAAGGTTGGGATAGGTGCGATGTTAGTTAGCATATCGCGACTCGCTTCATCCAACGTACCAGTTGCCGTATCGAGTTGGTAAAGGGTATCAACGAGGTCGGCGTATCCAGACAAGTCGTGGTCTGAAATCAAAATCGTCGTGCCATTTGTTTGTTGTAAATCTTTGAGATCTTGCAATAACAATTGGCGGGCAGCTGGATCGACATTGGCGAACGGTTCATCAAGCAAAATGATGTCACTTTGCATCGCGAAAATTGTCGCCAAGGCCACGCGTTGCTTTTCACCACCAGACAGCGTTAGTAGTTCTTGGTCAGCTAATGCGTCCAAGTCCAATCGCGTAATCGCATCCGTGACACGACGTTCGATGTCGGCGACAGGTAACTGTAAGTTTTCCAATGCAAACGTGATTTGCTCACGGGCTGTGCGCATTGCAAATTGGCGCTCTGGGTTTTGAAACAGCATCGCAACCCGCTTGGCCTTTTCAAATGGTGCGATTGGACCGATTGATTGACCTTCCAAGAGGACATCGCCATTCGTGACGATACCACCAAATTTCGGTAGCAAGCCAGCCATCGCTTTAAGCAACGTTGACTTACCTGAGCCAGAAGGGCCAACCATCAAGTTGAAACTACCGGGCGTCAAATCTAAATTTATCTTATTTAAAATGCTTGGCTGATCAGCTTCATAAGCGAAACTGAAATCTACAACACGTAATGATGTCATAATTAACGCTTCATCAAACCTGACTTCGCAACCAAGGCGTTAATCAAGTAGACCAACACACCGGCAAACAAAGCGACTGAGATCAAACGAATCACGAACAACGTGATCAACATGCCGGGCTTGTAGGCCATGTAACCTGAGTTAACCAAGTCCCAGGCAAATGTCACAATCGTGCTCGTCACAACTGATAGGCTCAAACCAAGCTTGCTCCAGTTCTTGTAACCTGTGATGGCAAAACCAAGTTCTGAACCGATTCCTTGTACGAAACCGTAAATCAACGTTGCGGCACCCCAGCTTGAGAAAAGCAACATTTCAACAACGGCAGCCAAGACTTCACCAATCGTTGTGGCACCAAACTTTTGCAACAACACACCGGCCAATGGACCAGCCATCAACCAAACGCCGATGGTCATATCGTTGGCGTATGGCTTAAGTGGGGTTGCTGACAAGAAGTAGTATGAGGCCCCCCATAATTGGTAGATAACCCCAAAGAAAATTGCAATAATGGCTAGGAAAATAACATCTCGAAGCGCCCAACCACGCTTGTTTTCAACAACTGTTTGCATGACGCAAACCTCCAAATAATATTCCGAATCGCCCAAAGCTATGGAAATAAAAAAGGACCCCAGCATCACTGCAAAACGCAGTCGGATACTGGGGTCCGTTTACTTCAATCGTAAACAAACCAAGCTCCCCGGCAGGCATTACCCTGCTTAGGTTCCATGGGTATTATCTCAGCCATAACGGCACCCCAGCTTGTTTGATTCGTTAACACAAGTATAGGGGGTTAGGCGAGGGTTTGCAACTGTCCACGGAATTCTTCGAGGTGGTTGTAACCTTTTTCGGCCATGACGGCGATCAATTCGTTGTTCAAACGTTCGAAGATAGCGGGCCCTTCGAAGTAAAGTGACGTCCCAACTGAAACCAAGTCAGCGCCGCAAAGGATGTGGTCGTACACATCACGGCCGTTCGTCACACCACCAGTGCCGATAATCTTGATTTCGGGGCGCAAACGTTGACGCAAGGCACGCACGTTAGCAAGGGCTGTTGGCTTAACGATTTCACCACCAAGGCCACCGAAGCCGCCCTTAGGCGCGATGACAACCGTGTCCGTTTCAGGATCAACTACCAAACCGTTACCGATTGAGTTAATCGTGTTCACGAAGGCCAATGGGAAGTCGTTCAAGATTTCAGCAATCATGTCAAAGTGGGCGATGTCGAAGTAAGGTGGTAACTTCACACCCAAAGGCTTCGTGTAGAAGCTGAAGACCTCAGCCAAAATCTCGCGCGTTGTGTCGAAGTCGTAGGCCGTTTGTGGCTTACCTGGCACGTTTGGGCAAGACAAGTTCAATTCGACCAAACCGTTAAAGTCGGAAGCTTGAACGTCACGCAACATCGCCAAGTTATCAGCCTTTGTCAGACCAGCGATTGAAAGGAACAATGGCTTTTCATCTTGGTGCGTAATTGTGTAGTCCAAGTAGTAGTCCAAACCAAGATTTGGCAAGCCCATTGAGTTGATTGAACCCAATGGCATTTCAGCAAAACGGATACCGGCATTACCGTCGCGTTCAGCAGGCGTGGCACTCTTCGTAACCAATGAACCAGCGCCACTGGCTTCTAGAATTTGGTCCAATTCAGATGCCGTTTGGCAGTATACGCCAGCAGCGTTCAATAATACGTTGTCAAAATCAAAACCAGCAATGCTCGCAGTCAAAGTTGTCATGGCTTTTTGTCCCCCAAAAGTCTTCTTGTGAAATTAAATTTTTTTAAGTCTACCAGGTTTCAAGGCCTATGACTACACTGTTTTTTGGGTATAACGTTTTACTCGTGAATTAATTCTCAAATACAGTTACCAGGCGAATTTATTACTGATATTTGGTAGAATAGAAGTAACCGTAAAGTAGCTGCTTAAGCTACCGCAAAAAAATGGAGGAATTCGTTCGTGGAGTGTGAAATTAAGTTATTCGGTCTGTCAGCTAACAACAAGTTGGCGCGTGCAGTGGCCGAAGAGTTGCACCAACCGTTGAGTCAAATTGATATTCAACGTTTTGCTGATGGTGAAATTTATGAGCGAGTTTTGGAGAGCGTTCGTGGCGATGATGTTTACATCGTGGCACCCATCGCTGAAGAAGTGAACGACGCTTTCATGGAAATTATGATTGTGATTGATGCGTTGCGCCGTGCTTCTGCTGGGCAAATTAATGTGGTGATTCCATATTTGGGTTATGCCCGCCAAGACCGCAAAGCAAAGTCACGTGAGCCAATCACGGCTAAGATGGTTGCTTCAATGCTTGAAATGAATGGTGTTGACCGCGTGGTTGCCATCGATTTGCACGCTGACCAATTGCAAGGATTCTTCGATATCCCAGTTGATCACTTGCAAGCTGCGCCACTATTGTCAGATTACTTCTACAGTCGCAACATGACGGATGATTTGGTAGTTGTATCACCTGACCACACCGGTGCGGGACGTGCCCGTAAGTTTGCTGATTTGTTGCACTCACCATGGGGTGTGGTAAATGATCACGTTGCAATGACAACACCAGAGTCACCTGATGCTATCGTTGGTGAAGTGGCTGGTCGTCGTGCGATTATCGTTGACGATATTGTCGACACTGGTCGTCGTGTCCAAATGACAGCCCGTGCTTTGCGTGCTAACGGGGCAACCGATGTCTTTGTTGTGGCAACACACGCCGTTTTGTCTGGTGATGCTGCCCAACGTTTGGCCGGGGATGACAACATTTCTCGTGTTGTGTTCACGGATACGCTGACGCTACCAGCCGAAAAGCAAAGTGCCAAGTTCACAACGTTGTCAGTGGCACCGTTGCTAGCTGAAGCTGTCCAACGTATTCACGATAATCGTGCTTTGGATGTTTTGTTGAGGTCACGCAATAATCCAGAAGCTAAGTTATAATGTTAACTAAGGTATATGAATTTTAATTAACTTGAGGGGTAATCACATGGTTTATGTAGCTGCAGATAATCGTTATGACATGATGCCATACCGTCGCGTGGCCGATTCTGGTTTGATTTTGCCAGCATTGTCATTCGGACTATGGCGTAACTTGGGCGACCAAAAGCCACTTGCGAACTCACGTGAAGTGATGTTGAAGGCGTTTGACAATGGTATTTTTTCATTTGACAACGCATCAAACTACGGCCCATCAGATGGCTCTGCTGAAGAGACATTCGGTGCAGTGTTTGAGAAGGACTTGAAGCCATATCGTAATGAATTGGTTATTACGACAAAGGCTGGTTACCACATGTGGCCAGGTCCACTAGGAGAGTTTTCTGGTAAGAAGACGTTGACAGCCGCATTGGATATGTCATTGCAACGTATGCACTTGGATTATGTTGACATTTTCTACGCACACCGTTGGGATCCAAACACAAACTTGCGTGAAACGGCGGAAGCGTTGGACTTGATGGTTCGCCAAGGTAAGGCGTTGTACGTAGGTGTTTCAAACTACACGACAGAGCAAGTTGCTGAAATTGGGGCAATTTTTGATGAATTGCACACACCATTTATTGGTAACCAAATGTCATACAACATGTTTAACCGTGAAGCTGAAACGACGGATATGTTGGCCGAATTGGACAAGCACCACGCTGGTTTGATTGCCTACGGTCCTTTGGCTGAAGGGCTGTTGACGGACCGCTACTTAGATGGGTTCCCAGCTGACATGCCTTTGCACCGTACGAATGCTTTCATTAAGGAAGATCCAGAAGGTACGGTTGCTAAGTTGAACGCGTTGAACAAGGTGGCTGCAGACCGCGGCCAAACGTTGGCGCAATTGGCTATGGCTTGGTTGCTTCGTGACCGCCGCGTCCCATCAATCGTTATCGGTGCTTCATCAGTTGACCACTTGTTGGACAACGTGAAGGTCCGCGATAACATGGATTTGTCAGCTGAAGAGTTGGCAACCATCGATCAAATTTTGAAGAACAACTAATTGAAAGTGTCCCATTATCCAAGCGGGTAGTGGGGCGCTTTTTCTGTTATACTAAGTTGATAAGTAGTAAGGGAGCGAACAACATGAAGAAGATTACAGTTTTGGGTTCTTTGAACGCTGACACAATTCTGCACATTCCACATTTGCCACAACAAGGTGAGACGATGGCGATGGACGACGCCTCAACAGCCCCTGGTGGTAAGGGTGCTAACCAAGCCGTCGCTGCAAAGCGCATGGGTGGGGATGTTAACTTTATCGGTGCCGTTGGCCAAGATGCAAATGGGCAATTGCTTTTGGGTGCACTTAAGGCAGATGGTGTTGATACAACCCACGTTGCTGAACTTGAAGGTGTCGCAACTGGTGCAGCTTACATCATGTTGGAAGCTGACTCACACAACACAATTTTGATTTTGGGTGGGGCTAACCGCCAAGTTAACGAATCAAACGTTGAAGCTGCTGAGGATACCATCAAGGCATCAGATGTGTTGATTGCACAATTTGAAACGCCAATGGTTGCCACTTTGAACGCTTTTAAGAGCGCCAAGGAAGCTGACGTGATGACGGTTCTTAATCCAGCACCAGCAACGAAGGACATTCCAGCCGAGTTGTTTGCCGTGACTGATTTGGTGGTACCAAACGAAACGGAAGCTGAAATCATTACTGGCATTCCAGTGACGGATGATTTGTCGATGGAAAGTGCTGCCAAGCGTTTGCAAGAAATGGGTGCTAAGAACGTCATCATCACAGTTGGTGAGCGCGGCTCTTACTTCTACATGGCTGATGGCGAAAATGGTTTCGTGCCAGCTTTGAAGGTGAAGGCAGTTGATACGACGGCTGCTGGTGACACGTTTATCGGTGCATTGACGACTAAGTTGGACGCCGACATGCGTAACGTTGAGGAAGCCGTGCGCTTTGCCAACGCAGCTGCCGCAATTACGGTACAAGGGGCTGGTGCACAACCATCAATCCCAACGTTGGACCAAGTCAACGCTTCACGTGCATAATAAAGCAGACTGGGAATGTCGGAGGTTTTAAACTCCGACGTGACCAAGTCGCCCTTATCAGGTGCGTCTTTGGTCTTACGCCTGACTGAAGTCAGGGGTTTTAGACCAACAGCTGCTGTGATAAAGAATGAACGCAAACGTCGGACGCTTGTCCGGCGTTTTTTAACAGGAGAACGACAATGAATAACAATGATATCGTGCGTCGCATTCGCTTTATCTACAATATTAAGAATGCTGACATGATTAAGATTTTTGAACTTGGCGGTTTGACGATTACCAAGGATCAATACCAAGACATTATGACCAAGCAAGAACCAGATACATCTCGTGATGAAAAGTTGTCACGTCGCGATTTGGAGAAGTTCATGAATGGTTTGATCATTTCACAACGTGGTGTAAAGAAGGATGAAGATGGGCAACCAGTTGAACCTGACTACAGCATGCAACGTGATAACGACATCAACAATGTCGTGATTAAGAAGTTGAAGATTGCGATGACTTACAGCAATGAAGACTTGATTGAGTTCTGGGAAGCAGCTGGCTTCAAGGTATCAAAGGGTGAAGTTGGGGCTATGTTGCGTCGTAAGGGTCACCCAAAGTATTTGGTTGCTGGTGATCAATTTATGCGCAAGTTGCTTGGTGGTTTGGCAATCACGTTCCGCGACGGCGAGACAACTGAAATTGTCGATTAGAAAATTCTAATAATTTTCGCAGGTTAAGCACTGAAAAAATACTGCTGGTTTGATATACTTGCCTCATCATATAAATATGGGGGATATTAACATGGTAGCTGAATTGAATTTGGAAATCGAACCAATGCATTTTCAACGTATTTTGGTAGGTGTGGATGAATCACAACAAGGTCACGTGGCTTTGGCGAACGCGATTCACCAAGCTGTTGAAGACGACGCAAAGTTGATCATCGCATCAATTTTGGAATTGGGGGAGTTGTCAGCAGTTGATGTATTGAGCTTACCAACTGTTCAAGCGGTTGAAGACCAATTGGAAGCCAACTTGGCGCGTTACAAGGAATATGCAGAAGCACACGGTGTTAAGGATGTTGAAGTTGTCTTTGACAGCGGTCAACGTGCCGGTGAAGTGTTGGTTGAAGAAATCGCACCACGCGTTAATGCTGACATGATTATTGTTGGGGCGCACTCAAAGAAGGGCTGGTGGGAATCATTGGGTTCTCAAGCCGTCTACGTTGCGCGTCACGCCAAGGTGTCATCAATGATCGCCCGTTGCGATTTGGAAGAACCTAAGAAGTAATAGATATGAAGCCCTGTGCCACGTTGGTATGGGGTTTTAATTTGGGGGTAAGTCAGAATGGAAATTAGAGAAGCACAGGCATTAGCAGATTACGCTGGTATTTTGGCAATTGATGAGGTCGTTTGGAATGATACAAATGCCCCCGTTGCCATGCAAAAATGGCTGGATGCCGGTGAATTTCAAGCCGCGATGGTTGCTGAAGGACGCCGTCACGGCGTTGCGGTTGACGAGAATAATGCTGTATTGGGATACGTTGAATTTTCGTCACGTTTTCCAAGTCATCAGTATAAGTGGGACATCGGCCTTGGTGTTGCACCGGCTGCGCAAGGTCAAGGTGTTGGTGGTCAATTATTAGCGTGGCTCCAAGAATTGGCACGTCAAGAGAAAATGCACAAAATTACCTTACGGGTGTTGGGAACGAACCCCAAAGCAATGCACTTGTATGAACGAGCCGGCTTTAAAAAAGTTGGTGAATTAAAAGACAAATTTTATTTAAAAGGTCATTTTGTTGATGACTATCTAATGGATTGGTTCGTTGACTAAAGAAAAGCACATGGCAACATGTGCTTTTCTTATTTTTAGAAAGTGAAAACCTAAAAAACATCATACGTATGAATAATTTTTGACTTGTGTGAAAAAATACTATTGCTTAAAAAACATTCACCCTGTATACTAACTCTTGCGGGTGAGGAGCCCCGGTTAAGTGAAAGTCATAAGCCTTCAATCTGAAAAGATTGGACGAAATCCTTTATGAAATTTATTTAGCACTATGAACTAAGATAAAAGTTAATAGTACACTGGGGAAAACCTCGCTATGAGTTTTTAAAACATAGTAGGAGGGTTTGTCATGTCTGAAGAAATGACAAAGAAGCCTGGCTTCGTCGGCGATGCAACTGCTGACGCAAGTTTGGGCGATGTGAACGGTTCTGTGGAGGTGCCAAAGAACGGTTCATTCTGGCGTAAGTTGTGGGCCTTTTCAGGTCCTGGAGCCTTGGTTGCCGTGGGTTATATGGATCCAGGTAACTGGGTAACGTCTGTTGCGGGTGGTGCGAACTATCACTACACGCTTTTGTCAGTCGTATTGGTCTCATCATTGATCGCAATGATGTTGCAATACATGGCTGGTAAGTTGGGAATGGTTAAGCGCGAAGACTTGGCCCAAGCTACACGTGCTCGTACGAGTAAGTCAGGTGGTTTCGTCCTTTGGATTATCACTGAGTTGGCGTTGATTGCCACTGATATTGCCGAAGTTATCGGAGGAGCAATTGCGTTGCACTTGCTGTTCGGCTGGTCAATGATTGCGTCTGTTTTGACGACAGCATTTGACGTGTTCTTGCTATTGTTGTTGATGCGTTTTGGTTTCCGTAAGATTGAAGCAATTGTTATTACATTGATTTTGACTATTTTGGTTATCTTCGGTTACTTGGTTATCTCATCAAACCCAGACATCGTTGCGATGTTGGGTGGCTACGTACCACAATTGCAAGCTGTAAGCACGCACGCACCAAAGGGTGTTGATTCACCATTGTTGATGACGTTGGGTATCGTTGGTGCGACGGTTATGCCGCACAACTTGTACTTGCACTCATCAGTTTCACAAACGCGTAAGATTAATCGTGAGAACAAGGCTGAATTGAAGGAAGCTGTTCGCTTCATGACATGGGATTCAAACATTCAATTGACGTTGGCCTTCGTTGTTAACTCAATGTTGTTGATCTTGGGAGCATCATTGTTCTTCGGTCACGCTGATTCAGTTGGAACGTTTGGTCAAATGTACTCAGCTTTGTCAGATAGCAAGGTTGCTGGTGCAATTGCCTCACCAATCTTGTCAACGTTGTTCGCCGTTGCGTTGTTGGCGTCAGGTCAAAACTCAACGATTACAGGAACGTTGACTGGTGAAGTTGTCATGGCTGGGTTCTTGCGTTTGAAGATTCCAATGTGGGCACGTCGTGTGATCACACGTGGATTGGCCTTGGCACCAGTTATCGCCTTTACGTTGATTTACGGTGGTGACGAGTCAAAGTTGGACATCCTATTGATTAACTCACAGGTCTTCCTATCAATTGCCTTGCCATTTGCGATGGCACCATTGATTTTGTTCACATCATCAAAGAAGGTGATGGGCGAAGACTTCGTTAACCCTAAGTGGATGACGGTTATTGCTTGGCTAGTATTTATCGTTTTGACTGGATTGAACATCCAATTGATCGTTGAAACGGTTCGTAACATGTTCTAATAGATATTTATCAAGACTTCGCAGTGTTCGCTGCGAAGTCTTTTTTGTTTCAAGTGCTTATGTTTGACATATCATTATATCTCGTATAATATATACTATATCGTAAATAGTGTTATATCACACGAAGGAGACAGGTATGAATATTCAAGTACCGACGACCGTATTGGACGGTTCGGTTCTCGCGATGCTAGCCAAGGAAGATACCTATGGCTATATCATCACGAAAACCATGCAAGACTTGCTGAACGTTAGTGAGTCGACGATGTATCCGGTGCTACGCCGCCTGAAGAAAGATGGGTATGTGGAAACGTATGACCAACCATTCGAAGGTCGCATTAGACGTTACTACAAAATGACCGCTGACGGGCAAGCACATTTGACAGAAATTAAAGATAGTTGGGGCGCTTTCCGTGGCGCAGTTGACTCGCTATTGGAGGAACAATAATGGTTAATGAGTATTTGGCAGACGTGCGAAGCTATATGGCCGGGGTGCCGGAAAACGAGCGCGAAGAACTGCTACAGTTTTATGAGGAACAAATGATGGATGCGGGGTTAACGTCCGAGCAAATCGTTGAAAAGTATGGCACGCCAAAGGAATTCGCCCGCAAGTTGAAGTTGGAGTACTTCATTCAAGTGGACGATGCACCAGAAGCAACTGACATGCCAGCTGGTAAGCGTACTAAAAATCGTGCAACATTGATTTGGTTGATCATTCTAGGATTGTTTGCATCCCCAGTTTTGATTCCAGTTGCATTGATGCTAATCGCAGTCTTGTTTGGCGTGTTCATGGCCTTCATCGGGGTCATCTTTGCGATTTACGCGACAATTATTGCTGCATTGGCAGTAGGTGTTTTTGCATTTGTTTCAGGTATTATTTTGCTATTCCAATCAGTTGCAACGGGAATCTTCTTTATGGGGGTTGGAATCGTCGCAACGGCAGCAACAATTTTCTTCGCACCGTTAGTTTGGCGCGCGACGAAGTGGTTGTTTGAACAAGTCATTGTCTTTGCAAAGTGGATTGGTCGCAAGTTGGTTCGCAAGAATCGTGTCGAACCTGCACAGGAGGTGTAAGCGCATGGATTTGAAGAAAACTTTGATTATTGGCGCTGCTGGTATGGTGCTTGGTGGCGTGATGATTGTGGGGGGCTTGAGTGCTGGTGCGGAAACGAACATTGCTTGGGACAAGGGCCCAAAGATTGTTAATGTTTCAACGACACACAAGACATTTAAGGATGCCCAAGTGCAAAACCTTGAAGTTGATGCCGGCAATAACCTGGTGGAAATCGTTCGTGGTACAGAATGGGGTGTGAAGGCGACTGGCACATCAAACAAGGTGTTAACTGATTTACAAGATAAGACATTGCGTATTGATGCACCGGATGACAATCACCACATGATTTTCTCATTTGGTAATTATGATCCAAAGGTCACGGTTACGGTGCCGTTCTCAGCTAACTTGGATAATTTGAAGATTACGACAACGAATGGTGGCATGATTGTCCAAGGACAGAACGTTAAGAACACGACAGTAAGCAACTCAAACGGTGGAGTCCGCTTTGAAAACTTGCAAGGTGATCAGCTAAACATTACGACAACGAATGGTGCGATTGCACTTGAAGATACGAACTTGCATGCCGTGCATTCAAAGAGTCAAAACAGTGCATTCAAGGCTGAAAATTTGACGTTGACGGATGCGAGTGACATCACATCAACAAACGGCATGATCAAGCTTGAAGATAGCCATTTCCCAGGTTTGGATGCATCAACACATAATGGTTATGTGCATGTTGAAGATGTGCAAAACGGTGACGATGACAAGAGTTACCAAACTGGTGATGCAACGAAGTCTTTGAAGATTCAAACGACCAACGGTGTCATCTCAATTGAAAACTAAGTACAACGAAGTCGGGTGTAGCACCCGACTTTTTTACTACGCAATTTTCCGTTTAGTTAAACTAAACAAAGAAAGCGTTTACATTTAGTTTAACTAACTTTATAATAGTAACCGTGTTAAGGCACGTTATTGTTTGAGATATTTTTGAGATGCAGGGAGATTTGCGTTATGAGCTCATTACTCGTATTGTTGTTGGGGATTTTCCTCCTGTTGTTTTTGATTATTAAGGTCAAAATGAATACTTTTATCGCACTGATTTTGACGTCAGTAGCGGTTGGACTGGGATTGGGGATGAATTTTGCCCAGATTCCAGTTTCGATTCAAAATGGAATCGGTGGATCGTTAGGTGAATTAGCAATTGTCTTTGGTTTTGGGGCCATTCTGGGGCGATTGGTGGCTGATGCCGGAGGGGCATACCGCATCTCGCATACGCTGATTAATTTATTCGGTCGCAAGCGCGTGCAAATTGCGGTTATGATTGCAGCGTTTATTATCGGGATTGCACTCTTCTTTGAAGTTGGTATGGTGTTGTTGATTCCAATCGTCTTTGCCATTGCGCTTGAACTTGGTGTGCCGCTACTATACTTGGGAATTCCGATGGCGGCTGCGTTGTCAGTGACACACGGATTTTTGCCACCGCACCCAGCGCCAACTGCAATTGCGGGTGCCCTAGGTGCCAACCCTGGTAAGGTATTGGTGCTTGGCTTGGTAGTTGCCATTCCGGCCGCTATTATCGCCGGTCCGGTGTTTGCCAAATTGGCGAAAAAGTATGCGCCAGAAGCGTTTACGGTGAAGTCTGAATTGACGGCGTTTGGGGAAATGAAGAAGTTTGAACTTAATCAAACACCATCATTTGGGTTGTCGTTGCTCACATCACTTTTCCCAGTTATTTTGATGGGAATTACAACTATCTATTCAATTGTCGTTAACGACGGTAAGGCGTTTGATGCTTCCAAGGTAAAGGGACTCGATGCCTTTGTGGCAATGATTGGTAACCCGGTGGGGGCAATGATTATTTCACTATTGTTTGCCTTGTGGTCAATGGGCTGGCACCAGCGTAAGACGGTTAAAGAATTAACGAATACTGTTGAAGAATCAGTTAAGTCGATTGCAATGTTGTTGTTGATTATTGGTGGTGGTGCGGCATTCAAGCAGATTTTGATTGATGGTGGTATTTCTGATCAAGTTGCCACGCTATTTGCGAATGTTCATATTTCGCCACTTATTTTGGCGTGGGTCATCACCGTCATTTTGCGCGTAGCCCTTGGTTCAGCGACAGTTGCTGCTTTGACTGCTGCTGGATTGGTACAACCTTTAATGACGCAAGCTGGCGTTGATCCAGCGCTGATGGTACTGGCAATTGGGGCTGGGTCATTAGCGGCATCGCACGTGAATGACGCTGGCTTCTGGATGTTTAAAGAATATTTCGACTTGGACGTCAAGCAAACGTTGAAGATTTGGACGGTCCTAGAGTCGTTGATTGCGGTGGTTGGTTTGATTATCGTGCTTATTTTGAATATGTTTATGTAGTTACTGGAAGGTCATCATTTTTCTTAAATGGGGGCTTTTTTTGCTATCTCATGATAATCTCATTTTTGGTATAATAGACGTAACAAATTGGGGGTCCAGATTAATGAAAATAAATCAGTATGCGGTGGTCGAGACCCCGTTCGAACAACAAGTGCACGAACTGACAGAAATTGGCTTTTACGATGAAACAGTGGCTGATGCAATGGGTGTTGATGCAATGGCCGTTTGGCAAGCATTGTTGCTGCAAGCCTTTCCTGAATATCATGACGCAACACCAAAATTGCGTGAGATAGCTGTTGATAACAATCGTGATGTTGCGACATTTTTGCAGAGTGGATCGCCACTAACAACTGAGATTTTTGACGCAGTTGCATTGCAGTTGCTTGGCTTCACGGAAACGGTCGATTACCAAATTGATCAACCAATGCAAGCAGTTCATGCTATTGGACTACCGCTGTACGAGAAGCTTGGCAAGTGGGACGTAGATGATGTTCTTACGGCTTGGTATGCTTTGCTGACGGCGCATACAGCCGGTGGGTTGCAATTTATCGATGATTTGGCCAGCCGTGGTTACTTTGCTAAGACGAATTTGCCACTTTTTTTCAACGGAAAAGCAATGGCGACTTTTGATACTAGTGCGCTAATTAAAGAAGTTGTGTATGTCGAAACGGATGTGGATACGGATGAAGATGGCGTTCGTGATTTGGTTCGCGTTGAAATTTTGCGACCTGATACGTCAGTTGATGTACCCGTCTTATTTACGGCGTCACCTTACTATCAAGGATTGAACAACGAGGCGAATGATGCTAAATTGCACACGGTTGATGTGCCACTAAGTCACAAGACACCTAACAACGTGCGCTATGAAGATATTGCATTCCCAGGGGTGACGCTACCGGATGCTGAACCACATGAGATTGTTGCTGAAGCTGATGAAGCAACGGAAAGTTTCAAGGCAACGAGTCATGTCGACATCAACAATTACTTCTTGGCGCGTGGTTTTGCGGTTGCATACTCTTCAGGTGTGGGTACGCGTCATTCAGATGGGATGCAAGATACTGGTTCGCCAGAACAAGTGCTTTCAATGAAGGCAGTTGTTGAATGGTTGGCTGGCAATCGCGTGGCCTTCACAGACCGTACTTCGGGTTATGCCGTTAAGGCTAATTGGTCAAACGGCAAGGTTGCGATGACGGGAAAGTCATATTTGGGAACCTTGGCAACGGCTGTCGCAACTACTGGCGTTGCTGGTTTGGAGACCGTGATTTCTGAAGCAGCTATTTCAGATTGGTACCAATACTATCGTGACAATGGGCTAGTCATTGCACCAGGTGGCTTCCCAGGTGAAGATATGGATGTGCTGGCGGAATTGGTTTATTCACGCATGCACGATTCAGCTGACTGGCACCGCACGAAGGATCAGTGGACGGCTTTCCAAGTCCAAACTGACAAGATGATGGATCGTGAGTCGGGTAACTACAATACATATTGGGATGCCCGCAATTATTTGCCACATGTTTCAGAAATTAAAGCTGACGTGGTGATGGTTCATGGCTTGAATGATTGGAACGTTAAGCCACGCCAAGTATTCCGCTTGTGGCAAGCGTTGCAAGCGAGTGGCGTTGCCAAGAAGTTGTACTTGCACCAAGGACAACACATTTACATCAACAACAATCGTTCGCTTGATTTCTCAGATCAAATGAATTTGTGGTTGTCACACAAGCTTTATGGTGTTGCTAACCAAGCTGAAACACAGTTGCCGGATGTCACCTGGCAGGCAAATGACCAAGCTGAAACGTGGGAAACACGCCAAAACTGGGGACAAACTGAACCGGTTGTTTTGCCGCTAACTGGGGATGATGAGATGAGCTACGAAGATTGGCAAATTGAATCTGATTTCGAGAGTTACAAGCGCGACTTTAATAATTGGCGTACTGAAATGTTGAAGCAAGAAAATGACCGTTTTGAAGTCAATCGTTTGGTATTCACCGAAGCACCATTCGAAAACGATGTCGTGATTGATGGTGAAGTGACAGTAAAGTTGCGGATCAAGTCATCTGAAAATTTTGGCTTGGTGAGCGCGATGCTGGTTGACTATGGAGAAGCCCAACGTTTAGGTGCGACGCCAACGCCACTTGGTCAACAAATTGACCGCGGTACGGAATGGCAACCAACGCCATTGGTAGAGTTCAAGTTGCAAAAGCCAACAACGGAAAAGATGATTAGTATCGGTCACATGAACTTGCAAAACCGCACTGCGCCATGGCAAGTTGATGATTTGGTAGCTGATGAGTATGTGACGCTTAACTTGACGTTGCAACCAACACTTTATCGTTTGAAGGCGGGTCACCAATTGGGTGTGATTTTGTATGGAACGGACTTTGAAATGACGGTGCGTGGTAACCAAGATATTCGCTACACGATTGATACGACTAACAGTGAATTGATGGTCCCAATTGTGAACGACTAGGTCATCAGGAATTTCAGTTCTCTTTTGGACGAAATGTGCTAACATAGTACCAATTGAGTCAAAAGAGGGGTCTAACGCATGGAACGCAAACTAATCGGAATTGATTTGGATAAGACAACATTGAATGACGCAGGTGAGGTTTCAGACCGTACCCGTCGTACGCTGCAAGCTGCACAAGCTGACGGGCACATTGTGTCAATCGTTACGGGACGTCCCGTGCGTTTGTCGATGGATATCTACGACACGTTGGGCTTGAAGTCACCAATGATTAACTTCAACGGGTCATTGGGTCACAAGCCACGCCAACACTGGGAACATGAGTATTCATTTAATATCGACCGTGAAATTGCGTTTGACCTGCTTGAAAATGCGCAAATGATGGGTATTTATACTGTCGTTGCGGAAAGTAAAAATGACGTTTGGACAAATGGCAATGGCCCACAACGTAATACAGAAGATGCAATTTTCTTCCCACAAGACGAAGCAAACCGTAAGATGTTGGATCGTTTGAACTTGCAAACGGACGTGAATGCCATCTTGATTCACGCCGAAAATGCCTTGCATCAATCACAAATTCAACACTTTGTCACGGAGCGCTACGGTGCTGACCGCGTGAACGTGAAGACTTGGGGTGGTGAATCACCAGTTCTTGAAGTGGCGCCAGCTGGTGTTTCAAAGGATACTGGTTTGGATATTCTGCGTAAGGCCTACGACATTAAGAAGGATGATATCTATGCCTTTGGGGATGAGATGAACGACTTCGAGATGATTGGCTACGCAACTCACGGTGTGGTGATGAAGAACGGAAACCCTGAACTAAAGGCAATTGCCGACGATATGACAGAATACACCAACGAAGAAGACGGCTTGGCCCGTTATCTTGAGAAGTTGTTGAAGTTGTCACTGTAATAATTGAAGTAAAGTTCCACGATACCGGGGACTATGTTATACTTTAGACATAGAAAAAGCCTAACGAAGTGGCAGCTTCGCTAGGCCGACAGGTTCCTAGGTTTGGACAATGGGGCGTCTACTGCTTACGCAGTGGACGCTTTTTTCGTGTCTCGAAGTTCACACGCTTTACCATGACGTAAGCCACGGCTAGCATGTAAATGATTCGAGGCGTAACGATTATCGCGACGACAGCTACAGTCCAGGGACTGAAAACATCGAAGTTAACCATTTCCAAACCATTTCAGGATAGTCTTGGGAAGCATCTTGTTTGTCCACCTCGGTTCCCAGAAAATTTAAGGGTAGACAGTGACAAATATGCAAACCTAAACACGCTGTCACAGTAAGAAACGGTGGCCAAACCGTTCCTTGCTGCACTCACTAGTATGTGGGAATGCAGTTTGTTTTTCAACCCTTATAATATTTTGAAACCGAGTTAAAAATTCGCTGCTTATACCGCAACAGGTCAGGTTTTTAAAATAGGTGAAAAACGTGTAAAATAAATAAGAATACTTAGATTTAAGGAGATACCGAATGGCGGAGTTACCAGAAGGATTTGAAGAAAAATACCGTCAATTACTTGGCGATGAGGCAGATGCTTTTATTGAATCGTTCGATAAGCCTGTCGTGAAGGCGTTCCGTCAAAACCCCTTGAAGGCCAACATGGATCTATACGATACCACGGCCGATGGCAAGGTGCCATGGGGTAAGTGGGGAAACTTCGGTGCCGTAAAGGGTCACTCTGTTGATCACACAACGGGTGTCATTTACTCACAAGAGCCATCAGCCCAATTGGTTGGTGAACTTGCTCACCCTAAGCCAGGCGAGCGCGTGCTGGATTTGGCTGCTGCACCTGGTGGAAAGACCACACACTTGGCATCATTTATGGAACAAAAGGGACTGTTGGTCTCAAATGAAATCTTCCGTAAGCGTGCAGCTATTTTGAGTGAAAACGTGGAGCGTTTTGGTATCCAAAATGCGATTGTGACGAACCACTCACCACAAGAGTTGTCACCAAAGTTCCCACAATACTTCGACAAGATTGTGTTGGATGCACCATGTTCTGGTGAAGGTATGTTCCGTAAAGACCCAGCTGCAATCAAGTACTGGCACGAACACTACCCAGAAGAAAACGCTGCACGCCAACGTGAAATTTTGGAAGAAGCCGTAAAGATGTTGAAGCCGGGGGGCCAATTGGTCTACTCAACTTGCACGTTCGCACCAGAAGAAGATGAACGTATCATCGCTTGGTTGATTAACGAGCGACCTGACTTGGAAATTGTTGATGCCGACAAGTACGAAGGTATGGATGATGGAAAGCCAGAATGGGCCGATGGTAACCCTGATTTGAAGAAGACGGCGCGTTTGTTCCCACACCACTCAGATGGTGAAGGACACTTTATGGCCAAGTTGATTTCAAATCAAACGGATGAAGATTACGTTTCTAAGGAACCTAAGTTGGCTAAGTCTAACTTGACCAAGGATCAACGCGAATTGTGGCAAGCATTCCGTGCAGACTTCATGCCAGATTACGACCCAGAATTGTTGATTGCCTTTGGTGACCAAATCTACGCAGCCCCAGAAGGAACGCCTGATTTGACGGGACTTCAAGTGATGCGTGTTGGGGTTCACTTGGGAACTTTGAAGAAGAAGCGCTTTGAGCCAAGTTTGGCCTTGGCGTTGGCACTTCACCCAGACCAATTTACGCGTCGTTACGAATTGACTGACGAAGAGTGGGCCCAATACGTTCACGGTGACACGTTCATGATTCGTGATCGCGACCAATATAAGAACGGTTGGTACTTGCTTGAAATCGGTGGCAACGGAACTGGTTTTGGTAAGTTGGTTGATGGCCAAATGAAGAATTTCTATCCAAAGGGATTGCGCTTCTTAGTTCGTGAAGATAAAACAGAAGAATTGTCTGACGATATGTACTAATAGTGCGGTTTTTTGGTAAAATAAACCTATTACAGCTTGAAAGGAATACACATGGCAAACGAGCAAATTACACGTGAAGAAGTTGAACACGTTGCCAACTTGGCAAAGTTGACTTTGACGGACGCTGAAGCCGACATGTTTACAGATCACTTGGAGAAGATTTTCGAAGTGGTGACGACTTTGGCTGAAGTTGATACGGAGGGCGTAAAGCCAACGTATTCAGTGACAGAAATGCACACAGTTTTGCGCGATGACGTTGCGGTTAACGCACACCAATCAGCAGAATTGTTGGCAAATGCACCAGAACACACGGATACCTTGATTAAGGTGCCAGCTATTCTTGATGAAGGAGCAGAGGGCTAATGGATTTCTTGCACACAGATTTGGAAACCTTGCACGAGCAACTCGTTAACAAGGAAATTACGGCTGTTGAATTGGCACAAGCAACGTTGGATAACATTGCTGCCACAGACGACACGTATGAAGCTTTCATCACGGTGATGAAGGATGAAGCATTGGCAGAAGCTGCTGCAATTGATGAAGCTGGTATCGACCCAGACAACATCTTGTCAGGTATCCCATACGGTATCAAGGATAACTTGGTAACAAAGGGTGTGACGACGACGGCTGCCTCAAAGATTTTGCAAAACTTCAAGCCAATTTATGACGCAACGGTTGTTGAAAAGTTGCGTGATAACGGTGCAGTTGGTGTTGGTAAGTTGAACATGGACGAATTTGCCATGGGTTCAACGACTGAAACGTCATACTACAAGAAGACAAAGAACGCTTGGGACCAAACAAAGGTTCCTGGTGGTTCATCAGGTGGATCTGCCGTTGCTGTTGCAGCTGGTCAAGTGCCATTTGCATTGGGAACTGATACGGGTGGTTCAATCCGTCAACCAGCAGCCTTCAACGGTATTGTTGGTATGAAGCCAACGTACGGTCGTGTATCACGTTGGGGTGTTATCGCCTTCGCGTCATCATTGGACCAAGTTGGTGTCTTCACACGTACGGTTAAGGACAACGCCCGCGTTTTGTCAGCTATGGCTGGTCAAGATGAGAAGGACCAAACGTCTTCAGACCAAGTGGTTCCTGATTTTGCTGCTAACTTGAACGGCGACATCAAGGGCATGAAGATTGCGGTGCCAGCTGAATACTTTGGTGCCGGAATCAACGAAGATGTTAAGGCAACGATCAAGGCTGGTATCGCCAAGCTTGAAGAGTTGGGTGCTGAAGTTGAAGAAGTGTCATTGCCACACACCAAGTACGGTGTTGCTGCATACTACATCTTGGGTTCTGCCGAAGCTTCATCAAACTTGCAACGTTTCGATGGTATTCGTTACGGCTTCCGTCCTGAAGGTGTGAAGAACTTGGACGACTTGTACGTTCAAACACGTTCACAAGGCTTCGGTGACGAAGTTAAGCGTCGTATCATGTTGGGAACGTACTCATTGTCAGCTGGAACTTACGATGCATTCTTTAAGAAGGCTGCCCAAGTTCGTACGTTGATGAACGAGGACTTCCAAAACGTCTTTGCTAAGTACGACTTGATTATCGCGCCAACGACACCAAACGTTGCTTACAACTTCGGTGCTAACGAAGATGATCCAGAAGTAACTTACATGAACGACGTTTTGACGATTCCAGTTAACATGGCTGGTTTGCCAGGTATGTCAGTACCTGCCGGCTTTGTTAATGGTTTGCCAGTTGGTATGCAATTTATCGCAAACCGTTTCCAAGAAGAGACGATTTACCGTGCTGCATACGCATACGAGCAAGCAACACGTTTGTTTGAACAAGTACCAGGAGGTAACAAGTAATGGCTGTGCCTAACTTTGAAACGACAATCGGACTTGAAGTCCACGTTGAGTTGAAGACCAACTCAAAGGCAATGTCACCTTCACCAGTCCAATACGGTGCTGAGCCTAACGCCAACACGAACGTTATCGACTGGGGTTACCCTGGTGTTTTGCCACAAGCTAACAAGGGTGCGTTGGAATACGGTATGATGGCCGCTTTGGCTTTGAATGCCGATGTGACACGCGATTTGCACTGGGATCGTAAGAACTACTTCTACCCAGACAACCCAAAGGCTTACCAAATCACGCAACAACAAGAGCCAATTGGCCGTAACGGTTGGTTGGAAATCGAGTTTGAGGGTGAGAAGAAGCGCGTTGGTATTACTGAGCTTCACGTCGAAGAAGACGCTGGTAAGAACACTCACGGGACGGATGGTTACTCATACGTTGACTTGAACCGTCAAGGAACGCCATTGATTGAAATCGTTGGTGCACCTGACATTTCATCACCAGACGAGGCCTACGCATACCTTGAAGCTTTGCGCCAAGCTATCCAATTTACGGGTATCTCAGACGTTAAGATGCAAGAAGGTTCAATGCGTGTTGACGCCAACATCTCAATTCGTCCAGTTGGTTCTAAGGAATACGGAACTAAGGTCGAGTTGAAGAACTTGAACTCATTCAACTATGTTCGTAAGGCTTTGGCGTTCGAAGAAGAACGTCACGCTAAGATTTACATGGCTGGTGGCACAATCAAGCAACAAACACGTCGTTTCGATGAAGCAACGGGCGAGACTGTCTTGATGCGTGAGAAGGAAACGGCTGATGATTACCGTTACTTCCCAGAGCCAGATTTGACGCCAGTTCACATCACGGACGAATGGGTTGAAGAAGTGCGTGCGAAGTTGCCAGAATCAGCAACTGAACGTAAGGCTCGTTACGTTGATGAACTTGGTTTGGAAGTGTACGACTCAGAAGTGTTGACGCAAACGTTGGCCATGGCTAACTTCTTTGACGCAACGGTTGCTGAGGGTGCTGATCCAAAGCGTTCAGCTAACTACTTGATGGGTGACGTTAACGCCTTCTTGAACGAGAAGCAAGTTGATTTGGAAGAGACTGCTTTGACGCCAGCTCACTTGGCCGGCATGATTAAGTTGATTGATGACGGTACAATTTCAACGAAGATGGCTAAGAAGGTCTTTGCAGCAATTACGCAAGGTGAAGACCCAGTCGAATACGTTGAAGCGAACGGCTTGAAGCAATTGTCAGATCCAGCTATTTTGACGCCAATTATTGACGGCATTTTGGATGACAATGAGCAATCAATCATCGACTTCCACAACGGTAAGGACCGTGCTGTTGGTTTCTTGGTCGGAAAGATCATGAAGGAAACCAAGGGTAACGCCAACCCTAACGTGGTTAACGAATTGTTGATGGCTGGGTTGAACGCTCGTAAGCCTGAATAAAGAGCATAGAGCAACGGTTTTCTTGTGAAACAAGAAAATTGGTTACCCGGAGCTAAGACGAAAATTTCTCAGTGCGCTGAAAGCGTGCGGAAAATTTTTGACTTAGCGCAGTTGTGACCAAAGTTGCGCCAGGCGTTTATAAGATAATTTTATGCAGACATCGATATACTTGGTGTCTGCAATACATATATTGAAACTTGAGGAGAGAACACCATGAAGCGTGCGCGTATCATTTACAATCCAACGTCTGGTCGCGAAGCCATTCGTCGCGACTTGGTTGATATTTTGAATGTCTATGAAAAGGCAGGTTATGAAACAAGTGCTTTTGCGACGACTGCTGAACCAAATTCTGCATTGAATGAGGCGCGTCGTGCTGCCGAAGCTGGTTTTGAGTTGTTGGTTGCAGCCGGTGGTGACGGTACGATTAACGAAGTTGTGAACGGTATTGCACCGTTGGAGAAGCGTCCAATGTTGGCCATTATTCCAGCTGGTACAACTAATGACTACGCGCGTGCTTTGCGTATCCCACGTGAAGATCCTTTGGAAGCCGCTAAGGTGATTTTGAAGGGGAAGGCAGCGCAAATGGACGTTGGACAAGCTAACGACACCTACTTTATCAACATTGCAGCTGGTGGTTCTTTGTCAGAATTGACTTATTCAGTGCCATCAAAGTTGAAGTCAATGTACGGTTACTTGGCCTATGTCGTTAAGGGTGCCGAAATGTTGACGCGTGTCGCACCAATGAACTTGCGTGTTGAATACGATAACGGTGTCTTTGAAGGTCGTTCATCAATGTTCTTCTTGGCATTGACGAACTCAGTTGGTGGTTTCGAACAAATCGTGCCGGATGCGCAATTGGATGATGGTAAGTTTACGTTATTGGTTGTTAAGACGACAAAGTTTGCTGAAATCTTGCAATTGATTTCTGAAGTGTTGACTGGAAAGCACGTTGATAATCCAAACTTGCTTTACGTGAAGTCAGAGAACGTCACAATCAAGCCGTTGGATGAGAATGCTAAGGTCATGATTAATTTAGATGGTGAATATGGTGGGGACGCACCTGTTGTATTTAAGGACCACAAGGCGCACATTGCGATGGTTGCCAATGTGGACGAAATGCCAGATAATAGCCTGATTGATTTGCCTTTGTACTTACATGAAGATTAATTAGTAGACAAGAGCTTGCTGAATTTTGGTAGGCTCTTTTTTGGAGAGATGATGATGTTTGGAAAAACTAAAAAAGTCGAGCAACCTACGAATTCAAAGCAAACGTATTATAAACAGTTGGCGCATCATATCAAGCGTGCTTGGGATATGCAGGTGGCCATTAGCCAAATTGCTGCCCAATCAAATGATGCCTTAACACCACAAAGTTTGTACGTCTCAGTGCAACAACCAAATGCCAAGCAACAGAATGGGGTAACGCCGTTCACCATGTATGTTGATGCTGAAGATATGGTGCCGTTGCTTGAGAAGAAGTTGAATGATCAATTGTCAGTCGCTGATGAATATCTGGAATCATTGGAATTGAGCGATTCATTAACCAATCATGATCAAGCGTTGGTAGCGGATCTTCGTGAGCTGCAACAAGCCGGTAAATTAGCGGATATGTTAAAGACCTTATTAAATCATAATGTGGTCGCAAGGCACGATTTGCATTAAATTCATGAAATTAACATACAACCGTCGAGCGTAAATAGTTGTTTTTCCACAGAATTGGACTATTATAAATATACAGCGTAATCTTAAACGGCATCCTGCACCAGGGATGCCGTTTTTTATTGTACATCTATAAAACTACATGAGATAATTAGGGAAATTATAAGGAGGTGCGACAGATGATTTACGATGTAGAAACTTTGACTGACATAATTAGGCCTATTGCGGATAAATATGACGTAAAAAAAGTGGTTCTATTTGGTTCGTATGCTCGTGAAGAGGCTACAGAACAAAGTGATGTCGACTTGTTGTATTCTCGTGAAGGTTCAAAAGTTAAAGGGCTGTTTGCTCGCGAGGGATTTAGACTTGAATTGGAAGCCGCTTTGGGGAAAACAGTTGATATTATCCCGTTGGAAGATTTAGAAGTTGATTATAATCGTCAGTATCGCGGTGATATTGTTGAAGGCATAAAATCTTCGGAGGAATTATTAGTTGGGTGAAAAATTAACAAACAGACGGGCACTGTCGCTGATTTTACAATACATTGATGAGGCAAATCGTACGGGTGAAGAGGCTCGAAATGACTTTGCTGTATTTGTTCAAACAGCGACATACTACAATTCAATCTCAATGAATATCATGACGATTGGTGAATTAGTTGCCCAGTTGTCTACTAATCTGAAAAATCTTTATACGGATATTCCGTGGAAACAAATTATTGGCATGCGCAACTATTTTGCTCATGGATATCGGGTTATGACGCCGGCTGATATTTGGGAAACGTATAAATCTGATTTGCCAGCACTTGCAACGGTTGTTAATCGAATTCTAGAAGAAACTGATGCAGAATTACTAGATGCAATTGCTGATGGTCGAACTCACGCTTAATGGACTATGAACAAAAAAGATAAAATCCAACCTTTACAAGAAATGGCAATCGCGTATGCAAACTCATTGCCAGGGGCCAAAGCCTATTGGCGTGATGATTGGGAAACTTATTATTTCGATATCATGGGCAAGATGTTTGGCATTGTGCATGACAATGTCATCACGCTAAAGAATGATCCATACATCAATACCGAGTTGCGCGAACAGTTTCCATTCATCATTCCGGGTTACCACATGAACAAGCAGCACTGGAATAGTATTGTTGTAGATAAAAACGAATTTCCTGATGAAGGGATCAAGAAACTGATTCATGCTTCCTATGATTTGGTTGTTAAGAAGATGACTAAGAAGCAACAAGCTGAATTGCAATTGCGAATTGATCTGGGACAGCTATAACCCTGAATGACTATCAAGCTAACGTGGATTATCTTGGCTGCTGGCATGGTGGGTGGTTGGGCTGGTGGTGCGGAGCTCCTGCGATATTAGCCGGTGACCAAGCGAGGACAGGAGCACCAGGAATCACTTAGCAGCAGTGGATTTCAAGCCGGCAGGCGCAGAAACACGCTGAGGCTTAGTGAGACCGGGACTCCGTCGCCACCAGCTTATATTGTAGGACGGAGCAACGCCAGCCCAACCGCCCACCATGCCTCGGCGCGCAAGCGACGACACTAACTACACACTACAAACTAAAAACGCCTTGGACGTCGAAAAATGACATCCAAGGCGTTAATTTTTTACTTATCGTTACCAGTCAATCCGTTGTAGATTGTCTCAGCATTGTGGTTCAACAAATCGTAGTAAGTTGGCACAACACCAGACTTCTTTGAAACTGAGTCCGTCCACAACTCACCAGCAATGTGTGAGTCGATTTGTGAAATAACCGTCTTCATTGGCTTGTCTGATTCACCTTGCTCAACGAAGGTTGCAGGTACCTTTTCACCTTGCAACGCCTCAACTAGCGTGCGAATTTGTGAAGGCGTACCGTTTGATTCGGTATCAATTTCCCAAATGAAGTATGGCTTCAAACCAAAGTCACGAGCGAAGTATGCCATGGCACCTTCTTGCGTTACCAACTTCTTGTCATCAGCAGGTAGGGCAGAGAACTTAGCGTCCCACTTCTCGTAAAGCTTTTGCAGCTTAGCTTCATAAGCAGCAGCGCGCTTTGCGTAGTAAGCCTTGTGCTCAGGATCCTTCTTTTCAAGCACCTTAGCAATGTTAGCAGCGTAAGTCTTACCTTCCAAGATACCGTTCCAAGCGTGAGGGTTATCTTGACCAGCAACACCGGCCGTCGTCAACTTGATTGTGTCGATGCCGTCAGTCACGTTGAAAATTTGCTTACCGTAGTGCTTGTCAGTTGTCTTCATCAACTTGTCAAACCAGCCTGAACCACCTTTTTCAAGGTTCAAACCGTTTGCAAAGACAACAGCTGCGTCTTGCGTACGCTTAACGTCAGTAGGCGTAGGGTCGTAATCGTGTTGATCAGCGCCAATCGCCGTAATCGTGTGTGCATTAACGTACTTACCACCAACTTCTTGGCTAATTTCGTTAATGATTGAAAATGAAGAAACAACATTCAAACGACCGTCGCTTGAACGACCATCAGAAGCTGAATTGCGGTGCGTCAACCCAAAGACAACACCAGCAATAACAGCGATAGCAACAATAATCCCAATAACTCGCTTCATAATAAAACTCCTATTTAGTAGCTTGGTCATGCATGCGACGACGCGTAACCAAGTGAATCAAAAACGAAATAATAAAAATAACCGCACCCGTTACAACGATGGCTGGACCAGATGGCCAGTCAAAGGTATAACTGAGGAACAACCCAACAAAGGCGCTTATCAAACCGAAGAATGATGATAGCCAAATCATTGGTTGGAATCGCTTAACCACCAATCGTGCGCTGGCAGCGGGGGTGATGAGCAATGCTGTCACCAAGATGACGCCAACCGCGCGCAAAGCAACGATGATAACCAACGTAATCAAGACCACTAAGATATTGCGGAATAGATTAGCGCGAATCCCTTGTGCTTGGGCGTATGAACGATCAAATGTTGTTAAGTACAATTCGCGATAGAAAGTCGTCACAACCGCAATAACAATCAAGCCAATCACCAAACTAGAAATCAAATCACCGCTTGAAACGGCCAAAATATTTCCAAATAGAATATCGGTTAGCTTGGTTGTTGAATGCCCGGCCGTCATAATGATGGTTCCTAAAGCAAAGAAGGTACTGAACGTTAAACCAATTGCAGCATCCGTTTTCAATGGTGTGTGTTCAGAAATGAAGTTAATCACTAATGCGGCTAGTAAGCCGAACACACCAGCACCCCAGTAGTAGGGAATGCCCATCAATGCTGCGATGGCGATTCCAGGCAACACCGCGTGGGACATCGCGTCACCAATCAAAGCGGTACCTTGCAAGATACTGAACGCACCGATAATACCAGCGATTAGACCAATCATGGCGCCGGCAATCAGCGCGTTTTGGAGAAAGGTATATTCGCCGAGTGCGTGAAAGAAATTCATAAACGCAGACATGTTAACCTCCCTGTACGATGTGATTATGACGATCCATGATAATTAAGTGATCACCATAGGCTTCGGACAAAGTGGCGGCATCCATCACATCTTCGGGCTTTCCTTGACGGAGCAGACCGTGGTTGAGCAGAATGACTGAATCAAAGTAGTTTGCAACCTTACTCAAGTCATGGTGCACAATGATGATTGTCTTGCCTGCATCACGTAAATCACGTAACGCATCCATAATTTGTGCTTCAGAGGCCACATCGATACCAACGAACGGCTCATCTAATAGGTAGACATCTGCATCTTGTACAAGTGCACGGGCTACCAAGGCACGTTGACGCTGCCCACCGGAAAGTTCATTTAGCGAACGATTAGCCAAGTGGGCAATGTCCATTTTCTCGAGGGCATTTTGAACAATTGATTCTTCAGCTTTACCGACCGAATGCCAACGAGAGATTTGCGATAGGACGCCCATCATCACCAAATCGAAAACGTTCACTGGAAAATCTAAGTCCAGGTCGCTTCGTTGGGGAACGTAGGCGAACTTATCGCGACGAACACGGCCGGTAACGGGCGATTCGTCATAAGTGATTGTGCCGGCGGTTGGTTGAATAATTCCTAGAATCGCTTTGATGAGCGTCGACTTACCAGCACCATTAGGGCCGATAATACCGATAAGCTCATTCGGATTAAAAGAAAGGGACAAATCTGTGAAAACAGGTCCGTATTCATAGCCAACCGTCAAGTGTTCAACGCTTAACATATGCCATTCCTTTCATGCATACTTACTTATTCAAAGTAAAAATAGAATAACGAGTAACAATGTAACAGTTTTCGTCCGGAATGACAAATGAAAAAGTCATCATATTATATATGAAATAAATAACATGTTTTATATATCCGAACATTGCTTGTTTAGAAGGACAATCTCAGAAAAGATTCGTCCAATTGTTCCGTGGGTCGCTTTATATGGTAGAATTAACCATTAGAAAAGCGAGTTTGTTGGCATTATTATAGCGAAAGCCAACACGTAATGTGTGTTTGTACACTTCAAAAGCTACTATATATAGTAAGGACAGGGAAATATGGGTACAGCTGAGACTTATCAACAGATTACAAAGAAGATGGACGGTCCCTGGCGAGTTCGACCAGAAGCAGGTAATCGCGTTGGCATGTTGCAAGAAATTTTGCGCTGGATGGGACATCCTGAAAGCAAGCTGCGTGTGATTCACATCGTCGGAACGAATGGTAAGGGTTCAACTGGTGTGATGTTGGCCAAAATTTTGGTTACAGCAGGGTACAAGGTTGGACATTTTTCAACGCCAGCAATTTTGAATGATCGTGAAGTCATCACAACTAACGGCGAGATGATTAGTGAAGCTGATTTTGTCAGCAGCTATAAGCGCGTCCTAGAAGAAGTCACAGCACACGGCGGAGATGAAGATACGTTATCTAAGTTTGAGTGGTGGACACTCGTGGCCTTGGATTACTTTGCCCGTAAAGAAATGGATTTTGTCATTCTTGAAGCTGGTGTGGGTGGTTTGCGTGATGCAACCAATGTGATTGAAAAGCCATTGGTCGTGGCCTTTACCAAGATTTCATATGACCACGTTGGTTTGTTGGGTAACGACCTGCTTGAAATTGCGCAAGACAAAGCTGGTGCAATCAAGCCAGGTGCAAGTATCGTCAATTACCCAGGCCAAGATATTGAAGTGTACCACTTGTTGCACGATAAGGCAGAAGAAGTGGGCGCAATTTGGAATCCAAACCCTAAGCCAGTAATTACGATTGTGCAATCATCACCAAGTGGCTTGGTCTTGAATGCTGATCAATTCGAAGGTTTGAAGTTGTCATTGACTGGTGCGTACCAAGCGAATAATTTGAGTACGGTTTTGCAAATTGTCACGGTCCTTAAGAGTCGTGGCTTTGAAATCAAGGATGTGGACGTCGCTGAAGCGTTGGCCCACGTTAAGATTCAAGGCCGTATGGAATTTGATGCGGAACGCAACATTTTGTATGATGGTGCGCACAACCCAGACGGTATTATCAGTTTGGTTGCGTCAATTCGTTCATGGCACTTGCCATTTAAGCCGGTCGTTGTTTTGGGCTTGCTAAAGGGTAAGAACTACCACGATATGTTGGAAGAATTATTACCACACGTCGATACGGTGATTGCTGTTACGCCTGACTCTGATCGTGCCATGTCAGCTGATGAACTGGCCGCTAAGATTGTGATGATGAGTAACGTTGACGTTGAAATCGCGGACGATCCGAGTGCCGCGATTACGTTGGCGCGTCGTGTTCGTGAATCGTCAGAAGCCTTGATTCTGGTTACCGGTTCATTCTACACACTACGCGCGATTGAATCTGAAGGGATGTAAGACATGTTAAAGCGATTGGTAATTGCCTCGAACAATTCACATAAGACAGCAGAAATAGTTGATTATCTGGCGGTTTTGGGTGTTGAAGCGATTAATTATCGTGACCTACATGAGCAAATCACATTTCCAGATGAGACCACTGATGATATGGCTCAAAACGCACGCGTAAAGGCCCAAACAATCCATGAGATTTTGCCAGATGAATACATTTTGGCAGATGATTCAGCGTTGTTTGTACCAGCGATTCCGGATCATTTTGGTGTGACAACGATGCGCGAGTTTCAGGCGCACCAATTACGTGGGGATGCGGAAATTAACGCGTATGTATTAGCGCAGTTGCCAGATGATGCTGACCGAACTGCTTATTTGCAAGCCGATTTTGTCGTCATTGCACCATCAGGCGAGACGTATTTCAGTCAAGCACGTGGGGGTATCACGTTAGCAACTGAACCGCGCGGTGGTCGCAACGGCTTGGATGAATTAATGGTTACAGAAAATGGTATGACGTTGTCAGAAATCGACATGCCAGAGCGTGTTCATTATGCACACCGTGGTCGCGCTGCCATCATGATTTTGCAACAGCTTAAAGCAGCTGGTGAATGGCAATAATATATAGATAGATAATGAAGAGGAGAGATAGGATAAATGGAACTCACAGCACAACAAATTACTGAGTTGTTGGCCGATCAAGATTTATTGATTTCAGCGCCGGACTTTGATGGTGAGGTCAAGCATTTAGCCTATAATTCAAATGATGTTGAACCTGAAACGTTGCTCTTTATTAAGGGACGTTTTAAGGCTGAATATTTGACTGACGCCATCCAAAAGGGTGTTAAAGCGTTGGTCGCACCAGAAACTTTTGTCCACGACACAACGCTACCAACGTGGGTGGTTGATGATGTGCCAGCGGCCATGAGTATTTTGAGTATGGCGTTTTACGGCTATCCACAAAACGACCTTGCCTTGATTGGTATCACAGGTACCAAGGGTAAGACATCTGCAACGTACATGGCCTACGAAATGCTACGTGTCGCAACGAACGACAAGGTTGCGTTGTCATCAACGTTGCAAGTGATTACAGGGGCAGACCCAAAGTTCCACTATCGCGCGCACTTGACGACGCCCGAGTCATTAGACCTGTTCCGTTGGATGCGTGAAGCCGTTGATAACGGTATGACGCACATGGTAATGGAAGTGTCATCACAAGCCTACAAGATGGAACGTGTTTACGGTTTGCGTTATAACGTGGGGATTTTCTTGAACATTAGTCCAGATCACGTTGGTGAAAACGAACACCCAACGTTCGAGGATTATTTGGAACACAAGATGATGTTGTTCGATCACTCAGAACAAATCATCTTGAACGCCGATTCAGATCACTTTAGCGAATTGATTGAACATGCTGAAATGGCTGTGCCACGAGATGGTATTTGGTTATACGGTCGCGAAGATGAGGATTCACCAAAGGCTGACGTTTATTACGAAACGGTTGAAGCTGACTTGCAAGGTAGCACGTTTGCGGTCCGTCAAGCTGGTCAACAAGCTGACCGTCTAGGCATTGCCGGCGAATACCACTTGGACATGCCAGGCGACTTCAACCAAGGGAATGCAGTCGCAGCAATGATTACTGCCCGATTGACGGGTGCTGACCCAGATGCCATGCGTGAAGGACTAGAAGTTGTTAAGATTCCTGGTCGCATGCAAGTGTTGACGTCAGCTAACCACGGAACCATTTACGTGGATTATGCGCATAACTATGCCTCAATCGCTGCTTTGTTGAACTTTGTTCGTCAAAACGAAACGGTCGAAAAGTTGACGATTGTGGTTGGTGCACCTGGAAACAAGGGTGTGTCACGTCGCCCTGGTATTGGCCAAGCAGTCAGTGAAGGAGCCGATGTGGTCTACCTAACCAGTGATGATCCGCAATTCGAAGATCCAAATGCAATTGCAGACGAAATTCAAGCGGCCATCACTAACAAGGATGTGGTGATTAACCGCGAAATGGACCGTACAATCGCCATTACCAAAGCGATTAAGGCAGCAGGTCCAAACGACGTGATTGTGTTGGCAGCTAAGGGATTGGACGAATACCAAAAGATTGGTGGCGTAGATACACCATATGAAAACGACTGGGCAGTTGCACAACGTGTTGTTAACGAATTGGAAGCCTAGTTTTTAATCATAAAATTTGGTATAATATACAGAATTGCCGATAGTATCGGTGATTTTTTATGTTTAAAACAGTGAATAAATGCATTAAATGTGCAGAGATTAAAAGGGGATAGTGCCATGGCTAAGGAACCTGCAGAAAATACGTCAGAGTTCGATTTGGGTGACTTCGTTGAAGGTAAGAAGTTTGCCAACTTCGAACACGACTTTAAGGGTATCGTTGAAAAGATTTACGAGCACTCATTGTTGGTCTTGATTACGGAAAATGACCCAGAAGATACAGCGACGGTTAACGAATACAACCACCGCGCCGTTGTCCGCATGTCAGAAACTAAGATTTTGGTGAAGACGGACAACCCAGCACCACGTAAGGCTGATGAAACTGAAGAGGAAGAAGAAGAAATTCCTGAAGACATCAAGCTTGAAGATGACGATGCTGAAGAAGAGGAAGAAGAGGAGTAACCGATGGACTACAAGAATCAAGTGGCTCAAGCCGTCGCTGCGGTTGTGCCTGAACTAGATGAAGCAACGATTTTGTCAAAGGTTGAAGTGCCTAAGGATTCATCAATGGGTGATTTTGCCTTTCCAACGTTCTTGTTGGCAAAGGAACGCCACATGGCACCTAACCAAATTGCGGCTGAAGTAGCTGAGGCAATCGATGCGTCAAACTTTAAGCAAGTTGAAGCTGCCGGACCTTACGTTAACTTCTTCTTGAACCAAGAAAACTTTGGTGCCGATGTGTTGCACGCCATCTTGGAAAACCAAGAATACGGTCACAACACGGATGGTGAAGCAGGACACGTAACGATCGACATGTCATCACCTAACATTGCTAAGCCAATGTCAATGGGTCACTTGCGTTCAACGGTTATCGGAAACTCATTGGCTGAAATTTCAAAGGCCAACGGTTACCAACCAATCAAGATTAACCACTTGGGTGACTGGGGTACGCAATTCGGTAAGTTGATGGTTGCCTACAAGATGTGGGGATCAGAAGCTGAAGTTAAGGCTGACCCAATCAACACGTTGGTTAAGTACTACGTGCGTTTCCACGAAGAAGCTAAGGAAAACCCAGCATTGGATGATGAGGGTCGCGCTTGGTTCAAGAAGTTGGAAGACGGTGATGAGGAAGCTCGTCAATTGTGGTCATGGTTCCGTGAAGAATCATTGAAGGAATTCATGGAGCTTTACGAGACATTGGATATCGAGTTTGACTCATTCAACGGTGAAGCTTTCTACAACGACAAGATGGACGGCGTTATCGACACGTTGAAGGAAGAAGGCTTGTTGGTTGAATCTCAAGGTGCACAAGTTGTTAACTTGGATAAGTACAACTTGAACGTTGCCATGATTCAACGTACTGACGGTGCCACTTTGTACATGACACGTGATTTGGCTGCCGCCATCTTCCGTAAGAAGAACTACAACTTCGTCAAGTCATTGTACGTTGTTGGTGGTGAGCAACGTGAGCACTTCTTGCAAATGAAGGCTGTTTTGAAGGAAATGGGTTACGAGTGGTCAGACGATGTTGAGCACATCCCATTTGGTTTGATTACGGTTGATGGTAAGAAGCTTTCAACGCGTTCAGGACGCATTATCTTGTTGAAGGATGTTTTGAAGGATTCTGTTGAATTGGCTTTGGAGCAAATCGAAGAGAAGAACCCAACTTTGGCAAACAAGGAATTGGTTGCTCACGAAGTTGGAACGGGAGCCGTTGTGTTCCACGACTTGATGAACGAACGTATCGGAAACTTCGACTTTAAGTTGGAAGAAGTGGTTCGTTTCGAAGGTGATACTGGTCCATACGTTCAATACGCAAATGCCCGTGCACAATCAATCTTGCGTAAGGCGGGTAACCCTGAACTTGATTTGTCAGATGTTGTCATCACTGATGAGAACGTTTGGGAGACTGAAAAGTTGTTGGGTGACTTTAACGATGTTGTTCGTCGCGCATGGCGTGATCGCGAACCATCAGTTATCGCAAAGTACGCTTTGAACTTGGCTCGTACGTTCAACAAGTACTACGCTAACTCAAAGATTTTGGCAGACGACGGTCAATTGAACGCACGTTTGGTTTTGGTTACGGCTGTTTCACAAGTCTTGACTGAGTCATTGCGTTTGTTGGGTGTTAAGGCGCCAAAGGAAATGTAATTACGATTAAGGCAGTTGATTTCATTACGAAGTCGACGGCCTTTTTTCATTCGGTTTTAGTAAATGACAATATCAATTGACGTAATTCTCATCTGGGTTTAATATTCTGACATATCTTTTGTCAATGAAATGTGGGGGAGAAACGTGACAACTATTGGTATTCCAAGTAATCACTTGAACCATGTAAATCCAAAGCATGGCACAAATTACGTTGATTACACGCAGCAAAATTACACCGCAGCTCTACGCGAGGCAGGGGCCTTGCCAATTGTCTTTCCGATGGGAACACCTGAGGAAGCGGCTGAATATGTAAATGCAGTCGACGCGGTATTGTTGATTGGTGGGCAAGATATTGGACCGCTATTTTACGGTGAAGATCCAACGCCTAAGATGGGTGAAACAGATCGCCAACGTGATTTGTTTGAGTTGGCCATCATCGCTGAGGCTCGTAAACAACGAAAGCCGTTGATGGGCATTTGCCGTGGGTCACAAATTTTGAATGTTGCGTTTGGTGGTACCTTGATTCAAGATATCAACACACAATATACGCCGGCGAATGGGCAACCGGTTGTGAAGCACATGCAATATCCGGTTAAGTGGTATGAGCCAACCCATCGCATTGATGTCATGGCAGGAACCTTTTTGGCGGGGACGTTTGGTGATCAACCGATTGTTAATTCATTCCACCACCAAGGAATTAAGCGCTTGGGGGATGGGTTGATGCCGGCAGCCTATGCGAGCGACGGCACAATTGAGGCATTCCAAACGGAAGACGCGTCAGTCCGTGGTGTGCAATATCACCCTGAAATGATGTTTGATCATGATGCCACACACTTGAAGGTATTCCAAGATTTCGTGGATTATGTTGCTGAACATAAGAATTAAATAGTACTAGACACAGATCGCTCATTGTACATTTTTGTACGATGGGCGAGTTTTTTGAGGAATAGTACGGCAGTGTAAATTTTGTTACAAAATCCGAGAAACCGCGTATTTACTGATATAATTATTTTTGTTGTTTTTTAACAAATAAAAAATTAAAAGTAAAAATGTATTTCAGGAGAGAAAGACATGGAAGTCTACGTATTAGCAACGGTGGTAATAATCGTTGCCCTGATTTTTGATGGGGTTAACGGATTCCACGATGCGGCGAATGCAATCGCCACGGCTATTACAACTGGTGCCTTGAAGGCGAAGACAGCAATCATTATGGCTGCTGTGATGAACTTGATTGGTGCCTTGATGGGAACGGCCGTTGCTGCAGTTATCGCACGTGACATCGTTGATATGACGCAGGTGAGCGCCGAGCAACAGTTGTTCTTGGTTATTGCTGCTTTGCTAGGTGCAATTGGTTGGAACTTAATTACGTGGTGGTTTGGGTTGCCATCTTCATCAACACACGCCATTATTGGTGGATTGATGGGAGCTGGTTTGGCTGAACAAATCGCTGGTAACGACGTACACATTAAGTTGGCTAAGGTGGTTGAAAAGGTTATTGATCCAATGGTGTTGTCACCAGTTGTCGGATTTGGACTAGCGCTACTAATCATGGTGATTTTGAATAAGATTATCAAGAAAGCCAATTTGAAGGAAACGGACAAGTTCTTCCGTACAGCACAAATTTTCACGTCAGCTTCATTGGCGTTGGGACACGGTTTGCAAGACGCCCAAAAGTCAATGGGATTGATGTTTATGGCGGCTGCCCCAGTTGGTTTCTTTGGTATTAAGCCAGGGCAAACTGAAATTCCATTCCAAATTATCTTGATGGCATCTTTGGCCATCTCAGTTGGAACAATGGCTGGTGGCCAACGTATCATTCACACGTTGGGAAGTAAGATTACGCTATTGAGCCCACAAAAGGGCTTTGTTGCAGAAGCTGTTTCATCAGCAGTGTTGTTCATTTCTGCTTACTTTATTCACGCGCCAATTTCAACGACGCACACGGTCACGTCAGCAATTGCTGGTACGGGTGCCTCTGATGATATTCGTGCCGTGAAGTGGAGCACGTTGAAGAACATTGTGATGGCCTGGATTATTACGGTGCCATCTGCTGGGTTGATTGGTTTCATGTTTGAAGAAATCTTCCGTATGCTATTTATGTAATTAAATATGAAGGACGCTACTTGCCGGCAGGCGGGTAGCGTCTTTTTTTATTGCCGCCCGAACTTAAGGCAGAAAACCGAAAAACCTGTATAATTATAGTTATATATGCAAAAAAAAGAGGGATTGAAAACCATGGCATTAAAGAAGCAAGAGCGCCAAGCGTTGATTTTGGATATTTTGTCACGCGAGGTGATTGATTCACAAGAAGGTTTGATGAACTCGCTACAAGCTGCGGGTATTGAAGTGACGCAAGCAACGGTTTCACGCGACATCAAGGAAATGCGCATTGTTCGTCGCGCTGACGGATCGGGTCGTCCACGTTATCAAGTGATGTCAGATGCACCGGTTGTTGATAGCGAGCAAGTGCAAAAGGGCTTTGCCGAAACAGCCGTGTCTGTGACGCGAGTTGAGTTTATGACGGTTGTGAAGACAACGCAAGGTAACGGAAACCGCTTGGCGGCATTGATTGACGCTGCGAACTTGTCAGAAGTCATTGCTACGTTGGCCGGACACAATACAATCTACGTGACCAGCCCATCAGCAGAGGCGGCCGAGAAGTTAGCACAACGCTTTACAAACTGGATGCAATAATATGATGACGCGAATAAAAGCATTTTTCGCGTGGATACGACGGAAATTTGGACCGTTTTGGACACGGTTCCAAATTAATCGTTGGATAGGTGTTGTTATTCTGACGGTAATCTTGGTGATTAGTGTTCTCGGAACATTTGAAGCAAAGACGACAGACGTGTCAGACCTAAAGACACGCCTACAATCATCCACCGAAATATACGATGTTAAAGATAATAAGGCTGGCTCAATTGCTGGTCAAAAGGGTACGTATGTATCCTTTAATAAGATTTCACCGAATGCAGTGAATGCTGTTTTGGCAACTGAGGATCGTAATTTCTATCATGAACCAGGATTCTCAGTGACAGGTATGGCCCGTGGTGCGTTGACGACGGTTTGGTATCGCATTCGTGGTATCAATGCCTCAGCCGGTGGATCAACCATCACACAACAGCTGGTTAAGAACGCGTTCCTGACGCAAAATCAAACGATCACGCGTAAGGTGCGCGAGTTGTTCCTGGCAATCCAGGTTGAAAAGGAATATTCAAAGCACGATATCTTGGCGATGTACTTAAACAATGCTTACTTTGGTCAAGGTGTCTGGGGAATTCAGGATGCGTCACTGAAGTATTTCGGAGTTAACGCTTCGGATTTGTCGGTGACGCAAGGTGCTATGCTGGCGGGGATGTTACAATCACCAAACGGCTATGACCCATTGAATTATCCTAAGAACGCGTTAAATCGTCGTAATCAAGTTTTGCAAAATTTGGTGAACGACAAGAAGTTAAGCCAATCAGAAGCTGATCAATATGCAGCAACTGCGATTGGCGCATCTGACCACAACGTCGATAATTCGAACTATAACTATCCATACTTCTTCGATGCCGTTATTGACGAGGCTATTAACAAATATGGCTTGACTGAATCAGAAATTTTGAACGATGGTTATAAGATTTATACGACGTTAAATCAAACGGACCAACAAAACTTACAAGATGATTATGAGACCAGCTGGTTGAACCCAATTGGTGGGGATTCACAAGCGGCGTCGGTTGTCATGGATGCTAAAACTGGTGGGGTGCGTGCCGTTGTTGGTGGGCGTGGCGAACACGTCTTCCGTGGCTTCAACCGCGCAACGAGCATGTATCGTTCACCTGGTTCAACAATTAAGCCAATTGTTGATTATGCACCATCGCTATCACGTGGGTTCTCGTATGATTCTGAGTTGAAGAATGAGAAGACCAGCTTTGGTACGAATGGTTATTCACCATCAAATTATGCGGATTACACTAGTGAAGACGTGCCAATGTACGTCGCACTTGAAAACTCATACAACATTCCAGCTGTTTGGTTGCTTGATCAAATGGGCGTCTCTGTTGGATATAACGCAGGAATTAAGGCCGGTTTGCCATTGAAGAAGTCTGACAAGAACTTGGCCATGGGAATCGGTGGATTGCAAAAGGGTGTGACGCCTTTGCAAATGACACAAGCCTACACAAGTTTTGCTAACGATGGGGTGATGAGTCAAAGTCACTTTATTACGAAGATTGTGGATTCTTCCGGCAAGGTGATTGTCAAAGCGAAGGAAAAGCAAACGCGTCTTTGGTCAAAGAAGGTCGCTGATGAAATGACATCAATGATGATGGGTGTTTACACGAATGGAACTGGTAAAGCAGCTGATCCATACGGTTACACGGTAGCTGGAAAGACTGGTACAACCGAGGTGACGGGTAGTGATTCAACGGCAACGAATGCCACAGACTCATGGGCAATCGCCTACACGCCTGATGTGGTGGTCACAACGTGGACGGGTTATGATTCATCGGCTAATGGTGAAACGATTCCAGTATCACTTGGTATGACAGCTGGGCCATTGATGAAGACGACTTTGGAGCAAGTGATTCCAAATACTGATCAAACCGCATTCGGTGTTAAGAGCGTGCGTCAAAAGATGAGCACGGTCACGGGAGAAAGCGGTAAGAGTAGTGGTAGTTCATCTTCAAATGGTTTCTCAAACGCCATTGATGGTATTCAATCAGACATCAAGGATGGTGCAAGCCAAGCGTGGTCAAACGTGAAGGACGGTGCGCACGCAGCGTGGTCAGGTATTCAAAGTCTGTTTGGTAATTAGCCCCCAAAGTATGCGATAATGGAACTACTAATTTAAAGAAGGATATTAATTAATATGATTAACATTTATGACAACGTAAACGCAGTTGCTGCTGATTTGCGCGAGACGGCCCAATACAAGACTTTGCGTGATGCGGTTGAAGCATTGAACGCCGACGCAGCTGCTAAGGATGTGTTCCAACGCTTCCAAGCTGCCCAAATGCAAATCAACCAAGCAATGCAAGCTGGTCAAGAGCCAGAAGCTGCGCAAGTTGCAGAATGGCAAGAAATTGCTGGTGAGATGGACAAGCACGATTCTTTGAAGAAGATGATGGAAGCTGAGCAAGCAGTTAACCAATTGTTGATGGAAATCAACAACATCATCACGAAGCCAATCGCTGAGTTGTACGGCCAAGACTAATTGATATGACAAAGGCGTCGCAAGAAATTGCGGCGCCTTTTCTTGTGGGCAAAGGTTAAGAAACAACGTTAGGTATTTCCTAATATTGACTAATCAGGGATAATAGAACACAAAGACTTTAAGAGGAGTGGTGGACCGCATGAAATTTATTCACGCAGCCGATTTGCACTTGGGTAATCCGTTTGTGGGGTTGGCCAATGTGCCCGCATGGCTACAAAATAATTTGCAAACGGCCAGTGAAACAGCGTTGGCTCGCTTGGTTGATGATGCCGTCGCAGAATCGGTTGACTTCGTTTTGTTGGCTGGTGATTTGTTTGATACGACAACACCTGATACGCGCGCGCAATTGACGTTGGTAACGGCTTTGCAACGCTTGGATGAAGCTAATATTCCGGTTGTGATGGGCTTTGGTAATCACGATTTTGTGCAAGATTGGCAAGCTTTGCCAATTTGGCCGGCAAATGTCACGGTTTTGCCAGCTGATATCACAACTACGCAACTGACGACGACTAACGGAGAACGCGTTGCCATTACTGGCTTTTCGTACACAACGCGTCATATCACGGAAGACATGGCGATTAAGTTCCCGAACAAGCTACCTAGCGTGGCATTTCATATTGGGATGTACCATGGATCGCTTGGTCAAGACGGGACGGGTGATTATGCTCCTTTCAGTTTGGAAGACCTACAAGCACATCATTATGACTACTGGGCATTAGGCCACATTCACGTGCGTCAAACATTGCAAGCAGAACCGTTTGCTGGTTATTCGGGTAGCCTGCAAGGACTTAACCGCAATGAAAGTGGGGCAAAGGGTTATTACTTGGTTGAGAATCAAGGAAACCGCTTGGTACCAGAATTTACGCCAGTAGCGCCTATTGTTTGGACGACACATGAACTAACGTTGACGGGTGACTTAGCCGAAGCGGTTACGCAAATTCGTCGTGAACTAGGGATGCCAGAAGAATTTGAATTGGTGTCGCTAACAGTTAAGACTGACGCGCCGCAATTGTTGTCAATGATTGAAAATGGTCAATTATTGGCTGCACTAACACGTGCATCAAAGTCGAATGATGCGTTCTATGTATTTGATGTCCGGTTGGATAGCTCGCCACTAACAGCGACGTTGCCAGCAGTGGACCGGCATTATTGGGACGAGACGGCTGATGCGGTGTTTAATTTTGACATGTTGCAACGTTTGGGGTTGAAGCAGGTGACTGACGCATCAATTTTGACGTCATTTTTGTCACCTGACATGATGGCCGAAATCAAAGAAGCCGTCGAAACAAAATTACGTGTTGCGGAACAAGGAGGCCAGACGGATGTGGATTAAAAATGCAACCATTGTCGGATTTGGTCAATGGCAACAACAACGTTTTGATTTCGTGGATGGCTTACAAGTTATTCAAGGACTGAATGAAGCAGGGAAGACGACATTGCACCAGTTCCTGTTGGGGATGCTATTTGGATTCCCGCAAGCCAAGGGTCGCAAGGTTAATACTTACGAACCACTGGCGCAAGGCCCATACGGTGGTCATCTGCAATTTGAAGTAGAGGGCACAACGTATGAACTAACTCGTTTGGGACGTACACAAACCACGACGCGCTTGGTAGCGGTTGACACGCAACAAGAATTTGCGGACCCAGAGGGGATGCTAGCTGAGCTGTTAGGACCGGTTGACCGTGACTTGTACCAAGCGGTGTTCAGTTTCGATCAGGATGCGTTGACGCAAATCTTTGCGCTACGTCCTGATGAATTTGCGGAACACTTGCGCTTGCTGGCAACGCCAGGGTCGGAGCAATGGTTAGCAATTGCAAATCAATGGGAGCAAGAGGCGGTGAGCCAATTTGGTGTCACGAAAACAGCTCGTCGCCCGATAAACGAAGCGCTGCAAACATTGCAGACAGCGCAAGATAACTTACAAACAGCTATTGCAGCGCGCCCATCTTTGCGTGCTTTGTCTGAACAACAACAGGCCGCGCAAGCCCGGTTGGCCACGCTAACTGAACGCCAACGCAATTTATCAACCGATTTGTCATCACAAGCTAAGCAACAACAAATGGTACCAATGTACCAACGTTGGCAACAGCTCACGGCACAACTTGCAGATGCACCGGAACCAATTGATACTCGCTTAGCTGATGAGGCCGAGCAGGTGCAACAACAATTGTTGGCGCTTGAAACAGTATCAGTTGAAGCAACCGTTTCTGATGAACAATTGGATGATGCGACCCAAGCGGTTAATGCGTTGGATCAATTGAATCAACAACAACGTGAAGCTGCCCGTCGCCAAGCTGACATTCAAAACCAAACGAGTTTGTTGTTAGCAAAGTACCGTTGGCAAGTCTTTCCACCAGAACTCACGCCATTCCACGTCAACCAATTACAAGGTGGCCCACAAATTGCCGTATCTGGGCAATACCAGCGCGCCGGTATTGGGGCAATCGCGTTTGGAATTGTTGCCGGATTGGGTTTGATTCTTGGTCACCAAGTTTTGCCGGGAATCTTAGCAATTATCCTATTAGGTGCAATTGGGGCATTCCTATTCTTCAAATTGCCTAAGCGGGTAACGGCATCAACTGATTTGCCAGCCGAATACGGTGATATGACACCGGAGATGGTGTTGAATGCGCAACCTGATGTGCGTTTAGGTCACCAAATGGCGCAACAGCTAGCTGATTTGATGGCTGCGCAACAAGCTGTCATGCCTCAACACAAGGCCTTGGAAGAGAAGTTGGCTTGGTTAGGATATCAATTGTCTGAAAGTGATTATCGTCAAAAGTTAGCTGAGTTGCGGGCAAATAACCGCACGGCTGACCAACAAGTGGTGCAAAAGGCCAAACTTCAGCAACGATTGAATGAGCTGTTGCAAGTTTTGGGCGTCACATCCGTCGGTGAGCTATTGCAACAACGTGAACTGGCAGCCCGCACCCAAGCCATGATGCAAGAAGCTGATTTGTTGCGAGAACAACTTGGGGATGCTGATTTGAATGCGTTGGCCACTGCCAGTGATACGGTGGATGACACTGATCCATCAGCAGTGACGTTACGTTTGCAAGAAGAAGTGAATGAGGTGCAACAAACACTGGCTCGTTTGGAAGCCCAACAACAGCGTTTGTTGACGGATACGTCAATCGAAACCCAACAACAGCAAATCGCGGACCAAACAGCGGCTATCACAGCTGACTTGAAGTCTTATTTCGTGAACCGTTTGGCTAATGAATGGGTTGCTAAAACGTTGGATGCCGCCATTGGTGACCGATTCCCACAATTGATTCACTATGCCGGCGATTTGTTGCAACGCTTAACGCAAGGAAACTATACGCAAATTTCACAAACAAAGACTTTAATTAAAGTGACGCGTCATGATGGGGCAATCTTTAATGTCAGTCAGCTATCAAAGGGTGCAGCGGAACAAGTTTATGTTGCTTTGCGCCTGGCATTTGTGCAAGCCGTTAAGGAGAGCATTCAATTGCCACTATTAATTGATGATGCGTTTGTAGACTTTGATCGTGAACGTCGCCAAGCCATGATTGACATGCTACAAAAAATGGCGGGTAACCAACAACAAGTCTTGTACTTCACGGCACACCAAGTCGCTGCGGACCATGTGTTGGATTTGAATGAACTGAAGGGGGCTTCGAAATGACAGAAGCAAAACAACTAAAAGAATATCAAGTTGATGAACGAATGGAAATTTACGTCCTATTGAAGGAAGTTGATCCACGCGTGACGCAACAAGGTAAGCGTTACTTGGCAGTTTCGGTTGCGGACCGTTCAATGGAAATCCGCGGGATGAAGTGGGATGCGACGCAAGAAGAAGCGAACACTTTAAAGAGCGGGATGGTTGTCTTTATGACAGCGGTTCGCCAAATTTATCAAGACAAGCCACAATTGAAGGTACTGTCTTTGCGACCAACGCATGCCGGTGAACCACAAGATCCAGCTGACTTTATGAGTGCGGCGCCAATGAAGGCCTCTGAAATGGAAGAAGAAGTCTCAGCGATTTTGTTCCAAATCACGAATGCGACTTGGCAACGTATCGTGCGTCACTTGATTGCCAAGTACCACGACCAGTTTTACAAGTATCCAGCAGCCAAGAGTAATCACCACGCATTTGCCGGTGGCTTGGGCTTCCACACGCTATCAATCGTGCATTTGGCGCAAGCAGTGGTGAAGCAATATCCTGGCCTGGATGCTAGTTTGCTATACGCGGGCGCTTTGCTACACGATTTGGGTAAGGTGATCGAATTAACCGGGCCAATCGCCACGCAATATACGACGGCTGGAAACCTGATTGGCCACATTGTCTTGATTGATGAGCAAATCGTCTTAGCTGCCAATGAAATGAACATGGATTTGTACAGCGAAGAAATGTTGTTGTTGCGTCACACTGTTTTGGCCCACCACGGCTTGATGGAATATGGTTCGCCGGTTCGTCCAGTTGTTAAGGAAGCCAACATTTTGCACCAACTTGATGAATTGGATGCTAATATTCAAAGTTTTGATAATGCCTTGGCAGAAACGGAACCGGGTGAGTTCTCACAACGTCAGTGGGCATTGGATAACCGGTCAGTTTACAAGCCAACTAAATAAGCACAACCAAAGGAGTCGTTTTGACTCCTTTTTTTGTTACATTTGAAATATTTAGCCACTAAATTGTCCTGTTTTATGGCAACTTACTTTCCGTAACTTTACAATTTTTGGATTTACGAAAAATTTTTGATAATTAATATTAAACTACTTTAGTTTAGTAAGAAAAGATTAAGAGAAGTGGAGAAAAGAAAAAGGGCATGTACGAGTGGTTATTTGATCATATAGTCAATTTTTTGGTATTGATTCTGGTCTCATACCCAATTATTGGGGGGATGGCGTTTATTGTTTCAAGTATTTATCAACGCATTTTCAATGAGCGTCGCCAATTACCAAATTATGTAGAAGGAGAAACGCCGTTTGTTTCAATCTTTGTGCCAGCGCATAATGAAGAAGCATCGATTGAATCAACGGTTGTTTATTTAGCAACGCAGCTAAATTATCCGGATACGTCCTATGAAATTATTGTGATCGATGATGGGTCAACCGACCGTACACCTGACATCTTGAAAGTGTTACAAACACGCTTCCCTGAAAAACTACGTGTTCTGACAGTTGTTGATAATCGTGGTAAAGCACACGGATTCAATATCGCATTAGGTTATGCGCAGGGTGAGTTTATTTTGTCTAATGATGCTGACACGAAGCCGGAAGCAGATGCGTTGTGGAAGTACATCTCATACTTTGAGCGCGAAGGTGGGCAAAACGTTGGCGCTGTTACTGGTAACATGCTGGTTTCTAATCGCACAACGATGACAGCTTTGGCGCAAATGAATGAATTGAATTCTATTGTGGGCATGATTAAGCGTTCACAAATGGCATATGGTGGCTTGTTTGCTTTCTCAGGAGCTAATACGATGTATCGCAAAGCTGCAGTGTTTGACGTTGGTGGGTTCCAAGCTGAGCAACCAACGGAAGATATTGCGATTGCTTGGGATATGCAAATCAATGGGTGGAAGGCCTTGTTTGCACCGCACATCCGATTCTTCTTGGATATGCCGGAAACGCTACGTGCAATGTTTAAGCAACGTCGCCGTTGGGCATCAGGCGGAATCTATGTGCTACTAACGAAAACTAGCGCATTGCTACAACATCCAATCAAGCACCTGTCAAACTTGCCAATCGTGATTGATTACGCCTTTAGTATCGTTTGGAGTTTCTTTTACTGGGTTTCAATGTTCTTGTTCATCGCACTGGAAGTTTATTTCTTTGCGACGGGTAATATGGAACGTTTCGTGCACGGCTGGTACATGGTTGCCATGTTTGTCACGATTGAATTTGCCGTCGGAATTATTCAAGGTGTACTTTCATCTTATATGAACGATGGTGGGAAGACTTTGAAGTATCTTTTGTTCCTGCCTTGGTATTTGATGATTTATTGGATGGTCAATACTGCCGCAATGGTAACCGAATCAGTGCCAACCTTCTTAAAGGTGTTATCTGGTGATGAAGGCGGTGTATGGAAGTCGCCTAAGCGTTCACAAAGTTTGGCAGCTGTTAATGAGGAGTTAAGTCATGGAAAGTAAATATAATCGTACGGTGGCTGCACCAAGCTACGTGAAAAAAGAATCGAATGAAGATGCCGTCACGGTTGATTGGTTCTTTGGTAAAGGCCACATCGGCACTAAGATTTGGCAAGCCATCTTAATGGTAATCGGTGTTTTCTTCGCTGCTTTGCCAATCTTTATCACAGTTAAAACGATGCTGGCAACGTATATGAAGAAGGGTGAAACAGTCTGGTCATATCGTGAAGGATTTAAGATGTGGCAAGATGCAACGCATTTTTTCTTTCAAATGTTGATTTTCTTTGTCGTTATTTTCTTGGTGTTGTACATCATTAATGTTCTTCGTGCGCGTCACGAACGAAAGGGATTAACTGTTGATGCTGAACGAGTTGCGTATCGCATGTCATTAGCTGAAGAAATGTATGACAGCAAATACGGACCACGTGCTTTCCGTATGCAACGTCAGAATATTCGTGTGGCGGGTTATGATGATGTGGAAACTTATGAGTTGCGTGACCGCATTAAGTATTTTGAAATGACGGACGGTGAATAAACATGACACAAACAGATGCAGAAATTATTGAACACATGAAGCTGCGTGAGTTGAACATGAAGCACCGTCAAGTTACGGCAAACAAGATTTTCCGTATGCAAAAGCGCGTTCGACAAGTGACGATGCTAGTTTTGTCACTTGTAAGTTCTGTGGCTTTATTGGCGCTGTTTTTGTTCTCGCCACTGGATGTTCACGATCGCTTGCAATATCTGCCAAAAGTCGATGTGCTTATTTTCTTCATTCTTCTTTGGGTGACGGCTTTCATTTGGAACAAGTTGGGCAACGTTGGACCACTTAAGCGTTTCTTCCAGCGCTAGGCTAGCAAGATTCGTCGTCGTTATTCAGGTGAATTGCACGCTGGTCGTCGTTGGATCCAGTTCTATTACAAAGGGCGCGATATCGGACCGTTGATTCCACAAATTTTGTATTACGTGGATAGTGAGCATGAGTTTGATTCAATTGATGAAGCAATTGCTCACATTGACAAAGGGGTTGCCAAGCAACAATTAGCCGGTATTGGCAAGTTTCAACGTTATGCTAAGATGACAAATCGCGTCATCATTTCTTCTGTACAAGAATCGGGTCAACCAAGCAGCCGGTTGATGCGTTTTGTGAAGGTGCCTGACCGACCAAATGTTTGGTTGATGGCCTCAGCACCTGATACGCCTAAGATTGCCGAAATGACAAACAGCAAGGTGGCAATTTTTACACCACCAACTCGTGATGGGGCAACAATTAGCAGTAACAATGTGAGCGTGGTTCGGGCGGATTATCACTTGGATGCTGTGGCAGATTTGTTCCGTGATCAAATCCATGGCTTCTTGGATGGCATGACGGACGCTGATTTGGCAACTGAAGTTATCTTTGAAATGACTATTCACAGTGCCAAATTGGACACTTGGACTGACCATTCACTAGCTGTCCTAGATGAAAATGGCTATTTATAGTATGTAGAAAGGATGTATAACGCGTGCTTGTGACGTGTTGTACATTCTTTTTGTTAATAAAATGTACCAGTACAGGGATAATAAGAAAAAACTTTACGCCGAAAACGTTTGCATTGTGAAAGGTTTTTACATAAAATAGTAAAGTACTATTCAGAAGTAATTAAGATTAGTGAAGATTTGAGAGGTCTTACAATGGAATACTTGATCGGAGTTGACTTGGGGACAACGTCAACTAAGGCTGTTTTGTTTGACACTGAAGGGCATGTTATTGCCAGTGCAAACAAGGGTTACAAGCTTTACCGTGACGAACCAGACATGGCCGAAGAGGACCTAAACGAAATTTGGGAAGCCTTCGTTGATGCTATGACTGAGGTCGTTCGCGGTGCAAACGGTGGCAAGATTTTGGGTGTATCATTCAGTTCTGCAATGCACTCATTGATTGCGTTCGACAAGGATTGGCAACCATTGACACGCGTTATCACTTGGGCTGATACGCGCGCTGTTAAGTACACGGAAGAGTTGAAGTCAACTGGCTTGGGCCAAGAGATTTACAGCAAGACGGGTACGCCAATTCACCCAATGGCACCTTTGTCAAAGATGTTGTGGTTGAAGAACGAAAAGCCAGATATCTACAACAACGCTGCCCACTACTTGGGAATTAAGGAATACTTGTTCAACCGTTTGTTCGGTGCCAACAAGATGGATATTTCAATTGCTTCAGGAACGGGTATGTTCAACATCTTCAACTTGGATTGGGATGAGCAAGCCTTAGAAGTAACTGGTATCAAGAAGGAGCAAATGCCACAACCAGTTGAGCCATACGAGATTGAGCGTGGTATGGTTGCGGAATACGCTGCTGTTATGGGCTTGGATGTCGACACGCCATTCGTTTATGGTGCTGGTGATGGTCCTTTGTCAAACTTGGGTGTTAACGCTGTGCAACCTGGTGTTGCCGCTGTGACGATTGGTACGTCAGGTGCCATCCGTGTCGTAACTGACGCACCTAAGATTGATCCAAAGGGACGTACGTTTACGTATGCCTTGGATAAGGATCACTGGGTTGTCGGTGGACCAGTTAACAACGGTGGAGATGTCTTCCGTTGGGCCCGCGACAAGATGTTTGATGCCGAGAAGTCAACGGCTGCCTTGATGGGTGTTGATACGTATGACTTGTTGACGGAAATCGCCTCAAAGATTCCTGCCGGAGCCGATGGTTTGCTATTCCACCCATACTTGGGTGGTGAGCGTGCCCCAATCTGGGATGCCAACGCACGTGGTTCATTCTTCGGATTGACGCACAACCACACGCGTGCCCACATGGTACGTGCCGTGCTAGAAGGTATCATCTTCAACATCTACATGGTTGCTTTGGCCCTTGAAGAAGTTGTTGGTGATTTGAAGTCAGTGCAAGCAACTGGTGGATTTGCTCGTTCAGCTTTGTGGCGTCAAATGACAGCCGACATCTTTGAGCAACCAGTTACGGTGCCAACGGCCTTCGAGTCAGGAGCTTTGGCCGCTACGGTTATGGCACAAAAGGCTTTGGGAATGGTTGATAGCTTGGATGTTATCGGCGACATGGTCGGTGATTCAAACACGTACGATCCAAACCCAGAAAACTACGAAGCTTACCGTGAGTTGACGCCAATCTTTATTCGTTTGGCACGTCAATTGCAAACGGAGTACGCAAACATTGCGAACTTCCAACGTAAGCACGTAAACAAGGGCGATAAGTAGTCCTGAGCGAAAAGCAGATAAAAAATAAAATATTGCTCACAGTGCATGACAATTTGCCGGTACTGTGAGCAATCGTTTTTAATAGATAATTTACCTACTTAAGGAGTAAACGATGGAATTCGTTATGTTGGCAATTTCAATTTTGATTTTGCTTGTTTTGATTGTTAAGTTCAAGTTGAACACGTTCGTATCATTGGTTGTTACGGCGTTCATCTTGGCATTGCTATTGGGTATGAACCCAATGGATGTTCCAAACGCTGTATTGGGCGACCAAGGTATGGGTAATATCTTGGGTTCAAACTCAGTTATCTTCATCTTCGGTGGAATGATCGGACGATTGGTTGCCGATGCCGGTGGTTCATACCGAATTGCTAAGACGTTGATTAACTGGTTTGGTATCAAGCGTTTGCAATGGGCTGTTTTGATTGCTTCATTCATCATCGGAATTTCAATGATCTTCGGTGTTGGAATGGTACTTTTGATTCCTATCGTATTCGCGGTGGCCATCGAAGCCGGTGTGCCTTTGCTTTACTTGGGAATCTCAATGACGGCTGCCTTGTCATCAGCACAAGGATTCTTGCCTCCACAGCCAGCTCCAACGGCCGTGGCAATGTCATTGGGTGCTAACATTGGTTTGACGTTGATTCTTGGTTTGATTGTGTCAGTTATCACGGCCGTTGTTGCGGGTCCTTTGTTCACAAAGTTGGCTCAAAAGTACGCTCCTGACGCATTCCAATTTAAGACGGAAATCAAGGCTGTTGGTGAAGTTAAGGAATACGAGTTGGACAAGACGCCATCATTCTTCTTGTCAGTTATCACGTCAGTATTCCCATTGATCTTTATGATCATCGCAACGGTTTACAAGATGATTTACACGGGTGGTGTTACGCCAAAGAACCCATCAAACTTTGATAAGGTTGTTGAGTTCTTGGCAACGCCAGCTGTTGCTATGACGATTGCTTTGATCTTTGCCATCTTCTCAATGGGTGTATGGCAAAAGAAGTCAGCACAATCAATCGGTGCATCATTGAACAACGGTATGAGCGCAGTTGCTGGTATCTTGTTGATCGTTGGTGGTGGAGGAGCATGGCGTGGTGTCTTGGTAAACGGTGGTTTGTCAGACAAGGTTGCCTCATTGTTCTCAGCTAACGGTCACATGTCAGCTATCACGGTGATTATCTTCGCCTGGGCTGTTGCTGCCGTATTGCGTATCTCAGTTGGTTCAGCTACGGTTGCTGGTATGACGGCGGCTGGTATCGTATTGTCAATCGTGCAATCACAACACAACCCAACGTTGTCAGTTTTGGTTGCCTTGGCAATCGGTGCCGGATCATTGATCGCATCACACGTTAACGACGCTGGATTCTGGATTTTCCAAGAATTCTTCGACTTGTCAATCAAGCAAACGTTCCAAATCTGGACTGTTTTGGAAACGATTATTTCATTGACGGGTATGGTTGTTATCTTGGCAATGGCAGTTATCTTGCTATAACGAAATGAACATTCAATTAAGGCTCACATGGCATTTGCTGTGTGGGCCTTTTGTGGTTTGTGTTGTGCTAGCGCACAAATCGTTTTGGAACGAGCCGGAGCGGTGTTCCGTCCTGCTGAATTAGCTGGTGGCGACGGGAACCTGATTTTCCTAAGTCCTGGCGTCTTTCCGCGCCTGCCGGCTTGAAATTCACCCTGACTAAGGAATCTCTAGTTTCCCTTCCTTCGCTTTGAGCACCGGCTAATACAGCAGGAGCTCCACACCGCTCCAACTCGCCCCAAAACGATAGCAGCTAAGTGGTCCTTGTCTGCATGAGATTTACATCCACGGTTTAATAAATAGGGGGAAAGTGTCTCTTGTCTTGATGAACCGTGGATGACAAAGGAAATAGGTTGAGAATATCCTGGCTGCTAGCATGTGGGTTGGTTGGGGTGGTGGTGCGGAGATCCTGCGATATTAGCCGGTGATCAAGCAAGGACAGGAGCACCAATTATCACTTAGCAGCAGTGGATTTCGAGCCGACAGGCGATGAAAAACGCTGAGGCTTAGTGAGAATGGGACTCCGTTGCCACCAGCTTATATTGCAGGACGGAGCACCGCCACCCCAACCAACCCACATGCTTCGGCGCGTAAGCGACGACCCAAAATCAACATTAATTTTAAGAAACAAAAATAACCATAAACCCAAAATACAGCCTACATCCCGTATAGAAAGCAAACCAAAATATCGGACTTTTTTTATTCTGATATCCCGACAATGAAATAACTCTGATTAAAAATTTAATGAACTTATTACCCGCAAGCGCTTACAAAAGGTGTACAATATTTAAGTTAACTTATGAAATCGTTTTCATGAGCAGAACACATTTGAGATATTTTTTAATTGAGAAGGGGTAAGACGAGATGCTTACATTACTCGCTGGCCTAACTACTGATCCTAAGACAGGATTATTCCAATGGATGACAAACGGCTTTAACGTTTGGCCATTCTTGATTTTGGTAGTTGGTATTGCATTGTTGCTATTTTTGATTTTGAAGGCCAAGATTAACACATTCGTTGCGTTGATCATTACTTCAATTTTGGTCGCCTTGGGCTTGGGAATGAACCCGGCCGGAATCGCTGATGCCTTGAAGAATGGTATCGGTGGTACGATGGGTGAGTTGGTCATTGTCTTTGGGTTTGGATCAATGATCGGTCGCTTGGTTTCAGATGCTGGTGGATCATACCGCATCGCTTCAACTTTGATTAACAAGTTTGGTAAGTCAAAGTTGCAATGGGCGGTTGCCGGTGCATCATTCATCATCGGAATTTCATTGCTATTTGAAGTTGGTTTGGTTGTTTTGATTCCTATCGTCTTCACAATCGCTTTGGAAGCCGGTGTATCATTGCTTTACTTGGGAATTCCAATGGCTGCTGCCTTGTCAGCTGCGCAAGGATTCTTGCCACCACAGCCATCACCAACTGCAGTTACGAACGCATTGGGTGCTAACATCGGTGTCGTATTGATGTACGGTATCATCGTTGCCATCGTCGCAATGTTGGTTGCTGGACCTTTGTTTACACGTTTGATCCAAAAGGTTGAGCCAAAGGCATTTAAGATTACTAAGAAGCTTGATGCTATTGGTGAAGTTAAGACCTTTAAGTTGGAAGACACACCATCATTTGGCTTGTCACTTGTTACATCATTGATGCCTGTGTTCTTCATGTTGATTTCAACGATTTACACGTTGGCTCACAACGGCGGAAAGCAAGTTTACGGTGGTATGGTTGGTGATGCAGCATGGAAGGCTTTGACGCCTGCTGCACAACACGGTTACTTGACTGACCCAACGGTGCTTGATCGCATCATCGCCATGCTTGGTAACCCAGTTATCGCCATGGTTATCGCAATGGCCTTTGCTATCTGGTCAATGGGACCAAAGCAAGGACGTACGATGGGCGAAGTTGGTTCATCAATGTCAGAGGCTTTGAAGTCAATCGCTAACTTGTTGATGGTTATCGGTGGTGGCGCTGCCTTTAAGGGTATCTTGACTGCTGGTGGTATCTCAACTGCTATTGCTTCAGCATTCTCACACACGTCATTGTCACCAATCATCTTCGCATGGTTGATTGCCGTTATCTTGCGTGTCTCAGTTGGATCAGCTACGGTTGCTGGTTTGACGACTGCCGGAATCGTCGCACCATTGGTTGCTAACCAAACGGCTGTTAACCCAGCCTTCGTGGTATTGGCAATCGGCGCCGGTTCATTGGCTGCTTCACACGTTAACGATGCCGGCTTCTGGATGTTCAAGGAATTCTTTGACTTGGATGTGCCACAAACGTTGAAGATTTGGACAGTGCTTGAAACAATTATTTCAGTTGTTGGATTGATTGTTATCTTGATTTTGTCAGCATTGTTCTCATAGGATTTTTACTTACTTCCGACGTCAATTCATAAAAAGCGCAAACTTTCATCGAAGTTTGCGCTTTTTTATTTGTAAATATAAACATATTAAATATTTCACAAACTAAATGATTCAGGGAGAGTATCATGATGATTTGGCATAATAAATGGGTCCGATGGGTGTGGTACAACCTGACGGGCATTCTGTTTGTTTTGTACCTTTTGCACTATACGGCGCCCGTGTTGAATACATGGAGTGTTGTTGTCTTATTGGTTGGTATGGCAGCAGTTAGCGTATTTATGTTTGTATCTGAATATATGCGTTTGAATCCGGTGAGCGCAGAGTCACCGGAAGAAGCTGACGACCAGGGAAATTGAGTTGGTAAAATAGGACGCAGAAGTTTATACTTATAGTATTAGTTTCTGCACAAATTATTCGTTACTATGACGAGTTCGCAGACTCCAATTGTACGACAATAAAAAACAAGCGCGTTCATTACCAGCGCGCTTTTAGTTTGGAAAAGAAGGTATGTCAGTGACTACAGTAACCGTTCAACCTGGCGTTTTTCTGCATATTTTGCCAACTCAGCAATTTGCAACGACAAGAATATTAATTAACTTTACCCGTCAACACGACGTGGCTTCTTTAGGAGGCCGTGTGTTGGCAAGTAACATGCTTGAAACAGCTTCACAAAAATATCCCTCACAAACCGCTTTGGCACGTGTCTTAAGCGACTTGTATGGGGCATCATTTGGTACTGATGTACTGAAGACAGGCGCTTTGCACACTTTGCGCTTGCGCATGACGTTGGTACATGATGATTTTGCAACGGATTCACAGAGTTTGTTGCGCGATGGCTTTGCGTTTATTCGCGAGATGATGTGCAACCCATTGGGTGATGCTGCACATGGATTCGATCCAACTGTTTTTGAACGCCAACGTGAAATTGCATTAGATGAAATCGCCGGACTGCAAGAGGAAAAGCCATTCTATGCGGCCCGCCAAGCAATCAATGCTTATTTCACTGATCCAGTGCAAGCCGTACCGGCATACGGCACCACTGAGATTCTTGAAAAGGTCTCACCAAAAGATGCGTGGGATGCTTGGCAGGATACAATGGCGCACGACCGTGTGGATATTATCGTATTGGGTGATGTGGACACGGCAACGGTTGAACAAGCAGTGGCGCAATTGCCGTTGGAACCGCGTGCCATCGCTGGAAATCCTTATTATGAACAAGAACTATTCCCAGCCGTAAAGCGCACAGTAGAACTTGATAAGGTGAACCAGGCCCGTTTGATTTTGGCGTATCAATTGAAACTGGAACAGACCGACCGTTTTCAAGGTTTCGTCTTTAATGCCTTGTTCGGTGGCCTTGCCGTTTCACGTTTGTTTATGAACGTGCGTGAGACAGCTGGCCTGGCTTACTCGATTTATTCTGACTACAATCCGTATACAGGTTTGTTGATGGTTGAATCAGGTGTTGATCACGGTAAGTTGGTTGAAGCTGAGGACCGTATCGAAGCTGAATTGACGCGTTTGCAAACGGAACTTGTCGGTGACGATGAGTTAAACATGATTAAGCGCTTGATGAAGGCGGATTATGTTGTTTCGCTCGACCAACCTGGTCGTATTACAGAACGCGTTCAGAATCAAGAGTTAATCGGGTATCATACGACCCCTGAAGAATGGCTGGCTGCAGTTGATGCTGTGTCAGCCGAACAAGTCCAACAAGTTGCCCGAGCAGTGACGAAGCAACTTCATTATGAATTGGTAGGAGGTAAGGCTAATGGTTGATGCATTAAGTCGTTTTGCGCCTAATGAGCGTCACGAAACGTTGCCAAACGGGGCACGCTTGCACATTTTGCCACGCCCTGATTTCCACCAATTCGTGGGGATGGTGACGGTTGATTTTGGTGCGCGTGACCAAATGTTTATGAAAGAGGGTCAATTGGTTAAGCAACCAGCCGGCTTAGCGCATTTCTTGGAACACAAGTTGTTTGCGCAACCTGGACATGATGCCTTTTCGCGTATGAGCGAACTTGGGGCGAATGCTAATGCGTTTACGACGCAGACACGCACAAGCTACTTTATGACGGCACCAGCTAATGAATATGCGGCCTTCTCAGAATTGTTGCACTTCACACAAGAGCCTTATTTCGAAGAGAGTTCTGTTGTTCGTGAACGCGATATCATCTCACAAGAAGTGGATATGTATCAAGATGATACGAATGCACGTTTGTATCGCATGATCTTGGGTCAACTATTCCCAGGTGATCCGATGGCTGATGATATTGCTGGAACCACTGAGTCGGTGCACAGCGTCACGCCGGCTGATTTGCAGGCCGCCTTTGATGCGTTTTACCGCCCAGAAAACATGGATATTGTCGTGGCTGGTGCCTTCGACATTGATGCAGTCCGTCAACTCGTGATGGATGCGCCAATTAGTTCACGCCAAGCAAATGATAATATTACGGTACCGGCTAAGATATTGGCACCGGTTATTACGGAACCGCTTGAAGTGGATATGGACATTGTGCGAACAAAGATTGCGATTGGTCAACGCTGGTATGATGGGGCGACAATGCCAACTGGCATGGAGGCCTTACGTATTGCCATCGCGGGTAGCTTAGCAGTTGATTTGGTATTTGGTGAGTTTTCACCAACCTATATGATGTGGTACGACTCGGGGATGATTGATGATACATTCAGCGCTGAGTTTGACTGGGAACGGGGCGTGGCCTTTTTGACCATTGCCGCCGAAACACCTGAAGCTGATGAATTGATTGATGCAGTTTCAGATGAGTTAACGAACTTGGCCGAACGATTCAACGAGCTGTCTGCAGATTTTGAATTGGTGAAAAAGGATGCCTTGGGTCGCTTGATTAGCAAGTTCAATCAACTCGAAGAAATTGTCACGCGATTCGAGGGGCAAACCTTTGATTTCGCCACTTTGCGTGATGAAATTAATGTCTTGCAGAGCCTAGATGTGCAAAGCGTTTATGACATACTTATGCATGCCGAAATTAGTGACCTTTCGACCGTTATTGCGCGTCCGAATGTCGATAATATGTGGTAGTATAGATATATGCAATTATACTGATAAAAAAAGTTAAGGATGAGAGACTAATGAACGAAGAACGCAACAGCGTCATCGGACAAGAGCTACAAAAGGCTCGTCTTGATAAGGGGCTATCCCTTGACGATATTCAACAAACGACAAAGATTCAAAAGCGCTACCTAGCTGCGATTGAAAATGGCCAATTTGATCAATTGCCAGGGGCATTTTATGAACGTGCATTCGTGCGTCAATATGCTGCTGCAGTTGGTCTTGATGTTGCTGATTTTATGCAAAATCACGATATCACCACGGAACAAGTTGAACCTGATTTAAGCGGAGCTCGCGTTGACGCAGATAACGTGACGCGTGCGGGGATGCACAAGGTTGAAGAAACGGCTGCTGATAAGACGCGCCAAATGATGCCAAAGATTTTGATTGGTGTGGCTGTTATCGCCATCATCGCCGTTATCTGGGCTGTTGTTGCCTCATTTGCTGGTTCAGCAAAGCAACACAGTAAGAACGAGTCATCTGTTTCAGTGACAACTTCAAAGGTATCATCTGTTGCTTCATCAGAATCAAAGTCAACGACTGACGAATCAAAGAAGTCATCTTCTAAGAAGGAATCTTCAAAGAAGGAGTCATCAGAGAAGAAGGATGACAAGGTTGACCTTGGTACAGGTACGGCAGCTGGTAACACAGTAACGTACGCTGCTGTTAAGGCGCCAGCCGACAAGGAAATGACGTTGAACTTGAAGTCAACTGGTGCGTCATGGATCCAAGTTAAGGATGCAGCCGGCACTGTTTTGTGGAATGGTACATTGCAAGCTAACGGTAACCAAGACGTTAAGATTCCTGCTACGGTAACTGGTGTCAGCGTTTCAATCGGTAACGCAACGGTTACGACGATGTCATTGGACGGTTCAGAAGTTAACTTGATGAACAACAACGCCATCGTTTGGAACGCCAACATGACGTTCCAACGCTAAACTTAGTGGGGTGGATAAAAAATGAATTTGCCTAATAAGTTGACGGTCTTCCGTATGATTTTGATCCCTGTATTCATGTTGGTACTTGCTTTGCCACTTGATTGGGGAACGTTGCAAGTTGCTGGCGCAGTTTTGCCAGTCACGCACCTAGTGGCAGCGATCATCTTTATTGTTGCTTCATTAACGGACCTTGCAGATGGAAAGATCGCGCGCAAGTACAAGTTGGTAACGAACTTTGGAAAGTTTGCTGATCCATTGGCCGACAAGTTGTTGGTTATGACGGCATTGATTTTCTTTGTCCAATTCGGTTGGGTGCCAGCTTGGATGGTTGCAATCATCGTGATTCGTGAGTTGGCCATCACTGGTTTGCGCACATTGATCGTTGAAAACAATGGTAAGGTGTTGGCAGCAGCGATGCCAGGAAAGATTAAGACGGCTTCACAAATGGTTGCCATCTCATTCTTCTTGCTTCACGACATCGTCTTTGCAATGTTCAACATCCCATTTGCGATGATTATGATTTGGATTGCCTTGCTTGCAACAATCTACTCAGGAATTGATTATTTCTACAAGAACCGTGAAGTTTTCTCTGACGGGTTCAAGTAATTAACTGAATGGAGAGGTAGTTTGGGTTCAAAGTCAAATGGTACTGATGACCGGTAAAATTTAATATTTTGAACCTTGCTTAGGCAGCTGATTTCACATTGTTGAAATCAGCTGCCTTTTGCTTATAGTTCATTG
>JAAOED010000006.1 GCA_016466735.1 Weissella confusa | reverse complement strand
CAATGAACTATAAGCAAAAGGCAGCTGATTTCAACAATGTGAAATCAGCTGCCTAAGCAAGGTTCAAAATATTAAATTTTACCGGTCATCAGTACCATTTGACTTTGAACCAAGATTTCTCGGTTGCTTTTTTGCTAATTATTCATCTTGTTTACGTTCTTGCGAAGAAGAACTAGCAGGTGTTGAACTTGAGCTTTGATTTGATGAACTAGCAGGCGTTGAAGAGCTTGCTGGTTCACTTGATGAAGCTGGTGCCTCAGATGAACTTTCAGCAGGTTGTGATGAACTACTCATTGCGGAACTTACCGTTGGCGCAGAACTAGATGTAGAACGTGAAGAGTAAGAAGGTGTGTACGTTGAGGCAACACCGACTGTCTTTTCATTCGCTACGTTAGCTCCGGCGACTTGGTATTCCTTCTTTCCATTAACAGTCACTTGCTTAACAGTAGAAGGGACTGTCCAGTCCGTGCCATCCATTGAAGAATCAGACATAACGTAATCCATCAACGCACCATAGACCTTCAACATGATGTATTGTTCATTTCCGGTCAAATCGTGGCCAACTTCGTTTGGATCATCATAACCTGTCCAGACCGAAATTGCAGCGCTCTTTGTGAAACCAGTGAACCAAGTGTCCATTGCTGAATCAGCTGACATTTTTGATTCTTCGCCATAAGCGACAGTTCCCGTCTTACCAGCTTGATTGTAGGCAGATGTCGCAATCATCTTAGCGTATGAATCACTCACAACGGACTTCAGCATGCTGGTCATCATAAAGGCAGTTGAAGACTTCATTGCAGTGGTACCCTTTGAACTAAACTTCTTAACGGCACCGCTGCGGTCAGTAATCTTAGAAACATATGAAGGCTTGTAATAAGTACCACCATTTGCGAAAGCAGAGTAGGCAGCTGCTTCTTGCTCGGTTGAAATGTCAATTCCAATGGCGTTTGATGCAACCATCTTCTTAGGATCTTCGTTAATACCAAGCTTCTTAAGGAATGCAGAAGATTTGTTGTAACCAACTTCTTGCAATGTTTGAACGGCTGGAATGTTACGAGATTGTGCAATCGCCGTACGCATTGAAATCGTACCAAGATAGCGGTGATCAAAGTCGTTCACGGCTATGTTAGTACCAGGATAATTGTAGGCACTATCATCGACGGCGTGATTTGTCGACCAGTTCATATCTTCAATTGCCGGACCATAGGCCACCAAAGGCTTAGCGGTTGAACCTGATGATCGTTGGTCGTTAGTGGCGTGATTGGTACCAAATAGCGTTGTTTCCTTACGGCCACCAATTTGAGCAATTACATTACCATTTCGTGGGTCGGTAACCGTCAAACCAACTTGCATTTCATCATCAGGCCAAGCAACGTAGTTTTCCGTGTTGACGATATTGTAGGCACGGTCTTGCACCTTTGGCTCAAGATTCGTTTGAATCGTCAAACCGTCAATGTCAGGGTTGTAACCAAGGCTTCTTAACTCGTCATTAACTGATGTGATATAAGCTTGGTTGATTTTGGTCTTTTCTTCAGAATTTTCAAGTTGATCAGAGTGGGTTGATACCAAACCATCATCAATTGGCGTCTTCATATACTCGTTGGCCTTGGCTGTTGAGATAACCCCGTTTTGAGCCATTGCTTCAAGTACTTCATCACGTCGATTCTTGGCATCCTTGGGGTTGTTATATGGATCGTAACCAGTTGGTGATTGTGGTAAACCAGCCAACAATGCCATTTGAGGCGTTGACAATTGGTCAAGCGACTTACCGAAGTAGTAATCAGCCGCTGTCTTCATACCATAAACACCGTTACCCATATAAACCTTGTTCATATAAAGTGTCAAAATTTGATTCTTTGAATACTGCTTTTCAAGCTTCAAAGCCAGCCAAGCTTCTTGCGCCTTACGCTTCAACGTTTGGTCGCTAGCTGCCGTTGAGAAAACGGTCAACTTAATCAATTGTTGCGTTAGTGTAGAACCACCTTGCAAGCCAAGAGACGATCCAGTGAAGTTAGCGAATGCAGCTCCAAGAATACGACGAGGATCAACACCGTGGTGCTTGTAAAAACGACGATCCTCAATTGAGACAACGGCCATACGCATTTCTTGAGGAATCTCAGATTGCTTGGCCATCTCACGCTTTTGTGAACCACTTGTATAGAAAACGTCACCGTTCTTATCCAAGTATTGGGTTTGTGAAGTGCCGACAAGAGCAGCATTTGTCACTTTAGGTGCTGATGAAGCATAGTAGGTGAAAGCACCAACTCCGGCTAACGTGCCGGCTGCGCCAAGCGTCACAAGGGTTAGCAACGTATACTTTGTATATCGCTTCCACTTTGGACCTGGCTGGGATGTCTTCTTTTTTGAGCGCGACCTTTGCACGCGTGACATCTCTTCTGTCATAACAAATAGTTCTCCTTATACTTTACGTTGACTAAGCAATTCATCGACAGCGGTTAAATAAGGGGTAGTGGGGTTGATTCCGAGGGGAACCAAAGCACCTTTTTCCTTAATAACGTCGTACGGAATCGACTTTCGCTGGGTTTCTTGATTATCCCAGTAGGTGAATAATAGCTCTGCCCAAATGACAAATGTCTCGTTCAGGCTTGAAAAGCGAATAATCATGAAAGCGAGACCGTGTTGTGTAACCACTTGTTTCAAATGCTTAATCTGATGTTCATGGACATTCTTTAAAGGAAATGATTGTTTATTCGTCGTTTCCTTCGCATCGAAGTCGATATAATGTCCGTTATAAACACCATTGTAATCTGTGGTAGAAGCCTGTCTGAAGTATGCTTCCGTGATTTTTGCGGCCGAACGAGCAGGGTAGCTGACATTAACAATTTGGATAGGCGTGGGCTTTTTATGGATCACGGCCTTATCCGTTGCTAGGTAGTACGCATTTGCGTCGTTCAAGTCATTTTCCAATGACATACCACGGTTACTTTGGGAAACACCTTTTGAGACTGGCTTTGAAAACGCACTCGGATTAAATTGGCGTCCATTTGGATAGTTAATAGCCATTTCGTACTCCTGCGTCTTAAGGTATCCTTTATATTATAGCAAAATGATAATTATTCTGACAAACTTTCCTATAATGTAAGTAATACGTAAAGAGGTGATGAAGTTGACAGTTGATGGTGAATTGCATCGGATTTGGATTACAGGATTTCGAAGTTATGAACTGGGTGTAATGGGGACTAAAGACCCGAAGTTGGTGGTTATTAAGTATGCGTTACGAAAAATTTTGGAAAACGCCATCCAGGATGGTGCAGATTGGCTGATTACCGGTGGACAACTAGGGATTGAACAATGGGCGATTGAGGTTGCACTGGAACTACGATATGAAACGTATCCTGAGTTTCAAATTGCATTGATGACGCCATTTAGCAAATTTGGTAGCCAGTGGAATGAGGCGAATGCCGAAAAATTGACGCAATTGAAGACGTCGGTGAATTTCACGAGTGCTGTTTCACAAGGCGACTTTGCCGGGCGGAATCAAATGGTAACTTACCAAAACTTCATGTTAACTCACACCGATGAAGCGATTATTTTTTATGATGAAGAAGCGACTGAATCAAAGGCTCGGTATGATGATATTGCCATGCATGATTTTGCCGAAAATCACGATTATGCGGTACGTCGGGTGGATTTGGATCGTCTTCAGGACTACGCAACTGAGTATCAAGAGACGCTATGGGAAGACTAGGGCACAAACAATTCACATAAAGTGCTTTTGTAACTGAGTTTAAAACCTGTTAAACTAATAGTACGAACAAAACGGAGGAGTCCTAGTGATGGAAAACGTGCTACACAACCGCGAGGAAATTTTGACGAAAGAATTTAAGAAGACGCGTATCGGTACTGGATACGATATGACGGATGTCGATTCTTTCTTGGATGAAATCATGTCAGATTACCAAGCGTTCCAAAGTAATATTGATGAATTGACGACACAAAACGAGAAGTTGAAGGCTCAAGTCGCTGAATTGACGAAGCAAGTATCAGTTGCAGCAACAGCACCTAAGGCATCTCCAGCACCAGTGGCAAACACAAACATGGATATTTTGAAGCGTTTGTCTAACTTGGAACGTCGTGTATTTGGTACGGCTTCAGAGGCGCCAACACCAGCTGCTGAAGAAAAGGCTACACAAACTGCTGAATAAGTGTATAATAAGTAAATACGATGTATCAGCGGGTAATTGCGTATGGCTTATGCCGTATGAGGAAAGTCCATGCTCGCACTGACTGCGATGTCAGTAGTGTTCGTGCTAGCTGAAAAAATAAGGCTAGGCAGCCGACTTGTCGGTTGACGGCCAACGAAAGACCTACGGGTGACTATGGTTAAGTAGTTGTTAAAGTGCCACAGTGACGAACCGTCAAAGAAATGCGACGGGTGGAACGCGGTAAACCCCTCGAGCGGGCAACCCAAACTTTGGTAGGGGCGCTTGACCTAACAAATTGAAGTGATGGTCGGGGAGACAGAAATGTCTGAGATAGATGATTGCCACCGAATATTGACCGCCAATCAATATTCGGTACAAAACATGGCTTATAGCTGATGCATCAGGCAGCCGACGTCCTTGTGGCGTCGGCTTTCTTTTTGCACTTAAACCCAGGAAACTGGGATACATAAATAAGAAAAAAGGTGACAATTATGCAAACATTTAAATTGATGGCCACCATGGGAGCAGGGCTTGAAGCCCTTGTTGCTCGTGAGTTGAAGGACATGGGTTATGCAACCCAAACTGAAAATGGACGTGTTTTCTTCCAAGGAACGGTTGAAGATATTTACCGCACCAACTTGTGGTTGCGTGTAGCTGATCGTGTCAAGATTGTTGTGACTGAATTTGATGCCAAGACTTTTGACCAATTGTTCGAGAAGACGAAGGCATTTCCATGGGAAGATTTGTTGCCATATGACGCTGAGTTCCCAGTAAACGGGCGCTCAAAGAATTCTATTTTGCACTCTGTACCAACCGTTCAAGCAATCACTAAGAAGGCGATTGTTAACCGTTTGACGGATGCTTATCACGCACGTGGCTACTTGCCAGAGACGGGTAACCGTTTTGTTTTGGAGACAGCCGTGGACAAGGATCACGTCATGATTACGTTGGATACGACGGGTGATTCATTGTTTAAGCGTGGTTACCGTACTGAAAAGGGGGGTGCACCACTTAAGGAAACAATGGCCGCTGCGTTGGTTAACTTGGCTCACTGGTTTACTGATAACCCATTTGTTGATCCAACGACTGGTTCAGGTACCATTGCTATTGAAGCTGCATTAATTGGGCGCAACATTGCACCAGGTTTGAACCGTGAGTTTGATATTACGCAATGGGACTGGTTCGACAAGAAGATTGGCGAAACGTTGAAGGCTCAAGCGCGTCAAATGATTGATTTTGATGTTGAACTGGATATTGAAGGATTCGATATCGACGAGAACATGATTGAAATCGCTAAGGCCAACGCTGAAGCTGCTGGTGTTGGTGACGACATCACCTTTAAGCAATTAGCAGCCAAGGATTGGTCAACCGACAAGATTAACGGTGTGCTGGTTGCGAACCCACCATACGGAGAACGTTTGGGTGACGAAGATGCTGCGCGCCAACTCTACAGTGAGATGGGCCACATCTACAACAACATGCCAACTTGGTCAAAGTACATTTTGACGTCTGATGAAGGCTTTGAAGAAGCGTTTGGTGCTAAGGCTACTAAGAAGCGTAAGTTGTACAACGGTGCATTGAAGGTTGATTTGTACCAATACTGGGGAAAGAAGATCCGCTAATTTTTAAAGATTGAAAGGGGCAAACACATGAGTTCACTACTTGATGGCATGAACGACAAACAGGCAGAAGCGGTTATGACAACGGAAGGTCCGTTGCTAATTATGGCTGGTGCCGGATCTGGTAAAACACGTGTTCTGACGCATCGTGTCGCCCACTTGATTAAGGATTTGAATGTGATGCCATGGCGTATTTTAGCCATCACATTTACGAATAAGGCTGCTCGCGAAATGAAAGAACGTATTGGTCAACTAGTTGATGCAGAAGATGCAGATGCTGTTTGGGTTTCAACGTTCCACGCGTTGGCAGTGCGTATTTTGCGTCGTGACATCGATAAGTTGGGTTACAAGAAGGATTTCTCAATTATTGATGCTGGTGCGCAACGCACGTTAATTAAGCGTATTTTGAAGGATATGAACGTGGATATTGAAAAGTACGATCCACGTTCAGTGCTTGGCGCAATTTCTAACGCGAAAAACGCGATGGAAAAGCCTGAAAAGTACGAAGAATTGGCTAACGGACCATTTGAAGAGATTGTCGCCAAGGCGTACAAGGAATATCAACACCAATTGGCGTTGGCACAATCCGTTGATTTTGATGACTTGATTATGTTGACGATTGAACTGTTGCATCAAGAACAAGAGGTTTTGGAATTCTACCAAGAAAAGTTTTTGTATGTGCACGTCGATGAGTATCAGGACACCAACGATGCCCAATATGAATTGGTCACGTTGTTGTCAGCAAAGCACCGTAATCTGGCCGTAGTTGGTGACTCAGATCAGTCTATCTACGGTTGGCGTGGTGCGAACATGCAAATCATCATGAACTTTACCAAGGATTATCCAGATGCGAAGACGGTTATGTTGGAACAAAACTACCGTTCGACGCAAACCATTTTGGATGCGGCGAATGCGGTTATTGAGCACAACAACGAGCGTATCGCGAAGAATCTTTGGACGGATAACGGGATGGGGGAAAAGATTACCTATTACCGTGGTCAATCTGACAAGGATGAGGCACTGTATGTCATTGCCCAAATCCGTGATGGTGTTAAAAATGATGAGCGCAATTACCGTGATTTTGCCGTACTTTATCGTACGAATGCGCAATCACGTGGAATTGAAGAAGCGCTGGTGAAGGCGAACATCCCTTATACGATGGTCGGCGGTTCAAAGTTTTATGAGCGTAAGGAAATTCGTGACGTTTTGGCATACTTAGCTTTGGTCACGAACCCAGCTGATAATGAAAGCTTCTTACGCGTCGTGAATGAACCCAAGCGTGGCATTGGTAACACATCAATCGAACGTTTGCGTTCATTCGCTTTGCAACAAAATTGGCCATTGTTGGACGCTGCTCAAAATGCGGTGATGATTCCAGGCTTGACGGCCAGAGCTGCTAACCAATTGACGCAATTTGCGGATTTGATTAGCTCACTTCGCCAACAAATGACATTTGACTTGAGTATTACTGACTTGACGCGTCAAATTTTGGAACGCTCTGGTTACGAGGAGCAATTTAAGGCTTCCCCAACCCCAGAAAACCAAGGTCGCCTTGAAAATTTGGCCGAATTCCTTTCAGTAACGGAAGAATTCGACAAGAAGTATGAACCAACTGAAGAAAGCGTCTCAAAGTACGTTGACTTCCTTGGTGAATTGGCGTTGGTGTCTGATTTGGACAGTGTCGACGAAGATGCTGACAACCAAGTGACGTTGATGACGTTGCACGCTGCCAAGGGGTTGGAATTCCCCGTGGTGTTCTTGGTTGGTATGGAAGAAAACTTATTCCCATTGTCTCGTGCTGCAGCCGATGATGCCCAACTAGAAGAAGAGCGTCGCTTGGCTTATGTTGGTATCACGCGTGCGAAGCAAAAGTTGTTTATTACGAATGCTTACTCACGTTTGCTATACGGACGTACGACAAGCAACATCCCATCGCGCTTCATTGATGAAATTAGTCCAGAGTTGATTCAACAACCTGCTGGACAAACGTTGTCAACAACGGCAAATCGTGATGGTGCTTTGCCATTTGCGCGTCGTACACAACAAGCGACAGCTACGACGTTTGCCGGTCGTCAACGCCAATCATCAGTTGCGTCAACGCCAGCCCGCACAACGTCTTCAATGACGACTAATAACCCAGGAACTGGTGCTGATAAGGCAGCATGGACAATTGGGGATGCGGTTAGTCACAAGAAGTGGGGCGTTGGTCACGTTGTGAAGGTGTCAGGAACCGGTGAAGACCAAGAACTGGACATTGCGTTCCCAGACCAAGGCATCAAGCGTTTGCTTGCTGCCTTTGCACCAATCCAAAAAGTCAATTAACAAAGAGGGACTGTTGAATGGCAGATATTAATACGGATATTAAAGATCTTTCACAAGAAGAGGCAGCAACCGAGATCGCTGCCTTGCAAGCTGATTTGAAGCAATGGGCGCGTGAATATTATGAAAACGATGCTCCGTCAGTTGAAGATTCGGTTTATGACGTTGCATATAACCGACTTGAAGCGTTGGAGGCAGCTTTCCCAGCTTTGGTGACGGCTGATTCCATCACACAACAAGTTGGTGGTCGTGAAGTGAAGTCAGATTTGCCAAAGGTTGCCCACCAAGTGCCAATGTTGTCACTTGGTGACGTTTTCTCATTCGAAGAATTGGCGGACTGGATGGCTACGACCCAAAAGTCATTCCATGAGCCATTGGCATACAATGCTGAATTGAAGATTGATGGTTTGGCGATTAGTTTGGTTTATGAAAATGGGGCACTTGTGCAAGCCTCAACACGTGGGGATGGGAGCATCGGTGAGGATGTTACCGCCAACGTGCGTCAAATTAAGCGCATTCCAAAGAAGTTAAATGAACCACTAACTGTTGAAGTCCGTGGTGAAGTTTACATGCCTAAGGCAGCGTTTGTGACGTTGAACGAGGAACGTGAACGTGATGGTTTGCCAACGTTTGCGAACCCACGTAACGCGGCTGCCGGATCTTTGCGTCAACTGGATGCTAAAATCACTAAGCAACGTCAACTGGATGCGTTCTTGTATTTTGCTGTCGATGCTGAAAATGTGTTGGGGGTTACGACGCAGGCTGGGCTGCTGGCTCGCATGGCTGAACTTGGTTTGCCAACTAATCCAACTAACGCGGTGGTTAGCTCGGAAGCTGATGTTGAAGCGTACATTACGGAGCAAACGGCAACGCGTGATGACTTGGCATATGGTATCGACGGTATTGTCGTGAAGGTCAATGATTTGGCTTACCACGAAGAACTGGGTAATACGGTTAAGGTGCCACGGTGGGCCATTGCCTACAAGTTCCCACCGGAAGAAGCACTGACAGTTGTGCGTGATATCGAATGGACGGTTGGTCGTACTGGTGCTGTCACCCCAACTGCGGTGATGGACCCTGTCCAATTGGCTGGCACGACCGTTTCGCGTGCCTCTTTGCACAACCCAACGTACCTAGAAGCGAAGGGTATCCGTATTGGCGATACAGTCACGTTGCACAAGGCCGGCGATATTATTCCGGAAATTGGGCAGGTGATTTTGAAGCAGCGACCTGCTGACTCAATCGAATACAGCATGCCGTTGGGGTGCCCGGCCTGTGGGCAAGAATTAGTGCACGTTGATGGTGAAGTCGCACTTCGTTGCATTAACCCATTCTGCCCGGCCCAAGTGCAAGAATCATTGACGCACTTTACGTCACGTGATGCCATGAACATCGACGGGCTTGGACCAAAGATTGTGGCGCAATTACTTGATAAGAAGATGGTTGATCAAGTGTCAGATTTGTACCGATTGACGTTTGAGCAATTGATTACATTGGACAAGTTTGGTGAAGTGTCAGCAAACAAGTTGCTAACGGCCATTGAAAATTCAAAGGCTAATTCAGTTGAACGGTTGTTGTTTGGGCTTGGTATCCGTAACGTTGGGGCTAAGGCTGCGAAGACAATTGCGGCTAAGTTTGTCACGTTGGACGCAATAGCCCATGCAACGGCCGAAGAAATTTCTGAACTACCAGGTATGGGATTGATTATTGGCCACAGTATCGCGCAATACTTTGACACAGAACATGCGCAAGAGTTGGTTCGTGATTTCGAAGACTTGGGTGTTAACACGCGTTACACACAAGCGGTTGAAGTCGCTACTGACACGGTCTTTTCTGGCAAGCGCGTCGTTCTAACTGGTAAGCTTGAGTTGTTCAGTCGTTCAGATGCGACGGCTTGGCTTGAAGCGCAAGGCGCAACGGTTAGTGGATCGGTTTCTAAGAAGACAGATTTACTAATTGCGGGTGCTGATGCGGGTTCAAAGTTAACAAAAGCGCAAGAACTTGGCATAGAGATTTGGTCAGAATCACAATTGCGTGATAGTATGGAAAGTAAATAATAATCAAAAACGAAACCGCTCGACGAAGCTGTCGAGTGGGTAAAAGGAGTTTTTCATGATGCGTGCACTTAAATGGATTGCTGCACTAGTTGCTGTGGCAGTTTTGGCTGTAGCATTGGTCTTCTTTGGTAACTTTTTCTCTAAGAATTCATCATCAGTAGATAATTCTGGTACGACGAAGACGACACGTTCATCTTCATCAAAGAAGGGGGTTCAAGTTACTGGAAAAGCTGACGATTCAGTTTATAAGACTGTCATCAAGGACGGGAAGTATTTGACGAACAAGACCCGTGGTTTGACGACGCAACAAAACGCTGGCAACACGTTCAACTTGGTTAGTTTTGAAGATGGCTTGCTGAAATTTTCTAAGAATCACTTCAGTACCTCTAAGTATGTTTTTCAAGAGGGACAATACTTGTCTATGAAGGAGGCCATACGTTGGTTGAATCGTAAGGCAGAAGGTAACCCAACGGGTCTAAATCCTGAGGATAATGGCAAGACTGATGATTCCCGTGTACCAATCTACTTGCAAACAATTGAAGAACAAGACTTCATGACCCAAGACGGTGATAACTTGAAGTTGGCCGGTATTGTTATCGGTATGGGAATGAACACCCAAGATGTTTATCAAAAGGAAAAAGATGGTCCTAGCTTTACGCAAGATATTGATAAGGCTGACCGTATTGCACATGGTAAGGAAATGGCTGCTGAAGTTGTTAAGCGTTACCGTGCAATGAAGGATATTCCTGCTGATGTGCCAATTTATGTGGCCATGTATGCCCAAGCTAAGGATGATTCTTTGGCAGGTGGTAGTTTCTACAGTTGGAATGTATCAAAGTCAGGTGATTCATTGGGATCATGGACTGATTTGAACAACCAAACTGTTGTATTGCCAATGCAAGAAGGGACGACGTCATCAAAGTCAGTTGCAAGTTCATTGAATACGAGCTTCACAAACTTTGTGGACAAGGTACAAGGATTCTTTCCTAACTTGGCGTCTGTTACTGGTCAAGCGGCCTACACAGATGGCACGTTGCGTGGCTTGAATGTGACGGTTTCAACGCAATTCTATTCAGCCACTGAAATCCAAAGCTTTGCAAACTACATTGCCCAAATCGCACCAAGCTACCTACCAAACGGGGTGCCAGTTCAAATTCGAATTGAAGCATCAACGGGTATGCAAGCATACGTGACGACTAACGCTAAGGATGATAAGTACACAGTTACGATTCTTGGATCTTACTAATTACGTGTAACCAGGTCAATTTGACCTGGTTTTTTGCTTGCAATCATTAACCTAAACAAGTATAGTAGTAAAAATATATTTTTTTGGGAGGATGAATGAAATGGGGATGCATCAATATTTATCAGGTTTGAATGAACTTGAAATGATCACACGCGCACCGGGGTACTTTAAGTATCAACCTCATTCAGTGGCCGCCCACTCATGGAAGGTTACCGAAGCTGCCCAATTCTTGGGCGACATTGAAGAACAAGCGGGTAATGACGTTAACTGGCGGATGCTTTACGAAAAGGCTTTGAATCACGATATTACGGAACGTTTTATCGGCGATATTCGTACACCAGTTAAGTATGCGTCAGCAACGCTACGTCAAATGTTGGCGGATGTTGAGGACTCATTGTCAGATAACTTTGTTAAGACGGAAATCCCAGTCGAACTGCAAGAAGCCTACAAGCGTCGTCTTCACGAGGGTAAGGATGACACGCTAGAAGGACGTATCTTGTCAGTGGCTGACAAGGTTGACTTGTTGTACGAGGCATACGGTGAATTGCAAAAGGGAAACCCAGAGCCAGTATTCTTGGAGATTTACAAGGAAAGTCTTGAAACAATTTTTGCTTTCCGCGACATGCCAAGTGTGGCGTACTTTATTCGTGAGGTGCTGCCTGAGTTGCTGGACGAGCAATTTCCAGGTTCAGAACAATTACAACGCATCTACATCGGCATCTTCAATGCAAAGTAGACATAAGTTGTTATAATGATAAATAGAGAAGTCCACTGTTCTCAGTGGACTTTTGTGTTTGTTGAGAGAAAAAATTAAAAAGCAGAAAGTGAGTAGGCGAATATGATTAATCGTGATGACAGCCATACCTATGAGGTTGTTTCAAAGTATGAGCCAACCGGTGATCAGCCCACGGCGATTGATAAATTGGTAACTGGCTTGAAGAATGGCGTCAAAGAGCAGATTCTGTTGGGGGCAACGGGAACTGGAAAGACATTCACCATTTCCAATGTCATCGCACAAGCGAATAAGCCGGTTTTGGTTTTGTCACACAACAAGACCTTGGCGGGACAATTATATGGTGAATTTAAAGAATTCTTCCCGAATAACGCGGTTGAATATTTCGTTTCTTACTATGATTACTACCAACCCGAAGCGTATGTGCCGTCTTCTGACACATACATCGAAAAGGACTCATCAATTAATGATGAAATTGATAAGCTCCGTAATTCAGCGACGGCATCTTTGCTAGCCCGCAACGATACCATTGTGGTCGCTTCAGTGTCATCTATCTTTGGTTTGGGTAGTCCTGAACAATATAACGACCACGTCATTAATGTTCGTGTTGGTGACATTATCGAGCGTAATGATTTGATGCGTCGCTTGGTTGATATTCAATTCCAACGCAATGATATCGATTTCCAACGTGGTCGTTTCCGTGCACGTGGGGATGTGTTGGAAGTCTTCCCAGCATCATCTGACGCCAAGGCAATCCGTATTGAATTCTTTGGGGATGAAGTTGATCGCATTCGAGAAGTCGACTCCTTGACTGGCGAAGTGACGGCTGATATGGATTTGGCAACAATCTTCCCAGCCACTCACTTTATGACCAACGATGAGATTCGTGAGCGTGCGTTGAAGACGATTCAAGCTGAGTTGGACGCCCAACTGAAGGTGTTCGAAGAAGAAGGTAAGCTGTTGGAGGCCCAACGCCTAAAGCAACGTACTGAATACGATATCGAAATGATTCGCGAAATGGGCTTCACCAGTGGTATTGAAAACTATTCCCGCCACATGGATGGTCGTGCACCGGGTGAGCCACCATTTACACTGCTCGACTTTTTTCCAGATGATTTCTTGATTGTTGTCGATGAGTCCCACGTGACGATGCCTCAAGTACGTGGTATGTACAAGGGTGACCGCGCACGTAAGGAAACGTTGATTGATTATGGTTTCCGTTTGCCATCAGCTTTGGATAATCGTCCACTCCGTTTGGATGAATTTGAAGAACACGTTAACCAAATTATTTATATGTCAGCCACGCCGGGTGATTATGAAGAAGAACGTGTGTCAAACAAGGATGTTGCGCAACAAATCATTCGTCCAACTGGTTTGTTGGATCCTGAAATCGAAGTGCGCCCAGTTATGGGTCAAATTGACGATTTGTTGGGTGAAATTAACGAGCGTGTGGCCAAGGATGAGCGTGTCTTTGTGACGACATTGACGAAGAAGATGGCCGAAGATTTGACGGACTATCTTGAAGACGTCGGTGTGAAGGTCAAGTACCTGCACTCGGACATTAAGACACTAGAACGAACTGAAATCATCCGTGATTTGCGTTTGGGTAAGTTCGATGTGCTAGTTGGTATTAACTTGTTGCGTGAAGGAATCGACGTGCCAGAAGTCTCATTGGTTGCTATTTTGGACGCTGATAAGGAAGGGTTCTTGCGTAATACCCGTTCATTGATTCAAACGATTGGACGTGCTGCACGTAATGAGAACGGACATGTGATTATGTATGCGGATGATGTGACGGCCTCTATGAAGGCGGCCATGGATGAAACGGCGCGTCGTCGTGCCATTCAAATGTCATACAATGAAGAACACGGTATTACGCCACACACCATCAAGAAGGAAATTCGTGGCTTGATTGCAGTAACACATGAATCTGAAGACGACAGCAACAAGTCAGCAAGCTTTACAGAAGTGGCCTTCAAGGATATGGCACGTCCAGATCAAGAGGCGATGATTGCCAATTTGGAAGATCAAATGCGATCAGCTGCCAAGCGTTTGGACTTCGAAGAGGCTGCCAGCTTGCGTGATGCGGTGATGGAATTGAAGTTACAGTTAGGTGTCTAATTTCCTCCCCATCGGGAGCGTAAATCGGTTTGTGCTATAATAGATATATTAGTCTATGAAAATTAGGGGTATATCATGAGTTTGAATTTTAGTGATATTCAAGCATTGATGCATGATTTTGAGCAGAGCTCATTACGTGAATTCAAGTTAGATACTGACGAAACACATCTTTATCTTAGCAAGAATGATCAAGCACCAATTATGATGGCACAACAACCAGCTGCCAACGCGGTAACTGCACCTGAAGAATCAGTTGTTGTGGATACAACGGTGACCATTAAAGCACCGCTTGTCGGTACCGTTTATTTGGCCCCAAAGCCAGAAGCTGCGAACTTTAAGTCGGTCGGTGATACAGTTACTGTCGGTGAGACGGTAGCGATTGTTGAAGCAATGAAACTGATGACAGAAGTGAAAAGTGACGTTGCTGGTGTTATTACGGCTGTTAATGTCGATAATGAAGCGGTTGTTGGATATGATGATATCCTATATACGGTTCAACCGGCATAGTTTGAAAGGGGTTGGGATTTTTTCCAGCCTCTTTTCATTTGATGGAGTTAATTATGTTTAAAAAAGTTTTGGTGGCAAACCGTGGCGAAATTGCAGTACGCATTATTCGCGCACTGCATGAGATGGACATCAAGGCAGTTGCTATTTATAGCACGGTCGATAAGGAGGCCTTGCATGTGCAACTGGCCGATGAGGCAATCGCCGTTGGCGGACCACGACCACAAGATTCCTACTTGAATATGAAAAATATCGTCAGTGCGGCTTTGTTGACGGGCGTCGATGCTGTGCACCCAGGGTATGGCTTTTTGTCTGAAAACGCCATGTTCGTGAATATGCTGACCGATGTTGGCATTACGTTTATTGGGCCGCATGCGGAAACAATTGCTTTGATGGGTGATAAGGCCCAAGCGCGTGAAACCATGCGCGCGGCAGGCGTGCCAGTCATCCCCGGTAGCGTTGGCACATTGACTGATAGTGCTGCAGCGATTGCGGTTAGTGATCAAATTGGTTATCCGGTGATGCTGAAGGCAGCGGCTGGTGGCGGTGGTAAAGGCATGCGTTTGCTAAACAACCGAGATGAGTTGGCACAACAGTTTGAGCGCGCACAAGCTGAAGCCGTATTAGCTTTCGGTTCGGCAGATATGTATATCGAGAAGGTGATGACAAATGTTCGTCACATTGAAGTTCAAATCATGCGCGATCGCCAAGGACAAACGGTCTTTTTCCCAGAGCGCGACTGTTCGATTCAACGTCACCACCAAAAGATGATAGAAGTCTCACCAGCGGTTGGCGTTACGAGCGATATGCGTTCAGAACTTGGTGCATTGGCAGTTAAGGCAGCAAATACCTTGTCTTACGAAAATACCGGAACATTTGAATTCTTGGCTGACCGTGACAATAATTTTTACTTCATGGAAATGAACACGCGCATTCAAGTTGAGCACCCAGTTACAGAAGCGGTGACTGGCTTGGACTTGGTGAAAATGCAAATTGCAGTTGCAGCGGGTGAGCCATTGCCAGTGCAACAACAAGATATTCAAATTAAGCAACACGCGATTGAAGTTCGTTTGAACGCTGAAGATCCGATGCATGATTTCCGTCCAAGTGCCGGTCAAGTTGACTTTACGTACTTGCCATTTGGTGGACCGGGTATTCGTTTTGATTCAGCAATGTACGCTGGTGATACAGTGCAACCTTACTACGACTCAATGTTGGGTAAGGTGATTGTCTCAGCGGACAACCGTGACGATGTCTTTAAGAAGCTTTCTCGTACACTTGATGAAGTCGTTGTCCGTGGTGTTTCGACCAATCTTGCGGTGCAACGGGCATTGGTGAAGGATGAACGTGTGCATCAAGGTCTAGTGCCAATCGATTTTGTGGAAACGGACTTTTTACCAGCGTGGTCTAAGGAAGAGGTGCAAGCACCATGACGCAATTATTTGATAATCAAGCTGATAAGTTTAAACATGCCCCAAATCCAGACGCATTTGATAAGGTGCCTGCTGGTAGCTGGGTAACCTGTGCGTACTGTGGCGCCCAACAATACCAAGAAGAATTGGGTGAATACCTTGTTTGTGGTGTTTGTGGTTACGGATTCCGTTTGGGTGCGCAACAACGTGTTGATTTGATGACGGATAAGTTTGAGGAATGGTATGCGGATGTCGAAATGACAACGCCAGATTTCCCAGGTTATCCTGAGAAGCTTGCGAAGGCCCAGGCAATGACGGATATGAAGGAAGCCGTGATGACTGGTGAAGCGGTCATTGATGGTCGCCGTGCTGCGGTTGCTGTGATGGATGCCCGCTTTATGATGGGATCACTAGGGGCAAAAACAGGTGAAAAGTTAGCGCGCTTGTTTGACGATGCCACTGCGAAGCATTTGCCAGTTGTCCTATTTTCGGCTTCTGGAGGCGCTCGTATGCAAGAAGGTATTATGAGTCTCATGCAGCTTGCGAAGGTCTCAGGGGCCGTCGCGCGCCATCGTGAAGCTGGTTTGCTGTATGTCGTCGTTCTAACTGATCCAACGATGGGTGGTGTGACAGCATCATTTGCTATGGAAGGCGACATCATTTTGTCTGAGCCACACGCATTGGTTGGGTTTGCCGGCCGTCGCGTTATTGAGCAAACGATTCACGAAACGCTGCCAAAGGACTTCCAACGAGCCGAGCATATGCAAGCAAGTGGTTTTATTGATGCCATTGTGCAACGACCTGAGTTGCAAACGTACATTGGTAAGTTATTGCGTGTACATCAAGCACCGTTGGAGGCCTAATCATGAGTGAGTTAACACCGATTGAAATTGCACGAGCTGCCCGTGAAGATCGTTTCTTGGCGCGTGATTTGATTGCCAATCTCGTGACTGATTTTCAAGAGTTGCATGGTGATCGTGCCCAAGGTGATGATCCGGCCGTGATTGGCGGTGTGGGGATGCTTGGTGATCAACCCGTCACGATGATTGCAATTAATCGTGGTGATGAGATGGCTGAAAAACTTCAAACGCGCAATGGTTCACCCGAAGCGAGTGGTTACCGCAAAGGGTTACGTCTGATGCAACAAGCTAATAAATTTAATCGACCAATTATCACATTGATTAATACGCCAGGTGCCTTTCCTGGTAAAACAGCAGAAGAAGGTGGCGTCGGCCAAGCCATTGCAGAAAGCATTGTGCAAAGTATGTCATTCACGGTGCCGATGATTGCCATTATCTATGGTGAAGGCGGTTCAGGTGGTGCTTTGGCGCTTGCGACGGCGAATCAAGTTTGGATGTTTGAGCATTCTATTTATGCGATGCTGTCGCCTGAAGGGTTCGCTTCGATTATGTTTAAAGATGCGAAGCGTGCCCCTGAAGCCGCTGAGTTGTTGGGCTTAACGCCACAAGAGTTATTGGCGAAAAACATTGTGGAACGTGTCATTCTCGAGGGTGATAATCGCGACCTCTTTTATGAAAACTTGCGTCGCGATTTACTGCGGGCGATTGACGAACTGATCCAGTTGGGACCAGAAGCAATTAAGGTGCAACGACAAATGCGATTTGATAAATACTAGAAATCTTAACGGTATCTCGTGATTGAGATGCCGTTTTTTGCTGGACTGAACTGGTAGCAATTTGACATGTTAACAGAGCCAAAACGGTTTAACCGTAAAATCAAAAACAGTCGGCAAAAGTCCGATTAAATACCGGAATTTTGCCGACTGTTGATATGCTTAGCCGTGATGTTATTGTTGTTTTTCGGTGATAACTACCATTTTGTTAATGGTGCACTAAACCAGCGCCCATTAAGAACATCATGAACCAGCTTGTCCTTTTGTTCAGTTGTTAACGTTTTATCTTGGTGCATCTGCTTGATGATTGACGGACCACTTTGGTTAGCGTGAATCAACTTTTGTTTGACACGCTTGTCAGTTGCGGATAACACGCGGATGTTTTTTGCTTCGCCAGTAAAAGGTGGCCAATCGCTTTTTGCCTGGCTTGGGTGTGAAGTGGTCATGAAGCGATAGATTGAGTTCTGGAAAGTATTGGCGAGCTTTTTGGCCCCGGTGCTTTGATAAGTTTTACCGACATATGTCTTATAATTTGTGTTATCAGTATCTAGCACTGGCACAAATACACCGTGAAATGAACGTAGTAATTGCATTTGGCTAGTTTGGTCAATCGCATTTTTATCTGCACCAAAATCTAAATGTAGGGCATATGTTGGTGCGGTGCGGTATTTGGTCATTTTTTCAGCCGATCGTTCCACATTGAAATATTGATACAACTTGCCACCATACTCGTTCACAAATCGGAATTCTTTGGCAAGCGTTGACTTTCCGGTTAACTGACCATCGCTGAAGGCTGGTTTGAAGTACGGGTCGCTCAATCCGAATAATGAAAATTCTTGTGATCCAGTGGTCATTAGAACGGGGACATTCATATATTTTTGAGTGTTAAAGCCTTGCTTTGGCAAAACATACCCATCCCGATACAAATGGGGGAACCCGGCCATCCGAATACCAGCATCACCCCCTAATTGTGCGGTAATCCGCTTAGCAGACAAATTCTTAAGGTAAGCTGCTACTTCAGCATCAGAAGACAAAAGCCATTTTTTAGCAGTTGAGACGTCGGGTTTGATGCCGTCCTCGACCACCAGAGGGGCAAGTTTTTTAGAAAAGATTTGTTGTGCATCCTCAGGGCGTGAAGTGGTCATACCACCACTGAAGACAATGGCCTGTTTGAAATCGTTCTTAAATATGGGAGAAATCAACATTGCCATGACATCTCGTCCGCCGGCTGAGAAACCCGCTGCGGTAATATTGTCTGGATCACCACCGGACTGGCTAATGTTATCATGCAACCATTTGAATGATTGGTGCATGTCGAGCAGGGCAAAGTTACCAGAGTTTTCTGCTTTTGTTCCCGTTTTAAGTGCTGGCAGAGGATTAAAGCCAAGGCCTCCCAAACGATAGTTAATTGAAACAAAAATAGCGTTATGTTTTTTTACAAAAGACGCCCCTGATAGTTCAGTTGAGAGGCCACTCTGATTATTGCCACCGTGAATATAAACAAGGACTGGTAATTTCTTGTGCGTGGTTTTTGACCGGTAAATATCTAGCGTTAGCTCATTTTCAAGTCCTTTAGTGACAGGGGCATTTACCGTAGACTTGCTACTATCCAGTTGGATATCGCCTTGGCCGGGCACAGTTGCATCACGAGTACCTTGCCATGCAACTGGAGTCGTTGGCGCTTCATAACGTTCGCTGTGGCCATAGGGAACGTTAAACCAACTATTAACACCGTTCTCAGAACCCCCTTGTACGGCGCCACTTTCAGTGGTGACAGTATGACTGTCCGCTAGAACTGGTGTAAAGCTTAAGCCAGTTGCTATTAGACCAGTAACGATACTTGTTGAAATCTTTTGTCTCATTGTGAGACCTCCTTTTGAAACCGCTTTCGAAGGAAATGTAACAATTTTCAAGCTGATTAACCAGGTTTATTAATAAGTTCGGCAAAAATTAAGTGAGTTATACGCAAAAATTAAAATTTTTGATCCCTAGTCTAAAAGAACGCCAGACTATGATATATTGCGGATAGGGAAAGGTGGCAATTAACATGCAAACAATACTAGGAAGTAACGGCCAAATTGGGACGGAACTTGCCAAAGATTTATATCAACATTACACCAAGGAAATTCGCTTAGTCGGTCGGCATCCCCGGAAAATTCATGACACTGATGAGTTAATGGTCGCTGACTTAACGGACCCAGCCCAAACATTTGAGGCAATAGCCGGCAGCGAAGTTGTATACTTCACCGTGGGATTACCAATGGATGCAACGACTTGGGAAGAACAATTTCCACTAATTGTTGAGAATGTGATTCAAGCAACAATTAAAGCTGATGCTAAGTTAGCATTTTTTGATAATACTTATATGTACAGAAAAGATGCGACACCTCAAATTGAAGCAAGTCCATTCATGCCAGTGGGGCGCAAATCAGTAGTGCGATCAAAAATTGCAACACGACTATTAGCTGCAATGGACAATGAAGGTTTGCAAGCGGTGATTGGGCGTGCGCCAGAATTTTATGGACCCGATCGTACGCAAGGGATTACAAACGGGATGCTTTTTGATCGTATTAAAGCCGGTCGAACACCACAAGTACCTGTAAACGACACTGTATTAAGAACGTTTATTTGGACGCCCGATGCAAGTCGTGCGTTGGCATTGTTAGGAAATACGCCCGATGCTTACGGGCAAACTTGGCATTTGCCAACTGAACCAGGCATCAGCTATAAGGATTTGATTGCCTTAACTGAACAAGTTGTTGGACACGAGGTGACGTACGACATTATCTCATTAGACACATTTCGCGAAGAAGCACGTGAAAATCATATTCGCGCTGAGCAACTTGAAATACTGGTTCGTTATCAATACGACAACATATTTGTAACTGACAAATTTACGAAGCGCTTTCCAACGTTTAAAGTGACCTCATTTGCTGAAGGTGTTAGAACGATATTGGCATAGAACTGTCCACATGGTGATTCAGATGGAGTCATCATGTTTTTTTGTGAGGTATGTCATCGATAAAAGTACGTCAATTAAGGTCAAAAAACGGTGCTTCTCATCATAAGAAAGCGTTTACAATATTGTTATCGAAACGACATAAGAATTTATGGAGGATAACATGGGACTTAAGTTGAATGATGATTTTCTTTGGGGTGGCGCGATTGCGGCCCATCAAGCAGAAGGTGCCTGGCAAGAAGGTGGTAAGGGTGTATCAATTGCGGATATTCTTACTGCCGGTAGTCACCAACACCCACGTCAGATTACTGATGGCGTGATTGAGGGCTTGAATTATCCAAATCATCACGGCATTGATTTCTACCACACATACAAGGAAGATCTTGCTTTGATGGCAGAAATGGGATTTAAGGCCTTTCGTACATCAATCGCTTGGACACGTATTTTTCCAAATGGTGACGATGCTGAACCGAATGAAGAGGGGTTGGCATTTTATGATGACCTGTTTGATGAAATGCACAAGCACGGTATTGAACCGGTGGTGACATTGAACCACTTTGAAATGCCGTACCACTTGGTTACAGAATATGGTGGCTGGGGTAACCGTAAGTTAATTGACTTGTTTGTGAATTATGCCAAGGTTGTCTTTGAGCGTTACCAAAATAAGGTAACTTACTGGATGACGCACAACGAAATTTCTAACCAAGCAGCTGTTTCAAATGATCCGTTCTTTGAATTTATGGTTTGGACAAATTCGGGATTGAAGTTTTCCGAAGATGCTACGTTAGCTGAAAAGCAAGCTGCTATGATGCAAGCTGGTCACTATGAGTTGGTTGCGTCGGCTAAGGCGGTTAAGTTAGGCCATGAGATTAATCCCAACTTTATCATTGGTGGGATGGTAAATGTGGCTGCGCTTTATCCGGCTAGTCCTAAGCCGGCAGACATGTTAGCTTTCCAAAAAGCGCATCAAACGCGTGACTGGTTCACAGACGTGCACGTTCGTGGTGCATACTCAACTGAGATGGAAGCCTTCTTTGAAAAGGCTGGCGTTCGCCCTGATATCACGGATGAAGATCGTGCTGACTTGTTGGCCGGTACGGTTGATTACATGGCCATTTCTTACTATAACTCTAAGACGGTAAAGGCTGCGACTGATGCTGATACAGAGATTGATAATCCAGCACATGTTGAAACAGTTAAGAACGACTATGTAAAGGTTAATGACTGGGATTGGGCGGTTGATCCACAAGGGTTACGCTATGCGTTGAATGAATTGAACGATATGTACCCACGTTTGCCAATTATGATTGTTGAAAATGGATTTGGGGCATATGACACTGTGGAGGATGGTGAGATTCACGATCCATACCGCATTGATTACTTGCGAGCTCACGTGGCTGAAGTTGAGAAGGCAGTCGTATTGGACGGCATTCCAGTGATTGGATACTTGTCATGGGGACCAATTGACATTGTTTCTGCTGGAACGGGTGAAATGAAGAAGCGTTACGGATACATCTATGTTGATTTGGATGACATGGGTGAAGGTTCAGGAGAACGTTTACGTAAGGATTCATTCCACTGGTACAAGGAAGTCATTGCGAGTCATGGTGAAAACTTAGGCGATTAGCAATATGATGCCCATCATCGCTTATATCCTTGTAGGACCAACGCTACCTTAAAATTAAAATATCACAATCTCAAATAATTAATTGATGGGCATCTTACAGATCGTGCTGAATGGCGCGGTCTTTTTTTGATAAAAAAGACATATGCGCATTTGACGCACAAAATCAACAATAGTCTCAATTATTCAGCATATTATCACCAATAGTTATTTCTACAATGAAACTGGATAGGAAATATGCTGCAGGAAAATATGAGGATATTTAAATGAAAATTATTGTTGCTGATACCTACGCTGAAATGAGTCGGATTGCTACCCATAAATTGCTTGCAACGATGCTTAAGCCTGGGCGTGTGAATATGGCCATTACAGCTGGCAATACGCCTAAGGGTGTCTACGAGTTGCTGGTGGATGAAGTCGCGGGACGTGAGTATTATGATAACGTTCATTTTTACAACTTTGATGAAGTGCCGGTTAATGGCGAGTCTGAAGGTGTGACGATGACTAATTTGCGTCACCTGTTCTTTACGCCGGCAAAAATTGCCGAATCGCAAATTGAGCGCCTTACATCTGAAAATTATCAAACTTGGGATGAAAAGCTTACAGTAGATGGCGGCTTAGATTTAATGTTGATGGGACTTGGCGCCGACGGACACTTCCTTGGTAATGTACCTGGTGCCACCAAGTTTGGTAATCAAACATATCGTGTTGAAGCTGATGCGACACCAACCTTGCGTCAGGTGTTAGTGGATGAAGTTGGCGGTGATGAAAGCAAGGCACCTGACTTCTATGTTACGATGGGACCGCAATCGGTGATGACACAAGTACGTGATTCTGTCATGATTGTGAATGGTAAAGGTAAAGCTGAGATGGTTAAAAAAGCTTTCTTTGGTCCAGTCACAGAAGCTGTGCCATCAAGTATTTTGCAACTACATCCTAACTTCACGTTAATCTTGGATGCCGATGCGGCAAGTGAATTGAATCAATAAGCAGATGCACCCCCAACTGCCGGTTACACGGCGATTGGGGGTGCATTTTGTTAATCAAGAATATGAACTGTTATATTAGTCAAATATTTTCGCAACACTTACCCCATATACTTACAAAATCTCATGTTTCGGACATGATTTGAAGACAGATGACTTTTGGGGAGGTCACTATGGGACAAATCGAGTTACCAAATATGCGGTTTTACACGTATAACGGTGTGCACGAGGAAGAAAAGAAATTAGGACAACAATTAAGGGTCGATGTCCGGGTATATTATCCGATTGAGATGCTGGTCATGAATGACGATTTAACGACGACCATTTCGTATAGCGACATTTATCGCACGGTAGCTAAGGTTGTGACTCAGAATCAATTTAATCTGATTGAGTCAGTTGCTTTGTTGGTGATGAAGACGTTGATGCTTGAATTTCCGCAGGCTACCCAAGTGGATGTCAGCGTTACCAAGCACGCAATACCGATTCCAGGTGTTTATGATCCATTTACGATTTCAGTTTCATCGGCGGAGGCGTAGTTGTATGACGACTGTATACCTAAGTGCTGGTAGCAATATTGGCGATCGCAAAGCGCATTTGCAAGAAGCAGTTGATATATTAAAGACAAAAAAGAATATTCGTCATGTGGTGGTATCTGGTTTATACCAAACGGAACCGGTTGGACCAGTTGTCCAAGATGATTTTTTGAACATCGCGGTGCGGTTAGAGACTGATTTAGCGCCGACTGAATTGTTAACCCTGTTACATCAAATTGAACTGGCAGGAAAACGTGAACGAGTCATTCATTGGGGCCCACGAACAATTGATTTAGATATTATTTGGTTTGGAACGGATGTTATCGATACAGCAGAACTACAGGTGCCGCACGCTGAAATGGCCAATCGACTGTTTGTGTTAGCGCCATTGCTGGAGGTTGTTAGTGAACAACGGCGCCAGGAAGTTGAAGGCCTGATTCAAGCGACAAATGATGTGAAGCAAGTAGAACGGATAGGGGAATTTTGGGGATGAATGAAATGAAAGAAGCGGCTGTTCGCCAATTTTTATTGGCCATTGGGGATGATCCACAACGAGCTGGGTTAGTAGACACACCGGGACGAGTAGTCAAGGCTAACGCTGAAATATTCGCTCACACAGGTGAAAAGCACTTTGCTAATTACAAACTTTTTGACGTTGACACGGATGCAGAAATGGTGGTTCTAGCGGACATTCCGTTCTACAGTATGTGTGAACATCACTTGTTACCATTTTTTGGTACAGCAACGATTGCCTATCAGCCCAAGCAACATGTAATTGGGTTGAGCAAATTACCGCGATTAGTTGAGTGGGCGGCTCGACGACCAAATATGCAAGAAGAACTAACAACTTTGATTGCTGATGAACTCGAACGCATTTTGGGTGCAGAGGGGATTGGTGTCCATCTGTCAGCACGTCACATGTGCATGGAAATGCGTGGAATTAATCAACCTGGTACAACGACAACTAGTTATGTGACGCGCGGTTCACTAAAGACTGACCATGGGTTACGTCGTGAATTTATGGAACAGGTGAATTAGATGATGACATATGAGGAAGTCCTAGCAGAGATGGACCATACTTGGCGGGTCAACGATGACAATCGCATCGCGTTTTTGCGTCAGGTGAATGACTGGCTTGGAAATCCGGATCAATCCCTGCGTATCGTGCATGTGACCGGGACAAATGGTAAAGGCACGGTTATCGAAATGACGTCATCAATTTTGGCAGAAGCTGGATATGCGGTTGGAACGTTTACATCACCCGCTATTTTTGACGATTGTGAACAAATACAACTTAATCATAAGCAAATACCAAAGCCAAACTTTGTTGCCTTGTATCAAATAATACGAGATGTTTTGCTTACGCATGGCTATTCAGCACAAAGTTTGTCTGCGTTTGAGTATTGGACATTAATCGCGTTACTTGCTTTCAGCCTGAATAACGTGGATGTTGCCATTATTGAAGCTGGCATGGGTGGGAAAAATGATGCGACTCATCTGATTGCACAACCAGGAGTCGTGGCGTTTACCGAAATTAGTTTGGATCATATGCAATGGTTGGGAGAGACGGTTACTGAAATCGCAGCAAATAAAGCAGCCCTTATTATGCCAGGAAGCTATGTCGTTAGCGCGACACAGCACCCAGATGTGAGCCGTATCTTGAAAGGGCGAACGGCATTGATGAAGGCCAATTGGTACACTAGTCTTTGTCAGTTGCAACCGGATGACGTTAGAGCAAATATAAGCGATGGGGAAAAGCTTGGTCATGACGAAAATATGTGTCTTGTGTTTCAAATTTTGAACATATTAACCGGTGACAAAATTTCGATCAAGACCAAAAGTTTAGGATTAGCTAAAGCAAAACTATTTGGATGCCAGACTGTTTTTAAGGATGAGAGCGTGATTGTTGACGGCGCGCATAATCGGGGAAGTGCGCAAAAATTAGCCGATATCATTGCTAAATGGCGACTATCTGGGAAGGTTATACTAATTTTGGGGATGCTCGAAGATAAAGAAACAGACGTTATTCAAGAAACGTCAGCACCACATGCACGTCATATTATCGGGGTTACACCTGATAACCCGCGTGCGTTACCAGGTGAACAGATTTCAGAACATACAGAACCACTCGATAAAGCATTAGAAGTTGCCAAAAGTATGCGACAGCCAGGTGAATGGATTGTTGTTGCGGGTTCGTTTTATACGATTAAGGGGGTCATCGGGGATGAGTATTTGGTACGTGAATGGGACGCTGCTTGGTGATCGACAAGGCTTGATTATCGGCATTTTAAATGCTAGTCCTGAATCGTTTTTTGATGGCGACACAATTGAAAACGAAACTAATCTCGTTCAACGAGCATTGACACTTTACGACGACGGTGCCGATATTGTTGAAGTTGGCGGTCAAACCACGCGCCCCGGCTATAAGGAAGGCGGGTTGGAACTAACGATTGAAGCGGAAATCGAACGAACAATTCCAATTATCGAAGCCATTAAGTTAGCGCGTCCTGATGCATTGGTGGCAATTGATACCTATAAATACGGGGTTATGGTGGCTGCGATTAATGCCGGTGTGGATATTGTCAACGACGTGAATGGTTTTACAGATGACCCACGTAAGTTACCGTTAATTGCCGCCAGCAAGGTTGGGATACTTACTATGTGGAATCCGCGGGAAAAGAGATAATCGACGTAAAAACTAGTCTTTTTGACTGGGCTGTTGAGAATTTGTCTATTTTGGCAGCAGCCGGTGTCGATAACGACCGGATTTTGCTCGACCCGGGTATCGGTTACGCCAAGGACAGTCGTCTCCAACATGATTCGGCGATTATGCGTCATATTGACGTCTTAAAAGATCTGAAACGGCCAGTACTGGTTGCAGTGTCAAATAAAGGATGGGCAGGTCAGTTGCTAGGGTTGGAAAAGCATGAGCGAACAGCTATGTCTTTAGTGGCAGCTCAGTCAATGATGCAACGTGGCGCGCGAGTGCTTCGAGTTCATGACGTGAAAGAAACGCGTAATATGTTGCGTTTGTTAGCAGAAATCGAACGTTAAGTGATAGTCATTGTATTTACCAATTGAAGCTCGTATACTGACGTAAACTTGGTTTTACGGGGGGATTGGGGATGACTCTAATTGAACGACTAACTAACTTGGATAACTTTGAGAGTGAGCGTCTCATATATCGGCATGCAACGGAAGCTGACGCGGCGGACATGTTTGAAATGTTCCACAATCCAGAAGTGCTAAAGTGGATTCACGTACCGATGCCAGAATCGATTGAACACACTTTAGAAATCAGCATTAAGAAGTTTCACTTGGCAGATCCACTGGGAAAGTATGTCATTGTTGAAAAAGCAACTAACAAAATGATTGGTAGCATTGATATCCGACCAACTGAGAAAAACAACTCCGCTGAAATCGGATATGCCCTAAATCATGCTTATTGGGGACGAGGGGTGATGACCGAGGCGCTGCGGACTGTTATTACAGTGGGATTTGAACAACTAGAGTTGCACCGTATTGAATCATTTCACGCACCAGAAAATATTGGTTCAGGTCGTGTGATGGAAAAAGCTGGTATGCAGTACGAAGGTACACTGCGTGATTACGAGTTGCTGCTAAATGGTAAATACGTTGATAGCAAGGTATACAGCATCTTAGCGACGGATTATTTCAAATAGCAGTAAGCGACCGTTCATTTTTGGAAGGTCGCTTTTTTTCACGCGATTTAAAATTTCATACATTGTAATATTCGAAATCTGAACGTAACATTAAGACATCGGGTTGCCATAAAGCGATCGAAAAAAGGGGATTATTTATGCGTATTGTTAATGTTGGGAAGCGTTTGGTTGTCGGTGCTTTGGTTACAGTATCAGTTTTGTCATCAATGGGAGCAGCGACACAACTTGTTTCTGCTGACAGCCGAACGGGTTATGTTTATTCGCCAGAGATTTCAAAGGCTAATGGTGGCTATAATTGGTTGGAGAATGGCCAGCCTTTCACTGGATTCCGCTACTATATGGGAACATATTACTGGTTTGTAAATGGGGTTCGTCAAAATGAAGGTTGGCGCGAAGCTTGGGGATATAAGTATTGGACTGATGCAACCGGACGTGCTGTACAAGGCAACGTTGTGATTGATGGTACGGCCTATAATTTTGGCGATAATGGCACATATTACCTACGTGGTAAAGGCTCAGGTTACTTATATGATGGTTCTGCTGCGAACGGTGGCTACCGCTGGTATGAAAACGGCACGCTATACACTGGTTTCCGTTACTACATGGGCACATATTACTGGTTTGTAGATGGGGTTCGTCAGAATGCTGGGTGGCGTAATGCGTGGGGCTACACGTATTTCACAGATAACAACGGGCGCGCAGTCCAGTACATTCAAAACATCGACGGTAAAAACTACTACTTTGGAAATAATGGTACTTACTATCTTCGGGATTACTTTACGGATAAAGCTTTGACTAAACAGGAAGCCGAACAACCGGAAATTAGTCAAGGAGCCGATGCAATCGCAAGTTTGGCGAAAATCGTTCGAATGAACTCTGCAGAGCAATAAATATATAAAACAAACTAATGGTATCATAATCAATCCCGGCACGGTTTTGTGCTGGGATTTTTGTTTGTAAAAGCTGCGTTGGGACAAGAGGGCTTGAATTCCAGTAGAGAGATGATAATTGGTATAATAGCAAGCAAATGGTAATTAAGACATGTGCTAGGGAGTAATAACATGGAAAATTGGAAAACAAGTCCTGATTTTGGCATGCAATTGAAGACACGTTATTTTGATGCCTATACCGATCGAGATTTGATTGGTGTTTTCTTAACGACGTTGACGAAGGATCGGTACGTGGATAGCAAGGTCATCCCCGGTAACGAAACCCGGAACCCGCAAATCGGTATCGTATATCTGGGCTAACACTCATTGCCAGCACTGGAGAAACATATGAAAACGTATCTAATTTTGCTGCGGGGTATAAACGTTGGTGGCAAACGTAAAGTTACAATGGATGAATTACGTGATTGGTTTGAACAACAAGGGTTTCAAAACGTCATCACGGTTGGAAATACTGGTAACGTTATTGCTGATGTTGAATCTGGTATGGTTGATTTTACCATCCTGGCTGACGCCTTATCGGCATACAAAGGTTTTGAAATACAACTATTTTGGTTATCACCAGATGAGATTAACGATATGACGAATAATTCACCGGAATGGTGGGGAATTAACGATGGTGGGCGACATGATTTGATAATTTCTGGTTCGAAAGAGGAGGCTATTCAAGCTCTGGAGGAGTTCTCGCCATACATTGGACCTGAAAATCGTGTATTACTGTCCGAACGTTTCATTTTTATGAGCACCGGCCCAGAACTTCGTAATAAGACCAGATTATTAAGGATTAGTACAACAGCCGCGTTTTCTAGGATAACGGTTCGCAATGCCAATACGATGCATAAATTGACGACTCTAATGAATGACCGCCATCATGACTTGTGATTAGCCACGACAAAACGTAAGATGGACATAAGTATTATTCAGTTTAAAGGAAGTAATAATCATGTCAAAAACGCTAATTGTGACGCACACTGACTTGGATGGCGTTATGTCAGGTTTGGTTGCTAAGTATGCGATGTCAAATGAATCAGATATTCGTTATGCGGATGCTGGGGCAGCTGGTATTGATGCGGTGCTGGAAGCCGTTTTGTCAGGGGATGACCAATTTGATCAAGCTATCTTCTTGGACAATACGCCCTCAGCCGAAATGTTGGCAAAGTTCCATAACCAAACCAAGCTAACCCCAACAGTTTATGATCACCACGTTTCTAACCAAACTGTCTGGGAAACAGCGACTGATGACGCGACGTTTGTCACCGACCAGACTGGTACATCTTCAGCGACTGAACTAGCCTTTAATGACAACCAGGAAGCACTCGCAACCTTGCCGTTCTTGCCTATACTAGTTAAGCTAACTAACTTGTACGACACGTGGACTTGGCAAGATGAGCGCTATGCCGATGCCCAACAAACTGGCCAACATGCGCAAGTCTTCAACGAGGTACTTAACTTCATTGGGCGTGATCGTTTTAGTGCCTTTATGGATGCAGCTAAGACTAAGACTTTTGCCGAATACGACGTGCCAAGCACTGTGCTAGAAACAATCTTCTCAGATTTGATTATGGCACTTGTGTATGAGCGTATTAAGTCTAACCAAGACTATGTTGCTAAGAAGGCAGAAAAGGCTGAATTTGCTGATTTGGTTTTGCCTGACAAGACGTACCACTATGCGTATACAACAGCATCTAACCAGATGTCAGAAATCGGGAATGCGTTGACTAACTTGCCAGATGTCGATTTCGGCTTGGTCATTAATAACGGCAAGTTGTCATTCCGTGTTGCGAAGGATAAGGATGTTGATGTCTCAGTCATTGCTGGCTACTTTAATGGTGGTGGGCATGCTAAGGCATCGGGTGCGAAGTTAGTGATGGATTGGCCAACAATCATTCAGAATGCGCGCAATAAATAAACTGTTTGTAGGGATAGGTTGGTTGTCGCCAGTCTATCCTTTTTTGCTGTATAGCCATTCAAGGACATACAATCCGGAATATCGGTCCACTGTTTTGTAAGCGTTTTCAAAATATAAAGACAGCCAAAGTCAATCTTAGGTATACACTTACTATATGGAAGCAAGTAACGAAGTTGTTTTTACAATAGGGGGATTAAAATGACTTACAACGCAAGTACAGCAGAAGAAAAGTTAGACATCATTGACTTGCCACGTTTGCGGGCTTTAGTCGAGTCACGAACGGAGGCAGGGGCATTTGGTTATGTTGATGGTGGATCATCGGATGAGCAGGTGCTCCAGGATAATGAAACGGCATTTCGTCATTATCAGTTGATTCCGCGAATGCTTCAAAACATTGCGGAGCCTGATATGACGACAACGCTCTTTGACATTCCGCTTGGGATGCCGATTATTGCAGCACCAATTGCTGCCCAAGGATTGATGCACGAAGGTGGGGAAAGCGTCACTGTAAAGGGTGTTGGGGCAGCAAAATCTATTTTCAGCGCGTCGACCTATGGGAATGCCAGTGTTGCAGCCGTGGCCGAGGCGTCACCGGAAACACCAAAGTTCTTCCAACTGTATATGTCGCGCGATGATGAGTTTAATCAATTTTTGATTAATCAAGCAGTTGAAACTGGGTATAAGGCCATTATTTTAACGGCGGATTCGACGCTGGGCGGTTATCGAGAAGCCGATATTATTAATAACTTTGAATTCCCGTTGCCAATGGATAATTTAGCGGCCTTTTCTAATGCAGCTGGTACAGGTGAGGGTCTTAGCATCGCTGAAATATACGCGCGCGCCAAGCAAGACTTAGCGTTGTCTGATATTAAGAAGATTAAGGATATGGCAAGTGGTTTGCCAGTGATTGTAAAGGGAATTCAAGATCCAGAAGATGCATTGGCAGCCATTGCTGGTGGTGCAGATGGCATTTGGGTGTCAAATCACGGTGGGCGTGAACTGAACGGTGCACCGGCTTCGATTGACGTCCTTGCTGACATTGCGAAAGCAGTTAATCATCGTGTGCCAATCATCTTTGATTCAGGAATTCGCTGGGGTGAGGATATCGCAAAGGCAATTGCGCTTGGTGCAGATGTCGTGGCATTGGGACGCCCAATGCTATGGGCGCTCAATCTTGGCGGGGCTGCAGGAGTTCAGTCAGCTTTTGAACACTTGGCGGAGGAGTTGAAAATTGTCATGCAACTTACGGGTTCCCACACAGTGGCAGAATTGAAGCACGCAAAAATTATTGAAGCAAAATTTTAGTTTGTAACTAAGAATTGTCAGGGATAATAATGCATTTAAAAAGGGATCGAATGTATATTCGATCCCTTTTTAGTGTATGTTGATGCCCATGCTCTGAATAAGCAAGGCGGATTGATACGTATTAATTGTCATACCAGCAGCTAGAGCTGGATCAAATAATAAGGTTTCAAAATTTGCATTTGATACATCGAGGTTAGCCAGTTTACTACCAGCAAAATCGCTGTTATCAAGGTCACTTTCGACAAAACGAAGTGACTTTTTAATTCGGATGCCATGGAAGAAACTGTCACGAACGCGCGTATTGTTGAAGCTGACAGTTTGAAAAGTAGTTCCACTAACGTTGATGAAATCAGCTAATGAGTTATTAATTTGTGTATCACGCCACTCACTTTGTAGGCCAGAAAAATTAACACCGGTTAGCTGCGTGTTGTTAAAGCTAGTGCGGTAGAAAATTGCGTTGGCAAAATCAGTATTTGATAAGTCGACATGATCAAATACGACATCTGACCACGTACTATCTGAGAAATCGTCTTGGTCGAACGTCACGCGTTCAAACGTGACATCTTGGATGTTAATGGCCCGACTAGAGTAGGTAAAGTGAACGTTACGGTATGTGTTGTTTGGTGCGACATTATCCAAACTTAGGGTGGTATCAGAAATTAACATGAAAAATCTCCTTAAGACTAATAATTCTAAACCATCCCCAGCCAAAGTAAAAGCCTCACATCGGTAAAGATGCGAGGCTTCATTTGTTATTCAGCGGTTTCTGACAAGCCTTCGCTCAAGGCTTTAATCTTCTTAGTTGCAAACCATAATAGCAAGCCAGCAACGATGGTAATAATACCAATGATCAAGAAGTAGTTGATTTCAGTAGACTTTGAATAAAGTTGAACCAGTTGTGCGTTGGCTGCTTGCGCCGTGGCATCGGACAAATTCCAAACCGTTAGCATTTGGGCTTGGAAGGCAACAGGCGCCATCTTAGCAGATGCTGACAAACCGACTGGTGAAATCAACATCTCACCGACTTCGACCAACGCCCATGAGGCAACTAGCCACAATGGGTTAAATTGGTGGTTAACACCAAACAACATTCCGGGAACAGCCATCCAAACGAATGACAGTCCAGCAAATGCCAAACCAAGTGAGAACTTCACCCCAGTTGAAGGCTGCTTATCACGTAACTTCTTTGACCATAGCCAAACGAAGAATGGCGTGAACAACATGATGAACAATGGATTCAATGATTGGAACCATGAAGCAGGCATACCATGCAACGCAGTTTGGTTTGAAGCGAACAAGGCTAAGACGACGGATCCTTGCTCTTCAATTGACCAGAATAGCATCGCTGCAATGAACAAGGGGATGTAGGCCCAAACACGCTTACGCTCAGCTTTCGTTGTCTTCTTTGATGTCAGCATCACAACAAAGTAGATCACCGGTACTAGAATAGCGACAAACGTCAACAAGTTAATAACACTGTTAATCGTCAAACTGTGAGTACCGGCCATAATACCAATAATGGCGATGAATGCGATAATAATACCGGCCAATTTCCACATCAATGGGGTGATTTCTTCAGGTTGCAATGGTGATGGCGCTTGGTGTGAGACGTCCTTAAGATGCTTACGACCATCCAATGAATATTGCACTAAACCAAAGAACATACCGATAGCCGCCAATGAGAAGGCGACGTGGAAGTTAACGTGAACTTGGAACCAACCAACTAGCAATGGGGCGATAAAGGCACCTAGGTTAATACCAAAGACGTAAATTGAAAAACCAGCGTCACGACGTTCATCATTGGCGTCATACAAGTTTCCAACCATCGTCGCAACGTTGGGCTTCAAAAGTCCAGTTCCGAGCGTGATTAAAGCAATTGAGCCAAACAAGCCAATTTCATGCAATGGCATCGCCAAAGCAATGTGACCGAACATAATCAAGACACCACCGTAGAACACAGTGCGCCATGGACCAAGGACACGGTCAGATAGATAACCACCAACAATTCCCGATAAGTAAACCATTGACCCGTAAATCGACATGATTGCGGCACCGGTGGCTTCGTTAAATCCCAAACCGTCTTTGTCGGCTGCATAAATCATGTAGAAAAGTAGAATGGCACGCATGCCGTAGTATGAAAATCGCTCCCACATTTCGGTGAAGAACAAGGTCATTAGGCCTCGAGGTTGGCCGAAGAAGGAGGTATCGCGTTTCTGTTCCATCAGAAAAAACCTCACTCTTACTGGTTATATTTTTTGTCTAGCGGAAAAATGTTCCCGCAATTCGTCATAACGATAGAAACAAGTCTACGCTGATTATGAGCTGAAATCAAATAATAAATAAGTATTTTCTCATAGTGCAATAAAAAATAGCGGTTGTCGCCTGACAAACCGCTATTTTTGTTCTCATTAAACTATTAAAGTGTGATAGCTTCAGCTTCTGCAGGTGCAACTGCTGGTTGTGGCAAGATTTCTGCCGCAGCTTCACGATCCAACAACAATGTGAAGTTAGGGTGCGTTTGCAAAATTGAAGCAGGAACCTCTTCACTGATTGGGCCAAAGAAAGCTTCCTTAACGATTTGGGCCTTCTTCTTACCGAAAGCAATCATCAAGATTTCCTTAGCGCTCATGATTGTCTTAGGACCCATGGCAACGTATCCTTCAGGCACCTTGTCTTCTGAACCAACCGTGTGTACCAATGCAGCATAGACTTGGTCGTTGGCCTCAGAAGGGATGTAACGCGTCCCATCTTCAAACTTAGTCACACCTGGCAAGTTACCAGCGTAGCGACCGTCTGAACCAATTCCAAGCAACATAAAGTCCAAACCGTTCGCTTCAGCCAAACGCTCGTCCAACGTGTCCCAGTTTGACAAGTCCAAACGGTGGTAAAGGTATGCAGGCATTTCAGCAGGGTTCAAGAAGTACTTACGCAACGTTGACGTCGTTGTACCTTCGTCAGAACCAGCTTGTGGGACTTCGTCAAAGTTCCACATGTGCAACTTTGGCATGTTAGGATCGTGGATTCGCTCCGTGAACTTTTCCAAGCATTGCTCGTATGAAGCAACAGGGCTAGTTCCAGCCGTCAAGGCGATGTTTTGTACCTTACGATCGTAAATCTTGTTCAAAAGAATCTTTGATGTCTCGTTTGTGACATCTTGCTTTGTGTCTACAATTTCAATTCGCATATTTTTTAATTTCCTTCTCTTATTAACTGTCAGTTTGATATAACACTAACTAGTTTAAAGGGGAATTTTGAACAAAATTTGAATTAACCACCAGGAATTATGTGAATTGGTATACATTGGTATATGATGAAAGCGTAAACGTTGCTGGAACAACGTTTGCGCTTTCAAGTGGGTTAATGCTTTTTTAATGTATTCAGTGCATCTTGGATTCGAGTTTGTGCTTCCGTAATACGTTCCAAACGGGGCTTATTCTTGAAATTCATCTTCTCAACTTGAACTTGAACATCTTTCACAAAGTCTTGTACCGCTGGCAATTCAGATTGGACATCGGCGAGGGATGCCTTCACATCCTTAGTTGCTGATACCGTGCGCTTGCTGTCAGCGGTGAAATTTGTGACTTGTTGTTTCAAGTTAGTAAACCAATCCTTGATTGCGTCCATATTTAGTCCTCCATGTGACTGGCAATGTTGGCAGCCAATGTCTTGTAGGTATCTTCGGCCGTTTGTTCGCTGTGATCTGGCATTGGAATATCAAAGCCATCATTTGCAAAACGTGGAATCAAGTGGAAATGAGAATGGAAGACAGATTGTCCAGCGGCTTCACCGTTGTTAGACAAAATGTTCAAGCCAATAATGTTTTCGTCACTTGCCTTAATGGCACGGGCGATCTTTGGTAGCTTTGACAAAACTCGTGCTGCCAAGTCTTCATCATATTCGAAGATGTCCGCAACGTGTGTCTTTGGCACAACCAATGTGTGGCCAGGCGTTACTTGGCTAAGGTCTAGAAAAGCCAATACGTCATCATCTTCATAAACCTTGTAAGCAGGAATATCACCTGCAACAATCATATCAAATACATCTGCCATGGAAATGCCTCCTAAAAATCATCTGTTATCTTTATTATACCCTGACTGGTGTAAACTGTCCGTGGTTAAATTTGGATAGAAATTTGCTATTATATAAGTACATTAAAAAATTGAGAGTGACATTATGACATTAGAAATTGAACACTTATCAGGTGGCTACGGCCAACTAACTGTTTTAAATGATGTCTCATTCAGTGTACCAGATGGTCATCTAACTGCCTTAGTTGGTTTGAATGGATCTGGTAAGTCAACGACAATCAACCATATCATTGGTTTGCTAGCACCTAAGCAAGGGTCAATTGTTTTGAATGGGGTAACACTACAAACACAACCAGAAGCATTTAAGCGTCAAATCGCCTATATTCCAGAACAACCGGTTCTATATGATGAATTGACGTTGCGTGAACACTTAGCCCTCACCATTTCAGTTTATCAACTGGATGAAAAGACGGCTTGGCAACGTGCTGAAGAACTGCTCACAACTTTCCGTTTGGATAATAAATTGGATTGGTTCCCAACCCATTTCTCAAAGGGCATGCGTCAAAAGGTGATGATTGTGATGGCGTTTATCACGGATGCACCATTTTTCATCATTGATGAACCGTTCCTGGGGTTGGACGTGATTGCGGTTAATGACTTGCTGGCGTTGATTGACCAACGTAAGCATGCCGGCACGAGCTTTTTGCTGACAACACACGTTTTGACGACATTGGCTGATCATGCAGATGAATTCGTTTATTTGCGTGATGGTGAAGTTGCCGCAATGGGGTTGGCAAGTGAGTTTGCTGAAAAGGTACCTGAATTACAACAAAATGAGGTGTAAGGATGGCTATCGAACATTTATTTAAAGAACGCTGGCAACAAGAGTGGCGTCAGTACAGTAAATATTTGCGTTATGTCTTTAATGACCATGCCATGTTGGCTTTGTTGTTCTTATTAGGTGCAGCTGGACTAGCCTATCGTCAATTATGGGAAAGCGCGCCAGTAACATTTTGGACGCGTACCTTGTTGCTGCTTGTTTTGTTGCTAACGTTGGCGTTGTTCAAGACGCCGGCAAGCTTTGTTAAAGGTGCCGATCCGGTATTCTTTATGGGAAATGAGGGCGCATTACGTCGCTTGTTTCACCAAGCAACACTGTATAGCGTTATCGTTAACGGTATTGTACAACTATTACTAACGGTTATTTTATGGCCAATGATGTTCCGTTTGTTAACGCCTAGCATGATTACGACGTTATTAGTTACGGTAGCGCTGATGGCCGTTAAGATGTTGTTTACCTTTATGAAAGCGCGACGTACGACGTTATTCAATACAACAGTGGGTAATAACCTAGTTGACTGGCGTGCAGTAGTCGCTGCTGAAGATAAACGTCAGGCAGCAATCCTTGGCTTCTTCAATCTATTTATTGATGTACCAGGAATGAAGCCAGCTGTGCGTCGTCAACGCTGGGCTGACGGCTTACTCAAACACTGGCCAAATCAACAACGGAATCCATTGGTGCGCCTACTAGTCACGACGTTTATTCGTCAGGGGCAATATTGGGATGTCTGGGTTCGGTTGAGCTTAATTGGCTTATTAGTCGCGTTTGTGACGACTGGATGGCTACAGACAATCTTGTTCGTTATTTTGTTCTACTTGTTGGTATTGCAGATACTACCATTAGTGAGCTCGCATCGTACATTGGTTTTTGATCATTTATACCCAGTTACTGTTAAGCAACGCCAACAAGCATTCCGATATGCAATGATGCCTTGGTTTACGGTTACGGTGCTGATTTGGTCAGTTGTGGGTGGTACATTAGCTGGCTCTATCACACTCTTATTACAAAATGTCATAGGACTTGTCGTAGTAGGTGGTATTTTGTTATTCTGGTATACGAACCGCATTATTGCAAACACGTTTAGAAGGAGAAATTCACGTGCGTTTACGAAATAAAAAGTGGACTAGCCCATGGTTGGCAGATCACACGGACTTGGTAATTACACAAGACCGTGCGACAGGTCTACAAGGAAATTGGCAAAGCATCTTTGAAAAGGTGCAACCATTGTACGTAGAAATCGGTACAGGTAAGGGTCAATTTATCATTGGTATGGCCAAGAAGTACCCTGAAATTAACTTTATCGGTATGGAAATTCAAGAAGGAGCGGTTGCTGTCGCAGCACGTAAGGCGGATGAAGATCCTGCTGATTTGCCTAACTTGAAGTTCATTTACGGTGATGGTGCTGGAGTTGAGACATACTTTACAAAGGGTGAGGTATCAAAGTTGTTCTTGAACTTCTCAGATCCTTGGCCAAAGTCACGACACGAAACGCGTCGTTTGACGTACAAGTCATTCTTGGAAGGCTACCAAGCGGTTTTGCCAGCTGGTGGTGAACTAGAATTCAAGACGGACAACCGTGGCTTGTTTGAGTACTCACTATACTCATTTGCAAACTTCGGGATTGAGTTCTACAAGGATGGTATCTCACTAAACTTGCACGAAGACGAAGAAAAGATGAAGGATAACGTTGAGACGGAATACGAGCAAAAGTTCGCGTCACAAGGTTTCGCAATTTATAAGTTTACGGGTGCTTTCAAGTAACCAACAAAAAACGCATGTTGACTAACCAAGTCAACATGCGTTTTTATCTATCTCTTATTCAGCTAGGGTCGCTGGCGCTTCCGTCATTACTGTTAACGTAACGGCTTGCTTTGACGCTTCCCATTGCGCCTCTGCACCGAATCCAATTTGTTGTTGGGTCTGTTGGGCGATAAAGCCAGCTTCCAATGCAAAACTAGCCTCTGCATTCTCACGCAAACGGGCAGCAACGATTGGTCCATCTAAGCGCCACTTTTGCATTGTTGGCTTTTGTGTCGTGAGTGTTAACGTTCCAAAACCAGCATCTTGGAAAAAGGCTTCGATAGCTGAGATGCCGTGTAGTTCAACGTCTCGTGCTAACGTCTTTCCTGCCCAGTAGATAATTTCTGATTGATCATCTTGTAGTAATTCAGGTAACAAACGATCACGTAGCAAGGTTAACGCGAACACGTCAAGACCTGGCGTTTGTGCTGATTCCGTCATGATGAACTCCTTTTATTACAGTTTCATATGTTAATTATAGTGTATTTGGGGTTGGTTTGCCAATAATTTACGTTAGTGTTACAATTAAAACCTTGAAAGGATGGATTTTGGCATGACTTTACCTGATAATCCGTTAATAAATAGCACGCTAGGATTAATCAATGGTGACCTTTTTGCACAAAAAATCATCATGGGTGACGGTTCACAGTGGGGCAGCGATTCATCACTAACCCTTGCGACCATTGCAAGTCTTTCTAACGGCTATATATTAACTGACATCATGACTCAGTTCTCTTACTGGTACACGACCGGCGCCTATACCGCTGATGGTGCACCACAGACAGCTGGGGATGTAACAAGACTCGCAATCGAAAACTTCCGACAGACACAAGATCCGTTCACTTCTGGTGGTCGTGACGTACAGGATAACGCCAATGGCTCACTGCTACGTATTACACCAGTTGTCTTATTCTTGTATGCTAAGTATGGCTCAGATTTCATTCACGATGATCCGGCCATGTTAACGCTACACCAAATAGGTGGCTTGACACACAACCATCCGCGTTCATTGATTGCATTGGGCATGTATGCCATGCTAATTAATGGTTTGTTAACGGGGATGAAGCTACCTGAAGCGTTCGACTTTGCAATTAGTAATGCGTATGAGTACTATGCAAAGCACGCGGTGTTTGCTGATGAACTTGAAGCGTTCGAATCATTGAACACACCTGACTTTGAAAATATGCCGATTAACGAAATTCACGCCTCTGGTTATGTCGTAGATACTTTTGCGGCTACAGTTTGGGTTTTGTTGAATAGCGATAACTTTGAAGATGCGTTGACGCTGGCGTCGGGGATGCCTGGTGAACCAATGCGTATCATGCCGCTAGTTGGGGCGGTTGCTGGACTAATGTACGGCAAGGATGCGTTGCCAACGGCATGGTTGAACAATCACGAGAAAGATATCGTGACGCGTATTTTGGAAACAGCTGACCAAAGTGGTGAGTTTGTTTGCCCAACACCTGAAAATTAAATCTCACGAAGGGGTTCTATCTTTTTGGTAGGGCCTCTTCTTTTTAGACACGGAGAGGAGTTTACAAATGGCAACGATTATACACAGTATCTCAGGGGTTCTAATGATTTTGGGACTCGTCGCAGTTGGGTATGCTTTGATAAAGTTGCGAATCTTTAATGATGACGATGGCAGATTGAGCAAATTCTTATCAGGATTTGTCACTAAAATTGCAATTCCAGCTTACTTGATTGTTAGTATTCCGCAGGACTTTACACCGGCTAGCCTAGTTGCTTTGGGACCTAAGTTGATTCTGCCGGTGGGTAGTATGCTAGTGCTATTCATTTTGTCATTTGGTGTGGCAAGGTTAATTCATGTAAACCCAACCCACAAAGGTTTGTTTCAGTCGCTTTTGTTTAATTCAAATACAGTGACGGTCGGATTACCGGTTAATATGGCGCTGTTTGGTAAGGAAAGTTTACCGTATGTGCTGGTCTACTATATGGCTAATACCATTGTTTTTTGGACGTTGGGTGTTTATATGATTGAGAGCGATACGCAAACGGGTAAACATTTCGACTTAAAGAAGACACTGAAGGGTGTGTTTACACCGCCGATGATTGCTTTGTTGGTTGCGGTTGTCCTTGTTGTTTTCCAAATCAAGCTACCGGCGTTCCTGGTAACTGATTTAACAGATTTGGGTAATACGAACGTACCGCTATCATTAATTTTTATCGGTTTTTCAATTGCTAAGACCCAACGTGCTGATTTGATTCCTGATAAAGAAAACATCACGTTGGCAATTGGACGCTTTGTTATGGCGCCAACCGTTATGGCGTTGATGATGATGCCGTTTGACTTGCCTAAGTTGCTGAAGGCTGTGTTTGTCATTCAATCGGCCATGCCAACCATGACGAATGCTGCTGTGATGGCTCGTGAACTAAACGGTGATTATAAGTTTGCGTCAGTGTCAATTACACAGACAACATTAATGATGCTGGTTGTTATTCCGGTATTGATGGTAATTGTAAGCTAGGCCGCACGTCATAAAATCGAGTATTGACTGGTGTTTTCTGCGGGCGATTAAAAACTCCGCCGGGCGAAAAGATAATTCTCGCGTATTCTATTCTGGTGACAGTAAGTAGAAGAGGAGAATTCAGATGTCTACATTTATGAAAGTCGTTAAGACTATTTTGCTTTTAATTTCGGGACTGGCCATAATAATTATTGGTCAATTGTTGGGGGAAATTGCCTACTCGGTGGTACCTATTCCATCGCTACCTGATATTGTTTATATTGTTGTTGCGGTTCTGGCTGTTTTGGCAATGAACCGTTGGGTGCTAAAGATCCCTTTGGAAGAATTTGGATTGGGAAAGTTACACCTTAACTGGTGGTGGGTTGTGCTAGGCCTAGCGATGCCATGGGCGTTGAATTTAACAATGGCTATGTTATTTGCTGGTAACATCACATTTAACCCAAATATGAGTTTTATGGCCATTTATATGGCAGTTATTGCTGCTTTCTCAGCTGGAATGGTGGAAGAACTTATTTTCCGTAGCTACATGTTTTCAACTATTCGTCGTGACTTCGGTCTGATAGCTGCGACAATTATTCCGTCAGTATTTTTTGCTGCAACTCATCTGCTTAATGGCGGTTTGAATTTCACAAGTACGATTATGCTGCTGGTTGCTGGGTCTATTGTTGGGGTGACATTTACGTTGATTCGCCTGGCAACTGGAAACATTTGGACTGCGGTTATTATGCACACGCTATGGGACACGTTTGTTGCTGACTCAAACATCGCCAATGAGAACGCCCTGGTTGCCATTAAGGACGCAACGGCAAATCCAAGCATGCTGCTAAGCGGTGGTCAGTATGGTATAGAAACTTCTTTGCCAGGTATGTTGGTCTTCGCAATCCCAATGATTATTATTTTCTTTAGCTCGAAGAATCGTGACATGTTTGCAACTAACAATCTGAAATAACAAATCTTCGTCACAGGTGCAACCTGTGGCGTTTTTTGTTGTGCACGAGTAAAGTTGACTTAAAAAGATGAAGGGGGCATTGCAATGGGGTCACGATTAATGCACGCAGCCATCGCAAAACAGCTGATGGCAAAATTCAGCCAGCTGGGCATGGCATTTATGATAGGAAACGAAGCACCAGATGTTGATAAAATCAGTCAGATGAGTAAAGATGAAACACATTATTTAGTACCTAGCGACCGTGGTACTAGACGAGTTGATTTGCAGGCTTTTTTACTAGAGCATCCAGAAACATTGTCAGATTCGTTTGCCTTGGGTTATTACACCCATTTATTGGCCGATGAAGTTTGGCTAACAGACGTCTTCATGAAAGTTGTGCCATCACAAGACGATCCACGCCGTGCGACGGTTCTAGAACGTTATTATCAGGATTTTAAAAAACTCAATCCGTATCTTGTTCATAAGTATGGTTTACAGCCATTACCAGCGACCGCAACTGATGCTGTGCCGGCGGACTTTGCGGATAGGGCATGTGTTGAAAAGTTGATTCAAGACTATAATGCTGATTTTATTGGGGAAACAATTGGTGATCTTGAAGTGCTTAACAGTACCCAAATTGATGTTTACATTGCAAACGTGGTTCATTTGATGACTAAGGTCATTGATTCGGGAATTTTTGTCGAAAAATAAAAACTTTAAGATTGATAGGTTACCAGCAAGCACGTAATATGGCCAGTAAGGTTTATTAGAAATAAGGAGAACAACATGACGTTCTATACTATAGAGTACTTATCACAACGTCATTCTTGGGTGGAGACAGCAACGGCAATTGTAATTGCTATACTAGTGGCTATATTCGCAATTTTTGCGGTGTTGTATTTTAAGAATAATTTGAAGTCTAAATATCGTGATTTAAGCGTGATGATGCTGCTGCTAGTTGCTTTCGTTGTTGGTATTCAATACCAGGACATGAATCAAATTAAAAGTCAGTCAGCACAAAAAGAACAGGTTGTGAGGCTTTTGAAGCATGTTGCTCATGCAAAGAATGTTAAATATGACCAGGTGTCAATTAACAGCGTTAATCTGAATAACAATTTGATTGTGAAGGTCGATAACGTGTTCTACCGGGTTAATTTGAGCGCAGATCAATCGAATTACACGCTTGAGAAGACAAATTTACTGGATGAGAACACAGTGGTTGAGGTGAAATAATGGACACGAGTTATGCAACAATTGCGTTAAAGTTAGCAATTGGAATCATTGGTTTAATTATCCAGATTAATATTCTGGGTAAAGGTAACTTGGCACCAATCTCAGCGATGGACCAAGTCCAAAATTATGTACTCGGTGGCATTATTGGTGGTGTTATCTACAATAGCGATATTACTGCCTTGCAATTTGTCTTGGTATTGATTGTTTGGACGTTCTTGGTGTTGTTACTGAAGTTCTTGAAGGAACACAATTACTGGGTTAAGCGCGTGATTGATGGTGCACCAGTGACAGTTATTAAAAATGGTGAAGTTGATGTGGCGACGACCATGCGTGTTGGCCTATCTGCCAGTGAATTAATGTTTAAGTTACGTGCTGCTGGGGTTGATGAAGTTCAGATTGTTCATCGTGCGGTTCTAGAACAAAATGGTCAGTTAACGATTATTAAGTACGGTGAAGAAGCGATTAAATACCCACTTATCCAAGATGGACAGGCAAATTACGACTTACTTGATGTGTTGGATAAAGATATTGACTGGTTGCGCGCAGAAGTTGCTAAACAGAAAATGGGCAGTGTGGAAGATATTTATTTGGGTGAATTTATCCATGGTAAAGTTATTCTCCATCCGTTCGCTAAGTAAAAATGGTAGTCATGACAGTGATGTGTCGTGACTACCATTTTTAATATACGTATAAGTGTTTATGCAGTGAACAACCTGGATTAAAAGGCGTTTCACATTGGTCACATTGATCAATTTCGTCATACCGGGTGTAGGTCATTTGATGACCGCAGACACCACACATAACAATTTGTTCGTTGATGAGTTGATTATAGCGGCCAAATACGTGATTTTCAGCGTCGTTATGGCATTGGTAACAAGCGTATAACTTGCCACAAGTCTCGCAACGATTGGCGATAACGTCAAGTTTTGAATGCCAGTGAACGCATCGTCCATCAGAATCTACCAATTCACCATATATTTTTTCTTTTTCCATACTTTAAATGCTGTCATAAATAGCTTTACTAAGCAAGCCTGCGCGAAAGAATGCCGATAACAGTTAAAAGTTAGTCTAAGAATATCGAGAAATCTATATTTTCGGACACTTTACTATGCAATAATAAGTATTTGGAGGTGGCGTATGAAAGCAGCAATAATTAACCAGTTTGGTTCTAGTGATGAATTGACGGTCGTTGACAACTATGACGAACCGATCATTACAGATAATGAAGTTCTGATTGAAACGTTCGCAACAAGTGTTAATCCGATTGACTACAAGGCCCGTGAAGGTGCTTTGCGAGGTATGTTCAATTGGACCTTTCCGGTGGTCTTGGGCTGGGACATTGCGGGTATCATTGCTGAAGTCGGGGCAAATGTTACCGAATTTTCGGTCGGTGATCGCGTTTTTGCACGTCCGGATATGGATGCAACCGGTAAATTCGGCTCGTATGCAACGTTTATGGCAGTAAATGTCGATAAAGTAGCAACAATGCCTGATAACATGACGTTCGCTGAAGCCGCAGCCTTGCCATTAGCTGGCGAAACAGCCTTACAGATGTTACGTGAGTTACGAGTGACAGATGGTTCTAAGGTTCTAGTTCAGGCCGGTGCTGGTGGCGTTGGTATCGTTGCGATTCAATTAGCTAAATTGATGGGTGCAACTGTTGCAACGACCGCAAGTCATGTAAACGCGGAATTTGTCCGTGAACTTGGTGCTGATATCGTCATTGACTATCACGAACGTGCGATTACCGACGTGATTAGCAATTATGATGCGGTGCTAGACAGTGTTGGCGATATTGATGCAGGATTGGCTGTGTTAGCACCAGGCGGTCGATTAGTGACGATTTCCGCTAATCCAACTGATGAACAATTGTCAAACGCTGAAAAGGCGCACAAAACGCTAACGGCGGGGTGGCTACAACCAAACGGCAAAGATTTAGGGGAATTAGCAGCATATTATCAAAACGATCAATTGAAAATCGTAATTGATTCAAAGTTCCCGTTCACAACGGAGGGCGTTCGATCAGCGCATGAACGTGTTGAATCGCATCATGCACGTGGTAAAGTCGTGATTGAAATGAAATCAGAATAGTTATATCAAACACAACGATGTATCTCTGGATATGTTGTTGTGTTTTTTGGTGTATGACGACGCTTGTTTCCCATTAAAAAGAATAAAATTAGCGGGTGCATTAAAGTGCTATACTTACTGATAATAAAGGGTCAAGGGGGAATAAAACATGGTAAGAATTATTTTTAGACCACATGATTTAGTGGCACTACCGTACGTGGTATTTATGGCCACGATTATTTTGTTGATGTTCATCGATAGTGCTGCGGGACGTATTCTTTGGGGGAGTATTGGACTATTTGTTGGTCTAATTAGTTTAATTGGTGTGAACGCAATGGTACGTAATCACCCAAAGGATGAGTTTGACGAGCGTATCTAAATCGGCAGTTCAGAACGGCGGTATAAAGTATGCTAGTACTAAAAATCATCGCAGTTGTTTTCGTAATATTTGTTGTCATAAGCCTTGTTTCAGTTTTCATACAAGTTCACACAAAGTATCGATCACAGCAAAATAAATGGCGTAAGGCGTTTAAGCAATCGTTTGATTGGATTGGGGATTTCATCTTCAATGTATTCTGGTTTTTGTGAGGCACGCAAATGTTTGGTAAAAAAGTAAATGTGAAGCAACTCGAATCACTAATTGATGCGGCTTTGGCAGTTGAAAAAAATCCAGAAGTTGCATTAGAACTGCAAAAGTTAGCAAACCAATTAAGAACGTCAGCTAAAATCCGAGAAACTGAGAAAAATGGCTATTTGGCAATTACAAAGCTTGCAAATGCGTCAGGATTCAGAATCAGTACGGAATTGTTTACATTAGTTGAACAACTGAGTCTAGATGTGTATGGATCAGTCCATCAATTCAATGTGTTTTAAAAGATAATAATTAACGCTGCAAAGATTAGATTATTTTTTGTAGCGTTTTTAATTAGTAGGTTGGTAATTAGTTTTAATAACTCAGGTTTACATTTATCCTAGTTTACATAATATATATTATCGTGAGTTGTTATTTTAAAATGGAATTGTAGTGTTTAAACCATGTTATCTATGGTACACTGGCCGATAATACATTTTTGGAGGTCTTACAATGGCTATTCAACAAATTGACACACAACTTGCAACTAACTTCGTCATCAATCAATTAAATGCGCAGCAACAAACACTTTTTGAACTTGATCAGCTCCCTGAATCAACGATTTCTTTTGCGGATATGACTGATGGCATCGTTTCTGGTGCTTTGGTTCTTAAAATTTTCGGTAATACCGCGCATATTTCATTGCTAGCCGTATCCTCTGAGTATCGTGGCCTCGGCATTGGGCATAATCTTGTAGATGCTGCCATTAAGACATCAAAAGCACTGAACCTAATGCACATCACTGTTAATACACAGGACTATCAAGCGCCCGATTTTTATCAAAGCATTGGTTTTATCATCTTTGGGCAACTCGCAGATACGCCATTTATTGGTACAACAAAATACTATCTAACAATGATGTTGTAATGAATGACGGATCACAATTCACAAGTTATTTAAGTCCATTTATATAAATTCCAATACAAAATATAAATGTTATAAGTTGCTATAGCGAATGAAAGCGGTTACAATTAAAGCGTATACTGAGTGACTATGAATATGAAAGGAGCTTGCTAATGCTGTACATCATCTTAATCACAACGATATTTGTGTCAGTTTACAGTTTCCGCCATACGAAACGACATATCAAGATTTTTAATAATCCACGAATGGCATTTGGTTTGCTCATGGGACTCACAACGTTTTACATTCTAGCCCCGGTTTGGGCGATTGTTCTAGCGCAAATCAATATTTTTCTATCACTAATCCCGATTTTGGCAATGCTTGCAAACGCGTATTTCACAAAATCTGCTGTTGAATACTACAACGATCATACCGGTAGTTAGGAAGGAAAAGCATATGGGTAACACTCCTATTTGGCCTGCTGACGCTCGGTTTAGGTGTATCGGAACTCTATCTGACAAAACAAGCAGTCAAGTCCTATGAAAAATATGACCAATCACGTGCTGCCCCTTTTAAGTTATGGGGAGTAAGCTACGGTTTTTACATTGGTGTAGTGCTCATTTTATTGTCCCTTGGACCAATTATTTCGGGTATTTCTTCAATATTATAGTTAGACAAAAGAGGCCTGGACACCAAAGTCCAAGCCTCTTTTTTTAAATAATTTGTTCAAATACACTGGAAATGCCACCACGATACAGAAAAAACATATCTTAATTAAAGACCAATCCAACCGAATAATGAATGCCCGATACCTGTAATCCAGTTCCAGATGTTCATCCACCATGGTGTGTTTGTCGTGCCGTTATCACTCACTTGAACGGCGTGTCCGGTTGGTGCACCTGGATCAACCTGCAATGTTTGGGTGGTTGTGTGACCAGCAATATCGTGGATGGTGAGTTCAACTTGATAAGTCTTTGATGCATCTAGTGCGAACCTACTCTCGTTTACCCAGGCGTCAATCGTTGGAGACGTATTAACTAGTGTGCGAGATCCATTGCTTGCAACTTCGTACGTGTTTACAACCGCATTCAATTGAGGTGCTTTGCTCTGATCTACGGCCCATGCCATGTTCCAATTACCAGTCGAAGTGTCCTTGGTCAAATCATACTTGGTAATTTGAGCAGCGCTGAGTTCACTAGGTACTTGTGATGGTACAGTGAATGTCTTTCCCCTACCAATTGTCGAATCTTGCTGATAACCACCAGCGTGGAATTTTACGCCATCAGAGGTTGTTCCTCCGTCCCAGTTGAGATAGTCGCTATCGTTGTCTGTTACGTGCAATGATGTTGCTGGTGTGACTGTGCCTGTCTTTGCATCCTGTGAAACCCAGTTTCGAATCTCACCATCGCGGGCATATTGACCGTCACCGTTCCAGTCTTCCATAAAGGCTGTGTCGCTTTGGATTTGCACATTTGGCACAGGATAATCATAAACGCCGGTTAACAGCCACTTTTGGTTATCTACGTCAAACAACCACTGACCATAGTACGTATGTCCGTTTTCTTGCCATACTTTGATAGTTTGGTTGTACCAAGAACCAATCTTAAAGTGATAATTGGTTCTTGCTTGTACACCTGTCCCTTCAGCACCAAAAGAATTTGTCTTGGTGTCAGGCGATGCATAAGCTACCTTGATTGGGTCTTTTGAAGCGTAGGGATTCCAGATAGAGAATAAGGCGATTTGTTGACCACTCTCGTCATTACCGGTGATTTGTTGGAATCCACCATATGCGCCACCTTCCATGCCGGAGTTGATGGTTTGTGTTGCCCAGTATGTGTTTGGTGTAGATTTTGTTGCACGGAATTCACTAGATACCATTGTGCGGTTGCTTGGAACGTTTTGTGGCGTAATGTAGACGTTTGGTGCGTTGTGATAATAACCGTCAGTATGACCGTCTGATTGCGCACGATTTGCCGTATTCTCTTGGTTGATGGCATCTAGCTTGTCTTGAGTTGACTTAATCAGTTCTGCATCCACATTGTGATCAGTAGCAGCTTGCTTGTCCAAAACGTATTGGCCACCATTTTTTAGTTGAAATTGCACGTATGGTGAAACCTTAGCATCCAAGCTAGTCTTATCCAAGTAATGGAATGTCTTTCCTTGTGAAGCTTTATTGTCTGTGGTTTTGGTATCTGCGTGAACCGAAAGTTGTTGTAGCGTTATGCCATTGACCCCCAAAGTGGTTAGTGCCAACACACTTGAACTTAAATAAATCCATTTCTTCAGCATATAAGTATCCCCTCTGTTGATTACTTACTTTTCACCAGTATGATAGCACCGGAAAAGGATTTAAGGAATGTAAATTATTTTTTACTCAAGAAAAATGTTGCACATTGGTTATCTAAACAAAAGAGACCTGGACAAAAAATCCAAGTCTCCTTTGTTACATCATTAAACCTAACAAACTGAATATGCCGACGACCATTGCGACGCCAACAACAACTTTCTGAATCACCGGTGGGAACTGCCAGGGTGATGGCAAGCGACGCATTGCCCACCACATGACAGCTAAATTAGCGGGCAACATTACTGCTAGGCTGTACTGTGCCACGATGATTAGCTCTGATAATGCCTGCTCTTGGCCGTGGTACAAAAAGACGATGATAATCACAGGCACTAGCGTAAATGCTCGCGTAATAATACGGCGCCAAACCATTGGTAGCCGCCAGTGCAACAACCCTGTCATGACAATTTGACCAGCTAACGTACTGGCAATTGACGCAATCAAACCGGTAAGCAAAAGTGCAATTGCGAAAATTGGTGCCATAATTGTTGGCTTCAACGTATCATACAGCGCGCTGAACATCACATTACTATGTCCAATTTCAGTAAAGACGAACCATCCCATCAATACCAACAGCACGTTGACGACCCAAGAACCAAGTAAATGGATCGTTGTATCCCATTTTGCCATTCGGAGCATGTCACTTACTTCGGCATCGTCTTCTCGGTTGTATGGCCGCGCTTTAGCCAATTCGGAATGCAAATACAAGTTGTGCGGCATGATGATGGCGCCAACCAAACTAACACTTAGCCAACCGAACGAGCGCAATGGTTCGTGAACTGGTTGGGTCTCAGCCAAACGGTGTGGTTGAAGCACAAAAATAAAGCCAAGCGTCACAACGACCATCACAGCGACGGCTAATAACTCGATACGCCGGACACCGAACTTAAATAACCATAGAAAAATAATAATATCGAAAACAGTCAATAACGTGGTTACTTGAAGTGACCAGCCAAACAATAAGTGTAAGGCAATTGCTGTACCAACCACGGCCGTCAAATCAGTCGCAATCATCGTAAGCTCATTGAATGCCCAAAACCCGATTCGGATTGGCTTAGACAACGCTGGTGCAACCAATTCAGCTAGGTTTTTACCTGTAACAATTCCTAGTCGCGCACTAACCAACTGCAAGACAATTGCAAATACAATGGCCAAAGTCATGACTGGTAATATCCACCAATGGAACAGGTTTCCACCCACGATGGCGGTTAACCAATTGCCGGGATCCATGTATCCGATTGCCACTAATGACGAAGCACCGGCGTATGACAAGAACCGTTGAAAAAATCGCTTATCGAACATAATCACTCACAATGCTTTCGTACATCTTCGCCAATGCTGGATTGTCGTTTAGTGGTGATACTAAGCCGAAACGGTCACCTCCTGCTGCCTTGAACGTTTGCGCACCAGTAATCTTCAATTCGTTCAAGGTCTCAAGCGAGTCAATCACAAACCCCGGTGTTGCAACTAGCACGTTTTTGTCACCGTAGATAGGCAACTCTGTCAAAACGTGGCTGGTATACGGCTTTAACCAAGGCGTTGGTCCAAATTTTGATTGGAATGTTTGAACGATTTGATTGTCATCCAATTGCAAGGCGGTTTTAAGGGCTTCTGTCGTCGCTGTTACCTGTTTTAGATAATCATCCCCCTGACGAACATAACTCGTTGGAATGCCGTGATATGACAGCATCAACTTATCATAGCTGTTTGCTTGCCAGTCCGCCTTAATCTTTTCAGCCAAGGCTTCGATGTATGCTGGATGCGTCTCGTACGATAGGATAATCTGTACTTTTGAATCAGCAGCCGTCGCTTTTTCAACAATTGTTTTTGTCGTCGTCGTTGAGTATTGTGGGAATAGTGGCACCACAATAATGTCATCAGCGCCATTTTCACGTAATTGATGTAGTTGATCCGGAATTGTTGGTGCACCATATGTCATCGCGTATTCAACCAGCCAATCTGGTTGTAGCTTTTGTAAATTCTCAGCTAATTTTGCCGTGTATACGGTTAATGGTGAGCCGTCCTCTAACCAGATTTCACGATAAAAGGTTGCTGATCGCCATGTGCGCATCGGCAAAATAAACCCGTTTAAAATCACTCGCCAAATTGGTTTTGGCACGTGGATGACATTTGGGTCCGATAAAAATTCTTTTAAATATGGCTTAACGTCGGCACTACTTGGACTCGCCGGCGTTCCTAAATTTACCAACAACACGCCTGTCGTCATGTATTCATCCCCCCAAAAAATATAATCATTTAATACAAACCTATTTTCGATTGTACGATATTTTGTGGAAATATTCACATGTATTTTGATAGTAAAAGCCCGTCAAAAACAAGTTTTGACGGGCTTGGTGGTGTTGAAATATTCAGACTATGCTAAGAAGTTGGCTAACAACATTGGTAACATCGCTGATGCCGTTGGAAATGCATAAATCGTCTTATTAAGGTCGTCCTTTGTATATTTGTGGTTGATGATTGGTACGAGTGTATTAACGAGTTCCGGCGCCGCATCACCGATGATTGCGGCACCAACCAACTGCTTATCACGATTCAAAACAATTTTAACCTTTGCTTCCTGATCGTGATGACTTGCAAACATACCGAGTTGCGCAAAATTAATATTGTGAATTTGATACTCATCCGACGCACTAGCTTCAGTTGTAGAAACACCAATTTGTGCCATACGTGGCAATGTAAACGTTACGGATGGTACAGCTGGGTACTTAATTGCTTCGTTTTCCTTACCCAGCAAAATATCCGCAATGTACAACGACTCGAAGGTAGCGGTCGGTGTTAAACGTGGTGTTGTCTTTGCGACGACATCGCCACTGGCATAAATGTGTGAAACGCTAGTCTGCATGTGATCGTTTACGACTACCCCGCCCCGATTCGTTGCAACACCAACGTTTTCAAGATTCATCTGATCGATATTTGGTATGCGACCAGTTGTATCAAATACCATCGCAGCTTCGAATTGATTACCTTGCGCAGTCGTCACGATGTATCCGTTGTCGGTTGCCTTGATTTCGTTTACAGCATTACCAAACGCGAAGTTGATACCCTTCTCTGACATGATTTCAACTACACGTTGTGTGTATTCAGCATCAAAATTTGCCAAAGCACGATCAGCGTATTCGATAATGGTGACATCGCTACCAGCGGCATGGGCAATAGAAGCAAACTCCATCCCGATGAATCCAGCGCCAATCAAAATCATCGAGGCTGGCATTTCAGGTAAGTCTAGAAAATCTTTACTGTCATGTGTTAATTCCGTACCAGTCACTGGTAGCTTAGCAGCACGTTGGCCCATTGCAAGCACAAAATTATCAGCTGTATATGTTTCGTCAGCTACAGCAATTGTGTGTTCGTCTACAAATGATGCATGCCCAAAAATGATATCGATACCATCAATTGCCAAAATGCGGGCCATAACATCATCCATTGGATCGATAACTTGGTGCTTGTATGCCATCAACTCCGGCCAGACAATGTTTACGGCGTCGTTGATACCAATGCCGTGATAATTGTGCAAGTGATGCAATAATTCAGCCGGCCCATCTAACAAAATTTTGGCGTTGCAGCCAAAATTAGTACACGTTCCTGATACTTTTTCTTGCTCAATCAACGCAACCTTTTTACCGGCACGTGCCAGTTCTTGGGCGCCGTGCCAGGCGGCGTGACCACTTCCAATATAAATTACGTCGTATGTCATTATTTCACCTTTTCTGTATGCGTACCAAATATCGTACAAGTTAACAATATCACTAACAAAAAATCAGGTCAAACCAAACAAAATTGTTTGTATGCGCTTACAATTGTTGCTACGATTAGTATAGAAGCTGCTATATCACTGTCAGAATTAAGGAGGATTGTATGCTATCTACATTTTTGGGCCTAGTCATGTTCGCTTTAGGTGTCTTAGAAATTTATATGACCAAGCAAGCCGTCGACACCTATAAAAAATTCGACCAACCACAGTCAGCTCCGTTTAAGTTATGGGGATTAAGTTATGGCTTCTATATAGGGATTGCTTTGATTGTATTGTCACTAGGGCCAATTATTTCGGGGATTAAGTCAATGATTTAAATATTCACAGAATGGCCAGAAAGACAGTGTGTTTTCTCTGGCCATTCTGTGAATTTGTGTTTATTAAAGAAAAGCCCATACAGGTAGTATGGGCAGAGCGTGTTATTTTTGGGCAGCTACCCAATCACGATATTCGTTATGCAACATCCCCATGAAGTAAGAATCGTGATATTGTCCTTCAGCAAAGAATTGCTCAATCAACGTCCCTTCTCGTCGGAAACCTAGCTTTTCGTAAATATGAATCGCAGATGCGTTTTTAACATCAACATACAGGTATAGCTTGTGCAGGTTTAAGTTGTTAAATCCATAACGCACACCGTAAGCCATTGCCTTTGTTGCGTATCCGTTCCCGGTGAAAGCACTGTTGATGTATACCTGAATCTCGGCAGTCCGATGTAACAAATCAATATCCATGATTTCAACAACACCAACTGGCGTGCCATCGTCTTCTTGGACAATAAACCGTCGCTCGCTTTGATCTAAGATGTGCTTATCGTACAACAGACTTAGCTCGTCGAATGAAGAATAAGGTTCTTCAAACCACAGTGCCATCGCATTGCGAGTGTTCTCTTGTTGGTAAATAAACTCTAAGTCTACTTTTTCTAGTGGTCGTATTATCATTGTATTCCCCTCGTCATAATCCCTATTTTTAGTGATTGCTTTATTATACCGACAATAATTCCCCATTTACCACTATCGACCCCTAAAAAAGCCCACCAATGATGGTGAGCTTTGCATATAGATTATTGTGTGATTGGTGTACCAGTTACTGTGTCAAAAATTTGATTGACCATGTTGTAGTTTTCTTTTGTCTTGGCGGTATTCTCGTTACTCAACCAAATTACCATAGTTTTACTATCTTTGGTTGTTTTAACTGAAGGTTCAAACCCCAGCAAAACGCCATGGAGACGGTATGCGTTACCATCGTCATACATGCCGGCTGCATAATTCTCATTTGGTCCAGTTACAAGCATCTGTTGCAACAAGTCTTTACTAATAAGCTTACCCGCTAATTCCTCATGTAATAACTTGTATAAGTTACCAGTGGTCATTTCAATGCTACCAGTACCGACTTCACGATTAAAAATGCTTGGATTGTCAAAGTACGGATTGCCATCGGCACCATAGTTTTCAACGCGATCAGGACTATTAACAAACTCATTATAGTTTGTGTATGCAATGGCGAATTGCTTTTTAAACGTCTTGTCTAGTAGCTGATCGTACGACTTGCCCGTAACTTCACGTAGAATGCCAACTAATGCAACCTAATTACCAGCTGAATAATACCAAGCGCTGCGTTGATCCATGGTCAGATGCTTTAAACCAAAATCAACGTAACCAGCTTCATCCAACTTGTCTTCTGTTTTACCTACCTGATTGTAGCCGGCCGTCATGTTGAGCAATTGTTGCACAGTGACCGTGTCAGCATCAGGCAATTCCGGCAGATATTGACTAACTTTGTCAGTTAGGTGAATTTTACCAGCGGCAACTTGTTGCATGACAAGCATGGCAGTTAAGTTCTTTTGAATTGATGCAATGCCATAGAGAGATTTAGCAGTTGTTGGCGTATTTGCTGATTTGTTTGCTAAACCGTACCCTTGGTTAATGATGATTTTACCGTCTTGGGCAACCAAAAGTGTACCACTATGATGACTTTCTTTTACCCGTTGATCTACTTGCGCCCCCAAAGTACCTGATGGGGCAACCGCTTTATTTACATCACGTAATTTAATTGGCACAATCTTTTTTGCTTGTGCGTGCTTAGTGACCGGGGCTTTTTCTTCTGCTGTTTTATTCGGTTCGTTTAAACCGACAAATGCCCCCAAAGCAACAATGATGATGACAACAATACCGATGCCTAACTTTAGATGTTTCATGTTCTTCCCCTCATGACTTACTCTTATTTATGATAAATCCAAGCTGGATTTTGTGTCTGACTGGTGTTTGTTGCCAAATCCATCCCCAGCGGATTACGTAATTCCTTATATGGTAAGGCGTACTTATTGAACGTTTTCGGATCGATATAAACGATGCGATCAACCACAGCCTTGGTCTTGATTCGGTACACCGGTGTCGCACTTTCGAACAACGCATAAAAGCGGTCTGTATCTCCATCGTAATTAACACCTTCTAAAAATGGTGGCATGGTGACGTACATGCCGTTAGTCATCTTGCCGTCATCGCCCTTATTGAATCGAACTAACTTAGAGTCCGCATTACTGAATGAGGATGTAATCATCACGTGGTTGCTATTAGCCGATATCCCTTGTAGTTCAGGAACACTTTCATATAACTTATTACCCGCCACAATTGAGGGGTCTTTATCACCAACTGGTTGTCCGACCATTAGTGTTGCATTCGAATCGCCATTAATTGCAAATTTTTGTACGTTTCCTAGACCGGCGCGTGTAAAGTACCCAACCCAAAGCGCGCCATCGTAATATGCGACAGTCGAGGCGTTAATAGCCGTCTTGAGTGTAAAATCTTGCTGATAACCAATTGGCAACTTGGAACGAATATCATAGCTATCAATATCCGCCTGTGCAATGCCGTATAGCACGGAGTCTTTACCGTTGTGACCAGCGACCCAGAGTAATTGATGATCAGAATCGTATGAAATGCCGCCCGCGTGGTCTTGGTATTGGAGAACCAATGTCTTAATGTAGCGACCGGTCCATTTGTTAAGCACGTAAATAACGGAATTCGCCTTGTGCGCGTGATCATAAGCCGACACAAAAATCTCGTTACGACTTACCGCAATGCCTTGTGGATCCAAAGTATCAACCTTAATCAGTTGGTGTTTGTCAACCGATGCTTGACCTGCCTTAAGCGACCAAGCGCCCTGCAAGCCAAGTAGCGCAATGGCGTATTGGAGATCATCATGCATGACCGGATATGGTGACATGCGGTTCAAGAAATCTTTATCTGAATACAGTGGCTTTTGTGAGGCGCCACCATAAGGCACCTTCACATCATCACTTTTAACTGTATTTAAGTCGGAACTAATATGTTGATGCGTCGTGAGACCCCAAAAAATAAACGCCCCCATGATTATGAGGACGCTAAAAATGATACTGACGTTTTTTCGCATATCCTAAAACCTACTTGCTTTGTATTAACCCTTATATTATACAAGAGGAACAATAATGCGTTGTTTACTGCGGTTTTAAGCATACCTTTTCTTAAGGTGGTGTCAGTTATCTTTATTTTCATGTAATTCTTTGGCTTCAGCTTGTTGTAATTCACGTTCGGTTGGTAGCTGCGGACGACGTCGCTTGCCAATTAACGTGATAAAAAATGCGATGATACTCAACAAAATTAGGCCGATTAATGGTAATAGTAATCCTTGCATAATGCTACCTCCACTGACGCGTTACTAGTTAAGTTTAAGCATAATGAGTAGCAACCCAATAATCAAGTAGATAATGAGTAGCGCGCCATTAATTAACATCGCACGCATTGGGAAATGCCAGGATTGATCACTTGTGTGTTGTGCAAATTGACGCCAAGCAAGCAAGTTTGCCAATGACGCAATCAAAGTCCCTAACCCACCAGTTGTCACCCCAAGATATAGTGGCGACACATGGTTAGTAAAGTTTGATAACAACACCGCCGCGGGTACGTTACTGATGAATTGGCTTGAGATGGCTCCAGTGATGAACGTCATTGCCGGCGTTGTCATGCCAAGTTTAATCATGTCAGATACCCAGTCGATGCGACTTAGTGCACCAACAATGATAAAGAATTCAACGAACATCAATAGGATGCCATAATCAATTTGGCCAAAGGTTTGGCGGTTAAGAAGCAAAGCTGTAATGACGCTGACTAATAAGGCACCCCAAATTGGAAAGAGATTCAAAATCCCAGCAAGTACCAACAATGTACTAATCACCAAGATAATGACCGTCCGCTTTTCTAATTTGGTCGCAGTTAGTTCGATGTCGTTGATGGGTACGTTTTTAAAGGCAAACGGACTGAGTAACAAGAAGGCTAAGTTAATCATGCCAATTGGTAGTGACAACTGCAAAAAGTGTCCGAGAGTTAAATGATAGTGTGACGCCAGATACAAATTCTGCGGGTTACCAAACGGCGTAAAGGCGCTCCCTAAGTTCGCAAAAATTGTGATGAATATGACTGGCAACACCATTTTTAATTCAAGCTTGCGGGCAATGGTCACAAAGATGGGTACCAACGTTAGAATGGCGACGTCATTGGTGAAAATCATTGATCCGAAAAATGACAGCAACAGCGTCACTAAGATGACTTGGCGTGTCGTGTGGCTCTTTTGAATAATCGTCGTCGCGATGGCAACCAGGACCCCAGTTCGCTCATAGACACCAACTAAGAGCAATAAAGCGGCGAGCGCCAGAATTGTATGAACATTGATATCCGTCCACGCCACTTGGCCGAATGCTAAAGCGATTATACTCAAGATGGTTGTGATTGCTAAGGTTTTGTCAGATAACATTTTTTTGATGAATGTCGGCATAGTACGCCCCACTTTTCTTATAGTCAGAGTACCAGTATAAAGCAAAAATAAAAGCAGACCAACTGCCATTTGGCAATCAATCCGCTTATTTTTGTATGATTTAGTTTTGACGACGCTTGCGTGATTGCATGTAGAAGTACAATGGCAATCCGGCTAGCGTCAAAATCAGACCAATCATGGCAAGTTGGAACTCTGAAATCAGTGTCATGACAATGATGAATACCCCACCTGCGATACCAATGATTGGTACGACTGGGTACAAAGGTACCTTGTATGGTCGTGGCAAATCAGGTTCAGTGATACGCAACTTAATAACAGCAACGAATACCAACGTGTAGAAAAGCCAGATAACGAAGATCAACATGTCAGTTAGCATGTCGAAACCACCGATAAACATCAAGGCAATGGCCAAAACAAGTTGGAAGATACCAGCCACGTATGGAATTTGGTAACGGTTCAACTTAACCAATTGCTTTGAGAAAGGCAACTCATTTTCCAAGGCCATGGCATATGGCAAACGCATTCCGGTCATCGTGTACCCGTTCAGCGTACCGTAGATGGAAATCAAGATACCAATCGTGATCAACTTACCACCAAAGCCGCCGAAAATGTGTTGAGCCACATCACTAGCGGCGTTTTCATTTCCTGAAATGGCTGACAATGGCAATGAGTGCAAGTAGACAAAGTTAACAAGCAAGTAAATGACCATGATACCAATCAAACCACCGGCGATGGCACGTGGCAAGTCCTTTTGTGGGTTCTTCATTTCACCGGCAATGTTACCAACGTGGATCCAACCATCGTAAGCATACATCGTGGCCAAAAGACCGGCACCAACAGCCGTTGCCCATGAACCAGCTTGTGAACCTGGTTCGACTGGGAACAAGCTGACATCGACGCCCCCTGGTTGTAGCAAACCAAAGATGATGATCAAGGCCAATGGGATTAACTTGAAGAACAAAGTGATTGATTGGAATTGTCCAGCAATCTTAGATCCAAGCAAGTTAATCAAAAAGACAGATGCGACGGCGATGATCCCGGCTGGAATAATTGCACTTGTTGGCAAGTGGAACAAGTTTGCAACTTGGGTACCAAAGATTACCCCCTTTGCTGCCACACTGGCTGGGAAGTACACAACAATTTGTGCCCAACCTAGCAAGTAACTTGGTAACTTTCCATAAGCTCGTTCGATGTAGACTAGCATCCCACCAGTTTGTGGCAATGCGGCGGCAAGTTCAGCACCGGTCAAGCCGGCAGCCAAACTAATCAAACCACCCAAAATCCAAACGAATAGAGACATACTGGTTGAACCAGTTGATTGTGCAACACTAGATGCTTTAAAAAAGACACCCGCTCCAATAACAGTTCCCATGACAGTCGAAATGGCTGGCAAAAGTGTCATTGTACGATTCAGTTTGTTTTGATCGTTCATTGGAAGCCCCTTATTTAAAAATTTCAATAATGTCTATCATACCAGGTTCTGCTGTAAAAAGATAAGGAATACGGGACATAATTGTTCAAAAATTAAAAAACGCCCGAAATAATTCGAGCGTTCGGCACTACCTAACTTTGGCAGATCGTAATTTGCTGTTTGTAACGGTTTCTAGTTGACGCAAAGTTGCCGCATCGACATGCAAGCCACTCGCAATCTGACCGAACGTCCAAGTTGGATGGCGTTCGCACAAATCCAGATAGTGTTCAATGAGTTTATCGTTAATTTTTGGTTGAACGACTTCGGCCACCCCGTTCACTGCAAAATCTGCAGCGTTGGCTTTTTCGAACGTGTAATGCAAGGTGCTTGGGCCCATTTCACCAGTAGAGTATTCCATATCTACATCCCCCGTGTTTTTATAATAGACGCTTTCTTTCCTTCATGAGATTTATATTAACATCTAATTAACTAACAATAAATAAACAATCGACGGTCCTTTCCGAAAAAACAAATAATTTCGTGTCTATATTGACACAGTTTTGTTCTCATGCTTGCAAAATGTTACAATCAATAAGATACATTTTTGGGAATGTTAGGAGAAATAATGTCAACGAGACAAGATTTAATTCGCAATTTTGCAATTATTGCGCACATCGACCACGGTAAGTCTACTTTGGCCGATCGTATTATGGAAATGACAAACACGGTATCTGAGCGTGAAACGGAAGCCCAACTACTTGATGATTTGAGTGTCGAAAAGGCTCACGGTGTTACGGTTAAGTCTCGTACTGTGCGAAACTACTACATTGATAATAATGGTACTGAATATCAATATAACTTGATTGATACCCCAGGCCACGTCGACTTCAACTATGAGGTCTCACGTTCTTTGTCAGCAACTGATGGTGTGTTGCTTTTGGTCGACGCGACTAAGGGTGTGCAAGCACAAACGGTTGCTAACTACCGTCTTGCTAAGGCAGCTAACCTGGTGATTATTCCAATCGTGAACAAGATTGATAACATGGCCGCTGAAGTTGATAAGACGATTGAAGAATTGCTCGATTTGGATGAGTCATTTAAGGAAGAAGATATCCTAAAGATTTCAGCCAAGAGTGGTTTGGGTGTTGATGCCGTGCTTGAAGCTATTCGTGATCGCATCCCTGCCCCACAAGGCGACGAAAAAGGTAAGCTAAAGGCTTTGGTCTTTGATTCAAAGTTTGACCCCTATAAGGGTGTGATTGTCCAAGTGCGTTTGTTTGATGGCCAATTGAAGTCTTCAGACAACGTTTTGTTCATGGCGAACAAGATTAAGTCACAAATCAAAGAAATGGGTGTCTTCTCACCTTTGATGACGCCGCTTGATACGCTTAAGGCTGGGGATGTTGGATTTATCGTAACTGGTATCAAGGATGCCAAGGCTGTTCGTGTCGGTGATACGATTACGCTCGCTAATGATCCGGTTGCAGAACCACTTCCTGGTTATCAAGATGTTGAACCAATGGTTTATGCCGGTCTTTACCCTCGTGGTAGTGAGTTTAAGGACTTAAAGATTGGTATTGAAAAGCTGGGCTTGAACGATGCGGCCTTCCAATATGAGCCAGAGCAATCTGAAGCTTTGGGGATGGGATTCCGTGGTGGATTCTTGGGAATCTTCCACTTGCAAATTATCCGTGAGCGTTTGCAAGAAGAGTTCGGTCTGGATGTGTTGACAACGATGCCAAACTCAACTTACCGCGTAACGGTTAAGAATGAAGATGAGCCAATTTACGTTGAGAACCCTATCCAGTTCCCTGACTACGGTCAAATTGTAAAGGTTGAAGAGCCTTACATGTTGGCCAAGATGACGTTGCCGAACGAAATGTTGAATGACATCATGCGTTTGGCTGAAGGTCGTCGTGGTGAGTTGGTGGATTTGGCAACGATTGGTTCAATGTTGATGGTGACTTACCGTATGCCAATTTCAGAAATCGCCTATGACTTCTTCAACGAATTGAAGTCAGCATCACACGGATTTGCTACCCTTTCTACAGAGTTTGATTCATACCAAGAGTCAGACTTGGTCCGCATCGATATTGCGGTTGATTATGCTAAGGTTGATGCGTTGACCTTCGTTATGCACCGTTCAAAGGTGGACCGTGTGGGAACTGAAATCGTTTCTAAGTTGAAGGATTTGATTCCACGTAAGTTGCAATCAATGCCGGTTCAAGCCATCGTTGAAGGGCGTGCCATCGCCCGTGCGGATGTGCCACCACTACGTAAGGCTGCTGCTTCTGGAACCAAGGTTTCAAAGAAGCAACAACAATTGCGTCGCCAAGGCCAAAAGAAGAGCGACATCGAATTGCCCCAATCAGTCTTTGACGCCATTTTGGACATGAATAGTAATTAATGAAATAGCCTCGAACACGACTGTCAATTAAGTTGCGTTCGAGGCTTTATTATTTTCTTCTATGAGTAGTATGTATTTTGATTGAAAAATGGCTTGATTTACATATCACAGTTTTTTACACTAGGTGTATTCACGTCCAGAATGGATTGACGTAAAAAGCTACGGGAGTAATTTTATGGGGCCAGAAACTAAGTTTGGCCGTCAATCGTTTTTTGACGGTGGTTTGCTATCACTGATTGGCTGGAGTATTTTAGGGTTTATTGTCACTGTGTTCTCTGCGGGTATTCTATACCCTTGGGCCTTAGTAATGGTGTATGGTTGGAAGATTAACCACACTGTTATTGATGGCCACCGCATGCAATTTAACGGATCTGCGGTTGGCCTATTTGGTAACTGGATTAAGTGGTTGCTACTGATGATTATTACGCTAGGTATTTATGGATTTTGGGTTGGCATTAAATTGGAAGATTGGAAAGCCAAAAATACACGTTTTGTGAACTAGAGCTTAGTATGACAAGAAAGAAAAAGTCTTTCTTACGATGCTTGTGTCTGCGAAATGCAAGTTGGTCACACAACGTATTGTAACCAAGGTGTGCTTTCCCGTGAAATGATTATTCGTTTTGCAATATTATTTAGAGAGACTTATTAAAAACACGTATGTATTTCTGTTCAAAGTAGAAATGCATACGTGTTTTATTATTGTTCACCCGAAAAAAATCTACAAGTTAATGCGGATACTTAAAAATCTATTCCTTCTTCAATTACGGTTAATTCCAATTACCGCCACCAATCATTACTACGGTTTGATTTTCTTTTTTCTTTAGGAACCTTACGATCTACGTGAACATCACCGCCGCCAATGGTGTACGCCCATAATATATCGAACACTAAAGCTAATCCAACTTGAAGTTTTTTACTCACCCACTTAATTACATTAATCATACGCATTTACGTCAGTTAGTGCCTGACACAGCAAACAACAAAGCAACCTTTTTCTTAGATACAGCAAGTGACATAGTAGTTACCTCCATTATCAGGTGCATCTTTTTCAAAAGACGGGGTATGTGTCGTTGATTGGATTATGGCATGACGGTTATTAAAGTTCAATAACTTTTCTCGGCTTTTTTAATTTAACACGTTTCAACTAATGAAACTGGCAATTCATGTATTCTAAAACAAAAACATCTGCACATTAAATGCGGATGCTTAATCAAGTATTTGTATAGAGACGGTTTCGTCTTCCTCGAATGCGAAAGACAATGGATACCCAGACTACGGATCCATTCCAAAAGCATATCCAGTGTAGTCATCATACGGTTCTAGAACCATGTCAATTTTACCCATAACTACACTACCGCTTAGCTTTATGTCCTAAATAGTCGCTGTTGCTAATCATTTTTCCTCCACCAAGTCACCTTCGTTAAACACAACATTCCTGTACTAATCACTCCGTTTTTACTTAGATTGTTTCCATTAGACCCGGCCCATTGTACGGTAAAGTTTAAATTGCTTCAGTCGTCGCAACTCAAAAGCCAAGTACCTGTTATGATAATGGCTGAAATTGCTATATAATAGTGGCATGAATAATCTACAAACGATTCGTGAGTTCTTTCAATTGGGAACCACTGAAGTAAGCACTGCACTACAACTGTCACCAGATGAATTACGTGCCTATGAATCAGGTGAAAAGCAGCCTGAAATCTTGATGTGGCAACGTTTTTCTGAATATTACGCGGATAAATTCCACGTGCCAGCCCTACCTGACATGGTTGAGCCAATCCACTTCCGCCTCAGCGTGGATTACTTGATGAACATCGGGCTAACGATGAACGATTTGATGGCGTTTAAGTGGTACTTTGACAACACGCGTCCAGAAATCGGTGAGTTCACGATTGCCTTGTACGAACCAGGTACAACCAAGATCGAACGCCGTACGACTGATTTACCAGCTGTCCTGGATGAATACGCTGGCTATATCTTGTTAAACAATGATGGCTCACTTAACCAATTTATTGATGAGCGTAACAACGACAAGATTAGCGATTGGCGTTTGCTATTATACAAAAACGACAATTTCATGGTTGATGTCACACCAGATTTGATGTATTTCGAATATTTGGTAAACATGACCGTCATGTAGAAAAAAGGAGACTCGCATGAGTCTCCTTTTTTGTATGCTATTTAATTGTCCAACCACCATCGATGTTAAACACTTGTCCTTGCACATAACTTGATTCTGGACTCGTGAGATACAACGTCATATCCGCGACTTCTTGCGCAGCTGCCCAACGTTTAACAGGTGTCTCAGCAGCGACTTGCTTGGCCATTGCGCCGTCACCAGCGAAATCAGCTGCGTTCATTGGCGTGTTGATGGCACCGGGTGCGATAGCGTTAATGTGGATACCCTGATCAGCATAATCCAAAGCTAATTGTTTCATCCAACCGACAAGGGCGTGCTTTGACATCGTGTAGGCTGCCCCGCCACCACCAGCAATTTGACCGGCGATTGAGGCCATGAACACCATTTGTCCAGCCTGGCGTTTCACCATATGTGGTAAGGCTGCCAAACTTAATTGTACAGCCGCGTTAACATTGACGTTCATCAAGTGCTGGATGGCTTTGAAATCAGTGTCTAAAGCCGGTGTGAATGCATCTAATACACCAGCGGTGCTGAGAAAGATATCAACGATGCTTAGTACGTCGTTATGCGACGCAATCCACTCGCCTAGCTGGGTCATATCACTTAAATCTAGTTGACATGGTGTCAAACGATCGTGCGTAACTGGTATTGATTGCTTATCAATTGCGATGACCGTCGCCCCAGCATCTAAATAGGTGTTTAACTGGGCTAATCCAATCCCTGATGCAGCCCCAGTTAACAAAATGGTTTGATTTTTATAATTCTGTGTAATCATTACTTTTCCAAATCAACGCGCTTGCTCAAAATGTAGAAGATAACAGCACCAATAATCAAAGCTGCCAACTCACCAAGGGCTGTCCAAGCAAACGTTGCCCAGAATGGCGTCTTGGCCATAAAGTACAACTCGGCGGCAACGACCCACATCATCAAGGCATCAATCACAGTGCTGATTGCCAAACGCTTAATCACGCTCTTAACCTTGCGTGTTGCAAAGTAAGACATCGTGGTCATAGCTAGTGTTCCGGCCGTACCGACAATCATATCGACGATTCCGTATGGTGACCAAATGTTGGCGATAAATACCCCAATCGTCAAAGCGATGATGTAACGCTTGTTGAAGACGACCAAATGGTTAAAACCTTCTGAAAAGCGTAGTTGGAAAGGGCCGTACGAAGCAAATGGCAAAGCCACAGTTGCGACAGCGTACAAAGCTGCGATAACGGCAATTAGTGAAATATCACGCGCTGAAAAAGAGCGATTTTTCGTGTCCATATTTAATTCTCTCCTAGTTTTTTTGAGTGGGATGGTTACGAACCACTAACTTACAGCATAGCAAAATCACTCCTTATCGGCAATAAGCGTTTTTCAGGACAACCTTGTCAAAGGTCTCCCAGTTATGGTAGTTTTGAAAAACACTTATTTTTTCCACGGAGGATTTTTGATGAAACGCTTTTTTGAACGATCATTTATTTTGGGAATTGTCACAACGTTGCTGATGGTGACAATTATTAGTATTTGGAACGGTACTTGGGTTGCAGGTTGGCATGAAAAAACAATCTTAGCCACTTTAACAATTGTACCGTTGACGTTCATACTGGCGTTCTTACTGAAGGAAAACGTGACCTTGCCATTGGTCATTAAGCTCCACAATGTCTTGCCTAATTGGTTTAGCCGTCTGATTCCACGTCGTCATTCGATGGCAGTGTTCATTGTCACGGGGAATGTTTCGATTATGTCATTCTACGGCTTGTACATGTCCCACCATTACGACACCCACCACTTAATTCATTCTTACTTTATTCAATGGGCTCACACGCTACTATTTGCAATTCCACTATTGCTTTTCGTGGTTCGTCCACTTGTGAACGGCGTATTCGACCTCGTTTGGCGCCAAGAAGATGCAGCTTAAATCGTACTAACGACAGAATATATCTACCAAAACCTGATTGTCCTAAAAATCAGGTTTTTTTAGTTCCAAAAATTAGATTTATATGTGGACTTTTGGTAAGCTAGTACTCGTACATGTACGAGGAGGTCACATGAAAAATTCAAAAAAGGCCAAGAAAATCGGGTTATTCCAGCTTGTTATGTTGGGGCTTGGTTCTCTAATTGGGTCAGGTTGGCTATTTGGTGCTTGGGAAGCTTCTCAAGTTGCAGGTCCAGCCGCTATCATATCTTGGGTAATTGGTGGTATTGTTATCGGAACAATCGCTTACAACTATATTGAGCTTGGTACGATGTTCCCACAATCTGGTGGGATGAGTAAGTACGCACAGTATACCCACGGATCACTACTCGGTTTCATTGCATCATGGGCAAATTGGATTTCTTTAATTACTCTGATTCCAATTGAGTCAGTTGCGGCTGTTCAGTATATGAGTTCATGGCCTTGGTCATGGGCGAAATGGACACAGAGCTTCATGGCAAATGGGTCGATTACATCTGAAGGATTATTAGCTGTTTTCTTTTTCATCGCCGTGTTCACATTGTTGAATTACTGGTCGGTGGAGCTATTAACGAACTTTACGAGTTTAATTTCAGTCTTTAAAATTGGGGTGCCGTTGCTTACAATCATCATGTTGACGATGTCAGGTTTTCACCCTGAAAACTACGGAACATCGTTACATGAGTTTATGCCGTATGGTACAGCCCCAATCTTTGCCGCCACGACCGTTTCGGGGATTATTTTCTCATTTAATGCCTTTCAAACAGTTATTAACATGGGAAGTGAGATTGAAAATCCCAAGCGAAACATCGGTCGCGGTATTGTTTATTCGTTGTTAATTAGTGGTGTGTTATACATCTTGCTCCAAAGCACTTTCATCACGGCTTTGAAGCCTGACATGATTGCGGCTAGTGGTTGGCATGGCATTAACTTCGCTTCACCGTTCGCTGACTTGGCAATTTTGCTAGGTATTCATTGGCTTTCAGTGTTGTTGTATATGGATGCCTTCATTTCACCATTTGGGACTGGTGTATCATTCGTGGCATCATCTAGCCGTACATTGGCGGCCATGGTTTCTAATAACCATATTCCAAAATTTGTTGGTAAGATTAACGAAAAATACGGTACACCGCGTATCGCGATGGTGGTTAATGCCATTCTAAGTATGCTGATGGTGTCTATTTTCCGTTCATGGGGAACGTTGGCTAGTGTTATTTCAACATCAACGCTGATTGCCTACCTAACTGGACCTGTGACAGTTATTTCGTTACGTAAAATGGCACCAGAGTTTAATCGCCCGTTCCGTGGTAAAATTCTAAAAATTATGGCACCACTATCGTTTGTTTTGGCGTCGCTTGCGACTTACTGGGCAATGTGGCCCACGACAGTGCAAGTTATTTTGGTTATCTTGCTCGGTTTGCCCTTCTACTTTTACTATGAGTGGCGTACTGGTTTCAACAAGACGAAACGTGCGTTTGAGGGTAGTTTCTGGATGATTGGTTATTTGATTTTTATCTCAATCATGTCATACATCGGATCGAAGGAATTTAATGGTCAAAATTGGATTCATTATCCATTCGATTTCATTGTTATTATTACTGGATCACTGTTGTTCTATTATTGGGGAACGGTTAGTCACGTGATGACGAAGTATTTCAAGCAAGCACAACGTGTTAATGCAAAAGTCAAAGTTAAAAAGTAACTGAAAAATGCCGGATGAACTTAATCATCCGGCATTTTTTAATGTGAGCTTTATTTTTTTATTAAGCGTGCCACTTTGCCAGGTAGGCGTTTGCGGCATCAACATCAGGTACACGTAAACGTTGACCAGTCATCGATTCGGTATTTTCAAAGTGCAAGGCACCAATTAATTCACCAACCATCTTAGACGTCACGTAGCTATCCTTGCGGTACAAAGATGGACTAACACGCGTGTTAACCGGTCCAAGAATCAACGAGTTAACGTTGAAACGTCCAGCCATCTCGACAGCATATAGTTCACTCATCATCAAGACAGCTGCCCCGGCTGGTGCGACTGGTCCTGAGAACTTGCTGAAAGCAGCGTCTTCTGCGGAAACACCACTGATAAATGTGTAGTTCGCACCCTGGCGAAGCAAAGGCATCAACGTCTTGCTGGCAACAAAGTGAGCCGTCAACAAGCCCTGCATCAACTCTTCCCATTCAGCCTTAGTAATATCAGTTAGAGCGGCACCCTGCCACCAACCACCAAGTGATGACACCATACCGTCTAATTGTTCGAAGTTATCAACAATGACATCGTGCATCTTTTGTGCATCATCTTCATTTGAAATATCACCGAACAAGTAGAACACGTTCTTTCGGAATGGTTGATCAACAAATCCTAATGCGTCCAATGCTTTTTCTTCAGAACGTGATGGCACTAGTACGGTTGCGCCATTCTCTGCTAAATACTTGACGATTCCCTCACCAACGGCCCCGGTTCCACCGGCGACCAAAATAACTTTACCCTCGTACATATTGTTTGCCTCTTGTTTCGTTAATTCGTATGGCTATCATACCTAGTTTCGGCGCACGGGTGTTGCAAAAAGGGAACATTTTTAAATGAATGAACGCTTATTTATCAGTGTATTCGCGGATGACTTGCATGATGTCAGCGCGGGCGTCGTTGACATGTACGCTTTCACGGGCTAGCAGATAGATATCAAACGTTGGTACGTCGTCATTCAATAACTTGATAAAATGCATGTCGCGATCGCTTTCTTGTAAAGCCAACGTCGTAATTAATGTCATCCCGAGACCTTCTTTCACTACCCCTTTCAAAGCCTCCACGTTCGAAGTTGTGTAGAGAATGCGTGGGAACGTTTCGGTATTATTTGTTAGTTCCTTAAACACACGGCTGTGAATGAAGCCTTCATTTAATAGAATGAAATCTTCATCAGTAACATCCTCGAAGTACATTTCATCGGGTAGATTTGTGTTTGTTGTTGCGAGTACAAAGGGGAAGGAAGCCACCTTTTGGGCAATAACGCCAGGAATGTGCACCTGATCAATCGAGGCGATTAATCCGAAATTTAGCTTACCGTCCGCGATTTGGGCCATTAAATCCGCGCTACCCATTTCGACCGCTTCAAAATTAGGCAGCAAATGGCGCTTGGCTAGCTGCCGAGTTACTGGCATAAAATAGTAATTTCCTATAATTGGCGGTAAACCAAACCGTAATTTTTTCAAGGAATGAAGACGGACTTCTTCCTTAGTGAACGCAATTTCACTTTGGATTTGCTTGGCCAGTTCCAAAACTAGTTCACCAGTACGCGTCAGTTCAACTGATTTCTTTGAAGCGTGGCGCTCCAACAATTCACTGTCGAATTCTTCTTCCAATCGTTTGATTGCGTACGTGATGGTTGGTTGTGTGACACCAAACTGCTCTGACACAGCTGTGAACTGCTTTAACTCTGCAAGGGCAGAGAAGTAAGACAAGTCTTTAAAGTTCATTGCGACGCCCCTTCTTTCGTTGTTATAAATAAATTTTATCATATCTGTTTAATTTGACTATAAAAATTTATAGGTAGTAGACTGGGCACCGTTAAGAAATTATTTATAGATTTAAGGGAGATGTTTACACCATGCGTGGACAAGAGATTTTAAACAACCCCTTCTTGAATAAGGGTACTGCCTTTACTGAGGAAGAGCGTGCAGAACTTGGCTTGACTGGTATGTTGCCAGCCCATGTTCAAACGATTCAAGAGCAAGCTGATCAAGCTTATGCCCAATACCTAACAAAGGTTAACGACGTTGAAAAGCGTATTTTCCTTTCAACGTTGTTCGACACGAACCGCACGTTGTTCTACTACTTGGTAGATCAACACGTTGCTGAGTTCATGCCAGTTGTCTACGACCCAACAATCGCAGACACGATTGAAAACTACTCAGCATTGTTTGTGAACCCACAAAACGCTGCGTTCTTGGACATCAACCACCCAGAGAACATCGAAGCAACGTTGAAGAACGCTGCTGATGGTCGTGACATTAAGTTGTTGGTTGCCACTGATGCTGAAGGTATCTTGGGAATCGGTGACTGGGGTGTCCAAGGTGTTGATATTGCTGTTGGTAAGTTGATGGTTTACACGGCTGCCGCTGGTATCGACCCTGCTTCAGTTTTGCCAGTTTCTGTTGATGCTGGTACGAACCGTAAGGAATTGTTGGAAGACCCACTATACTTGGGAAACCGTCACGAACGTGTTCGTGGTGACCAATACTTCGAGTTCATTGATAAGTTTGTTAAGACGGCGCAATCATTGTTCCCAGAGATGTACTTGCACTTTGAAGACTTCGGTCGTTCAACGGCAACGAAGATTTTGAACACGTACAAGAATGACTGGCCAACGTTTAACGATGACATTCAAGGTACTGGAATCGTTGTAACGTCAGCTGTTTTGGGTGCCTTGGCTATTACTGGTGAAGACATCAAGTCACAAACGTACTTGACGTACGGTGGTGGTTCAGCTGGTACGGGTATTGCAAACCGTGTCTTGGCTGAGTTTATGCAACAAGGTTTGTCAGAAGAAGAAGCTCGCAAGCACTTCTACATGGTTGACCGTCAAGGATTGTTGTTCGACGATGACGAAACGTTGACGCCTGAGCAAAAGCCATTCGCCCGTTCACGTTCAGAATTTGAGAACGCTGACGAGTTGACGGACTTGTTGTCAGTTGTTAAGGCTGTTAAGCCAACGGTTTTGGTTGGTACGTCAACTAACCCTGGTTCATTTACTAAGGAAGTCGTTGAAGCCATGGTCGCTAACACGGATCACCCAAAGATCTTCCCATTGTCAAACCCTACGAAGTTGCACGAAGCAATGCCAGATGATTTGATCAAGTGGTCAGATGGTAAGGCGTTGGTTGCAACTGGTGTCCCTGTTGACCCTGTTACGGCTTCAAACGGCGTAACTTACGAAATCGGACAAGCTAACAACATGTTGGTTTACCCTGGTTTGGGATTGGGTACGATTGTTGCCAAGGCTAAGGTCTTGTCAGATGGTATGATTTCAGCTGCTGCTCACGCTTTGGGTGGTATGGTTGATGCCTCACAACCTGGTGCTCCTGTTTTGCCACCTGTTTCACGTTTGTCAGAAATGTCATTCCGTGTTGCGGTTGCCGTAGCTGAGCAAGCGATTGCTGAAGGTTTGAACCAAGTTGAAATTGACGACGTTGAAGCTGCTGTTAAGGCTGCTCAATGGACGCCTGAATACTAATCGAATATAGGAGATATTTGGGAAATGTCTGCATTGCTAACTTCAATCTCATCTGTTGTTGAGATTATCTTCGTGATTGCTTTGGGTTACTTCCTCCGCAACGGTGGTAAGTTCCAAGACTCATTCAAGCACGATATCGAATTCTTGATCATGAAGGTTGCGTTGCCTTTGAACATCTTCGTTGGTGTTTTGGACAACTTGACTCGTTCAAAGTTGATTTCACTTTCTGGATCACTGATTTTCGTGATTATTTCATTTGCCTTTGGTTACTTGGTAGCTTGGCTTTTGACAAAGATTATGAAGGTCCCTGAGGGTCGTCGCGGTACGTTCATCAACATGTTCGTTAATGCCAACACGATTTTCATTGGTTTGCCTTTGAACTTGGCATTGTTTGGTGAACACTCATTGTCATTCTTCTTGGTTTACTACTTGGCTAACACGGTTTCAACGTGGGCCATCGGTATCTTCTTCATCCAAAACGATGGTCCTAAGGTCGCTGACAAGAAGTTCAACTGGAAGAAGTTGTTGCCTGCCCCATTGCTAGGATTTATCGTGGCTTTGGTATGGTTGTTGCTAGATTTGCCTTTGCCTACGTTGGTTGATAAGACGTTCTCAATGGTTGGTGGTGTCGTAACGCCATTGTCATTGATTTACATTGGTATCGTCTTGGCTGACGCTGGTTTGAAGTCAATTCACTTCGATCGCGATACAATCGTTGCTTTGCTTGGTCGTTTCGTCTTCGCGCCTGCCGTTATGATTATTATCATGATGATGTTTAAGGGTGCGGTGGACATTCCATCAGTTGAGCAAGGTACGTTGATTATCCAAGCTGCTGCCCCTGGATTGGCTGTGTTGCCTATCTTGGTCGGTGAAGCTAAGGGTGACGTTGAATACGCAACGAACGTTGTAACGACGTCTACTGTCCTATTCGTGATTGTTGTACCAATCTTGATGCAAATCATCACGCTATTGTAATTAAATTATTAGGGATGTGGCCTGTGCGCAAACGAACATGCAGAACACTTTTACTAAACTAGTACATGTCACATTACCTACCAAAAAGACCTCGGAATCAAACTTCCGAGGTCTTTTTAGTTATTTCAAAATTTTCACAGTCAAGCCTAACATGACCGCAACCAAGATAAACCCGATTACAGGCATGGTTGTTGCCCCTGCTGCTTGATACACCCAACCAGTGATTAGTGGCAACACCACCATTCCTGCTTGGCAAAAAGCTAGATTGCGACTAACCATCAACTTTGCCGTTTGATCGTCGTGGCGTTCGTATGGCACCATCATCATCAATGGATAGAGTGCCGAGAGTCCCAAGCCAATTGCAAAACTAGAGAACAGTAACACAGCGGTGTTCGGTACAAATAGTAGCCCCATTCCACCGAACGTTAGTACGATGTGACCTAAAATTAATTGCTTGTTTGAGAACCATTTCGTCGTTAACCCAGTTAAGAAACGACCAACCATCAATCCCGCCCAAAACAGTGTGCTGGCGTTCGCTGCTAATGAGTCCGATAGTTTTAAACGATCTACTGCATAACTAGACAAGTACTTGCCCACAACCAATTCCACCGAATAGAAGAAATAGAAGATTGGTAGCAGCCAGTCAGCTCCCCTTAACTTACCGCCGGTCTCCGTTGTAATCTCAGTACCGCTGTCTTTTTCTGCAAATTCCTGTCGCGTTTGATAAACGAATAACATAATCAACAATTGCAAGACACCAATGATTAGGACACCGATGCGCCAGCCAGTTGGGAATAGCAAACTGATGGCAAGGATTAGCGAACTCAACGTAACACCCACACCGTACATGCCGTGCAAAATGCTCATCAAACCGCTTGTAAAGTGTTTGGCGGCGTAGTCGTTAACAGCGATATCAATGGCCCCTTGCCCTAATCCAAGCGCCACAGAAGCTAAAACAAGCAGGATTGTGGCTTCTCCCCACAGCAACAACAAAATACCAATCATGACAAACGTCATACTCATGAGCATGATTGACGCCATCTTCATTGATTTAGCGAGTCTTGGATAAAGCAACGTCGAAATGAAAGAAAACGCCAGGCTAATCATCGTTAGATAACCGACATAATCAACATTCACCTGGTATGTTTGGCGGACAGCTGGCCAAGCACTTCCCATAATGGCATCCGGCAAACCAAGCCCGATATAGATTAGGAAGTTCACCAGAATGATGAACGTTCCGATTTTAACTGGTTTTGACATGCGTCACTCCTAAGCGTGATAGTTATCGTTAGTTTACGGTAAACTTATGACTAAAATATGAAAACACGAGACCTGACACCAGATCTCGTGTTAATACTTGCAATATTACAACTGACCCCATGCAGATGATGAAATTGATGGGAATAGATAAACCATTCGCTCAATTTCAGCAGGGCCAAACTTAAATTCGATAGCTGGCAACAAGGTGTTAATGACATCATCAGCCTTATTTGATACTTCAGTCGCACCAACTAACTTGTGAGCCTTATCGAAGATTAAAACATTGTCGCCAATCGTTTCCTTATCAACTTGACGGTACCAATCATCAGGGATGTGGTTCGTCTCAATTGTATACAACTCAGGGTTGGCTTCCGCTTCAGCAACGGTTACACCTACCTGAGCCAAACGTGGGGACGTGAAGACAACAGATGGGATCGCTGGATAAACAATCGGGTCGGTCGTTTCACCAGCAAATGTGTGCATCAAGTACAGTGACTCGAAGACAGCCGTTGGCGTTAGCTTTGGTTGTACCTTATCAATGACATCCCCAGACGCATAGATATTTGGCACTGATGTACGCAAATAGTCATCTACCGTGATTCCGGCTGGTGTGTAGTCAACGCCAACTTCTTCCAAACCAAGGTTTTCAACGTTTGGTACACGACCGGTTGCATCAAGCACCCAATCAGTCTCGATGTTCAAATCTTGACCACGAACGACCAAACCTTCTGCTCCTTGTACAATCGCTTCAACGGCTGTTTCACGAATAAATGTCACACCATGTTTTTCCAAATCAGCAATGATTTGTTCAACGAATGGTTGGTGATAAGCCTTCAACGCTTCCTTGCCACGCAAAACGACCGTCACATCTGAACCGGCTGCATTTGCCATCGTGGCGAACTCCATAGCGATGTAACCACCACCAATGATTGTTAGTCGTTCAGGCATTTCAGCCAAATTCAAAAAGTCTTCCGAATCGTGTGCCAAATCTGAACCAGGAATCGTCAAACGGTGTGGACGAAGCCCGGTTGAGATGACAATCTTATCTGCAGTCTTCGCTTCGCCGTTCACCATCACCGTGTGGGCGTCAGCCAACGTTCCACGACCAAACAGGACATCAACATCTGTTGAGTCCAACAAGCCTTGAATGAATGCTGGCAAGCCATCAATCACCTCATGCTTGTGGGCTTGGTTTTCTGCCCAGTCAATCTTAGTCTCGCCATTTACAATGCCATGTACTTCTTCCAAGTGACGTTGCATTGCAACTGGTGAATCTAAAACAATCTTCGCGTTGCAACCACGATTTGGGCAGGTTCCCCCGACCAAATCTTGTTCGACAACACCAACCTTTTTCCCTTTCGCTCCCAATGGAATTGCACCATCAAACGTTCCGTGTCCTGATCCAATGTACAGTACATCGTAATCGTAGTTTGCCATGATTCTGCCTCCTAAAGGGTGTTATGCGATTTTCAGTGTCCCGTGTCTCTCACCTACGGGACACATCCATTGTATCTAAATTGTAAGTAAATTGCATATTATCTGCTTGTTCTTTAGAAGTTTTTGGTAACTCACACAAAAACACCCCAGATAAATCATCTGAGGTGCGTAAATTTACTTAAACAACGCACGGGTTGCGAGTTGAATAAGTGTATTTAGTTCATCTTCACTAACGCTAAGATTATTACGAAGTCGCGACTGCATGAGCCATTGCATGGGTTGCAAGGCTTGAGCCACGATGATATCAACGTTCGCCGTCGTAAGTAGTTGTTGCTGATATGCCTGCTTAATAACCGTTAACATAGCAGGGCTCAACAATGACCCTTCACCTTGCATATCATCAGGCAAAAATTCCGGATTAGCGACCATTGTTGCCATGAAAGCGACCTGCTTTGGATGTTTTTCAAAATTTGCTGCATAATCACGCATCAAGGTTGCAAATTGATCTTGTGGTGTAAGCGTCTGATCTGGCATTGGTAATTGTGTGATTAAATTTTCTTGTACCTTACTGAACAGTTGGCCCAATAAATCAGCCTTGTTCTCATAATAAATATAGGTGGTCGCAACTGACACACCGGCGCGTTTCGCTAGTTTATTGATGCTTAAATTCGCAATTCCTGATTCTTCTACTAAATCAAACGTGGCGTTCTCTAAAGCTTGAATCTTATTCTCATCTCGTGTTCGCATATATTATTCCCTATCAATTGCTAAAATCGCTACTCCCCAGTATATCGATGCTCAGCAAAGTCTTTTCTATTCTTTAATCGTAACGGTTATGACGAAAATGAGCAACAATAAAAAAAGAGGGTTGCCCCTCTTTTGGTTACTATCCTTTACCAGTGGTTAGCTTCAATCCAACCGCTCCGACGATAATCATCGTAATAAATAAGATACGCTTCCAATCTTTTGATTCTTTATACAAGTACATACCGACAATCGTACCACCGGCAGCCCCAATTCCAGTCCAAATTGCATAACCGGTTCCCATTGGAATTTGGCGTAGAGCAAGACCCAGTAAGCCAATACTCAATGCGCCACCAATTGCCATACCGGCGGCAGCCCACCAAGCCTTGCGACGTTGCCATTCGTTAATCATGATAACGCCAGACACTTCCATTAGACCGGCTAAAACAAGAAATAACCATGCCATTATGTGCGTTCCTCCGTTATCAACTTAAGGCCAATCACACCACCTAACAAGATGGCTAGAAACAGTAATTCGGGCAAGTCTAACTTATCGCCAAAGACCAACGACCCTGTCAAAACAGTTGCAGCGGAACCAAGTCCAACGAATACAGCATACACAGTACCAACGGGCAACTTGTCGACCGCGGTCATAAACAAGAGGAATGACAACCCCAAAGCAATTAGGGTTAGTCCCCATTGCCACCATTCGTCAGCGTGCTTAAGACCAACGACCCAACCATCTTCAAATCCGATGGCGAGGATAATTTTTAACCAAGGATTCCTCAACATACGAGGCCCTCCCTTACTTTAATTCTGTTTAACTACTCTAGTATACCCAAAAGGTGTTCGAAAGTGTGTTAATCAGTCCGTATTAGATAGCTTTCCGTCAACAATCTTGTAGACATTATCGGAAAACTCACGTAGTCGATCATCGTGTGTCACAATGACGACTGCTTTTTGATCATCATGGGCAATGTTGGCGAAGAGTTGCCCAACTTCTTTGACACGAGCCGTATCCAAAGCCGCTGTCGGTTCATCCGCCAAGATAATTGCTGGGTTAGTATACAATGCACGCGCAATCGCCACGCGTTGCTGTTGCCCACCAGACAATTCACCGGGGTATTTGTTTAATAATTTTTGAATGCCAAGCGTTTCGATAATTTTATCAAAAGCCGCTGGACTAAGGTTATCGTTGGGATTCACTTGGTCAACCAATTTAAATTGATCCGCAACCGTTAAATATGGCACAAGATTGTATGCCTGTAGGACGAAACCAATTTGTTCCAGACGTGTTTTTTCAGCCTCTTTGTTGCTCAAATCGCTAATGTCACGACCGTTCAATCGTACTGAACCATTCGTCGGCGTCTGTAACCCGTCTAAAATGGTTAGCAAGGTACTTTTACCAGAACCCGAAGGCCCAATAATCAGTGAGACTTCACCGGCCGCAAAGGATAAACTGACATCCTCTAGTGCCGTTACCAAATTTGTTTTCTGACCAAATTTTTTGGTGACATGTTCCAGGGCTAGTTTTTCTTCATGCATCTTTTTAACCTCCGATTACTGATACTGGGTCAATCCTGCTAATGACACGAATTGGAATAATCGCACCTAGCAAGCCGGTTACCAGCAATCCAGCTGCAATGAGTCCCATTAATCCCCAGTCAAATGCCATTGGCACGCTATCAGGAATACCAAATTCAGTTAATGCCGATAGCACAGCACCAACGATGATCCCAGTTGCCATAATAAAGAAAGTTTCAAATAACGTATTTTGAGCCAAGAAACGATTTGGAATCCCTTGTGCGCGCAATACCGCCAAGTTTGGCAATTTTTGAACGGTTAGAATATAGAGGAAGATTGTGATTACAATTAATGAAATCACAATCAAGAAACCAATCATGAGACCAAAAGTGGCTTTTTGTGGCGTATAACCCGGTAGTTTATTGATAAATGCCTGGTATGAATAGGTCTTCAATGACTTATCGTCGACCGATTGTGAAGTTTTCGAAGCAACCACGCTACCTTGGAATTGGTTAGATACGCCCTTAATGACACGCCACTGTGCTAACTCACCATAAATCACCGGTGCCGTGTTATACGTGGCATTTTTGACATAACCCACAATTTTATATTTTGTGTCAGAAAGACCAATCGAAATGTCGTCACCCATCCCATAAATATTCTTGTCGACCGAGTCGGCGACAACAACTTCGTTAGCTGCCTTTGGTAAGTGTCCCTTGGTTAATTGTAAATTTTTAGCGATATATTCATCATTGTTCATCCCAACGAATTGTGCGGACTCTCGCTTGCTACCAATTTTCATATTCACTGGTGTAATCCCCAACGTTGCGGTCTGCTTGCCAGCCAATTCATTCACTTGTTTCGTCGTCAACAGCGATTGTCCGGCATTCCCATTAGCATCTTTGGTCATCACAAACGACTTAGATTGCCAGCTGTCTACCGCGGCGGTGTTAGCTGTTGCAAGTCCTAAAGCTAAGGCACTTAAAATGAAAATTAAATAACTGATCAAGACAACCACGGTAAGAATCAACCCATACCGCAATTTTTCTTTTTTAATCTCTCTGATTGCTAAAAACATTTGTCCCTCCTATGCTTGTTAAAGTCCAGCAAACTTACTATACACAAGTATACAAATGCGAATTGACTAATAAATCCGTAAAATAAAAAGACTTCCCACTTGTACAAATGGAAAGTCTAATATCTCGCTTAATCGATATGCGTTCGTGAATAACGAGCCATCGCTGTAAATAGTCCAGCTACGGCACCAACCACAATCATGGCACTTTCTACAATGCGCTTGGTTGCGTTATGTGTCACCGTTGACATCTTTGCATCAAATGTCTTCGGTTGGTCGGGGGCTGTTTCAATAGTTGTAAGTTGTTGTGATTGCGTACTTGCATCGTCGCGACTTGCTCGAGCTGTTCGGCTCGTGGTTGTTTGTGACGCTTGTGTTGCTGATGAAGCGTCATTTGATTCAGCTTGGCTTGTAGCCGCTGCACTTGCAGGTGCAGATGAGCTATCAGCTTGTGATGTTTGCTTGTCATCAAATGCTGGATTATCAATTTGACGCCCGTGACTTGCTAAATCAGCCTTAAGCGCTACATAATCGTGCGCCTGGTCACCAAGACGACCGTTCGAGGGGGCCATTAGGGTAGAAGCTAGGTCGTGATCCAACCCTAATGAATGACCTAGTTCGTGGGTAATAACCGTTTGCAAATCAGCCCCTTACTCAGTGATGCGTTGCTGATAGATATCGGTTTCCCCAGTTGGCGCAAAAGTCAAAGCCAAATTTGGTGTGTTGTCACCGTCTGGTACGGGTACGTCTTTAATCGTAACTGACGCGGCACTGGGGTCGTTTGTCACACCCACAACGGTAGTCCCAGCTAGATTGTTCCAGTAAGACGCTGCGTTGGCCACTTGACTTGGATAGTCTGGCGAGTAAGCCACGACCGTATTGCTGCTGTTCAAATTACTCGTTGCCCATGTAACGGCATGAGCTGATGGTGTGTCTGCTAGCAATGTAGCAGCAACTGCCACACCAAGCAGTCCCTTTGAAAAATTCATGATTCATATCCCTACTATTTATAACTCATCATCCAAGCTACACCTTACGTTTCGTAAGTTAAAGTCAATGGTTTTATGTAAGCGTTTTTGTTAACAAACTGAAAAGTCAATGAAAAAACTCCCCAATTTTGTTATCAGGGAGTTGCATAAGAATGACGTTACTTTGTTGCTAAGGCGTCTGAAACTTTGTGAATAACCACCTTCACTTCTTGTTGCAGACGACCACCTTGATTGCTAGCTTTTGTTGGTTCGGGTAACGATTCAACACTTACAGTAGCTGAGGATGGCTTAACAGAAGTGGCGTCACGCGTGACGGTTGCTGAACCGGCAATTTGACTTGTGGTTGTCTCGGTAACCTCTGTACTAGTCGTCTCGGATGGCTCTTGCTCAGGAGCAGATGCCGTTTCAGCTGATGTACGCTTTTCGCTGACTGATGTCTCTGATGAAGCTGCGCTCGTTTGACTAGATGCTGTTGATGCTTCATAGGCTGGATTATCTAATTGACGACCATGACTAGCTAGGTCAGCCTTCAAAGCCTGGTAATCGTGTGCTTGTCCACCTAACTGACCGCCAGCAGGCGCCATCAAAGTTGATCCGGCATCGTGGTCCAACCCCAAAGAGTGACCTAGTTCGTGGGTAATGACCGTTTGCAAATCAACCCCTTGTGAGGCGATGCGTGATGGATAAATATCGGTAATGCCATTTGGTGCGTAAGTTAGCGCCACGTTTGGATCGGCGTCACCAGCTGGTGTATCCTTCTTTTCAATCGTGACCGTTGCGTCAGCTTGATTATTCGTCACGGCAACAACGGTTGTTCCTGCGATGCTGTTCCAATAAGCTGCCGCTACTGCAGTTTGCGTTGGATAATCGGCTGAGTACGCCACAACTGTATCTGATGCGTTTAGATTGCTGTATGCCCACGTAGCTGCGTTAGCGATGGTTGCATTGGCTAAAACCAGCGTTCCCAATGCAAGACTGGCTAATCCTTTAATAAACTTCATAATTCTTCACTCACCTTGTGTCTCTAATTTGGCGTCTGCGGTCGCCTTTTCGATCTTTCGTTTGATTAGCATAGCGGTTACGAAAGGTTAGCGAAATGAAATAGTTTTAAGAAAACGCTTTCGTTACATAATTGTAAAAAGCGCCTGCCACAAAACGTCGCAAGCGCTTAAAGATATTTAATTTTCACGAGCTGTCATGTAGGCACGACTCATAGGCAAACCTTGACCAGCTGCCCCTTTCGTCATCAGGAATTGAATAACATCAATATTCCCTGATTCAAATGAAGCAGCACTACCCTGTAGATATAAATCCCAAGCTCGCGCAAAGGCTTCACCACGATTTGTAACTGTTTCATCGTAAACGGCATGGTAATTCTTAGTCCACGTTTCCAACGTCTTTTGGTAGTGACGACGTAATGGCTCGATATCGTCCAATTGCATACCGGCTTCCATAATGTGGGTCACATTCTCAGCAATATTTGGAATGTAGCCACCAGGGAAGATGTACTTTTGAATGAATGGATCTACGCCAGCGCCGTAGTGTTGACCAGTGATACCATGAATCAATGCACGACCATTTGGTACAAGATAATTAGCAACGTCCTTAAAGTACTCACCGAGGTTTTCCTTACCAACGTGCTCAAACATCCCAACTGATGTAATGTAGTTAAATGTCATATCCACGTCACGGTAATCTCGTAACATGACATGGACCTTATCTTGGAGGCCTAATTCTTGAATGCGTTGATTCGTAAAGGCGTATTGTTCTTCTGACAACGTAACCCCGTATGTCTCAAGGCCGTATTCTTGGGCGGCTGTGATAATCAACGTACCCCAGCCAGAACCAATATCTAGTAACTTCTTACCCGGCTCACTGTGCAACTTGTCCAAAATATGGTGAACCTTAGCCATTTGAGCCTCTTCCAACGTCATATCATCCCTTGGCCAGTACGCTGCAGAATATGTCATTGATGGATCCAACCACTCCTTATAGAAGTCGTTACCAATATCATAGTGACTGTGAATGTCTTCTTTAGATTCATTCTTATCGTGGCCGTGGAGCATTTTCGTTAACGTGCCCTTGAAACCGCTTTGATCTGTCAAAAAACTACCGGATTGACGGTAGGCGGAAGCAATTAATTCTTGAATGCTTCCTTCAATTTCAATGCCACGATTCATGTACGCCTCAGCGAGTGTCAATGTTGGCATCTTGGCTAAGGACTTCATGTTTGGCTTATCATTTAACTTGATGTGAATCTTTGGCAAACCATCACCGTAGTTTTCTGACTTGCCGTCCCAATATGTCACCATAACGGGCACATCAAAAGCTTTAGACAAAAGCTTGCTAAATACTTGTTTTTCTAACATGTTATCCACCCTATCTCAATATTCTTACATAATAAAGTTTACACCCATTTTATTCGCCGGTAAAAATTAGGGGCCTGTAAACAGCGGTTTACAGGCCCTTTTAGCAACTTAAATTTTTTACAATTCTGAAATAACAATCTTGTTATCAACAAGGTCAGCTTGCAAGTTCTTAGCGTCCAAGTGATCCAAGTAGAAGTCAGTCACGTTGTCACGAATTTGTTGCTCGATAACACGGCGCAATGGACGTGCTCCCATAGCCTCATCGTAACCCTCGTCGATTAACCAAGCTTTGGCTGCAGGCGTTACCGTCAACACGATATCCTTCTTGGCCAAGGTATCGTTAACGTCATTCAACATCAAGTCGACGATTTGGTTCAAGTCTTCCTTCGTCAAGTGTGAGAATTCAACAATGGCGTTGAAGCGGTTCAAGAACTCTGGACGGAAGTATGGTGCCAACTTCTCCATCAATTCCTTATCCTTGGCATCGTCACCCATCAAGGCTTCATTTCCAAAGCCGGCGTTTGACGTTGCAATCACAACGGTGTTCTTGAAGTTAACCGTGTTTCCTTGTCCGTCAGTCAAACGACCGTCGTCCATTACTTGCAACAACAAGGTCAACACTTGTGGGTTAGCCTTTTCAATCTCATCTAGCAAGACGATAGCATATGGTTGACGACGAACACGCTCAGTCAATGTGTTGCTGTTATCATCATATCCAACGTATCCGGCAGTTGCACCGATCAACTTTGAAACAGCCGTCAAATCTGAGTATTCTGACATATCCAAACGGATAACGTGATCCTTTGACCCAAACATATCCAAAGCCAATTGCTTTGCCAACTCAGTCTTACCTGTTCCAGTAGGTCCGACGAACAAGAAGCTACCAATTGGACGGTTGCCTTCATCGAAGCCGGCACGGTTACGACGGATGGCACGTGACACGGCCTCAACGGCATCGTCTTGACCAATAACCTTACCACGCAAACGCTCGTTAATACCCTTCAAACGCTCAATGTCTGATGCACCCATTTGTGCAACTGGCACACCAGTCAAACGCTCAACTGACTCAGCCACGTCGTTAACCGTAGCCGTCACCTTCTTAGCCTCGCCTGCGTCGTCAATTTGCTTTTGCAATTCGTCAATCTTAACCTTGTGTTGTGCAGCTGACTCGTAATCTTCCTTATCAGCAGCTAGTTGTTGTGCTTCACGCTCACGCTTGATTTGCTCTTCCAATGAAACGACGTCAGTGACGGGGTTCTTAGCAGCCAAGTGAGCCGCCGTCATGTCCAACAAGTCAATGGCCTTATCAGGCAAAGAACGTTGTGGAATGTATTGGATTGAGTAATCAACCGCTGCTTTCAAAACATTGTCAGGCAATTCAACGTTGTGGTGTTGGGCGTACAAGTCACGCAAACCAAGCAAGATGTTGAAGGCATCCTCTGGTGAAGGTGCATTAACTGTTACTTCGTTGAAACGACGTGCCAAAGCAGCGTTCTTCAAAATTGTGTTACGGTATTCGTCTTGTGTCGTTGCACCGATAACGGTGAACTCACCACGGCTCAAAGCAGGCTTCAAAATATCAGCCAAGCCCTTTGACCCTGAATCACCACCCATCGCACCTGTACCAAGGATTTGGTGAATCTCGTCGAAGAAGATAATTACGTTACCGGCTTCCTTGACTTCCTTAATCAAGTTTTGCACGTTCTCTTCGAATGAACCACGGTATTGTGTACCGGCTTCGATGCTTGAAAGATCGATTGAGATAACTTCCTTGTTTCGGATTGAGGCCGGCACGTCACCAGCGACAATCGCTTGTGCCAAGCCTTCGACAACCGCAGTCTTACCAACACCAGCGTCTCCGACAAGCACTGGGTTGTTCTTGGTACGACGACTCAAAATTTCAGCCGTTTCTTGAATTTCCTTGTTACGACCGATAACTGGATCCAACAAACCTTCGCGGGCTTCTTGCGTCAAGTTACGACCAAGCTTTGCTAGAATCCCATCCTTCTTTGGTGCTTGACCATTTGGCTCGACTTCTGGCAAGTCTTGGTTAGCACTATTAGGTAGTTGACCGGTACGACGATATTCTGCAAATTCTTCAGGCGTTACTTCACGTCCGTTAATCAAATAACGAGAATTCTCTGAGTTAAAGCCACCCATACGGCCCATCATTTGGTTAAAAATATCATCCATGTTGTTAAAATCATTAAAGTTTGCCATTTTATTTACAATCCCCCAATATTCAATTGTTAAACTCGGTTGTAATGAGGAGGCCCCCACGGCCATCCCTCAACCTTGTAATCTAATTGTACAACTATTACAAAACCATTGCAAGCATTTTCTAGCACTCTCTTTGCTAGAGTGCTAATTTTTTAAAATGCGTGTTGAAAACCCTTGTCGTAAGGGGCTTTTAGTGAAAATTATAAGTTAAAAAGCTGGCATTAACGTTGTTAAATCGTTAATGCCAGCTTTCATTTTAAAACTTAAAGAATGATTTCTTGGGCCGAGCGAACGAGAATCCCTCACCCAATGTTTCTTGTGTATCCATGACGGTTACGAATGCACGTGGATCAATATCATCAATAATCTTTCGCACCACGTTCATTTCTGATGGATCAACTACTGCATAGACGACACGTTGATTGTTGTGAGTAAAGCCACCTTCAGCATGCAGCAGCGATGTCCCACGTTCCAAGTCTTGCATAATTGCATGCGAGATTTCCTCCGGCTTAGAAGTGAAGATTAAGAATGCACGAGCCGCATAAGACCCCTTTTGGGTGAAGTTAACCATTTGCGCGAACACAAAGGCTGCGATAACGGTATACATCATTTGAACGACGTTGATGTATACCAGTGAAGCCGTCAAGACGACAACGTCCAATGCGAACAAGGTACGCCCCATGGGGATGTTCAACTTCTGTTCCAGAATACGGGCAATCACGTCCGTACCACCGGTTGTGCCACCATAGCGATAAATTAGCCCAGATCCTAATCCACCAAACAGTCCGGCCAATAAAGCCGAAATCAGCAGGTCATGTTGCAAGTCCAAATCAAATGGAATCAGTTGCCATAGCCACAACCAGAATGACAAGCTAAAAATACCATACAATGTGTAAATCAATGCGCGCTTTCCTAACATGCGCAACCCAATCAAGAGCAATGGAATGTTCAAAAATAACGTTGATAACGCAGGATTAATATTTAGCAACGCCTTAAAAATCAACGTAATACCCGTTACACCACCTTCGGCTAGGTGATTAGGGATATTCACGTTAACAAGCCCCCACGCATACATAGCTGTTCCAATTGTAAAAACCGCGAAGTCACGTAGTCGCATTTTTTCAATTAGACGCTCTGGCATAATGTTTTCTGCCATATGAATTGCCCCCAGTACTAAATCCTTAATGCCACAATCATATCACAGTTTTCAGCATGTCAGGTCACTAAAAAAGACATGCCCAAGCTGAACATGTCCCTTATAGCGATAATTAACCACGACCACCTTGGAATTCGTTATATAACGTAATTCCACCGTCGATATATAATGTCGTGCCCGTAATGTATGAAGCTTCGTTAGAAATCAGCCATACAGCTGCGTTAGCGACATCAACAGGATCGCCGACCTTCTTCATTGGAATCATGCCTTCTGTGTCGGCACGAACTGCTGGGTCAGCAAAACGTTGTGCGTTAATCGGCGTTTCCAACGCGCCTGGTGAAATGGCGTTGATACGAATGCCACGTTCAGCATACTCAAGCGCCGTTGTCTTCGTAAACATCAAGACACCGGCCTTGGCCGTTGCGTATGAAGCATACGTCGGCCAAGGAATGATATCGTGAATTGATGAAGTGTTTAGGATGTTACCCTTTTTATTATGCTTCAGGAAGTGTTGGACGGCGATTTTTGTTCCTAAGAAAACACCGTCCAAGTCAACGTGAAGCACACGTTGCCAGTCTTCATATGATGTTTCGTGTGTCTCTGATTGGATTTCGAAACCGGCGTTATTAACCCAGACGTCGATATCGCCAAAGGCTTCAATCGCCTTGTCGTAAATTGCCTGCACACCAGCTTCTGTTCCAACGTCGGCACGAATCCCCACTGCGCGACCGCCTGATTGTTCAATCAGATAAATCAAACCATCAATCACTTTTTCGTCAGCGTTAATGTAGTTAATCACCACGTTCATTGCTTCAGATCCCATGTGACGTGCAATCGCTTCACCAATACCAGAAGAACTTCCAGTTACAACCGCCGTTTTCCCGCGTAGGTCAGGATAACGGGTTGAGTCTTTTGTATGATTAATTGTCATGCGTTCCACCCTCCGTACATATATTGTACATTAATGCACATGATAAAACATGAAAATTCTATTTTCCAGACATGAAAAAAGCCAGCGGCCCAAAATAGGCCACTGGCTGTCAAACTAATTAGCGCTTTTGCTTACCAGCATTACGACCACCCTTTGATTCAGGGTGTGTGTTTTCGTTGGCGTCATCCGTAATATCCTTACGAGCTTGTGCTTCCTGTTGTGCTTGTGCAGCCTTCATAGCTTGCGCAAATGGACCAGTTGGTTCTGATTGCAACTTACCAGACAAGGCATCGTCAACAACATCCTTAACTTCGAACGTGTCAGCAACGTGTTGACGCAAACGTGGACGCCAAACGATGATAATCAACGTTTGGATGATCATAACCAAAGCACCGACGAAGAAGTACAACGCGATACCACCATTGGTCACCCAAGTCATGAACAACATCATGATAGGCATAATCATCATCATTGATTGCATTTGCTTCTTTTGCTCAGCTGGTACACCAACCATTGACAAATATGCTTGTGCACCGTAAACAACGGCAGTTGCAATGGCCAATACTGGTGATTGGTGAGCCAACTTGATTCCGAAGAAACTTGCGTTGACCAAATCTGGTGAGTTCTTAATGGCTGCATACAATCCCATGAACACAGGCCATTGAATGATCAAAACGGTAAAGTTCATCCCACCTAGCAATGACACACCATTTTCGCGGTAGACAGCCATCATCGCTTGAGAAGCAAGCATCTTCTCTTCTTGCGTTTGGGCGTTCTTTTGCGCTTCTTGAATCTTAGTCATTTGCGGTTGCAACAAACGCATCTTTTCTTGTTGAATCGTTGCGGCACGTTGTTGGTGCACCATAAATGGCAACAATACCAAACGGACAACGAATGTCAAAATGATGATTGACCAACCAACTGCATTAGCGCCGCCAATCCAGTTTTCAGACATGTGCATGAAATTAGTCAATGGGCCTTCAAGGAAGTAACCGTGCCCCGTCACAAACAAAATAACCAACAGAATCAACAAAATTGGCGTCAAGCCTTTAATCTTCATGGAAATAACATCCTTATCTATCTCTTTTTTTAACGTATCTATTATAGCACACGGTTATTCTTTGCGAACTTACTTTACAAAAAAACAACCATCGACGAATCGATGATTGTTTAAGTAAGCGGACGACGGGAATCGAACCCGCATTCCCAGCTTGGAAGGCTGGAGCACTAGCCATTGTACTACATCCGCATATTTAACTACGTTGCCTCAACAACATAGTTAATAATACAGGTAAAACGTTACAACGTCAACCCTTTATTTAATCATTAAACTGACAAAACGATACTTTTCTGCGCGATTATCACTTAAAAATGTATTCAAATCCTTGAAATTAGCGAATATCTGTGTGATGTAGTTATCTTTACGACTTGCCGGCATGACACCGTACCATTGGAGATCAGTCATCTTATCATAACGGGTATTATCCATAAAAATACCGGTCACTGGGACAACGGAAAATGAAAAATCAGGGTATTGCGTCGCTGTTCGATGAGCAATACCTTCTGCGTCAGACTCGGTTGTCGCAGCTGTTAATAACGTATCGACATCTTCGCCAACCATACGAACGGCATACCAACTATGCTCGTCACTTGTTAACTCATCAATTGGTTGATACTCTTCTTCATCTGGCAACATCAGGTATACTCCTTTCTGATTACAACTTACCAGTCAAGAACTGTGCTTCACCGTAACCGAAACTCCAGTCTTCATCAGTATTTACAACCAGGTTAATCATCACATCTTCTTTTCGTAGTCCTGTCTTCTCGTGCAACTCTGAAACAAGATTATTATAGAAGTTAACCTTTTGTTCAGTCGTACGTGGACGAGTTACCAAACTGAAGACAAGCACTTTGTCAGTGCGTTCAATTCCTAGACCAGTGTCCAAAATTTGCATCTCGTAAGGCTCGTGTTGCGTCACGATTTGGTAACGATCACCATCTGGTGCCCCAAATGCAGCCAGCATCACTTCATATGAAATGTCCAAAATTTGCTTAATTTCTTCTGGCGTGCGGCCCTTAATCATATCGATATTCATTTTTGGCATGTTACTTGCCTCCTTAGTTGTAATATAGGTTACTCCCGCACTTTAAAATCGGCAAGAAAAAACGTGCCTTTTCAGACACGTTTTTTGAATATCTATTATAACTTACCGTGCTTCTTCTCACCCAACGTGAATAATACCCACGCTAGTACACCGAAGAAGATTGGTCCGACGATAGTCCAGATACCACTGAACAAATCACCAGTTTGGAATGGTGAAATAATCGTCAACAAGATTGATACAATCGTCAGTGCTTCAACAAGGATTGTGATAATCCAAGTAATTGTTGGATTCTTGTAGAAAACGAATGGACGTTCAACATCATTCAAACGCTTAAACAATGGGAACGCAGCAACCAAGAAGACGTAAGGCAACGTTGAAGACACGTTACCCATATTCGTCAAGACCAGGTATAGTTGTTCAGCGCTCTTACCACCGAATGAAATCATGATAACCAAGATTGACACCAAGATGGCTTGTGACCATACGGCAACAGCAGGAACATCGTGTTCATTCAAAGCGATGAACTTCTTTGGCCAGACTTCCTTTGGTGATCCCAAGATGAATGACTTCAATGGTGCATATGTCAAAACAAAGAATGACCCAACATATGCAAAGAACATTGAAATACCGGCAAAGCGGGCAAAGATTGATCCCAAGACCAAACCGGCGCCGTGCGTCATACCAAACGCATCACCTAATTGCACCCCAAGATTATTCATCAACACATACGTGATGTTTCCAAGGTTAGCAGACTTGTCGGCTGACAAAGATGTCCAGTTTGTTGATGCACCCCAAAGCAAGATTGAGATAGCGTAACCCAAACCGATGATGGTCGTAGCAATCAAAGCGGCCTTTGGATACGTCTTTTCAGCGTTATCAACGTCTTCCATGATACCACCCATTTGTTCCAAACCGGCGTAAGCAAAAATAGCGTACAATGCGAATGAAATCATTTGACCAATCGTTTGATAATCAGGGCTACCTGAGATAAAGAATGATCGTAACTTCAACGGCTCAGCGAAGTTACCTCCGTGACCAATCAACACGGCGATTGAAGCCAACAATAGGATGACGTTCAACGCCATAACGAACATACCGCCCAAAGCAGAAATTCGTGAAATTGACTTAACACCACGGGTTACAAAGTATGCAACAACCAAGATGAACAGAACGGCCAAAACACCAACCGTTTGACCACCGTTCAAACCGAACAATGACCAAGTCGTCGTCATATCTTTACCAAAAATCAAAGTTGAGAGCGGAATCCACACCTTTTGTGAAACGGAAATCATCCAAATCACCCATGATGCCAATCCGATGAAAGTTGCAATGAAGGCAACCTTCTTACCCAATGAACGCTCCATCCATGAGTAAATACCACCCTTAGCGTCCTTAAATGATGCACCAAACTCGGCATACATCATTGAAGTTGGTAGGAAGAACAACAAGGCACCCAAAACATACCAAATAATTGCTGCATAACCCATACGCTCAAAGGCCACAGGCCCGTTGGCGAAACCAAAGATGGTGGTAAACATCATCATGATTAACGCACCAAGGCCGATTTTCTTCTTGTCCATAAGAATAACCCCTTGAAAAATTCATATTTAATTTACGAAAACATCATAAATATACATCAAGTTAGTTTACGCTTGTTTAGGACACGTGGCAATTCAATGACCTAAATCAAACCGTTTTCTAACCTGATTAAAACCCAATTCTCACATTGTCACAAATGAAACATTAAGATGACATCAAAACTCTTATAAAGACTTGACTGTTTTTTTATATGTGTGAAAATAGAAACATTAGTAAAAGATTGAATTGAGGGAATTTCATAGCTGTCACGGTTTATTCATTTTCTCACCGCACTTCAGCGTTGAACGCATTGAAGTCAGTCGAGAGCTTTTTCGAACGTAACAACTTAGACTACGAGCTAGTACAGTTGAAGGACTCATCATCCCTCCCTGTTTCAGTACCAACGATGCGTGCCATTTGCGCCGCTGAGGATCCTGAAGCAACCATTTTCAAGAATCCACGCGGTATGTCAATTGACGACTGGACAATTAATGACGTTATTGCAAGTCCAAACAAGTCGTTGAAGTCACCTCTAACAGTTGAGACAAACGAAGCTGGTGAGGTTGTCCATGTCATGGCGGGAATTAATGAAGATATGTTGGGGTTGTTCATTCCACGCGATCGTCGTAAGAACGAACTGCAAGCACTTTTGCAACGTTCTGCTGAGTTGGACGAAGAAGAAAATTAATTCAAAGAAAAAGACGAGTTCGTTTTATGCGAACTCGTCTTTTTTTGTATCCATCATTATGAGTTGAACTTATTAACAATCGATTCAATGTCCTTGATTACAAGTGACATCGTACCATCCGGATTGTTCACAAATTCAACCTTGCTACGGTCTTGGTAAATATCCATTGGAATCGCAATCTCGATACCAGAATCCAACTTGAAACGTTGTAGGCGGTACTTCTTCTCCACCCGCTCAACATTAGGCACGTCGATTTCAGTATCCAGTTCCTTGTCAGCAATCACTTCGTTGTACGCTTGCTTTGCTGAAATGTTGCCCTTAAAGACAGCTTCGGCAATATCGGCCGTGTTAATTTGACCTCCGTCCGAGACAGACTCGAAAATGGCACTTTGCGTGGCCGCCATCGCTTCGTGTTCAGGCACGTCAAACTTATCCGCAACTGTCTTAACAGCGCGCTTAATCACCTTGATATTATCCTTAGTAGACTCTTCTGGTTTAATCTCCAAGAAACGTTCAGAGAAGTAATTAATACGGTGACCATCAATCAAATATTGCTTCTCCACCAGCATATACGCACCAGTCATTAAATTAACAATGATACCTTCGTCTGCCTTTTGATTTGCACCAGGTAACACAGCTTGATTCAAAACCAAGTTATTCACCAACTGATCATCGCGATAATCGACAATGTGCGCATAGCGTGGCGCAAAGTTTAGTTTTATCAAGCCGAAGAAGTCGTCGGTTCCTTCTGCAAACTCAAAGCTTAACAAATCACCAGCCGGCACAGCCTCGCTTGCCGCAATGGTATCAAACAACTTTTCAGCAAGTTGCGTGGTTTTTTCAGCGAATGACAACCCATTGTTATCATCGATGGTCTTGGCCAAATAATCCTCGCCAGTTAACGTGCCGGGTTTAAAGTCACCCGTCTGGAACTTCATGATAATCTTTTCTAGATAATCATGTAGCCCAGGCTGAGTTAGGTCAATTTCAGCCTGAGATGCAATTAGGTTTCCTGCATCTTTATCCAAAATGTGCAAAATAACGTGTTTTAAAATCATAATCTTTATCTCTCATATCATTTAAAAAGCTGCGACCAACTGAATTGGCCACAGCTTTTAGTGTACTATTTTTCTGGCTTAATAGGCAATGTAATTCGGAAGATTGATCCTTGCCCGATGGCAGATTCTAGCTCAATCTTACCGCCATAACCCTCGACTAGTTTTTGCGCAATACTCAAACCAAGGCCGTTACCACCTTGCTTACGAGAACGCGCCTTATCCACGCGATAGAATCGGTCAAAGACGCGCGCAGCATCTTCTGGCGAAATACCTTCACCGAAATCTTGGACGGCCAATTGTACAAAATTCCCGGAACGTGACGCAGCAAAATGAATTTCCTTGCGGTTTTGGCTATATTTAACAGCATTGTCCGACAAGATAATTAGAATTTGCTCTAAGTGATCACGATTCATATTAACAATCGTTGGCCCCTTCAAGTCATCATCCAAACCAAACGTGAAGTCAGGATGAATCATCTTGAAGTTGGTATAAATGGCATTAATCATGTCCTTTACGTCCGTATCACCATCGCGGAACGTCAATTCCACCTGATCAGCACGGGTCAAATCAAGCATTTCCGAAACTAAGCCCTCCATACGACACATTTCTTGCAAAGATGCCTCGATGGACTCAGCTAGAATCTTCGGATCGTCCTTACCCCAACGGTTTAGCAACTCCATGTGGCCCTTAACGATAGCAACTGGCGTACGTAGTTCGTGTGAAACGTCTTCAACGAATTGATGTTGTTGCAAAATAAAACGCTGCATACGGTCCAGCATGTCATTCAACAAGTCTGACAAGTCCGTCAACTCATCAGGTCGGCGGTCTTCGTGTTGCACGCGGGCTTGTGACTGTGGATCTGCCTGCATCTCATCAACCACTTTTTTAATGTTGTTGACAGGACGTAGAAGATAATCTGACAAAAAGTATCCCCACAACGCAAGTAAGAACAATCCCAAACCAATCAAAATCATAATGATTAGATAAACGCGATTAAACGTTTTGTGATAAGACGTCAGGTGATTTTCAATCACAACATAACCAATCAAGTGGTTATTTGCGTTCCGCAACTCCTGACGACCCACTAACACAGAACTACCATTAACGCGTTCCATCTTCACACTCAAGTCAGAAATGCGTTGGAATGGTACACCGGCACCCCCAATTGGATAAACTTGGCGACCGCTTGTGTTATAGACCATCACTGTGTAATCCTGACGGGTGATTTGTTGCATAACCGGGTCGTTAACAACCTTATTCAGGTCATTTGACTTTGGTCGTAGCATCGCATCAACATCAGCTGGGGATAACTTCTTTTCATCTAGATTTTGCAGACGCGTTGTGACGACCTGTAATGACGTCGCCACTTGTTGACGCTCGGTTTTCAACATTTGTGATGAAAAAGCCTGCACAACAAACCAAGCAAAGATTATAAATATCAAAAAAACACCGGCTGCGGAACCAAGTGCCCACTTCCATTTCAGTGAGAGTCCCTTGCGTTGCGGTGTTTCAGTGATAATGGATGCATTGTCCATTAGTCGCCCCCAAAATTACTGACGCATAACGTATCCAGTACCGCGAACGGTTTGGATGTATGATGCGCGTGAGTCTGGTTGATCAATCTTATTACGCAAGTAACGAATATAAACATCGACAACATTGGTTTCAATTTGTGAGTCATAACCCCAAACCTTCTTCAATAGTTCCTCACGAGATTGGACAACATTAATGTTTTCCATCAAGATCAACAACAATTCGTACTCACGTTTCGTCAAATTAATGATTTCATTACCACGACGGGCAATTCGGTTTTCCTTTTCAACCGTCAAATCACGGTAACGGACAACGCTTTGGTGTGTGCTGTGCTCTTCAGTTTCGATGTTAATACGACGTAACAAGGCACGAACACGGGCCAACAATTCTTCGATGGCAAATGGCTTCACCACGTAATCATCAGCTCCGTAATCTAGCCCTGAAACACGATCAATAACTGAATCGCGCGCCGTCATCATGATGATTGGTGTGTTTTTAACTTCGCGTAAACGACGCGCCACTTCCAAACCACTTAGTTCTGGCAACATCAAGTCCAACAAAATCAAATCGTAATCATTGTCCAATGCAGCCTGCAATCCACCACGACCGTTGTCTTCTACGTGCGTTTCATAACCTTCGTGTTGCAACTCTAGTTCAACGAAACGCGCCAAATTTACTTCATCTTCAATAACAAGGACACTACTCATGTGCGATACCTCATCTTACTTTCTACAGGATACGGTCACTCCCCTGAAGTCATGACATATTAAAGTTAGCATAACATGGTTTTCTAATAATTCCTAGTATTTTGCCATTCTGACGGCTATTTGGACTACGAAACTTGATTAGATTTCCGGTTATGTTGATAAACAAAAATTGCTAATGTAATTGGTAACACCAAAATGACCCCTAAAATGGCATACAACAACGATAGCATCGAGGACGTGAATAGTTTTGCATTCATAATCTCGCCGATTGTGTAATGCAGTTTACCAAACCAAATCGCCAAGCTCAAAAAATCGGCCATAAACCCAAACAACACTGTGTTAACAGCAGTTCCAATAATTTGTTGGCCCAACTTTTGACCAGAACCAATCAGTTGGCTGGTCTTCATATTAGGTTGGTCATGACGTAGTTCGCCTACTCCGGCAGCGATGGCAATCGCCGCTTCGGCGATTGCACCTAGCGTAGCCAGTAAAGCTGCCACAATCCCCAGCGTGACGAAATTAACATTAATCCCTAATGAGAGCCCCTCGAGTTCCTCTGAATTTTCTTCAGCGAACCCTTGCGCCATTGCCAGATGCTCTGCCGGCAGAATTAGCAGAATTAAAGCAATCATGACAATAAAACTTGCAATTAAGGCGATTGACGTTGTTTCTTCATCAGCACCAGCGCTCAGGATGGTAATTGTTAACAAAAAGGCGCCACCCACAAGCAGAACAGCCATGGCGTTGAATTGGAAGTTAATCAGCATAATCATGACAATCATAATTCCGAAATTAACCCACAAACTGGCAAAAGCACCAATGCCCTTGCCGCCGCCAATGGCAACCATTAAGACAAGCAAGATAATAGATAAAATCATCGTGACTGTCATCTTGGCACCTCCATCTTAACTCGGGTGAACTTACGAACCAGCAACACCCACATGATGCCGGCCGGAACCGTTAGGACAATTCCAATGGCACTAATCAATGTTTGAACGAGTCCTAGTGACATATTCATCATGTACGTGAATCCCCAATCGTTGCCGTTACGCAAATACAACACGGCCATCGGAATTTGCTCAGCGATGAAAATCAAGAACAGCGTATTACTCAAGGCACCAAAAATTTCTTGGCCAACGTGACGACCAGATTGAATAATTTCACGAATCGTAATGTTAGGACGCTCACGTTCCAAACTAAACAACGTCGCAATCATATCGGTTGCTTCGTCCATAACGGCTCCTAAAACACCAACTAAAGTCATTGCCATGAATAACGGTTGCGGTAACTGTGTAATAAACGACATGAGTTCAAAGTGAAGACCATGATTGTTAGTCATCTTAAAGACAATCGTCGCTATTATCATCGCCAGTGCAGTTGCCGTCAGAACGGTGGCAAACACAACCCAGGTTTGTCGTTGGCGGAATCCCATCACTAAGCCAAGCGTAATTGCCGAGGCCAGCACACTAAATAACATGAACAGGCCAAGGATATTACCATTAGTCGTATGCAAATCTAATGAAACTGTGCCAATAAAGAGCACAACGTTCACAGCCAGAGAAATGACTGTCAGACGACCGGCCTGTCCCATCGAAATAATCAAAATACCCAGTACCGCAATCATAATTGGAACCCAAACGGTATCACGTTTCATGGTTTGCACAGTCCAAGTTTGATGATCCGCGCGATTTAAAAATATTTGATTTCCAACCTTAAATGGTTGTTCAATCGCCATTGCTTCATCGGATGTGTTTTTCACGGTGATGGTTTTGCCAGCTTGGCTGGTGTTCAACAACTTGACACGTAAAGACTGTGTAGTTTCTTTCACATCATTGTTGTATTGGTCAGTCAGGCGGTTGGTTTGCAGTACCTTGACCTGCGTTACTTGTCCCAGCGGCGTGCGATACCAACTGGCATTGTGACGCAAGACAACCATACTTGCTAGGACCAGCAAAATCAGCACAAGCCAAGGCCACCAGTGTTTCTTTTCTACGTACTGTTGCATTAATCAAATACCCGACGATTGTCGCCAGCCATTTGAATTTCTTTGGCCAAGAAATGAATACGTTGCATGAGACGTTCTGCCTTAACTGGCTCTGCGCCGCTCTTGGTAACCGTGAAATGTTCCTTTTCTAGCTGGTCCATTGAGAAGTTTGACGTGAAGAATGTTGGCAGTTCATTTTGCATGCGGTACTCCAAAATAACACCCAAAATATCATCACGAATCCAAGCCGTAATTGATTCTGCACCGATATCATCAAGCACCAAAATCGGCACACGCTTGATGGCGTTAATCTTGTCTTGCGGGTTTTCCTTTGAATCGATTGACCCGCGCATCTCGACCGCAAAGCTTGGGAAATGCACCAGCGTTACCGGAATCCCTTCTTGCGCAAGCTCATTAGCCATGGCACCCATTAAGTGGGTCTTACCAATGCCGTAAGATCCGTGAATATACAGACCACGGTGATAAGCCTTTGGGTCAGCAATATAAGCGCTAACAAAATTGATAACCGCAGTTAGGGCCGCCAATCGATCACGGTCATCTTCAGAAAAGTCGTCCAAACGGGCGCGTTCGATTAGCTTTGGCATCCCGATTGATTGCACCAAGTTGGCTTGCATCTGCAAACGTTGGGCCGCTAAAGTCGCCTCGTCTGGTTGATAAACAATCACAATGCGATTTTCAGCAACTTCAAGCATTGGCTTATAACCACGGTGCACGACTGGTTTGCCAGCCGCAGCGTTTTTAACTTGCGTGTAGAACTCGTACAAGACTGCAAAGTCGCGGTTCACAATGTCGCGCGTTAGAACATCCTTGTTTTGATCAAAGAAATCTTTGATGCCTGGTTCAGCAAAAACTTCTTTTTGAATTGCCGCATAGCGCGCATGCAAATTCTTCTTATTCATGAATTGATCGAGCGCTTGCCCTACATCCATGGGATTATCCGAATCAGTTTGACGATTCAGACGAAATGTTTCGTCAGCCATAGTTAATTCTCCTTGTTAGTCTGTTGTCGACGAGCGCGGAGTTGCGCCAGTTGATCCTTGGCAGCCTGGGCTGCCTCTTCAGAAACAGTTGAAGCTGTTTGGTTTTCCCAGTCGGGACGCGTTTCCTTAACCTGTGTTGGGCGTTGCCATTGACGGTTTGTCCGGCCCGCAACCTGCTTTTCTTGCTTTGTTTGACGTGACTTTGCACGGCGTTGCAAGTATTCAAGCGCACCGACGGCAGTTGTTACCTTTGCCTGTGCCCAATCGTTAACAATCGTTTGCAACAAAGCTTTGTTAAGCGTCGCCTTCTTTTCAACGACCGTTAATTCATAAAGCATGACATTCAATACTTCCGGTGCTACTTTATCAAGCTGCGCAATGTCTTCCAACGCCTTAACCTCTGCATCCGTCACAAACCCGCCACTTACTTCACGCAGGTTTTTCAAGAATACCAGTGGGGCTGTGTTCTTAGCTGATTGAATAATAGCTTCGGCCGGGCTTTTAACGTCTGTATTTTGTGTTGATTCAACCGGCTTGTTGCTACCAGTCTCATTCTGATGACGTTGCTCAGATTGATAGCTCTTTTTTAGCATCGTTCGAATCGCATCCATATCAATGCCATTGTCAGGCGTAATTGTTGCTTGAATAACACGGACTAAATCAACGTCACCAAGACCATACAAGTTTTTCACAATGGTCAAATCTGCTTCGTGCTTGCGAATAGCTGACGCTGAGACGCCAAACGTGCGTAGCATATCAGTTAACAACGCAACATCAACTGATTTAGCTGACTGGTGTAGTTCCTTCTGCAAATCACTCTTCGTGTCATCGTTACTCAATGGTGCATCTGGTAACTTTTCAAATGACACATTACCCATCATGTCGAAAAAGGTCGTTGAAACGTTCACACCTGGAATCGTTGCGTCCTTTGGCTTAATATCCTCTACCAATTGTTGGAAAAGTTCATCACCCAAATAATGCGCAAGCAAACTTGATAGCATCGTATCCGCCAAAAAGGCTTTCATGGTCATTGGCGGGAAAAGACGATACACCCATTGTGATCCGAAACTTGTGTCTTGGCGATAGGTCTTAATCAATCCCATCCCCTCAAGATTTTGTCGAGCTGACAGAAAATCATGCTGACTAATTGCTAATTGATCAAGCAAGTCAACGTGTTGATTTTGCGCATCTGGCGTTTCGCCCATCATGGCCCAGGCCAAATAAAGTGTAAACGCATCGCGCCCAATAATGGGCAAGTAAACCTTAGTTAGCGACTGCACAGCGCCAAGGTTGATTGGTTCATCATACATCAGCCGATAATGCTGACGAATTGAAAACTCAGCCATGTCGGCCTCCTTGTTAATTTAGTGTGGTAACTTTGCCAAAACAGCATCAACTTGTGCATAGGTTTCAGCAATTGTGCCCGAGTTATCGATGACAAAGTCAGCCAATTGTTCTTTTTCAGCCATTGGCATTTGCGAATTCATTCTTTTTCGAGCTTCGTCGGCTGATAGCTGATTACGAGCCATCAAACGTTCTTGCTGCACATCTTTTGGAACCGTTACAACCATGACGGCATCTGCACCAGCCGCATTCTTGCCTTCCAACAACAACGGAATATCCAAAACAATCAATGGTGCACCTGCCTCTGCATATGCATCAGCCTGGGCACGCATGCTTGCTTGGACACGTGGGTGTGTAAATTGGTTTAGTTTTGCTAATTTGTCTGGGTTACCAAAGACAACAGCGCCCAGCGCTTTTCGGTTGAGTGATCCGTCGGGCAACAACATCTCATCCCCAAATTCCGCCACAATATCCGCTAAAGCCGGTTGCCCTGGCTCAACAACTTCTCTGGCAACAACATCAGCGTCAAGTACCGGAATCCCCAGTTCTTTGAAGTGATTCGATACTGTTGACTTACCGGTTGCAATACCACCAGTTAATCCCAATTTAAACATGTTTTAATCCTTTTCTACTTGGCAAACAGGACAATAAGTCGTCCCACGTTGTGCAACTTTCATCTTCTCAAGTGGGTGTCCACAACGAAGACACGGTTCGCCAACACGTCCATAAACTTGCAATTCATTTTGGAATTCGCCTGCTTCACCAAACGCTGTCGTAAAACTGTGCACGGTTGTCCCATGGTGTTCAGTCGCACGCGCAATTTCATGAATGATATTCTCACGCAAACGTCCCAGCTCATCCTCAGTTAATTTATTAGCCGCTGTTAGCGGGTGGATTTGTGATTGCCACAGTGTTTCATCAACGTAAATATTACCTAGTCCTGCAATGTGGCTTTGATCGAGCAAAAACGGCTTGACGTGCATGCGTGATTTGCCAAATTCATTCACCATATAGGCCAGTGACAAATCTTTTTCGGTCGGTTCTGGGCCAATTTTTGCCAGTCCAGCGACTTGTAATGCTTCACCATCGGGAACCAGGTTCATGCGACCGAACTTACGCGTATCACGGTAAAACAAGTCAATCCCCTCATCAAGATGGAATGTGACCAAGTCGTGCTTGCCAGGTTCAGTACCAGCTGGAACAGTATAGTAAGCGCCTTCCATACGCAAATGTGAAACCATGGTTAACCCACCAGAAAAACGGAACAACAAATATTTACCGCGACGATCCACTTTATCGATGGTACGACCAACTAATTCGGCATCGAATTCCTCCGGTGCCATGCCGCCGATTGTCTTTTCCCAGCGCACCTCTGTACCTAATACTTTACGTCCAACTACTAGTCGTGTAAGGCCACGACGAACCGTCTCAACTTCTGGGAGTTCTGGCATGATTAACCGCCTTTCCGACCGCGTATTTTTATATACGGTCATGTGTCATTTATCTTATTTAGTTTACCATTTTTAACAGACGACGGTTAGATATAAAATACAATCTTATCGACATAAAAAGACCCAGCAAAATGAATTGTTGGGTCTTCAAAATATCTATTACTTAGCGTCGTACCAGCTCTTGCCCTCGTGGCTAGCAACTGATAGTGGCACATCCAACTTAACAGCTGAATCCATGATGCGTGGGACAAGCTCGTGCAACGCTTCGATTTCGCTTGCTGGCGCTTCGAAAATCAATTCGTCGTGCACCTGAAGTAGCATCTTCGCTTGCAACCCAGCATCAGCAATCGCTTGTTGCATGTTAATCATCGCAATCTTGATGATGTCGGCGGCTGAACCTTGAATTGGTGAATTCATCGCCGTACGCTCCGCAAAGCTACGGGCGTTAAAGTTCTTCGCCTTAATATCAGGCAAGTAACGACGACGGTGCGCAATCGTTTCCACATAGCCCTTTTCACGCGCTGACGCAATAATGTCTTCTGACCATTGCTTAACACCTGGGTATTGTTCAAAGTACGTGTCGATGATTTGCTTGGCTTGCTTTCGTGACACACCAATGTTCTTGGCCAAACCAAAGTCAGAGATACCATACACAATACCGAAGTTCACGGCCTTGGCTTGACGACGAATGTTGCCATCAACCGTTTCTTCTGGCGCTAGACCAAAGATACGGCGTGCTGTGGCCGCGTGAATGTCCTCGCCGTTGATAAACGCTTCTTGCAAGTGCTTATCACCAGTGATGTGTGCCAAAACACGCAACTCAATTTGTGAGTAGTCAGCACTGAAAATCATCCAGTCTTCTTGTCGTGGAATGAAGGCCTTGCGAATGCGGCGACCTTCTTCAATGCGTACTGGAATGTTTTGCAAGTTTGGCTCAACTGATGACAAACGACCAGTCTGCGTCAATGTTTGCAAGTAACGCGTGTGCACCTTTGAATCAGAACCGTGAATCACACGCAACAATCCTTCGACATACGTTGATTGAATCTTAGCAATTTGGCGGTATTCCAAAATTGACGCAACTAGAGGGACATCCCCCATTTGCTCCAAAACTTCAACACTGGTTGAGTAACCCGTCTTAGTCTTCTTAATTGGCGTGTAACCCATTTCCTCAAACAAGATAACCCCTAATTGCTTAGGAGACTGAATGTTGAATTCGTGGCCCGCTTGTTGATAAATCGTTTGTTCGAGTTCTGATAAACGCTCCGTCAACTTGCTGCGCATTTCGAGCAACGTGTTGGCATCAACTGTAATACCGGTTGCCTCCATGTCAGCTAGCACATACGTCAATGGCAATTCAATTTCTTCGTACAAATTCGTTTGTTCGTGGTCGGCTAGTTTCTTGATCAGTGGCGTCTTCAAGTATTGAATAGCCATCGCCTTGCGACCAAGGTGCTCAAACAGATCTTCATCGGCTTCAGGAATGGCAAACTTGGCTCCCTTCCCGTAAACCTCTTCATCAGTACGAACCGCATAGTAGCCGTTTTCGTGGGCTAATGCGCCTAAATCGTTGTTATTGTCGTTTGTGTCAAGCAGGTACGCAACCAACAACAAATCGAAATCAACCGCTGGGAATGTCACACCAAGACGACGCAACGCCACGATAGTCTCCTTGGCGTTAAAGACATTCTTCTTAACAGCTGGATCTTGCAACATCTTGTTAACGGGAGTTCCTTGAACAAGTAACTCGATGTCACGACTCACAAAGTAACCGTGCTCATTATTACCAATTGCAAACCCTACTGGTGCAGCTGTGTGGTAGTTATCACCATCCAGCTCCAAGTAAAAGCTAACCTCATCGCCAAGTTGTTCAATATGTGTCAGGTTCGTTGCCGTTAACTCGCGCACTTCCAATGGGGTGTTGCTCAAATCATGCACCGGATCACCGTTTTCATCGGCTTCATTGTGTGCTGGTGCCGGAATGGTGTGGCCTTGGTTAGCCAACTTAACCAATTGCGCCTTGAAATCCAGATGTTGATAGAACGGAATAATGGCGTCGTAATCTGGCCCTTGATAAGCCAAATCAGTCAACGTGTAATCAACCGGTGCATTCGTGCGAATCGTTGCCAAATCACGTGACAACAATGCATCTTCCTTACCAGCAACCAGCTTTTCCTTTTGCTTAGAAGCCTTCATTTCATCAATGCGCTCATACATCTCAGGAATGGTGTGGTATTCCTTCATCAACTTAATCGCCGTCTTAGGACCGATACCAGCAACACCAGGATAGTTATCACTCGTGTCACCTTGAAGTCCCTTAACTTCAACGATTTGCGCCGCAGTCAAACCGTCGTAGACTTCTGCAACCATCGCTGGTGTGTAGTGATCCATTTCGGTGATACCCTTCTTAGTCACCCAAACAGACACATCGTCGGTCACCAATTGCGTCATATCACGGTCTCCCGTCACAATCGTTACCGCATAACCGGCTGCTTCTCCCATGCGTGCAGTGGTTCCGATAATATCATCCGCTTCATAACCAGGTAGTTCATATGACTTAATGCCGTGCAATTCAACCATCTTACGCAATGGCTCGAATTGCTCCACCAATTCTTGTGGTGTCTTGTCACGATTTCCCTTATAGTTATCAAACTTTCCTGTACGGAACGTCGTCTTGCCGGCATCCCAAGCGACCAACGCCAAATCAGGCTTAAACGGATCAACAATCCCATCCAACAGGTTGTTGAATCCTACCAAAGCATTTGTATGCAGGCCTTCGTGATTTACAAAACGGTCAACTTGGTTAATCAGTGCATAAAACGCACGAAAAGCCAGTGAGTTACCATCAATCAATAGTAATGTTGGTTTTGCCATGTTTATCTCATTTCCGGGTGACACATCACCCACCGTAGTCTTATCTTTAGTGTAACAGAAAAGCGCCTCGCAAGTAACGAGACGCTTTAATATTTTTATGAGTTTAATCGCGTGATCCACCGAATGCAGTGAACAATTGAATCATGTAGATGAACAAGTTAATGAAGTCCATGTATAGTGACAACGCACCTGAAACGGCCATTCCTTGTTCCATATCTGCATCACCAGCAAATTGCATGTACATTGCCTTCAAACGGTTCATGTCGTACGCCGTAAACAACGCGAAGACAATCACACCAACAACTGACAAGAACATGTACACGATGCTGTTAAAGAAGAACAAGTTGATGATGCCACCGATAATCAAGGCGATCAATGAACCAAACAAGATAGATGACATTGACGCCATTGACTTCTTAGTCGTGACACCGTACAAAGCCATACCAGCAAACAAGAACGCTGTCGTCAAGAATGCCGTTGCTAACGTCCCAATTGGCGTTACCATACCGATGACCGTGAACATCAATCCGTTCAACACAGCGAATCCCATCAACATACCAAATGCTTGCGCTGGGTTTTGGTAAACGCGCTTACCAAACAAGTAAACGAACCCAAACACAACCCCAATCATGATGATTGATGAAATTGGGCTGCTGAAGATTGTTGCGATTTGGCGCGCAAACATTGTAATACCCAAGTATGCCGTAACTGCAGTTACCAACAATGCCAAGGCCATGTATGTGTAGACCTTCTTAAAGAAACTGTTCAAGCCTTGCATATCTGGGTTAACCAGACGTGGCTCTTGTTGTTCAAATCCAAAATTATCCATATTATTAATACCTCTTTCGTTGTCCGAAGACAATGTTTTGGTTAACTACCCCAATGTGTATATTATAACAAAAACCTTAACTGAAACTCTATGGTTCAGTTAAGGTTTTTAATCGTTTTTTTACTGTAGGTTTGATTGCGTGTTCGCTAGAATCTTTTCAAACGCGAACTCCGTGTTTTGCAAATCACCAGCACCCATGAAGATAAACACACCTTCTTCGTGGTCCAACAATGGTGCGACGTCAGTTGGTGATACAATGCCACCAAACTTTGAAATCTTAGCACCCAAATCTGATGATGAAATATCACCCGCCGCTTCACGTGCTGAAGCAAAGATTTCTGTCAAATACACCTTGTCAGCCAATTCAAGTGACTTTGCAAATTCATCTTGGTATGCGATGGTACGTGAGAACGTGTGTGGTTGGAAGACAGCCACCAATTCACGTCCAGGGTACTTTTGACGCGCCGCATCCAAGGTTGCCGTGATTTCTGATGGGTGGTGTGCGTAGTCATCGATGATGGTTACGGGGCCAATTTGCTTTTCAGTAAAGCGGCGCTTAACACCCTTAAAAGACAACAACTCCTTGCGCACAAGATCGCCATCAATCTTTTCGAAGTAAGCAACAGCGATAACAGCCAAAGAGTTTAGCACACCGTGTTGACCGAACAAAGGCACCTCAAAGTTACCCAAAAATTCATCGTGGTAATAGACGTCAAAGCTAGAACCAGTCGTTGAACGCTTAATATCAGTCGCGTAGAAATCGTCCGTTTCAGGGTTCGTACCGTAGAAGTAAACCGGCACATCCACCTTCATTTGGCGAAGTTGTGCATCGTCACCCCAAGCAAAAATCCCCTTCTTGACCTTGTTTCCGAATTCTTCGAAGGCGCTGCGAACGTCATCAACACCTGTGTAGTAATCAGGGTGATCAAAATCGATGTTGGTCATGATGGCGTAGTCAGGTGTGTAATCCTTAAAGTGACGACGGTATTCGTCAGCTTCAAAAATAAAGAAGCGGGCGTCAGGAACACCCTTACCTGTACCATCTCCAATCAAGTATGACGTTGGTGCGATACCAGCCAACACGTGGGCCAACAAACCAGTTGTTGACGTCTTACCGTGGGCACCGGCAACACCGATTGACGTGTATTGCTTGATTAGGCTTTCAACCATGTCAGGGTACGTCACAACGTTCACTTGATCACCCATTGCCAAAGCTGCGGCAACTTCCACTTGATCATCAGTAAAGGCGTTTCCACGAATAATCGTCATACCTGGCTTGATGTTTGCGGCGTCGAATGAATACATTGGAATACCCGCTGCAGCCAAGGGCTTTTGCGTGAAAGTATATTCGTCAATGTCAGAACCTGCGACTTGTAGGCCTTGATCGTGAAGAATCAAAGCCAGCGCACTCATACCTGAGCCCTTAATTCCAATAAAGTAGTACAACGTATCTTTGTCCATTTTCATTCGTCCAATCTGTTTGTAAGTATCATTTATTATACACGTAAATCCGCCCACAGACAAAAACTCAGCGGAAAAAGAAAGAAGCCTTAACCATGAATAAACACGGTTAAGGCTTCAATGTCAGTTAGTCTTCAAAATACGATGTTTCGCTCTTGGCAGCCACGCTTGCTTCTTCAGATAAAATATCATCCAAACTCAAGCCTAGTCCCGTTTTAACATGCGTGTTGGCATGCTTTTCTTGAGAGACGATTGGTGCTTCACTGGCTACAACCGCTGCAACTGGCTTGTCAGGAACCGTTGCTGTTTCCACTTGCGGTTGCAACGTTTCCACGATAACTGGTTCAGCTGGTTGCGATACGACTGGCATTTCAACCTCTTCAGGTTCAGCTGCCGGCTCGGCAAGTACATCAACGGCGTCCTCAGACGAATCCGCCCACATGACATAAGCCGTCTTAGCCAACATCAAGTGCGCGACTTGCTCATCGTAGTTTTCCATAAGACGTTCATAAAAGACGATGGGACGACGATCAGCCATGCTGTTACCCCCGTCTTATTGGAACAACGCTTGTGCTTCGGCTGAGTTTGCGTCGAATGGTGTGCCAACTTCCGCAAAGTCATCTGGCAAAATCAAAGCACCTGGTACTTGTGGTGCGTTTGGCAAACGCAACTCACGACCAGACGTAATCATACCGTTTGAGGCAACGCCACGCAAAGCACCAGGCCAGATAATCAAACCTGAAGGCATCATCGCCCCAACCTTAGCAACAACAACCTTAATGCCTTGGCGCATGTTTGGTGAACCTGAAACGATTTGCACGCGTTCATCATTGTCCACCACCGTCGTCGTCACTTGCAAGTGATCTGAATCTGGGTGTGGCTCTGCTGACTCAACATATCCGACAACAAACTTAGGCGTCGTATCAGCTACCAATACATCTTCAAATCCTGTGGCTGCAAGTACTTCATTCAACTTGGCAACTTGTTCTTCCGTCAAAATAACTTGACCGTTAACATCTGACAAATCAAGGATGTGTGAAGCGTTCAAAAAATTCAATCCCAAAAGGGCGTTGTCCTTATCAGCAAGGCGTACAACATCTCCCTTTTGCGTTGCGGTGTGCTCGGCTGCTGGGGCAGTCAACACAACCAAAACATCACCCATTCCGGCTGGGTTGTAGCTGGCAATCAACATCTTGTCAGTCTCCGTTTCTTTTTTATTTATTAATCACCGTAAATAATGTCATTTACAGTTGTCTTATCAAGCTTTTGTGCAAGGGTTTCAACCAGTGCTTGAGCAGCCTCAAAGTCTGAAACTGACCAAACCGTCTGGTGTGTGTGAATATAACGTGAAGCAACACCTAATGCAACCGATGGCACACCAGACAATTGTGATTGTGCACCGTGTGCATCAGTGCCACCCTTAGCCACGAAGTATTGCAACGGAATCCCCGCATCATGTGCAGTATCCAACACAAATTCCTTCAAGCGTAATGGCATGATGACACCTGGATCATAAACACGCAACAATGCACCGTGGTCCATTTGACCTTGACCTTGCTCTGATTGGGTGTCATCGGCTGCAGATGAGTCAAGTGCAAAGAAAATATCAGGTCGCAATTGGTTAACGGCTGGGCCGACCCCACGCAAACCAACTTCTTCTTGGACATTTGCCCCCATCATCAACGTATTAGGCAACGAAACACCTTGCAAATTCTCAAGAGCATTCAAAATCGTGACCAATCCAAAACGGTTGTCCCAACTCTTTGACACAACACGCTTACCGTTTGCCAACATTTCTGTTTTAACAGCTGGCACAATGAAATCACCTGGGTGAACACCGAATGAGGCTGCTTCATCGGCTGAAGTAAACCCGCCATCAAACAAGATGTCTTGAATCTTCGGTGCACCATTCACACCACCTTCACGCAAAAAGTGTGGTGATACCGCTGAAGACACAACTGGGTATTGGTTATCGCGAGTAAAGAGTGTAAAACGTTGTGCTGAGACTGTGTATGGGTTCCAACCACCGACTGGGTCGACCACCAACATACCACGCGGTGTAATTTGCGTCACGATGAAACCCACTTCATCCATGTGCGCACCAATCATAATACGTGGGGCATCTGCATCATCGTTATGACGAATACCATAGATACCACCCAGGCCGTTTTGAACAACTTCGTCAACAAGTGGCGTCAAATCCTCACGAAAGGCCTTACGAACTGTGTGTTCTTGACCAGAGGTTCCCTGCAACTCAGTATACTTTACAATACGATTCCAAATACGTTCTTCCATGTTGTATCACACTTTCTTTTTTACTTGTGCAAATCTAGAATGGCACGGATTTGCGCTTCCAACATGCCAATACCAACAACGTTTGCGCCACCTTCAGGCAAAATAATGTCAGCGTATCGCTTCGTTGGTTCAACGAATTGGTGATACATTGGCTTAACCGTTGCCAAGTATTGGTTTACAACTGATTCTGTCGTACGACCGCGTTCAACGATGTCACGTTGCATGCGACGGATGAAACGCAAGTCGTCATCTGTGTCAACGTAGACCTTAATGTCTAACATGTCACGCAATTCAGGTTCAGTGAATAGCAAAACACCTTCCACAATAATAACGTCTGATGCTTCAACCGTTACCGTCTTATCAGAACGTGTGTGGGCAGCATAGTCATACGTTGGTTGTTCGATTGATTCGCGTTGCAACAATTGCTTCAATTGCGCAATCAACAAATCATTATCTAATGAATCTGGGTGATCGTAGTTCGTTGCAACGCGTTGCGTCATACTCTTATCACTTTGATCCTTGTAATAAGCGTCTTGTGGGATCATAACCACAGATTCACCCTTCAAGCGCTCGATGATTTCACGGCTAACCGTTGTCTTACCTGAACCTGAGCCACCAGTGACTCCGATAACAACTGGACGTGAATTAGACATAGTACAATCCTCTTTCTTCAATTCAATTCTTTAAATATAACTTATTGTAGGGGTAGTGTCACTGTAATGGTTGTTCCAACACCAACCTGGCTATCTAAATCAATCGACCCCTTAGCTTGATTAACTAGGTCGTTGACAATAGCAAGACCAAGGCCGGTACCAGGAATTGCTTGATTACGTGACTTATCAATTCGATAAAAGCGTTCGAAAATGCGATTTTGTTGCTCACTAGGAATCCCTAGACCGGTATCCTTAACGGCAACTACAAATTCAGAAGCCGTGACCATGGCAGACACTTTAACTAAACCGTCTTGGCGATTGTACTTAACAGCGTTAACAATCAAGTTCGTCAAAATTTGGCGAAGTACTGTCGCATCTTGCGTTACCGTAAAGGATGGTGCAACTTCATTCTGTAAGGTTAAGTGTTGCTTATCAGCATTCTCGGCTTGTGACTTAAAGATGTCATTAACCATATCAGACAATTTGATTGGCGTTGCATTTTCCTGACGTTCAGGCACCTTAGCAATTGTCAAAATATCCTCCGTCAACTCCAATAAACGGCTAGTTTCCGATTGGATAATCGTCAAAAACTCTTGGCGTGCATCTGGATCGTCCTGTGCGCCACTCAGCAGCGTTTCTGTAAAGCCGGCAATGGCCGTCAACGGTGTGCGCAATTCATGTGAAGCATTTGCGATAAAGGCGCTTTGCATATCCTGCATCTGCGTAACTTCAGTCATATCGTAAAGTAAAACCAATAATTCGTGGTGTCGTTCGCGCGTTTCGTAATAAACCAATGAAACGTCGACAATTCGGGCATCCAACTTTACTAGCTCACGAACATACGTCTGTCGCTTCAATGACTGCTCAAACAACGATAACAGTCGATGATTTTTAATTACGTCATCATACTGGCGTCCTACAACATTTTGTGTCAAACCGAGCAGCATTTGAGCCTGTGCATTGGTTTGAATAATCGTTCGTTCAGGCGTAATACGTAACGCACCCAGTGGCATGTTAGCCATCAAAGCTGCCAATGTGCTGCCTTGCTGTTGTAGCAACTTAATCCGGTTACGATTTAATCGTTGCACATCATTAATCGCTTCAGCCAATGGCGCTAAGGAATCGTCCGGACGCATTAAGATGTGCCCAGCACGGGTATTATCCGTTTGTAAATCACGCAACTTATCAATAAAGATAGCCATGTGCTGATCACGTCGTTGTTGTTGCAAATCCAACACTAACGTCGCAACCCCAGCCAGAATCATCGATAGTAACAATAGCAAATGTGCCTTTGGCATGCGCGTTTCATCACCTGTTAACGCAGCCACCAGGAAAAGTCCCCAGATTAACACAAAAAACAATGCCCAGAAGACAACAAATCGTTTCGCGTTATGCATTAACTCTGATTGCATATTTGTCCTCCTTATTCAGCTGTCGGTTGATTGTCGAATCGGTAACCAAAACCACGGACCGTCTTCAGGTGAACAGGGTGCTTGGGATCATTCTCAATCTTATCGCGGAGATGTGAGAGGTGCATATCAACCATGCGTGTGTCTGGACCGGTATATTCATAACCCCAAACTCCGTGCAGGATTGTTTCACGACTCAACACACGACCTTCACGTTCAGCCATATAGGCTAACAATTCATATTCCTTCGGGGTCAGTTTGATAACTTCACCGTCACGTTGCACAACCATCTTGTCGAAGTCGATCATGATATTGCCGAATCGCTTCATCTTATTCTCAATTTTATTCTCGGGTGTCGTCACTTCGAAGCGACGTAACACTGCTCGGACCCGCGCAATCACTTCGCGCGGGCTAAACGGCTTCGTCACGTAATCATCAGCACCGATTTCCAAACCCAAAATTTTGTCAACTTCCTCATCTAAAGCAGTCAACATGATGATAGGAATCCGGTTCTTTTCGGCACGTAATTCACGAGTGACTTCTACACCACTTTTGCCTGGCAACATCACATCCAACAACATTATGTCAATTGGTTGTTCAGCCAGTGTTGTAATGGCACTTGGACCATCAGTTGCACTGACAACATCAAAACCTGATTTTTTCAGGTTATACGTCAGCAATGTCACCAAAGAAGGCTCATCATCAACAACTAATACTGTCGTCATCACGGTAACTCCTATATTTATTATTATTTCTAGTGTACCACGAGTTGACCGGCTTCTGACTGGCAATTCCGACTTTTCATCTTAACTGAATGAATGTTCGTTTAATTAAGTTAGCAAAATAAAAAGGCATCGCTGCCCTTTTTATTATTAAGACTATGATTGTGCCAATTTCAAAGCGTGCCTGCGACTAATTGACTTAATAACAAACATGCCAGCTAACATCATCGCACCTAGTAAGAACACAGTCCACTCGCCCATTTCAGATACGCCATATCCAAATGAAATTGTAATAATTGGCGCGAATAGGTCGGTGGCAAAGAATGAAATACCGAAAACTCGTCCCAAGTATTCAGGTGCACTATCTTGTTGTCGTACCGTATTAATCTTAATGACAAATGACGCACGCGCAAAACCATTCAAGATTACTAGAATGATGAATACCCACAGCGTTTGTACAAACGTGCCTAACAAGAACGCAACCCCCAAAACATAAAAGTCCCAGTATAGCGTCTTCAGTGAATTTAACTGTGGCAAACGAGCGAACAATAGGCCCGCCACAATACCGGCAACCGCAGCCAGTGTCAAAGCGGTTGAATAATCTGTCGCCGTACCGTGATAACTATGTTGAATCAAAAACGGCATGGCAATGATAAAGCCTTCAAAGAAGAAGTTACTCCACATCGTTAATAGCATCGACTCGAACAAGCGTGGCTGTGAAATGACATAGCGATACCCACCAATCAAACTTTGCCAAAATGATTCTGAATGAACGTTTTCGTGTTTTGGCGCCGGTTGATACTTGATTGCCAGGTTCAACCCGACAGTAATTAACAACATTACCCCGAAGATTTGTAAGAACGATTGCAAGTCAATCCACTTCAAGTGCAATAATAGTCCACCGACTAACGGACCAAAAGCTTGGCCGGTCGAGAACGCTGCGGATGCCCAGGCGTTGAAGCGAGCTAAAGCGCTTGTTTTAATAACGTCTGGTAAAATCGCACGGGCAGCAGGATAAGCAAATGAGACGTCAACATTTAGGATAAACGTCAACGCAAACAATAACCAAAGTTGTGGATGTGCGGGGTTAATCACCATCGACAAGGTCAACGTTCCAATTGCTCCAAATAAATCAGCTCCCAGCAATACCCATTTACGATTGAAGCGATCCAACACTGACCCGACATACACATCATTCAACAAATAAACCAGAAATCCGAATCCAGTCAACCAACCCAATATTTGTGCATTGCCGTAACTTGAAACCAAAAACCAATTCAAACCAAATCGGTACACCCCATCACCAAAAACTGATGCAAAATTGGATGCAAGCAACGGAAAACTAAACTTCGCTAATTTTGATTCTCTCTCTTGCATACTTACCCCTTTCTGAAAAACATAATGTGCTTAGTGTATCAAACTCTGCCCGACTCGTCACTCTCAATTCACAAACAAAAAACCAGAACCAATAATGCGGTTCTGGTTTAATAATTTCAATTATTATAGGAACTTAATGGAGACCACACCAGCAGCCATCACAATAACACCTAGGATTTGGATCCGTGACACGCTAATCTTAGCTGAACGCCACCAGCCGAATTGTTGAACCAACATAGATCCAACGATTTGACCAATCAATCCCATCGTAATCGTCAATCCAGCACCAATTTGAGGTACTGACAAAACGCTGGCGAAGACGAACAAACCACCAAGAATACCACCGAGCCAGTTCCAGCTCTTAGCTTGCTTCAATTCTGACATCTTTGGCAAACGCTTGTCCACGATCAATGCAACAATCGTAATCAAGATAAAACCAACAAAGAATGAAATAAATGATCCTTGGGCAGGTGCGTGTAACAAAGCACCCAAGCGACCGTTGATGGCTTGTTGCATGGCTGAGAATGCACCAGCAATAATAGCCCATACACGCCAACCTAGCAATTCAGTGTGCGTTTCCTTCGCTTGGATTGCCTTATCCATTGCTTCAACATCCTTGTTCAAGACGTTTGGCAAAACAACTGCAACGACCACACCAGCAATCAAAACAATCACACCGATGACACGCAGTGCCGTCAAAGGAATTGGTTGTGATCCAAACCAGCCAAACGTGTCAATGAGCGTACCCATCAAAATTTGACCAAGGATTGGCAAAACAACTGTTTGGATTGCGCCCAAACGTGGGAATAACAACACGTTTGATGTCAAATAAATGGCACCTAGTACACCACCCAACCAAATCCATGCTGGATTTGATTGAATGAAAGCCATTGTTGGAAATACTTGGTGTGACTTAACGGCACTGACAATTGCCAAAAAGACTGAACCAACCAAAAATGAAATAGCTGCTGAGATAAATGGTGAGCCCACCACCTTCTTCATATCAGCGTTAATTGGGTTTTGGTTCGCAAGCATGAAACCAGCAAACAATGACAAACCTAGAAATACAAAATTCACTGTTCTTCTCCTAAAAAATAAAATCGTTATTAATGAATGCTTTATTATTGTAAGCCTTTAAAGATGTAATGCAAGCATTTTGAGCAATCTATTTTGTGAAAAAATGTATTTTTATAGTTTTAAAACGCCTATTTTTAGACATCCAAAGTCGAAATGCATCGTTTTTTATTCACAAGCTTGTGAAATAAAAAAGAGATCAGTCTGCTGACTAATCTCTTTCGGGACAATCCATTAATCGTCCTTACGCTTCAAATCCTCGCGCGGACCATTGTGCTTGCGACGGCGCTTTGGCAATAGGTAACGACCTGCCAAGAACACAACCACAAAGACAACGATTGGCCAAATCAACAACTTCCACCAGTTAGCTGGATTTTTCCAATCATCGGCTGAGCTTACTTGTTGGCCTGCTAATTGCGCAACTTGCGCAGCAGTAACCTTCATCGTGCGCGTTTCAGTTGTTTTAACATCACCTGAAGCAACAGTCACATGAACCTTATAAGTGCCAACCTTAATTGACTTAAGGTTCTTCTTAATGTCGAATGTGAAGCTTGATTGCGGTGCGATGTCGACCTTACCGTCTTTTTCGTAAACCACCTTATCATTCTTATCCGTCACGCTCGTTGTAACCGTGGCATCCTTTACCAAAGTGTTTGCCTTGTTGCGCAAAACCACGCCCAATACACGATTTGATGACAAATCACTTAGGCTGGCCTTGCCCACCTTTAGAACCGGCTTAACTGACGTTGTATCGTTTTGTAAGATAACCGGAATTTCAGATGCCGTGTTTGATGTCGTTGTTCGTACAAATGAGACACCACCCACTAGTTGTCCCACAAATGATTGATCTGGCATCGTAATCGTTCCCTGCACTGATGTTTGTCCTTTTGCAGGAATTGTAACACTACTTTGAATATCAATTGTATCGCCGACCTTATATGGCACGTTTCCGGTAACGTTTTGACTACCTGTCACGTAATTTATCTTACCGTTCTCACGCGTCGTAGCCGTACCACCTGTCATACGCAACGTCATTTCTGAATCAGTATTGTTCTTAATGTAGAACGTGACTTGTTCTTTTTGACCTGGCGCTAACTTCAAGTCGATTGATGACAAATTATTCTTATCGATTTGAGACGCTGGAATGTCTGCTGTAATGTCGTACGCTGGCAGCGTGTCAGCTGACACCGGCTTTGATAGTCCAAACAATGCCAGCGTCGCCATCGCTGCATAAACTGCATGTCGCAATTTCATAACCCATAAACCCCTATTTCGCTTATTATACGTAATTATAATGGCTTTTTTCTTAAAATGCACGGAAGTACGCTTTATAGGAATACAGTACCGGATAGTTTTGAAAAAAGATGTTCTATTTCACTAAGAATCGCTTGTTTTTCAGGAAAATCGTCAGTATCACAGCCCCGACAATCACCAACAAGCCCAGTGCGTATAGCAAAGCCGCCTTAAAAGGCACAGCCTTCGACTTATGACCACTTTGTTTTGCGGTTTTAGGAAGCGCTATCTCCTTTTGAAATGTTTGGCTAGTATTTGTCCAGTCAGCTTTCACCTGTATGCGATATTTGCCACCTTTTAATTCCGCCATAGTATTTTTAACCCAGTAAGTCATCGTTGAGTTAGGCGCCATTTGCACATTGTGACGCGTACCAGTTAAAACCGTTTTATTAGTGGCGACCTCAATAACTTTCGTAACCAACGTCGCATTATTAATAAATGAACCAGATGTATTTGCAAAGGCTACTGCGAACCCCGTTTGCTTATTCACCGTTTCATACGAAACTGCGTGCAATTCAGCTGACGTTGCTGGTAAATCACGAGTATTACGAGCCAAAACCGCGACAGTCGTTTCAACAGCATCTTTTTTTACGGCTCCCGCTTGTGAAAAGGTCACCCCACCAGCAATAATACCGTTTACAGGCGTATTCGGCATCGTTAATGAACCAGTCACCTTTGCAGTCGTCTTAGGTGCCACCTTAATTGTCGTTTGATCCAAATGAATTAATGTTTCCATCTGGGGGCCGACGTTACCAATAACCTTTTGATCATCATACAAAACCTGACCTAGAGGTGACGTAGAGGCCGAACCTGGCACAATCGTTAATGACAGTTCTTTGTTCTCGTTGTTTGTAACATCAAATGACAGCGATTCAACTTGATTTGGATTAAGCAATAAGTCGAGATAATTCTTGTTCTGGCTATTTAATTGTGTTTTAGGAATTGCAGGTGTCACCGTATATGGCGCAGCATCATCTGCGGAAACGCGTTGCATACTTGTAAACGTTAACAACACAGCCACCAATCCAAAGAGTATTTTTTTCATTGTCTGCTCCATGCTCCAACAAAAAAGAAAGGACGAGGTGCATGCCCCCGCCCTTTTCAATTTGCTTTAATTAATCCAAGAAATCACGCAATTGCTTTGAACGTGATGGGTGGCGCAACTTACGAAGTGCCTTAGCTTCGATTTGACGGATACGCTCACGGGTAACCCCAAATACCTTCCCAACTTCTTCCAAAGTACGCGTGCGACCATCTTCCAAACCGAAACGCAAACGCAAAACGTTCTCTTCACGATCAGTCAACGTGTCCAAAACTGATTCCAATTGTTCCTTAAGCATTTGGTAAGCAGCTGAATCAGCAGGTGAAATGGCTTCATTATCTTCAATGAAGTCTCCCAAGTGTGAATCATCCTCTTCACCGATTGGTGTTTCCAATGAAACTGGCTCTTGTGCAATCTTCAAGATATCACGGACCTTGTCAGTTACGATGTCCATTTCGGCACCGATTTCTTCAGGCGTAGGTTCGCGACCCAAGTCTTGCAACAAGTTACGTTGAATACGAATCAACTTGTTGATTGTTTCAACCATGTGCACAGGAATACGGATTGTACGAGCTTGGTCGGCGATTGCACGAGTAATCGCTTGACGAATCCACCAAGTCGCATAAGTTGAGAACTTAAATCCCTTGCGGTAGTCAAACTTCTCAACGGCCTTCATCAATCCCATGTTTCCTTCTTGAATCAGATCCAAGAATTGCATACCACGACCAACGTAACGCTTAGCAATAGAAACAACCAAACGCAAGTTAGCTTCTGCCAATTCTTGCTTAGCCGTCTCATCACCTTGCTCGATACGCTCGGCCAAAGCAACTTCTTCGTCACCTGTCAACAATGACACACGTCCGATTTCCTTTAGGTACATACGAACTGGGTCATTAATCTTCATGCCAGTAGGTGCATCAGCAGCTTGCTTCAACTCCTTTTCTGACAACTTTGTCTTCTTGTTTTCAAGCGCACGTGCGGTTGGTTCGCCGTTTTCATCAACGACAGAGATACCAGCTGATTCAATCTTCTCGTATAGTTCATCGATTTGATCAGCGTTCAAACGCATTGGCTTTACCAAAGCATCTTGGAGAGCATTTTCTTTAATTTCCTTGTCGGCCTTGAACTCCTTGATGATGTTCTTAACTGCCTTATCAAATTCAGCTTGATCAAACTTTGCTGAAATTGGTGCTTGCTTTTCTGCCATAGCGGCCTCCTTAATTACTTGTGGGTCTGTTGTTCACGTAACGCAGCCATATACTCAACACTAAGTTGAGCAACAAGTGCGTCATTGTGCATTTGATTAGCTTCTTTAATCTGACGCTGTAACCTATTAATTCTATCAGATAATGGTGCATCATGGCTAATAAATTGAATATACATGCCAACTTGACTACGATCAGCGAATAATTCGTCATCAAAGTCATCAAGTGTTGCCAAAATACGGGTCAATTCCGGCTTTTGAACAAAGTCCATGAAGCCTGCCATATCAACAATTGGCTCGTTACCATGCGTCTCACGGTAACCGGTGGCCAGCATCAACAATGTTTCGTATGAGACATCGACAAACGTAAAGTCTGGTGTCCCCGTTACTTGCAACCAAACATCATTATCACGTAGCATCCAAGCTAACAACATTCGTTCAGCTTTTTCAAGACGTGAAATTGTTCGTGGTGTTGGCGCCGGAATAGGTGCCGGTGCATCTGCTTGCCAATCTCCATTTGGCGCGACCGGATAATTTGGTTCTGGTCGGCGGTAACCTGACTGACGGTTACTATTAGATCTCGGGTTTGAACGATTTGCCTGTTGCTGCAATAACAATGGTCGAAGCTGATCTTGTAACGCCTCCATCCCAATGTTGAATTCGTCAGAAATTTCGCGCAAATAAGTCTCGCGCATAACAGGCTCTGAAACTGTTGCAATAACTGCCAGCACATCACTCACATAAGCAAACAACTCCGTTTGATTATTGAGGTTACGATCCGTCTTCAAGTAACGAATGTTAAATGCAACCGGGTCTTCAGTGTTGTGTGACAACACATTCAAGAATGCGCTCACATCATTCGAACGCAAGAATTCATCAGGGTCTTGGTTATCCGGAATGTGGATGACATTGGCCGAGATGTGTCCATTTTGCGCTACAAGGTCCAAAGCACGCTTTGTTGCCTTTTGACCAGCAGCGTCAGAATCATAACTAATCGAAACGTTGTCAGCCATACGCGAGAGAACTTGAACTTGTTCTGGTGTCAAAGACGTTCCCATTGAGGCAACACCGTTTTGAACACCGGCTTGGAACGCCGCAATAACGTCCATAAACCCTTCAAAAACAACTGCATGTTTCTGCTTACGAATGGCACCTTTAGCGAGGTCCAAATTAAACAACTCTTGCGACTTATTAAATAAAGGACTCTCAGGTGAATTCATATACTTTGCTTGCGAATCATCGTTTGACAATCGACGACCAGAAAACGCAATAGGGTGTCCAGCACTATCACGAATCGTGAAGAGTACACGATTCGTAAAGCGATCGTGCAACGTCCCATCATCCCATTCAATGAACAATTCTGATGATCGCAGCAACTGATAATCTACTTGTTGTTCTTGGAAATAGTTAATTAACACATCATTTTCAGGTGCAAACCCGAGCATAAATGCATCAATCGTCCCATCATCCAAGCCTCGATTATGTAGGTAATCAAGGGCACCTTCACCTGCCTCAGTATTAACCAACAAGTGGTGGTACAACTTTGTTGCGTCTGCGTATAGCTCACGCAACGCCTTAATTTGTGGATCAACCACTTCCGCTGCTTCATCAGATGTGTATGACGCATCTAAATCAACACCCGCAAATGGGGCAACCTTTGCCACGGCCTGTGGGAAAGTTGCATTATCGATATCCATGATAAAACTAAAGACGTTACCACCACGACCGCATGAGAAGCAGTGGTAAATTTGTTTATCTTCATTAACCGAGAAAGAGGGTGTTCGTTCATCGTGGAATGGGCAAAGCCCAAACAGATTACGCCCCTGTTTCTTCAGTTGTACATACGGCGAAATGACATCAACGATATTAACACGTTGTCGAATTTCTTCGACCAACTGTTCTGGAATACGTGTTGCGATTGTCATCACCCCCAACTCTAAAAATGACCATTTCCAGCTCTTATAATTATACGCTTGAATGCACAATATGCAAGCAAGTTTGTCAACCCCCATTGACGGTCCTTAACCCCTGATAAATCAAGGTTTCATTTTTCGCATAGAAATATTATGTAAACTAAAAGCCCCTGGACCAAAAATTGGCCAGGAGCTGCGAAATTTAATATTAATCTGCAACCTTTTTAACGCTACGCATCACGGTGAAAAAGGCAAAAATTGAAATAATCATCAAAACGGTTAAGAAAACAACCCCTGATTGCGAGCCTGTCACAACACCATGCACAACGTGGTGATCAGTTGCTGAAGCAAAGATTTGGGCCACGATTGCCGTTGCGCTTGCGCCAACAAATTGCTGCAATGTGTTCAAAACACTATTACCATCAGCATTTTCACTAGGTGCCAAACTAGATAACGTAATTGTCATCAAGTTTGCATACGAGAATCCGATACCAACCATCAGCAACATGTGTGTCAACATCAATGTCCAGAAAGACAAATCCTTGAAGAAAACGGCCATCAAAATCATTGCCAACGTTGCAATGCTAAGACCAAACAAAATCGGCTTAACCGCGCCAAACTTATCCAATACACGTCCTGACACTGGGGCCAACACAGAACCAATAACTGCTCCCGGGAACATAAACAAGCCAGCGGCGGTTGCCGTACGTCCCAAACCAAGTTGCAAGTAGTTAGGCAAGATAAATGATAGGCCTAGAAGAATCGCTTGATAGACCAGAAAACTAATCATTAGGCGATCATAACGAGAATGACGCAAAATAGACAGGTTTAATAGTTGGCGACGCTTGTTCAGGAATACGAATACCACCAGTAAGACAATCGCAGCAATTAGAAACGCTAATGATAGTCGTTCAACGGCCATCAACAACAAGCCCAATCCCATGCCTAGAAAAACAAATGCTCCGAAAGCAAAACTTTCCGTTCGCTTAACTGTTTCAACCGGCATACTCGTCAAACCCATTACCAATGAAGCAAGCAACAAAACAATCAGGAACCAGAAGATTGAACGCCAACCCAAACTATTTAGCAGAACACCACCGTACGTCGGCCCGATAGCGGGTGCAATCGACGTGGTCATCGTCCCGATTCCCATCATCACCCCACGTCGATCAAGTGGTGATTTTGTCAAGATAATGTCAAACATCAGTGGCAATGCAATTCCTGTTCCAATTCCTTGGAAGACACGCCCTGCCAGAAGAATTACTAGATTAGGCGCAAAGCCATCTAAAATGACGCCTGCTAAGAACAGTAGGTTAGCAATGATAAATAGTCGACGCGGTGAATAATTTCGAATTAAAAATGCTGAAAGTGGCACAACCACGGCGATGGCTAGCAAATATCCCGTCGTCACCCATTGCACGCCATTTGCATCAGTCTGAAACTCGTTCATCAAGGTTGGAAACGTAACATTCATCGACGTTTCAATCAACACCCCACTAAAACTCATGATACCAGCGGCGATGACCGCTCGTAATACATGCCATTCTTTTGCCTGCATAATTCCCTCCTTAAACAAATAAAAGGCGCCCATCATCCCTATCAGAAATGATGTTCGCCTCTATGTTCGGCACAAAAAATTGTGCTATCTGTACGTAACAACTCGTATTACTGTACAGATTTTATGCAAGTTTGTCAAAATTTTTAGTGATTTTCAAACCAAATGCTAATTTCGCGTTCGGCGTTTTCAACACTGTCAGAACTGTGCACGATGTTACGGACCGCGCCATCTTCCCAATCACGACCATAATCGCCACGAATTGTACCCGGTGCCGCCTCACTTGGATTTGTCACACCGGCCATTGCACGGAAGTTCTTCACGATGTTCGTTCCCGTCACAACCATGGCAACTAATGGACCGCTCGTCATGTATTCTAGAATTTCTGGGAAATAAGGTGCATTTACCTTTTCGGCATAGTGACGACGCAATTGATCTTCAGTTGCTTCTGTCATCAGCAAAGACGTAATCTTGTATCCCTTGCGTTCCAAGCGTGAAAAGACTTCTCCCATCAAACCACGCGCAACACCATCCGGCTTAATCAAAACCAGCGTTCGTTCCTCAGACATTTCATTATCCCCCTTGTCTTATATGGCTTAATATACCACAAATGCATTATTTCACACACTAATATCCTGTCAGATGGGCAGAAAAAAACCAGCTTTTGTTATAGTCCCCTAGAGGTTGACGGAAGAAATAATATAATTTCTTCCAGTCAACCTCTAGGGGATTTTTTATATGCCACGAGCAAAACTTTCAGCGTCACAAAAGCTGAA
>JAAOED010000005.1 GCA_016466735.1 Weissella confusa | reverse complement strand
GACTTTAGGATACACCGAGCTATTGGTGTTTTTTATTTTTATTTTGAGAATGATTGATAAATGCAAAAAAGCGTTGGTGATTAATCACCAACGCCAAAAAGAATAGAACCGAAAAACAAAAAACACCGTTGTAATCGAGTCTGTGAGCTCGGTTACAACGGTGTTTTATTATGTTCAAGTCTGGTTTAAGTCGCGTTCACTACCATAGCGGTCAAAGTGATATCGAGGAGGCGCTTATGGCGAGTGAGAATACAGAGAAACCGAGAAAATATCTCTATGAGGTTGATTTGTTGCGGGTATTGTTTATCTTCAGTGTGATTGCGACGCACGTGACGACTAAAATTAATGAAGCAATTCCGAACGACACATTAGCTTCGCAGTATTTATTTGCAACGCACATGACGCTACACTTTAGCCGATTGGGCTTTATGTTTGTTTCTGGGCTGGTCATCTTTTTGAACTATTACGCTAAGAAATTGGATATTTGGCGTTTCTGGCGGAAACGATTCTTCGGGATTATCTGGGCGTATTTACTTTGGATTCTGATTTATACGAGTATTCAAGCTGCTGTTCAAAATGCGACGGCTAACGAATTCTGGCAAACCTTAACGAAGAACTGGTTGTATGGGGATGACTTCTACATGTACTACGTCATTGTGACGTTACAATTCTATCTAGTTTTTCCTGCTTTGCGATGGTTGTTTAAGCAAATTAATCATGAGCGATTACTTGCAGTTTCCCTGATTTTGCAACTGATTACGTTGACGCTTATCAAATACGTTATTCCAAACGTAGATACGTCACACTGGCTATGGTGGTTTAGGGAGTACGGTTACAATTTCTTCACGTACCAATTCTATTTTGTGTTGGGTGGCTACGTAGCTGTGCACTATCAGCAAGTGATGTCAAAGCTAATGATGTACCGCCGGCAATTAACAGTGGCTGTTGGGGTATTAGGAGCCACGACGATTGCTGTGTTTGGTATTAACCGCAGCGTACTTGACCGCACGATTGATCAAGCACAAAACGTACATCAACCATTTGTGTTATTCTACGCGGTGGTCGTTATTGCTTGGGCGATGACAATCGGTATGAGCTATGCGCAAGCGCGTGAAAGCAATCGCTTGCCGAAGTGGGTGGTAAACGCTGTGGCATTCGGTTCAAAAATTTCGTTTGGCATGTATCTGAGTCAAACTGTCATTTTGACTATTCTAAGTGCGTTACTATCACGGCTGGCCGTGGATTCATGGATGCTGCTGGCAACGGTACCGGTAAGTTTGCTGGTGGTCTTCGGACTCACATACTTGCTCTCTGGCGTGCTGTATCGCACGCCGAAGCTTAGTGTTTTAGCGGGTAAGTCACCATGGCGTCCATAAATGAATATTCATTCTTTTAAAAAGTAGGTTGCTTTGATTTAATGCCGTACGAACGGCCATTTCCTGGTATACTTAAGGGACGAGTAAGTCCAAGGAGGACGTTTGAAATGAAGTTAGAAAAGATGCCCGCTGAATTCGTGGCGGCGCTACCAATTCTTGAAACAATCGAAGCAGCCGGTTATGAAGCATACTTCGTCGGTGGATCAGTGCGCGACACGTTGTTGGGCAAGCCAATCCACGATGTTGATATTGCGACTTCAGCATATCCCGAAGAAGTAAAGGCTTTGTTTGATCGCACAGTTGATACTGGCATTGAACATGGCACGGTGATGATTTTGGATCACGGCCAAGGCTATGAGACGACGACGTTCCGAACGGAATCAACGTACACGGATTTCCGTCGTCCTGACGAAGTAACGTTCGTCCGGTCGCTAGAAGAAGACTTGAAGCGTCGTGATTTCACGGTGAATGCCTTTGCGTTGACGAAGGACGGCGAAATTATCGATATGTTTGACGGCTTGTCAGACATGGACAATCACATCTTACGTGCGGTTGGCGAAGCAGAAGAACGTTTCCACGAAGATGCGTTGCGCATGATGCGTGCAGTTCGCTTTGCAGCGCAATTGGACTTCAAGATTGAAGAGAAGACGCTACAAGCTGTTAAGGATAACGCGCACTTGTTGGCTAATATTGCCATCGAACGTACGAATGTTGAATTTACGAAACTACTTCAAGGTAAGGCAGCGCGTTATGGCTTGCTAGAAATGATTGCCACGACATTGAACAAGTACATGCCAGGTCTTGAAACGGTCGACATTGATTTGATTGGCTACGCAGACTTGTTGGCTGATCAACAACCAGCCAATGATGAAGAAGCATGGACGTTGTTGGCCTTCGAACTTGGTTTGACGCCTGAAGATGCAGGTTTGTTCTTGAAGAAGTGGAAGCACTCAAATGACATGGTGAAGACCATCAAGGCTTCAATCAAGTTGTTGAACAAGTTGCGCTTGGGCGACGTTGAAGCCTGGGATTTGTATGAGACTGGGGCAGCTATCGACAATGCGCTACGTGTTGCGACCTTGAGCGAGCTCGTGGTTGATGTGCCAAAGCTTGAAAGTCGCTATGCTGACTTGAAGATTAAGACGAAGAACGAATTGGCCTTTAACGGTGGTGATTTGACTAAAGGCATGGGCCTTAAGCCAGGACCATTGTTTGGTAAGATTTTGGCAACCCTTGAACGTAAGGTTGTTGCAGGTGATTTGGCGAACAACCACGCTGTGTTGCAAGCTGAAGCACAAAAGATGGTAGAGAAAGAGACGAATAAGTAATGAAGCAACTACGCGCGACTGATTTGAAGAGTGTTTATGGTGAAAAAACACTACTTGACCAAGTATCTTTCCTGATTGAAACGGGCGACCGTGTCGGGATTGTTGGTGTGAACGGAACTGGTAAGACCACTTTGTTGAACGCCATTTCTGGTTTGAAACCTGCTGATAGTGGGACAATCGATACGCCAAACGACTACACGATTGGTTATTTGCAACAAGAGCCACCACTAGATGGCGATAAGAAGGTGATGGAAGCCATCTTCGCTGGTGCGCAACCAGTGTTCCAATTGATTCGTGATTACGAAGCAGCTTTGGAGGCTTATTCAGCTAACCCAACCGATGAGAAATTGTTGAACCGTTACACGAAGTTGGAGCAACAAATGACGCAAGAAGATGCTTGGGTCGCTGAGTCTGAAGTGAAGACGATTTTGACGCAATTGCACTTACCTAACTTGGATTTGCCTGTGTCAGCTTTGTCTGGTGGTCAACGCAAGCGTGTTGGACTGGCTCAAGTGTTGATTCAAGCGCCTGATTTGTTGCTTTTGGACGAGCCAACTAACCACTTGGACTTTGATTCAATTGAGTGGTTGGAAAAGTACTTGTCTGATTACAAGGGTGCCGTGATTACGGTTACCCACGATCGTTACTTCTTGGATATCGTCACGAACCGCATTTTTGAAATGTCATTTGGTAAGTTGTACGAATACATCGGTAACTACGAGAAGTATGTGACGTCAAAGGCCGAACGTGCTGAGGCTGAAGCAGTTGCTGAACACAAGTCTGCCCAACTCTACAAGAAGGAATTGGCTTGGATGCGAACGGGTGCGAAGGCCCGTTCTACAAAGCAAAAGGCCCGTGAAAATGCCTTTGCTGACTTGGCAGCGCAACAAGGTACCCGTCAAGTTGAAGGTGATGTTGAAGTTAACATGGGTCAACAACGCTTGGGTAAGAAAGTTATCAACATTGAACATGCTAGCTTGGCCTTTGATGGCCGTGTGATTTTGGATGACTTCAATGAATTGATTCAAGCCAACCAACGCATTGGTATTACTGGTCCAAACGGAACTGGAAAGTCAACGTTGTTGAACGCGATTGCGGGGGTACAACAACTAGATTCTGGTGTGATTGAAATCGGTGAGACGGTTAAGATGGCTTACTACACGCAAGTCACAGAACCAATCCCCGAGGACAAGCGTATGTTGGCGTACCTGTCTGAAGTTGCTGAAGAAGTGACTGACCGTGATGGAAACGTCGTATCCGCCGCTGAACTCTTGGAGCAATTCTTGTTCCCAAGCTTCATGCACGGTACGTTGATTCGTCAACTTTCAGGTGGTGAGAAGCGTCGTTTGTACCTATTGAAGTTGTTGATTCAACAACCAAACGTGTTGCTTTTGGACGAGCCAACCAATGATTTGGATATTGGCACGTTGACGGTTTTGGAAGATTACTTGCGTTCATTCGCTGGTACAGTTATTACGGTTTCCCACGATCGTTACTTCTTGGATAAGGTTGCTGACCAATTGATTATCTTCCGTGGTGCCGGTCAAATTACCCGTTACCGTGGGATGTTCAGTGATTACTTAGCAGAATTTGGGGCGCCGACAACGGATGCGCCAAAGCCTGCCAAGCCAGCTGCTGAAAAGAAGCCGGTTGCTGAGACACCGAAGAAAAAGAAGTTGACGTGGGCTGAACAAAAAGAGTGGGACACAATTGAAGACGACATTGCCGAACTTGAGGGGAAGATTAGCCAAATTGAGGCCGATATGGTCGAAAATGGGGCTGATTTTGGTAAGTTAAGCGAGTTGCAAGCACAATTAGATGAAACAAACCAAGCGCTCGAAGATAAGATGATGCGCTGGGAAGAGCTATCAGAACGCGTAGAGGGGTAAGCGATAATGGCTGAAAAGATTTTGATCTGGGCACAAACTAACAATGGGACAATTGCGTTGAATGGGTCAATTCCATGGCGTCAAAAGGCTGACATGAAGTTCTTTAAGGAGCAAACAATTCACCAAGTGGCGTTGATGGGACGTAACACCATGCTAAGTTTCGGTGGACGCGCGTTGCCAGAGCGCATTAACATGGTGTTGACGCATGACGAGAATTTGGCAGTGCCAGCTGGTTTTGACAAAGTCTACAGCATGGATGAAGCAGAGCGCATTGCTGATGAAAACGACATGAAGCTTGCGGTTATCGGCGGTAAGGCGATTTATGACAGTTACTTGCCAGTAGCCGACATTTTGTACGTTACTTATTTGGATACTGATTTTATGGGTGACGTTTTGATGGCACCGGTTGATAAGACGATTTGGCTTGGTGAGGAAATTGCTTCTGGTCCAGCTAATGACGATAATCAATACGATTGGCGTATTGTGAAGTACACACGTCGCTAATTTTGTCGCAGTAGCAATTAACATGTGACTTTTTTAAAAAATAGGCGTAAACTGTTCAGGTAAAATCATTTTGGCCGAAAGAGGCTAAGAGGTAGAAAAATGAAGTACGTCGTAACTTTCTTCTGGACGTTCATCTTGGGTGAAATTATCGGTTACATCGGTAGTGCCCTTGAAGGAACTTCATATAACGCAACTACTACGTCATTGTTTGCGATGGTGATTGGTGTAATCGGTACGGTTGCATTTTCAGCTATCTCAAAGTCTGCTGCTCCTAAGGATGCGGCCAAGGCGGAAGATTAATAGTTGCACACACGACTCTAAAAGACCATCCGTTCTGCGGGTGGTCTTTTTTTAAGGTTATCGCTATAATGAAATTAAGTTAAAACGAATTTGAACGATGACGTTCAGGAAGGGGCAGATATGGTACCACTACAAACAAAAACAGCATTCAGTTTGTTGCAAAGTCCCATGATGCCGAGTCAGCTTGTAGCTTCTGCGAAATCCAAGGGATACACGGCTGTTGCAATGACGGACAATGACGTCTTGTATGGCATGGACAATTTTTACCGTGCTGCCAAGTCAGCTGATATCAAGCCGATTTTAGGATTAACAATTACGATTCAAGGATTGGCGACGTCACAACATTATCCGATTGTGTTGCTGGTTGAGAATCAAACCGGTTATCACAACCTGCTGGCTATCAGTAGCTTGTTGAAGACGACTTCGGATGTTGTGACGTTCGATATGTTGACGGCTTATTTGGCTGGATTATATATTGTGTTGCCGAGCGTCGGCGAGTTGCCTGTTATTTTGGGCGCTGAACCGGAACGTGCAATGGATATGGTGCAAAGTATCAGTGCGGTAAGCGATGCGAACCATGTCTTTTTGGGTGTATCAACGGGGATGCGTGACGAATTGATCGCACAATTACGCCAATTGTCAGAGAACACTGGTGCCCGTTTGCTAGCGTTGACGGAAGTTGACTATGCTGACCCACAGGATCAATTTGCGGCGCAAGTGATTCGTAAGATTGGCCAAGGTGAAGTCATTGCGAATGTCGCACAGGCCCAACGCGAACCCGCTACGGCTTATTTAGAATCTGCGGAAGATTGGACGGCTGAATTCATGGCACGTGGCTTGGGGGATGCAGTCGCGAATACCGATTGGATTGCTGAGCACAGTGAATTTGAATTGGTGAAGTCAAAAGTAACTTTGCCTCCGTTTGAAACGCCGAATGGGCAAACGTCAGCCGACTACTTGCGGGAACTGGCGACAACCGGGTTAAAGAATCGTTTGCATGGTTTGTCAGTTGATGAGACGGCCTATCAAGAACGTTTGGCACACGAATTGGATGTCATTGTTGAACTGGGATTTGCGGATTACTTCCTGATTGTCTGGGATGTGCTTAATTTTGCCCACAAAAGTGCCATCCGAACTGGTCCAGGACGTGGATCAGCGGCCGGATCACTAGTGGCATATACACTTTGGATTACGGATGTGGATCCAATTGCGTACGATTTGCTGTTTGAGCGTTTCTTGAATCCAGAACGTGCCCAAATGCCGGATATCGATATTGATATTCCTGATAATCGTCGTGAAGAAGTGCTGTCATATTTGCACGAGAAGTATGGTCATGAACGCGTGGCCCAAATTATCACGTTCTCAACGATGGCCCAACGCGCGGTTATCCGTGACGTGGCGCGTGTATTTGGCTTAAATCCAACGCAAATTGATGCACTATCGAAGTCGATGCCACGTGATGCGTCTAATCTGGAAGCGGCGTATGAATCATCACAACCTTTCCGTAATGCACTGATTGATTTGCCTGTTGATGGCGAATTGTTGTATCAAACAGCGCGTAAGCTAGAAGGGCTGCCTCGTAATTCATCATTGCACGCAGCTGGTGTCGTGCTTTCAGCTGATCCGCTTGTACAAACAATGCCGGTTCAATTGGGAGAAGATGGTCGTTTGGTAACGCAATTACCAAAGGGACCCGTTGAAGCGCTTGGGTTGTTGAAGATGGATTTCTTGGCGCTTTCCAATTTGAACATTTTGGATATCGCGTTGCGTGAAATTCAGAAAACAGAAGATGGTGCGAACTTTAACATTGCCAACATTAACCTAAATGATGACGCGACACTGCGATTGTTCCGCCACGGCATGACGAATGGTGTGTTCCAATTTGAATCAGCGGGTATGAAGAACATTTTGCGCCAGTTGCAACCAGATAGCTTTGAAGATATCGTGGCGGCCAATGCGCTGTTCCGTCCAGGCCCAATGCAAAACATTCCGCATTTTGTGGCCCGCAAGCATGGGCAAGAGAAACAAGATGTACCAGATCAAAGTATGGCGGATATCCTAGCGCCAACCTATGGCGTTATCGTCTATCAAGAGCAAGTTATGCGTGTCGCGCAACAATTCGCTGGCTTCTCACTAGGTGGTGCCGATTTGCTACGTCGTGCGATGTCGAAAAAAGACGGCGCAAAGATTGCTGCGATGAAGACGGACTTTATCGCTGGTGCGGTGGCAAATGGGCACGATGAAAAGGTTGCTGAACAAGTATTTGGTTATATTGAAACATTTGCCCAGTACGGGTTTAACCGTTCACACGCGGTGGCGTATTCAAAGCTGGCCTTCCAATTGGCTTACATCAAGGCGCATTACCCAGCGGCATTCTACAAGGCTGTTTTGAATGATGCTATCGCCGATAAGAAAAAAGTCGGCGCATATATTGCTGAAGCGAAAGCCTCTGGCGTTAAGTTGCTGGGACCAAGCATCAATCACTCGTGGCAAGGTTATTCAATGAACAAGCAAGGTGAGCTCCAGATGGGGTTGGCTTCAATTGCCGGGATGCGTCGTGATTTCCGTGAATCAATCCTGAAGGAGCGCCAAGAAAACGGGGCTTACAAGGATTTGGGTAACCTGATTGGGCGACTAGAGAGTAAGTATCGCAAGGTTGAACAACTTGAGCCACTCGTTTATGCTGGCGCACTTGATGAATTTGGTTTTAATCGCAAGTCAATCCTAGCGTCGTTACAAGGTTTCATTGATGCGATTGGATTGGCAGGTGAGTCAATGTCATTGTTTGCTTCATTGACGCCAAAGGTTCGTGAAATTGAAGACTTTACACCGGCTGAGAAGCTAGGGTATGAGCGTGACTACTTGGGCGTTTACCTCAGTGGACACCCGATTGAGCCATACTTGGCGGCGATTCCGGACAACAGCCATACCGATATTTCGTCATTGGCAGTTGGGATGAATCAGGCGACGGTGGTGATTTATGTTGAGAACGTTAAAAAGATTCGCACCAAGAAGGGCGATCAAATGGCGTTTGTTGATGGTATGGACTTGTCGGGTTCGATTTCAATTACGTTATTCCCACAACTCTTCCAACGCGTTGCACCATTGCTAGTGCCGGAAAAGGTGCTAGTGGTTACGGGTAAGGTTGAGCAACAACGTGGTCGTGATGATATTCAGATTGTCGCAAATACGATTGTTGAAGCTAGTCAGTTTATCAAGCGTTTTGAGAATCAAACCGAGCAAGTGACGGCAACTGAACCAGGTACTGGACGTTGGTATTTGCGTATCACAGCAGCAGCCCAAGCGGCCGGTGCGCTTGATGCACTGAATGCCGTTGTGATGTCCCACCATGGTAATAATCCGGTGCTGGCGGTCTACGAAGCCGATGGCAAGAAGCTGGCGTTGGGTCAACGTAATTGGTTATCGGCTGGGGATGCTACGATGAAGGCGTTGCAAGAAGTTTTGGGTGCAAATAATGTTGTATTCCAAGCAGACTAAATGAATGTTTTTAATGAAGCGAGTTCTGAATTATGAGAACTCGCTTTTTATTTTTCTCAGATACACTGCAAGAAGAATAAATGACTTATGCTTGTAATACGAATAACTATTAAAAATGGGTGTGAATGCGTTACAATAAACAATAACTATCCGGATGGATATATCACGAATGACACGCTGCGGGTTCGAATCCCCATCGGCGGTTGTTTGGAAACAGAGGATAAATATATGGCAGAAGCAAAAGTGTTGACCGCACAAGAAGTGCATGACCTCGTTGCTGGGTACATGAACGAGGATCATGTTAAAAAAGTTGATAAAGCATACGACTTTGCTTACAACTTGCACAAGGAACAAAAGCGTAAGTCAGGTGAACCTTACATTATTCACCCGATTCAAGTCGCTGGCATCTTGGCTGACTTGCATATGGATCCAGATACAGTCGTGGCAGGTTATCTGCATGATGTCGTCGAGGATACTGAAGCAACGTTAGAAGATGTTGAACGTGAATTTGGTCGTGATGTGGCTGTGATTGTTGACGGCGTTTCAAAGTTGTCAAAGATTGAGTATAAGTCATCACGTGAGCAACTAGCGGAAAATCACCGTAAGCTGTTGTTGGCGATGTCGCACGATATTCGTGTCATCATCGTTAAGTTGGCTGACCGTTTGCACAACATGCGTACGTTGAGCGCATTGCGTGAAGAAAAGCAAAAGCGCATTGCGTCAGAAACGTTGGAAATCTACGCACCATTGGCTGATCGTCTGGGAATTATGACGATTAAGTGGGAACTAGAAGATATGTCTTTGCGCTATCTTGAGCCAGAGGCCTACCACGACATCGCTAAGTCAATGCAATTGCGTCGCCAAGAACGTTTGGAAATCGTTGACCAAGCAGTTAGCGATATTGAGCAAGCAATTACGGAATTGCATTTGCAACACGCCGAAGTATATGGTCGTCCAAAGCACATCTATTCAATCTACCGCAAGATGGTGGATAAGAAGAAGAAGTTCGAAGAAATCTACGACTTGTTGGCTATCCGTGTCTTGGTAGATACAATTCCTGAAACTTACGCCGTATTGGGAGCAATCCACGCCCGTTGGACACCGATGCCAGGTCGTTTCAAGGATTATATTGCGCTACCAAAGGCAAATGGTTACCAATCATTGCACACGTCGGTCATTGGACCAGGTGGTCGTCCACTTGAAGTACAAATTCGTACGTACCAAATGCACGAAGTCGCCGAATTTGGTGTGGCTGCACACTGGGCTTATAAGGAAGGTAACTTCGCTGGGGCTGATGTACAGAATGCGGACCAGCAGAAGTTGAACGTGATCCAGGGAATCTTGGAATTGCAAGAAGATGCGCGTGATGCGGATGACTTCATGGAATCGGTTAAGGGTGACTTGTTCACGGACCGCGTGTTTGCCTTCACGCCAAAGGGAGATGTGATTGAATTGGCAAAGGGTGCTGGTCCATTGGATATGGCGTACAGCATTCACACCAACGTTGGTAATCACACAACGGGGGCTAAGGTTAATGACCGTATGGTACCGTTGGACTACCCAATTAAGACGGGGGATATTGTTGAAATTGTGACGTCACAAAACGCCAAGCCAAATCGTGACTGGATGAATTTGGTTTCAACGCGTCGTGCTCGTAATAAGATTAAGCAATACTTCCGTAAGTTGGATAAGGCTGACAACATCGAAGCGGGCAAGAAGATGGTTGCCGATTGGCTAGCTGAGGAAGGCTTTGATGTTGAAGAGTTGATGCAAGCTGATAACGAGGCAAAGGCAGCTGAAAAGTTGCATTTCCTAAGTGTTGATGACATGTATGCATCACTCGGCTTTGGTGATTTGAAGCCTCAAGGTGTGGCAAACAAGTTCACGGAAGAAAAGCGTGCGGAGCTTGAAGAAGCCCGTCAAGCAGCCGAGCAAAAGGCCATTTTGGAAGAACACCAAACGATCGAAAATGAGAGCAAGAAATCGAAGGAGAAGCCACAACACGGTGAAGATCGTATTGTGATTCAAGGTGTCGACAACTTGTTGGTTCGTTTGGGCCGTTGTTGTACACCGGTGCCCGGTGATGAAGTTATCGGGTATGTAACCAAGGGTCGTGGTGTATCAGTGCACCGTTTGGGATGCCCAAACTTGCGTGCGGCTGAAACGGAAGGTCAACGCTTGGTTGATGTTGCCTGGGAAAAGCCAGAAGGTGATACGAAGAATGAGTATGACGCTGACTTGGCTGTGGCAGCAACTAACCGCAACAAGTTGTTGAACGACGTTATTCGTACAGTGAATAACACAACGAAGTCATTGAACTTTGTGAACGGTCGTATTGATCACAACAACAATGTTAATATTTCATTGAGCGTTGGCGTTCGCAACTTGGAACAATTGGAACACATCATGGATTCGATTAAGAATGTCAAGGATGTCTACGAAGTAAAGCGAGCATTTAAGTAATGAGAGTTGTCTTACAACGAGTATCATCAGCGAGTGTAACGGTCGAAGGTCAAGAGCTGGGGGCAATCGAGCAAGGGTACACGTTGCTGGTTGCCATTCAAGATACGGATACGGAAGCTGAGTTGGATTACTTGGTTCGTAAAATTACTGGTTTAAGGGTCTTTGAAGATGAAGCTGGTAAGATGAACTTAAGTATTCAAGATGTTGGCGGATCAATTCTGTCAATTTCTCAATTCACGCTTTATGCCGATACGCGTCGTGGTAATCGACCAAGTTTTACGGATGCAGGTGCACCGGCCTACGCTGAAAAGATGTATGACCAATTTAATACAAAATTGGCAGCGACTGGTTTAACGGTGGCTACTGGTGAGTTTGGCGCTGATATGAAAGTCAGCTTGGTCAATGACGGACCAGTTACAATTATCTTTGATACCGATAATAAATAATATGAATTTTGACGTGGTCAAACAAAAGTCATAGTTTCGCCGTACAATTCCCTAGTAATATGCAATGATATTGATAGTATTGTCTGTTGCGCGTGTGCTACAATACTCATATACAAATTAAGACAATTGCGAAGGGAAGTATCGTTATGGCAGAGAAGCTGATTCAATTGCGCGTCGAGGACAATGTCAAGGATAAGGCAGATGAGATTTTCAAGTCACAAGGTTTGACAACTCAAACAGCCATCAAGATTTTCTTGACGCAAGTTGCGAACACTGGTGAGTCACCATTTAGCAACTTGTTCTCACGCAATCAATAATTTGTAGAAGTGAATAGAGATTTCGGTTGGGCGTATGCTTCAAGTTTCCTGGGTGGGTAACCAGGGGGATTTGGAGTGTGCGCTTTTTTGTTTTTGTAGGACTTATATAAAATAAGTTGTAGGAGGTAGAGATGGAAATTTTGATGATGTTGGGATTGCTTGTTGTGACGCTGGGATTCGGTTGGATTGCCGGCAAGTTAGGATTTGCAAAAGTTGTGGGTCAACTAATCGCCGGTGTGGTTGTGGGACCAGCGCTGCTTGGATTGGTTGAGCCATCGCATTTGATGCACGTTGTCTCAGAATTTGGGGTAATGTTGCTGATGGTGAATGCGGGTTTGGAAACGGATGCGCGTCAATTATTGCAAAATTTCAAGGCATCTAATTTGGTTGCTTTGATGGGAGTTGTCGCGCCGTTAGCGGTATTCCCGGTTGTTGCCTTGCTGTTTGGTTACGAGTGGCAAATTGCGTTGTTCTGGGGTGTCGTGTTCGCCGCTACGTCAATTTCAATTACCATTTCAGTTTTGGGTGAACAAGGAAAGCTTGGAACTGTTATGGGAGCTGTTGTACTGGGGGCAGCCGTACTAGACGATATCTTGGCTTTGCTATTGGTGACGGCTTATGCGGCCTTTATCGGTGGATCAGGACTGGGATTAAACACGGTTATGCCAATTATTGCGTTTGCAATTGGTGTGTTGCTCCGTCAGTTGCCAAAGTCAGATAAGTTGTTGCATACGACGGAATTGTTTGGTGAATGGACGGTATTCCCAATCTTCTTTGGATCGATTGGATTGAACGTCGTCTTTCATAATTTGGCTGAAACGTGGTGGATTATGATTTTGCTAACGTCCTTGGCGGTGGCAACAAAGTACTATGGTGCCGGATTCGGTGCGCGTATGGCGCGACTGGACAAGTACACCAGTAATGCCATTGGCGCGGGGATGGTCTCACGTGGTGAAATGGCGTTGGTTATTGCCCAAATCGGTGCAACTGGCCACATTTTGTCGAACCAAGTGTTTGGTGAAATGGTCATTGTTATCATTGCGTCAACGATTATTGCACCATTGATGATGCGTCCATTGATTGCGAAAGTTAAATAAAATTGGAAAAAATTGGCTTATTTGTCTCTTTATTACTGAAACGTATTTAGCACGAGAGTTTACACGTGCTTTTTACGTGTTATAATGAAAGGACAGGTAAGCTTTTTCTATGAAACGACGAGAAGTGGAACGGCGTTTTTTGAATGCGGGGTGGCATCTATTGCGACATGGTGCAAATCATGATGTCTGGGTTTCACCAAGCGGCGTACGAGAGTGGTTGCCGCGACATCCACAAATTAAGGATGTGTTAGCGGTTAGTTTGTTTAAGAAGCACGGGATTTAGGAGGTGGTTTCAATGGAGGACACGGTTGTTTATCCAATTGTTGTGCATACACGGACTGATGATGATTATTATTTTGTAGAAATTCCAGTGATTAATGGGATGACGCAAGGCGAGTCAGTGGCCGATGCAATTGAGATGGCGCGAGAATACATTGGGGAAATGGCAGTTGATTTTGCGCACGATGGTCAGGAGTTACCAGAATCTGTCTATACGTTGCCAGAAGCAAAAGAAGACGAAGTTGTAACGCTGGTCGATGTAAATATCAAAGAGTATATTGCGTTGAGCGACAATCGCCCTGTTAAAAAGACGTTAACGATTCCATACGCAATTGATCGTATGGGACGCGAGGCGGGGCTTAACTTCTCGCAAACATTGGCTGAAGCGATTCAAGAAAAAATACAGAACTAACAAAAACAGGACCCGATGACTCGTAACGAGTTCTCAGGACCTGTTTTATATCTTACAATGGGTCAACGTCGTAACGCTTCGTACGCAATTCTTGCTTTTGAGCCTTGGTTGGCTTAAACAAGAAGTCGAAGTAAGCTGCGCGCCAGTCATCGAAAGAAATGGCCAATTCAGCAATGTCTTCAGGAATGTCGGCGCGTGGGATACGGTCGATGTCTGGGTGCTCAGCAACATAGCTTTCCATCCAGTCAGCAATCTTAGCGTGACCTTCGTTTTCCTTTTCAACGTTGAACCAGTTGGTTGGCTCGTAGTGAATCAAGTCATCCTCAACGTCGAACAATTCCATCGTTCCGTGAACACGGAATGGACGAATCAACTTGACGTCTGGGTTGAACTTCCAAACGAAGTTACCAGGCGCAGTTTCTTCAACGTCTTCAAGTTGCACGACAGCACCAGCCATGTTTGATGGCAAACCAGCTTGCTTCAATGCGTATGATGTAACGACCAAGTCGCCACGGTGATCAGTTCCAAATGGGTAAACCACGCCAATCTTTGATCCGACCAAGATGTCGATCAAGACTTGTGGCTCCATACCAACAGCCTTCATAGGATGTATCTCGCTTTCAAAAAATAATGATGTCTACTTATTCTATCAAAACTCTGGGAAAATGTCAGAAATGAATTCGAATTAGTTTACATATAACGCCTAACTTCTGGTAAACTAGAGTAGACAGAAAATGGGTTTACTGACGGCATGTCAGTTGAACAACGGCTTTGCCAGCGCTGTGGCATCGGACTACCTTAGGTTGATGCAGCTGATGCAAAGAGATATATGGAGAAAATAATATGACACACAAAATTGGAGAAATCATCTCAGCCAAGGTGACGGATGAGAACGACAAGTATTACTACGCACAAATTGACGGTTTGACATACGAAATCGACAAGAGTGAATTGCAAAAGCCATTGAAGATTGGTGGCGTTGTAACTGGATTTGCATACGAGAACGAAAAGCACAACTTGCAAATTACGAAGAATATTCCTGACGTTCGTCTTGGCCACTATGCATGGGGTGAAGTAACGGATATTCGTCGTGACCTTGGTGTTTTCGTGAATATCGGTTTGCCAAACAAGGATGTGGTTGTGTCACTTGATGAGTTGCCAACAATTAAGGAATTGTGGCCACAACGCGGTGACAAGTTGATGATTACGTTGCGCATTGATAAGAAGGACCGTTTGTGGGGTGAATTGGCCTCAGCTGACATTCTACAAGCTGTGCGTATCCCAGCTAAGCCTGATATGAAGAACAAGCAGGTGAAGGCAACGGTTTACCGTTTGAAGATGGTTGGAACGTTGGTTATCACACCAGATTACAACTTCGGCTTCATTCACCCGGATGAGCGTCAACGCGAACCACGTCTTGGTGAAGAAGTTGATGCACGTGTTATCGGTGTGCGCGAAGATGGTGTGCTGAACTTGTCATTGCGTCCACGTGCTCACGAGGCAATTTCAGATGATGCAGCGATGTTGTTGGCATTGTTGCAACGTTCATCAACGCACAGCTTGCCATTTACTGATAAGTCAGATCCAAAGCAAATTAAGAAGTACTTTGGTATGTCAAAGTCACAATTCAAGCGTGCAGTCGGAAACTTGTACAAGCAACGTAAGATTACGCAAAATGAGAACGGGTTGTTCTTGGTAGAAGAAAGCGACGGCGAATAAGATGTTACATCAGGTAGGTCCATATGAAGATAATATGGTTGACTACCTGCACTATCTGACGGTGGAGCGGGGATTGTCAGCCAATACGCGGGCATCCTATCAGCAAGACCTGCGTCATTTCTTTACGTATTTAATTGAAAAAGAAAAGTCGATGCCGTTGGCGAATATCGACCGTTTCACGATTATGGCCTTTCTCGGTGAGTTAGAGAAAAACGGCAAGTCACGTAACACGGTCATTCACATGGTGTCCACGTTGCGAAAGTTTTTCCAATTTGCGACCAGCAATAACTGGGTGGCTATCGATCCAATGACACAAGTCGATCCGCCTAAAAAAGCGCAACATCTGCCAGCTGTTTTAACGCTGACTGAAGTCGAAGCGCTACTGGCTGTGCCTGACCCCAACACGCCGTTGGGTTTGCGCAATCGCACAATGCTCGAAGTGATGTATGCGACGGGCTTGCGTGTGAGCGAGTTGGTTAATTTGCGTCTGGATAATTTGCACTTGGAGCTTGGTTTGATTCAGACACTTGGAAAAGGTGACAAAGAACGCATCATTCCGATTGGGGATGTTGCATCGCACTGGTTGCAACGATATTTAACGGATGGACGACCATTCCTTGGCAAACAACAGGATGAACAGGTGATTTTCCTAAATGATCACGGACATCAATTGACACGCCAAGGTGTCTGGAAGTTGATAAAGGGTTGGGTCAAGGCAGCGGGCATTACCAAAGATGTCTCGCCACACACGTTGCGTCATTCGTTTGCGACGCACATTTTGGAAAATGGCGCGGATTTACGTATTGTGCAAGAATTACTCGGTCACGCCGACATTTCAACGACTCAGATATACACACACATTTCGAATAAGCGTTTGACTGAAGTTTATGGCAAAAGTCATCCGCGTGCTTAACTAAGAAAGGAGGCCGTACATGTTAGTTGTGGTTCGTAAAGATCAACCGAAAATTGCGATGGGACTTTTGTCTTATTTGCCACGTTTGCATGATGTGGCTTCTGTGCAACGCGAAATCGAATGGTATCAAGCCAGTGATGCACGTGAAATTTTGCTTTGGCAGTCACCAGAAACGCAACACTATGTTGCTGTATTGGGTGTAGAAGCAGTGTTTGATTCGATTGTATTGCGCTTGGTAGTGTTTGGACCGGAAGTGCCAGGTACATCACGTATCGCTGTTGGTTCAGAAATATATGAAGCGATGAAGCTACGATACCCAGATAAAACGATTGTTGGCACGATTAGCACGCAACCAATCTTGACGGAATGGCGGAAGTATTTGCATGGCTGAAGATTTAACGTATCGCTTGAATGACTTCGAAGGGCCGCTGGACTTGCTCCTGCGCCTTATCAAAGTTAATGAAATGGATATTATGGATATTCCAATTGTTGAGATTACGGCTCAGTACTTGGCGTTTTTGCATCAAGCGGAAGAACGGAACTTGGATATCGCTGGCGAATTCTTGGTAATGGCGGCTACTTTGATGTCAATCAAGGCGTCATATTTAATTCCGAAAAACGAAGAATTGACATATGATGAAGAATTAGCCGAATTTGTGTATGAAGAAGATCCACGTGAGGCCTTGATGGCCCAACTGTTGGAGTATCAACGTTATCAACAAGCAGCTGACGACCTGCGCGAACGTGAAGAAGGGCGTCAATTGCAGTTCTCACGTGCACCGATGGCGATTCCAGACGATATTGACGTGGCGCCATTGCCAGAAGGCTTAGGGTTGTTTGATTTGCAACTGGCTTTTAACCAAATGGTCGCTAACCGTACGAAGAAACAAGTTCGTCCACGCACAATGCGCGGTGAAACGTGGTCAATTAGTGCCCAAATGAAAACAATTGTGGCACGGATGACACCGGGTGAAACGATTGAATTTGAAACCTTTTTTGGGGAACATGATAGTCGCGATAAGATGGTCACAACCTTCCTAGCTATGCTAGAGTTGGTGCGTCACCAACATTTGCGTGTTGCCCAAGAAGATGAATATGGTGCCATTTACCTGACCTTAGGTGTTGTGCCATATGATGAAACTGCAGATGAGGGAGTCGATTTTGACGATGAAGACTAGCTTACAACAAATTGAAGGTTTGCTTTTTGTGGCTGGTGATGAAGGCATCACGGTTGCAGAAATGGCCGATGCGACTGGTTTCGCGAAGCCTGCCGTCATTGGCTTGTTAGAAGATCTTGCCGCCAAATATGAGAGCGATGAGAATAGTGCGCTCGACGTTTTGAAGACTGACGACCAGTATCAATTGGTCACTAAGTCGGAACTTGCTGAGACAATTCACCGTTACTTTACGGCGCCACTGACGACAGCTTTGTCACAGGCGTCACTGGAAGTGTTGGCGATTATTGCATATAAGCAACCAATCACACGAGTTGAGATTGACGAAATTCGTGGCGTGCAATCACAAGCAACGATTCAAAAATTGGCACTACGTAATTTGGTAGAAGGACGCGGCCGTTCTAATGAACCAGGTCGCCCAATCCTATATGGGACAACCGCTTACTTCTTGAACTACTTTGGTTTGAGTGATTTGCAAGAGTTGCCACCGTTAGTAACAGCCGAGGCTTTGGATGCCTTGCGTGCCCAAAAGGATGTGGCATTGCCTTTGATGCCAGGAGAAGAAGGTGGATCTGCATTTGATGTGGCCCTACCAGAGCTTGCTGAAACAGCAGAAAGAGAAGAATAACATGGCAGAACGATTGCAAAAAGTGATGGCTCAAGCGGGAGTTGCATCACGTCGTGCATCAGAACAATTGATTTTGGATGGTAAAGTAACAGTCAACGGTAAGACAATTCATGAATTGGGAACTAAGGTTGAGCCATCAGATAAGATTGAAGTGAGTGGTGAACCAATTGACTCACGTGAAAAGTTGGTTTACTTCTTGTTGAACAAGCCCCGTGGCGTTGTGACAACAAACAGTGACGATAAGGGCCGTGCAACGGTTATGGACATTGTCGATGAACCTGAGCGTGTCTACCCAGTTGGTCGTTTGGACTACGATACAACCGGTGTTTTGTTGTTGACGAACGATGGTGAATTGGCCAACAAGTTGATGCACCCACGTTACCGTATCGACAAGGTTTATGTTGCTAAGGTGAAGGGGATTCCAACGAACGAAGAACTAGAGAAGCTTCGTCACGGTGTCACAGTTAAGACAAAGCAAAACGGTCGTTACACGACGTTTAACGCTGCGCCTGCCCGTGCTGAAATCCAATCAACGAACACAAAGAACCACACGGCAATTGTGAAGTTGACGATTCACGAGGGTAAGTACCACCAAGTTAAGGAAATGATGAAGGCGGTTGGTCACGAAGTGTTGAAGTTGACTCGTGAGCGTTACGGCATGCTTGATTTGACTGGCCTAACACCAGGTGAGTACCGTCCTTTGCGTTATGAAGAAGTACAAGCGTTGAAGGCTGGAAAGCAATACCGCAAGTCAGCAGGACGCTGGTAAGCTATAATAGAGGCGTCTGGGGCTTCCTGGAGGCCTCTTTTTTGCGGATAAAGGGGAAGGTTATGAGTAAAAGTCGATTAGAAGCGTTTAGTGATGGGATTTTTGCAATCATCATCACGATTATGGTGTTGGATTTGAAAATTCCGTCAATCGGTACTTGGGCGGGAATTGGCAATGCTGCGTGGTTAAGTACATTTTTGGCTTACTTGGTAAGTTTTATTATTACAGCTAGTTTTTGGGTTAGCCACCACTTGATTATTAGTAATATCGAAAAAGTGGATAGCGGCGTCTTGTGGACCAATGCATTGACGTTTTTGCCAATGTCTTTGGTGCCGATTACAACGGCTTGGTTTGGTGAGTTCCCAACCCGGGTAGCACCGAGTGTGACTTACGGGATTGTGTATGTCATGTCCGTGATTGCTTTGTACAACTTGAGTCATGTCATCGCGAAGCATCTGGACAATCCAGCACAACAAAAAAGAATGTGGCGCGTCAATCGTAGTCGCCTTTGGTTAATCGGCATTGGGCTGATTGGAACGTGCTTGGCCTTTGTCTGGTCACCAATTACCGGTGGTATGGTCTTTGTTATTTCGGGCGGTTGGCTATTTTTACGTAATGTCATCCACGTTCGAGCTATTCAGGACATGTAACCGCTCGACTTTTGTTACAATTACAGTAAGATGAAGAACTGTGGAGAGGTAATGTGCCTTTCACAGAAACGTTTCACAATGATTGTGATGAAATTTGAATGGGGGGATGCAAGATGGCAACACCAGATACACGTTCTGGCCGTAATTATATGAAAACCGGCCCTGGCATGTACGCCTTTGCAAAGGAACACAAAGTCGCCGGCTGGCCTTGGCTATTGAAGCCAATGGGATGGCTTGGCCGTAAGCATTTTAAGAACATTGAGAATTCACTTGCTGATGACGAAACAGTAGTCGTCGCTTTCTTAACGAAAATGGCCGGTTTAACAGATGCAGGTGAACCAACAGGTCGCTTCAAGTGGTATGCATTTGCTCTTGGTGATTCTGGAACTTTGTATTTCGCACATTGGCGTCCATTCCATTTGGATTCTTTGCGTATGACGCTTGATCAAGTGAACACGATTAATCCAGACACTGGTATTATTCGTGGTCGTTTGCAAATCCAAACGTTGCAGGGAACCCAAGATTTGACGTTGAAGTGGTTTGCGCCACAGATTCGCCGTATTTATGATTTGCTGAATAATGAGAAGCACGCTTACGATAAGCTGCGTCACAAGGTTGACTTGGATGGTTGACCATTAGTTAGTCGCGTGCTAACCTTAAATCTACAATTGAATATCTTCAGGGCAGGGTGAAATTCCCGACCGGCGGTAACTACGTTTTGTAGAAGTCCGCGACCCACGTCAGGTTTGGTGTGGCTGACACGGTGTAAATCCGTGACCGACAGTAAAGTCTGGTATGCAGAAGAAAAAATAGATTGACTGGTCACAGCCGGTTTCTTTATGTCGCCCTGGCATGAAGGAACCGGCTGTTTTTACGACCAGGTGGAGGTTTGTTGTTATGAATAAGACGCGTCGTTTGACCGTTATTGCCTTGCTGGCTGCAATATCATTTGTGTTGATGATTTTTCCACAGTTTCCATTGATTCCTGGGGCATCATTTTTGAAAATTGATTTTTCATTTGTGCCAGTTTTGTTGGGGGCGTTGATGCTTGATTTGAAGAGTGGTTGTGTCATTTTGCTGTTACGTTCATTATTGAAGTTGTTGCTGAATAATGAAGGTGTGAATGACTACATTGGCTTGCCAATGAATATTATTGCAATGGCTGTGTTATTAACGGTTATTATGATTATCGTGAAGCGCCAAGATATCTCAGCGAAGCGCTACGTTGTTGGTGCCGTGTTGGGAACGCTTGGATTGACGTTGGCGATGGTGATTTTGAACTACGTTTATGCGGTGCCACTGTATGCGATGTTTGCTAATTTCGATATTGCAAAGACAATTGGCCTCGGGACATACCTATTGTGGATGGTTATTCCGTTCAATCTGATTGAAGGCGCTATTTTGACAGCTGTTTCAGGCTTGGTATATTTGGGATTGCGTCAAATTATTAACACGACCCGCTCACAACTTAACTAAATAAGTCCTATTCTGCTTGCACCGTTTTGGTTTCTTCATTACACTTGGAAGAAATACATGAGAGGTGGTCAAGCAGTTGACAAATGATTTCTTGATCACCCTGTTTTCGGCGTCTGAACCTCGTCGTCACAGGGTGATTTTTGGTTTATTGAAGCGTCAGGTAACAGTGTCAACGGAATATTGGGGTTTGCGCTACGGATTGTTGCAAATTTCAGGTTTGATGCCTCGCCTAGATAAGGACACATTTGATGCCCGCATTGCCGCATTGCAACAAGCAGGATTGCTGGCTGAGGCTGGAGAAGGTCAACTTCTTTTGACGCCAGCCGGTCAAGAAGCACAAGCTGAGTACGCTGCAAACCACTACATGCCAGAGCATTTGGGTACGTTATTGAAGGTTGATGTATTGACCTTTATGCAAGCCTTCTGGTTGGCAAATCAAGTGGTGTCAGAAGTGGCGTACAGCAATAAGAAATATTATCCTTTGCAGATTGATCCACGTACGATGCTGACGGTTAAGGCGTGGTATGGCAACATGAATTCACCACGTTTGGTTGCAACGTGGGCATTGACGATTCAACGATTCTTGCAACGTCGACCACAAGAAGACGCAGACCGCTTGGTAGCAACGTGGGTCGGTCACGAAACACCAGGTTTAAACTTTGAACAGTTGGGTTTCCCAGCAACGTGGACGGAAGATGACTTTTATTTCTGGCAGATTGATCAATACGCAATCTGGTCAGAAGAATTGCAACGCGGTGCCAACACGCCATTGAAGTTGTTATGGGATTTGGTTGCCCACCGCCCATTGCTACCAAATAGCGTGCAAGCGTCATATAACGGCGTGATTGCCGGTCGCCCAATGGATGAGATGGTCCAGAGCCGTCGTTTGAAGATTGGGACGATTCGCGAACACTTGTTGACTGCGGCGATTTGGCTACCGATGAATGATTTTCCGTATAAGAACTATTTGACGCCGGATGTGGTTGCTCACTTTGAGCAAAACCTAACCGGACCAATTAACGATTGGGAGTTTAGCATGGTTCGTACATCTGACGATCCACTAGAATTCTTCCTATTCCGTTTGTATGAGATTTATTTGACGAAGCAAGAGGAGGCCGCTCGTGGATAAGACAGCATTGACTGCGGTTCTAAAAGAAAAGTTTGGCTTCGACTCATTTAAGCCGGGTCAAGCAGAAGTGCTTGAAGCATTAACTGCTGGAAAAAACACCTTGGCTATGTTGCCAACTGGTGGTGGTAAGTCATTGATTTATCAAATGATGGGTAACATGCGTGATGGCTTGGTTATCATCGTGACGCCATTGTTGTCATTGATGCAAGATCAAGTTGCGCGTTTAAATTACGCCGGTGAACCAAAGGTAGTAGCGTTGAATTCAACGTTGCCACAGGATGCCCGTCGTACGATTTTGCGTAGTTTGGACCAATACAAGTTCTTGTTTGTGTCACCAGAAATGTTGGGACAAACTGTTGTGCAATCTGCTTTGCGTAAGGTGAAGATTAACTTGTTAGTGGTAGACGAAGCACACACGATTGTCAGTTGGGGACCAGATTTCCGACCAGATTACTTAGCGTTGCCACAAGTTCACAAGAAACTTGGTCAACCGCAATTGTTGTTGTTGACAGCTACGGCAACGCCAAAGATGATGAACGATATCACAGTGCCATTTGGTTTGCCTGAATCAGACTGGTTCATTTATCGTCAATCCGTAGATCGCCCAAACATTTACTTGCACACGGAAACGTTAGCAAACGAAGGACAAAAGCGTGAACGCTTGGCCGATTTGGTGCGCCAACTACAAGGACCAGGAATTGTTTATTTCTCAAGCCGTAAGTTGGCCACGTCAATGGCTGATTGGTTGGCAGAAAATACGGGTCGTCGTGTGGCAGCTTACCACGCGGGACTTGATACGATGTCACGATACCGCATTCAACAACAATTTATGTTGGGTCAAATTGATGTTATTGCAGCGACGTCAGCTTTTGGGATGGGGATTGATAAGGATAATGTTCGTTATGTGATTCACTACCACTTGAGCAATGATTTGGCTAATTATCTCCAAGAAATTGGACGCGCTGGTCGTGATGGCGAGCAGTCAGCTGCCATTTTGTTGTATGTGCCTGGTGATGAAAACTTACAGCTTAATATGATTGATGGCACCATTCCGAACCGCGAAGTGGTCATGGGTTACTATGATAAGCGATTCGGTGCCGACGAAATAGGTCGTGACAAGGCTAACTTACTTGATTTTTATGCTAAGCAAGGTATGAATCCGGATGAAGTCGCAACGATGTTTGAGGCCCGTCGTCAACAGCGTCAACAAGATTTGTATAACTTAGTTAATTACGCAAAGTCTGATGCGGGGTTACGTCGTCAATTGTTGGATCACTTCGGGGATGATGCCAAGTCAAATGATGAGGCTGAATCGGTCGGTGTCGTTGATTGGCACCCAGAAGAGTTGGCCTTGGTTGCAACTGAAGCACCGGCAGAATTAGCAGGTGTGACGGATTGGCGCATGCAAGTCGCAAAACTTTTTAATTTAGGTTAAGGATTAGATGTGACACTCAATTTTGAATGCGAGTTAGTGTATGCTTAGTAGTATTCAAAAGAGAAAGTTAGGAGACCAATCATGACCGAGAAGAATAATGAACAACAGCCATGGGAGGCATCTTTTAAAGATGAAGCCACCGGTCAATACTCACGAACGCAAAACCGACGCAAGTCTCAACGCGTAAGTATGGTTGTTGGGATTTTGGTATTGATTGTGATTGCTCTGTCATTTGTGCCTGTCTATAAGTATTTGCAAGCGTTGAATAAGCCAGTTGATGCCACAACTAGCACTGAATTACCAGCAACGACTTCAACAAAGACAACCACTACTACGAGCAAAATTACGGAAACTGCAAAGTCAGAGTCACGTGCTAAGAAAGCGGCCAGTGCTTCTGAGAAGAAGGCGAAAGCAGCTAGTCAATCGGCAGCAGAAGCGTCAAGCAAAGCTGCTTCTGAATCAGCTGCTTCGTCATCTGAAGCCTCATCATCGTCAAGTTCAAGTTCAGAGTCTGACGGTAACACGGTGAAGTTTGAGTCTGGTACTTTGTATAGTTTCGCTGTTGCCAATGGGACGACGCCTGAAGCATTGTACTCATTGAACCCAGGATTGACTGCCTCAAATTATTCAACCTACTATGGTCAAGATTTGAAGGTCAAGTAATCTATAAAAGACACATTCCGTTGGGAGTGTGTCTTTTATTTTGTGTGAATTTAACGTACAATTAGTTGTTATCTAAATGAGTGAGGACAATTGATTATGAATCCGATTCAAATCGCAATTGACGGACCAGCTTCTGCTGGAAAGTCAACGATTGCCAAAATCTTGGCATCAGACTTAAATTTTGTGTACGTTGACACTGGTGCAATGTACCGTGCAATCACGCTGGCTGCTTTTCAAGCGGGTGTGGATCCAAATGATGAATCAGGCGTAACAGCTCTGCTACCTGACTTGACCATTACGTTCCAACCTGGTGAACCAGTGCAACGTGTCTTCTTGAACGGTCAAGAAGTAACCGAAGAAATTCGTTCAGTCGAAGTGACGGCCAATGTGTCAGCTGTTTCTTCGTATGCTGCTGTTCGTGAAGCGATGACAGCCTTGCAACGTGATATTGCGTCAGAAAATGGCGTTGTCATGGACGGTCGTGATATTGGAACAACGGTGTTGCCAAACGCGCAAGTCAAGATTTTCTTGATTGCATCGGTTGCTGAGCGTGCACAACGCCGCTTTAAGGAAAACCAAGCTAAGGGGATGGATACATCTCTTGCAGAGCTTGAGGCAGCCATTGAAAAGCGTGATTATCTAGATTCACACCGCGAGATTTCTCCTTTGAAGAAGGCGGATGATGCAGTTGAATTGGATACAACTGGCTTGTCAATCGACGGTGTCGTCGACGCAGTTAAGGCGATTATTGCGGAAAAGACGCAAAACTAACAAAAAACATAAAGAAAGTTGTAAAAGACTACTAGTAATTTATAAAAGGATTCGGTATAATAACTACTAGAGTCGTGTGACCAGGAGGATATATTGTAATGAACGAAGAGAACAACGAGCTATTGGCAGCTCTTGACAGCGTAGCCGAAGTTAAGGTTGGCGATGTAGTTAAGGGTGAAGTCTTGGCAATTGACGATGCTCGTCAAGTTATCGTAGGTATCGAAGGTGCCGGTGTTGAGGGTGTTATCCCAATGCGCGAATTGACGGCTGACCGTGATGCAAACGTTAACGACCTTGTCAAGGTTGGAGACGTATTGGACTTGGTAGTTGTATCAACTATCGGTTCTGACAAGGAAGGTGGATCATACCTATTGTCAAAGCGTCGCTTGGAAGCTCGTCGTGCTTGGGAAGAAATCGCAAGCAAGCACAATGTTGATGACATTGTGGAAGCACCTGTAACGCAAGTCGTTAAGGGTGGATTGGTTGTTGACGTTGAAGGTGTACGTGGATTCGTACCTGCTTCAATGATCGAGAACCGTTTCGTGCAAGATTTGAACCAATACAAGGGGCAAACTATCCGCGCGAAGATTATCGAGATCAACGCTGCTGACAGCCGCTTGATCTTGTCACGTCGTGACGTTTTGAACGAAGAGCGTTCAGAAGCTTTGTCACGCGTATTCAACGAATTGTCAGTTGGTGACGTCGTTGAAGGTAAGGTTGCCCGCATGACTAACTTCGGTGCATTCATCGACCTTGGTGGTGTAGACGGATTGGTACACGTATCTGAAATCTCACACGAGCGCGTTTCACAACCATCAGACGTTTTGTCAGTTGGTGAAGAAGTTAAGGTTAAGGTTTTGGGATTGGATCCTGAAAAGGAGCGTATCTCATTGTCAATCAAGGCTACGCAACCTGGTCCTTGGGAAGCTGCAGCTGCTGAAGCTCCAGAAGGAACTGTTTTGGAAGGTACTGTAAAGCGCGTTGTTGACTTTGGTGCCTTTGTTGAAGTGTTCCCTGGTGTTGAAGGTTTGGTTCACGTTTCACAAATCTCACACAAGCACATTGCTAACCCAAGTGATGTTTTGAAGGCCGGTGACAAGGTTAAGGTTAAGGTTTTGGAAGTAAACCCTGACAAGCAACGTTTGTCATTGTCAATCAAGGCTTTGGAAGAGACTCCTGCACGCGAAGAGGGTTCAAACAACAACGACCGTCCTCGTCGTCAACGTCGTCCTCGCCAAGAGCAAGCACCAACTAACTACTCAACTTCAGAAGAAGAGGGTTCAGCTACGTTGGGTGACGCCTTTGGAGATATCTTCAAGGACTTCAACTAATAAGCTTTAAATAGCGCAAAAGATTAAGCGTGTGTTGGGTTGTCTCAACGCACGCTTAATTTCGTTAAAACACGATTTTCTACTGGTCACGACAACAGACAGTGCCGGTGAAAACCGGTACAATAGAGAATAGTAAGTAACCGCCAGTCATCCAATGGGTGATTGGCAGAAAAGAGGGTAACATGGGATTTCCTGTTGTGGCCGTTGTTGGCCGCCCAAACGTTGGTAAGTCTACGATTTTTAATCGTATTGCCGGCGACCGTATTTCAATTGTCGAAGATACCCCAGGTGTAACGCGTGATCGTATTTACACACGCGCTGAGTGGTTGACCCGTGAATTCCGTTTGATTGACACTGGTGGAATTGATATGGCTGATGAGCCATTCATGACACAAATTGTGCAACAGGCTGAAATTGCGATTGACGAAGCTGATGTTATTATCTTCATGGTTTCTGCCCAAGAAGGTTTGACTGAAGCTGACGAACGCGTTGCAAAGATTTTGTACCGTTCAAAGAAGCCTGTTGTTTTGGCCGTAAACAAGGTCGATAACATCGAGATGCGTTCAGAAATCTATGAATTCTACGCACTTGGCTTTGGCGATCCATTCCCAATTTCTGGTGCCCACGGTACTGGATTGGGAGACTTGTTGGATGAAGTGGTTTCACACTTCCCAACGACTGATCAAGAAGAAGAGGATGATTCAATTCGCTTCTCATTCATTGGTCGTCCTAACGTTGGTAAGTCATCATTGGTTAATGCCATCCTTGGTGAAGAACGTGTTATCGTTTCAGATATTTCTGGAACAACGCGTGATGCCATCGACACGCGATTCACATCTGCTGAAGGTGATGAATTTGTGATGGTCGACACGGCTGGTATTCGTAAGCGTGGTAAGGTATATGAGAATACTGAAAAGTATTCAGTTATGCGTGCCATGCGTGCCATTGATGATTCTAACGTTGTTTTGATGGTTTTGAACGCCGAAGAAGGTATTCGCGAACAAGACAAGCACGTGGCTGGATATGCCCACGAAGCTGGTCGTGCGATTATCATCGTCGTTAATAAGTGGGATACGCTTGAGAAGGACAACCACACGATGGCTGACTTCGAAAAGCAAATTCGTGATGAGTTCCAATACTTGTCATACGCCCCAATTATTTTCGTTTCTGCTAAGACGAAGCAACGTTTGAACAAGTTGCCTGAGTTGATTAAGCAAGTTAACGAGAACCACCAAAAGCGTGTACAATCAGCAACGTTGAACGAAGTTATCATGGATGCCTTGGCGTTGAACCCAACGCCAACGGTAAATGGAAAGCGCTTGCGTGTTTACTACGCGACTCAAGTTGCTATCCAACCACCAACATTCGTGGTCTTTGTTAACGATCCGGAATTGATGCACTTCTCATATGCACGATTCTTGGAAAACCAAATTCGTAAGTCATTCGACTTTACTGGTACGCCAATTCACTTGATTAAGCGTGCTCGTACTTAATGAATGAGATTAAACCTCGTGGCGATTATCGTTGCGAGGTTTTTATTTGTCGGTGACCCAAGAATAACGAACGATTGATAAGTGCTGAAAAACAAATATTCAGTGAATAAAACATGAAAATGTGGGAAAAACCGCGTTATATCAACGTTTTTAGCATATTGTGGGTTGTTATGGGGTTTTAACTATGCTATTCTAAATAACGAAATCAAAGAACGATTCGTTCAATTTCGTACATTTGGGATATTCCATTAAGCTATTAAGCAGGAGGAACATTAGCATGGCTAACAAGCAAGATTTGGTAGAAAAGGTTGTTCTTTCAACTAACTTTACGAAGAAGGATGCAAACGAAGCTGTTGATGCAGTATTCGCCGCAATCCAAGAATTCCTTGCAAAGGATGAAAAGGTTCAATTGATCGGCTTCGGTAACTTCGAAGTGCGTGAGCGCGCTGCTCGTAAGGGTCGCAACCCACAAACTGGTGAAGAAATCGAAATTGCAGCTTCAAAGATTCCTGCATTCAAGCCTGGTAAGGCCTTGAAGGATGCCGTGAAGTAATTTAAAGCCTATTATACCGGGCTTTAAAGCGATTCGTGGGGCCGCTGTGGGGCCAAAACTTTTTTGAAGGAGAATTTGGTCCCAAACGGCTAATTTATCAAGAGAGAGTGAATTTCAATATTCACTCTTTTTTTATTTGTTTTGTATTTTTTTCGATGAATCAGTTTTTAAGACGTCTAACGTCACTTGTTCGGATTCAATAGATTTTTCACGGAGTAAATGAGCATATCGTGTTAGTGTCATAGTGGTGCTGGCATGCCCAACGCGTTTGGAAATGTACGCAATGTCGATGCCTTGGTCTAACAGGTACGAAACATGTGAATGTCGGAACCCGTGAAATGTAACACGAGGAATATGCAGTTGCTTTAAGATGCGATCTACGTGTAATGAAATGTGTTGCGAAGACGAATTGGAATCATGAGCAAATAAGTATTCCTCGGGTTTGTTTTTCCGTAAGTAACCACGAATCGTACTGCTCAGTTCCTTAGTGATTGCTACTACGCGTACTGAAGATTTTGTCTTTGTTGGACCGATTACTTTGTCGTTAGTACTATAAGATTTATTGATGTCGATAATGTTGTTAGTTAAGTCGATATCTGATCGTGTTAATCCTAAAACTTCACCAAGTCGCATCCCTGTTTGCAAAGATATTAAAGTCATCATCAATACTTGGTCAGCATATATTTCGGGGCGATGTGAGAATAGCCACTCGTTTAATTTTTCGAAATCTTCCCGATTTAGGTGCTTTTGACGCAGCACTGCACGTTGCTTTGTGCTGTTAGCTTTTAAACGAGAATACAGGTCAATCGACACAACCTTATCAATCATTGCGTCTTTAAGAGCTGCTTTTAAAGTAACGGTAAATCCTTTGGTAGTTGCTTGCGCGTGCGTCTTGCCGTACTCGTTTACAGCGTTTTGAAGAATAAGGTGATTAAGTTGACTCATCTTATGTTTGGGCAGTAATAGCTTTAAGGCACGACTATATGCACGGTATTTTTGGAGTGAACCGATGCGAAGTGTAGCTTTTTTTGTGATATTTACCCAAGTATCAAAATAGTCGATAAACAATACATCATTCTGAATAAAATCAAATCCATTATATTTAGCGGCTTCCATTTCTGCGCCCCATTTTTTGGCTTGTGATTCCTTATCGAATGTACGTGTCTTGCGCTTTTTTGTACCGGTATTATCTTGGCACGAAACCGCAACGCGGAAACGACCAGATTTGAGCTTCTCAATGTACGCCATTTCATATTCCTTTCCGTATATGGGACAACTATGCATAATGGAATAATGTTATCCCGTGGTAAAATAAAAGCACACTAAAACCCCGACACTATTGTCGGTAATTGGGTGTGTTGATGATAGGGTTTGACTTAGTGCTTGGCGGTGCGGGGTCAAATCCTATTTTTTGTTTTCTTGGTGGAAGTCAAGAATTGCTCGTTGAACATCCCCATAAAAACATTCTGGAAGTTCAAAGTAACTTAAGACAGAAGTCGCGTCGCATGACATGCAGTTGCATTTGTCCTTGTTGTACATCCGAACGGCAATCTCGCATGCGGTTAGCGTAGCATCGCGGTCAAGTAGGGAAGAATCAGCTAAGTCAGCATTCATAAAGAAGAAGTCTGACTTGTGATGCAAGAGGTGCACCAATCCGTGAGCAATCACGAAACGGCCAAGTGGTCGTCCAAGTAAACTGCTGTTTACGAAAAGGGTGTTCGTCTCTGGGGAGGCGGCACCAAGCTGCGATTCAGGCAGATTGATTGGTACAATATCGACACCAAACTTCTCACAGAGGGCGTATACGTTATAGCCTGTTTGTTCAACGGCTCCAGCAAGTATCTTAATCATTAGTTACATCGAGATTCCTTTTAATATATTCTTTGACGCGGGCTTGACCACGTGGGTCACGCAGGAAGTAATTCCTTAGCATGCCACGCAATGCAGCTCGGTCGTCGTCTACCATCTCCACGTCACCATAAGATAGTGGATGAGACGAGTTGATAATATCTTCGATGGCAATCATTGTTTGTTCGTCAGTGTAGTATTCATCAGACTCGTCTACACGGCCAACTAGCCAATCGATTGAGACGTTTAACAACGTAGCCACATCAGTGACGTGATCGATTTGTGGCGAATTTTTATCCCAGCGGTATATGGTTTTTTCACCAAGACCAACACGACGTGAAACCTCAGCAAGTGTTAATCCACGGCGCTCCGCTGCAATTTTAATTCGGTCCAACAGCATATAATTGTGTCCTCCTTCCTTTAAAAAATCGGACAACCACACAAAACCACACTTAAATACGGCGTTGACATATAGTTCGCGCTTTGAGTATACTTTTGCAGTACCCAATTCTGAAATGCGGTACATGGTATACGTCTAATCAGATGTGTGCATAATTTGATACATCAATCAAAATTAAACGCGGCCATCGCGCTTTTCTTTTATCATTGTAGTATCAAATTTGATACGTGTCAACGCGTATACACGAAATTGAGTGCTTTATTCTGCACTTTAGAGATAGGAGGTTGTTATGAACAACGTTGTAGAGAATTTGTCGTTGCCTGATAAGGTTAACTTGATGATGCGGTTGAAGCACCTGACGTACGACGAAATCATTCCCACAGTAAATAAGCTGCTACCGGATGATGTGCGTCCAGTTGCACAACGCAGCGAGTTAAGTCGCGCAATTAATCGGGGGATGGTAAACCGGGGGATTCGTGGTAAGAAGAATAATTCGATTATTCGAGCGGTTGCTACCATCTTGGAATTTGAATTGGAGGTGGAGTAATGGCGCTGCCAAAGTATTCGGATGAAGAGTTAGCTGAATTGGAGTTCTATTCTAAGTATGGTTGGCCAGATTTGTTAAACAGGCATCAACTAGCTCTGTACTCTGGAGTATCGGAGAGTTTTATTTCTTCAGTATGGTGTCGGTCAGTTGATCCAGAATTTCCGGTAATGCCACTTTCACGGGGATGGCTTATCTCACGTGAGTCGTATGCGAAGTTCCGTGATGAGATTGCTTTTCGTGGCATCCGTTTAGAACAACGATAGGAGGAAGAATGATTTTTTCAGATTTAACAGCTCAAATGCTACTTTATATTGGCTTGGCAGTATTAACGTGTTTCTTATTACCGCGGTTGCCAAAGTTTAAGTGGTGGGCAATTCGCACAAGCCGCAAGATTGTACGTTTGATTATTTTGGTAAAGGAGAACTGGCATGAATCTAGCAAGTAAGTTGACGGTGATTATCAATCGTCCAAATCCAGTGATTAAGGATGGCTCTGGTTACTATTTGTGCTATGAGGAATTTAAGCGCACACAATCGGCAAACAGTATTTGGGTAGCCGGTATCATGCATGATGATACGACTGACACGATGATGTTTTTGCAGATTACACCCGGAACAGCACATGAAGTCTTTTGGAAGTGGCACCAGCTTACTGACGCAGATTTTGGTATGAAGTAGAAAGGAGCAACTAATGTCAGAAGGTAGGCATAAAAAAATCCGCAACCGGCGGCAACCGATTGCGGACAGTAAATTAACTTGGACCGTTTATTTACTTGCTTATCTTACCAAATTAGTGAATTAGAGACAATGACAGATAAGAAGCATTGGTATTACGTGCGCTTGAATGAGAATCATTTTGAGCAGGAACGTATTATTGCTTTGGAATCGTTGGCCGATGGGTACATGTACGTCAATTTGTACCATAAATTGTTGCTGCGCTCATTGCAGCATGATGGTTCGCTGCGATTTAGCAAGGCAATTCCATATACACCTGAATTGCTTGGGCGGATGTGCCGTTTGCCAGCTGGTGTTGTGAAGACCGGTGTTGAAGTATTAGAGCAAATGGAATTTGTTCGTCGTCTTAACGACGGCACCATCTTGATTTTAGATATTGAGGATCACATCGGGAAAACAAGCAGTGAAGCGGAACGAAAGCGTAAGCGACGCCGTGCACAAAAGGCTTTAATTGAGGCTGAGACAAATGTCGGACATTTGTCCGCCAAACGGGCACCAGAGATAGAGTTAGAGATAGATATAGAGTTAGAGCAAGAGTCAGAAACCAACAACAGCAACAACACATCAATCAGTCATAAAAGCGCAGCAAGTGCCTTGCAGGCATCCATCGACATGCTCGGATTGTCTGTTGGGGATGAGTTGCCAAGCGATTGGCTGCAGTTTATTGATAATTGGTTGCAGTGTGTTGATCCTGACGATGGGGATGGCATGATTGTGATTGCCACCCAGCTGGCCGTAAAACGTAATCAAATGACTTGGGCTTATGTCGAGGGAATACTAAGGAGCTGGCAGCGACATGGTATTAGGTCTTTGCTAGATATCCGACGGGAACAAGAAGCATGGCAACAACGGAACCAACCGGTAACAGATATTACTGAAATTGAACGTATTGATATTCCGTTGGACGTCGATATTCTGAATACTGATTGGTCTCAATTTAAGTGAGGTAGCGAAATGAATGAAATGATTTGGCACGGCATGTTGATTGCAATGCTGCTATTGGGAGCAGTGGGATATTTCGCTACGGTACTATTCGCAGCGTTTCGAGTTAAGAACGTGTGGGTGAAGTCTGGTGCATGGCTGATGTATTTTTACACCATGTACGTAGTGACGTTGCATTTGTAATTTGATTGGAGGTTCATGTGGAAGAGTTCGACAAGGAAACATTGAACCGAGCCAAGAAGTATTTGGCCGATGATTATCAGCGCATGCAACAAAAGGCAGCACTGTATAAGGTGCTACCAGCTGCAGTATCGTTTGATGGGGATGGCATTCGAAGCGGAACTATTGATAACACGATGGATCGACGTTTTGCCGAGTATGTTGAAGCAAAGCGTTACGTTGAAGCCGTTGAAGCTGTTTTCTCGGTTATGACCAATGATGCGGGGCGACACAGAGATATTTTGATTTACTTCTATGAAAACCATCTGGAAGATTGGCAAATTATGCAACGCATTAATCAATCTAGAGCTACTTATTATCGTCATAAAAAACGAGCGTTATATGAGTTCATTGATTTATTTTCGGGAATCAAAAGTTTTAACTAATGTATACTTGTAAGTAAATATGACGAGGTACAAAAATGGCGATTAATTTTTTTGACATGCTGAGGTTTGAAGATGAGCGATTTCGCGATGATGCTACGGTTCGGTTTGTTTTTCACAAATTTCCAGGTAATGAAAAAGATAGATTAGCCCAGGACATTTACCATGGTTTTCTAAATGGGATTGAAGCTGATGAAGATCGCTGGGGTGGTATGAATATCTATTATGCCAATAATAGGCCAATGCTGTTGGTTGCTTTTGTTGAGGATGTTTCTGTACCGGGTGGTAGGACTTTTATATACGCTGGAAGTTACGAGACGGAGTATATTGATAATCAATTTGTGATTCATCCCTTTTTACAAGATTTAAACAAGGAGTTTGAAGAACGATTGGTTGTTAAGGTTCCAAAGCCTATCGGACAAAGTAGGACACGCAAATATAGCAGTTTTTACGATTCCAATCCAATTGTTGATCGGTTGCTGCCAGATGCATCGATTACTAGATTTGCGGGTTTCCAAAACGTCAGTCTAACGCATCCAGAGATGACTCGGATTATGGAAGGAAAGGCTGATGATTGGGAACGATCATTATCTTCAGTAAAGGGCATCTACGTAATCACTGATAAAACTAATGGGCAATTGTATATTGGTAAAGCTGACGGCAAGGATGGTGTTTGGGGACGTTGGAAGAGTTACGCCAATGGATTAACGGGTGGTAATAAAGCGTTTGAAGAAATCAAATGGAATGAAAACCTTGGTGAAAAGTATATTAGAGAAAATTTTCAATATTCATTACTCGAAGTGTTTGCACTCACAACGCCATCAGTAGCTATCGATGAGCGTGAGAGATACTGGAAAAAAGTTTTTCAATCTGTACCTTTTGGAATGAACAGAAATATGTAGCATCGATAAACGTCCGTATTTTACGGGCGTTTATTTTTTTATACTTGGTTGTGACTTTTATGAGAGGCCAACTAAACTTAAAACCTGATATTCTGATAACGTCGAAAAATAACGAAACGGGTAGTCAGTGATGCCCACCCGTTTTTATGTGAGGTGAATGGGGATGGCTACAAAGTATGAAACCTTAATTCATCCCCAACTAGAAAACATCAAACGACTTCGACGCAACGGGGCAACTATCAAACAAATTGCTGATGAGTTAGGCGTGGGCTTTTCTACACTAAAGAAGTATCGCAAAACAATACCTGAGTTGGACGAAGCATTAAACGATGCGGAGTTAAACATGCAAGTAGCGATGGCAAACTTAGCAGAGGCATCCTTGTTTGATAAGTTGCACGATCGTTTAATGACGGTTGAAATCGTTGAGGAAGAAACAAAAGATGAATCCGGTGTTGTGGTGAAATCCAAGACAACAACCAAGCGGCGGTTAGTGCAAGCTGACTTAGCCGCTATTTCTTTTGCCTTGAAAAATCGCCTTCCTGAGCTTTGGAATACTGATGAGCATAATCTATCACAAGTTCGTTTAGAAAAGCTCACAGCTGAAATCAAAGCGTCAGAGGGCGCGATGGACTTAGGGACAATGATTCAACAGAAGTTAGCATCATATTCAGGGGGTGACGATGAGGCGGAGTGATCGAGATTATCCGGATTGGTTTAGGAAATGGCAACGTCGATTTTATAACTCGAAGGAATGGAAGCAGCTGCGAGATGAAGTGAGACGAATGAAGGGGATGCGCAGTGATATGAGTGGGCGGTTGATTAAAGGCAAGTCTATTGTTGATCACATCATCCCAATCACACCAAGTAACTACTTGGACAGTCGTATCACGTTAAGTTTGGACAACTTACAGCTACTTTCGCTTGAAGAACACAATAAAAAGACGTTTAACGGTACTGATTTAGTCTTTGAACCACCAGAAGAACGTCGTGTGAATCTGTTTTAGCCCCCTATATGGTGTGTCTGGTACCACCACGGAAGAACGGGGGAAGGGTGCTGTGTAGCTCTCCCCTGAATTTTTCGACCCGCAATTTTTGAAAATGAGCCATTTGAGCCATGATTTTGAACGGAGCTAGGGCTATGAAACATTTTGATAAGTACGTGAAAATGATTGAATCTGGTGACATAGTTGTTGGACGTTTGGTAAAACTGGCAATTAAACGGGTTGAACGTTTCAAAACGCAATATATTTTCAAACAGTCAGAAGTTGATCGACGAATTGCGTTTATCGAAAATGAGACCTCGCAGACAAAAGGGGCTAGTGGGAAGTTAAAGTTGTCTTTGCCACAAAAAGTTTGGTTGGAAGTTGCTTGGGGGTTCTATACAAATGCGACTGTGACCAAAGTGAATCCAGAGACGATGGCCGAATACACGGTACAAGAAGAACGCCGCTTGATTCATGAAGTGCCAATCATCATGGCCCGTGGTTCAGGAAAGACAACATTGGGTTCAGCAATCGCAATGGTGGGCTTGTTAATGGATGGTGAGTATGGTGCTGACGTGCAGCTCCTTGCCTATAACAGAGACCAGGCGGGTTATCTGTTTAATGCATCCCGAGCGATGACTAGTCGTGATGGTTCTCTTTTGAAGATGATGGTTGACGCCAACTTATTGCGCAGTACAAAACGAGGGCTGCTATACGAAACAACAAATTCCCTGATGAGCATTAAGACATCTGACTATGAATCATTGGACGGAACGAATTGTCACTATAACTTATTTGATGAAGTGCATACTTTTGACGATGATTTCCTGAAGGTAGTGAATGATGGTTCGAGTCGTAAGCGTAAGAATTGGATGACGTGGTACTTATCGACTAACGGAACGAAGCGTGAAAAAGTGTTTGACCGCTACTTTGCGGATTGGGTGGCCATCCTGGAAGGAAAGATGAATGACGACACAGTGATGCCGTTCATTTATCAATTAGATGATGCCGACGAGATTCGAGATGATCGAACGTGGCAGAAGTCGATGCCAATGCTGGGGATTACGACTGAAAAAGAATCAATTCATCGTGATATTGAATCGTCAAAGAACGATCCAGCTAAGCAAGCAGAACTGATGGCAAAGACATTCAATTTACCAGTGAACAACTACTTGAGTTATTTCACTAATTCTGAGGTTTATGGCAATCGAGAACAATTCGATGCTGACATGTTTGTCGGAACACCTGAGAATAATGTGCTGGTATCAATGGGCATAGATTTGTCGGCTGTGAATGACATTTGTTCGGTTTCATTCATGAAGGTGGATGGTGAGAATAGGTACTTTATCAATCGTAAGTACATGCCGCGTTGTCGAGTAGAAAAGCTGCCTAAAGATCAGCGGGATAAGTATTTTGATTGGGAAGTGAATGGTCATTTAGTATTGCATGACCAAGACTATAACGAACAAAGTTTTATCTTTAACGACATTCAGAATTTCATGGCAGAGCGTCACATATTACCGATAGTCATTGGCTATGATGACTGGTCGGCTGGTGAGATTGTGTCGATGTTTACTCAGGTTTATGGGGATGTTTGTTATAACGTGACACAGACGACCAAGACGTTCAGTCAGCCGATGAAGGTGTACAAAGAGCTGCTGGGCAATGGAAAGATTTTGTTTGATGATCCGGTCTCGACTTGGAATCACATGAACGTGGTTGTGCGCATGGATGCCAATGGAAATATTTTTCCGAATAAAGCGAAGGCAAAAAACAAAATAGATGTGTTTGTTAGTCAGTTGGATGCGTTTGTTGCATTCGAAAAGAATAGAGAATCGTTGACGTACTATTACTGAGTTAAACGAAGATGTATCATGGTTAGGATGATTACAATTCAGGAGGTTAGTATGGCAAAGTTATATAACGAAGAAGATTACGATTTCTCAGATTATGTTGATGTGAATACGGGTTACGACGATATGGTTTATGGTAACTATATTGATTTTGACGATTTTCGACAGAGCGAAATGGAATCAATATTGATGAACTTAGATATCTATTTGCCGTTTGGTCAGCAGCTTACGATGGATGAATTCGAAGAACTTGAAAGAGACTATCCGGGACCTGATTGGGATGAAGTAAAAGGAAAACTGATTGACGTTGGAAATGATTATTACAAGTTTCCAAATGAAAATGAACTGACAAAGTTTTTAAATGATTTTTTGTCAGAAAGACATGTGCCAGATGGCCAAGTTTTTGAAGGCGAGGCCGAATTTCCTGAAAAATACGGGTATTACTATTCTGACTTTGATGAGGATGAATACTTTGATTATGGTGAGGATGACAATGCCAGCTTATCCACGATGGAAGTCATTGAGTCCTTAGAGAATAAGTTGAGTGAGATGAATGATTCGTTGAGCAAAAGCGCTATGTTGTTTGCAATGTTTTCAAGTGCGGAGGCGCATTATAAGAAATACTTGTTGAAGTCAGTTGAGGAATTAAATTCCATTCAGAATGACATTGTGAAGAAGCACTTAAAATCAACGATGATTGAACAGATTGAAAGCAACCGAACCGTTCGGCTTGAGATGTTTAAAAGTCTGCATCCTGGTGTAGAGGAAAAAGACATTCCAGTAGAGCCACATCCAAAGTTGCGAAATGCTCTTGCGCATGCGATTGTGGATGCCAAGTTCGAAGAAGGAAATGTTAATTTTACGCTTAAAGGTAAAAATATGAGTGTTCAACTCACTGATGTTATTCAACAAATAAAGCGTTTTGTGACTCGAGTTGATTCATTACTTGAGGACGTAGGATAAAATACGGATTTGGGAGTGAAACATGGGATTTTTTACGGGAATGTTGGATCGAATTCGTGGGTCTGGGGTGTCGGTGGTTGATTATCACGGCATCCGGGCTCGGCATCGTTATTGGGTGTCGAATTCGATTTATTTGGACAATATTTATAACAAGATTGCGACTGATGTGGCGATGATGCGGTTTAAGCATATTCGGATTACACGTCAGGCGGAGTCGGCTGACCAGACGGAATGGTTTGAGCATTCTGATTTGGCAACTGTTTGTGGGGTGTCACCGAATGTTTCGGAGGCGCCTTTTGTGTTTTGGGCGAATGTTGTTCGGACGATGTTGATGAATCAGGTGGCGGTTGTGGTGCCGGTGATGAATGGGGCGTCGGTTGAGCGACTGCAGCTGGTTGATGGCAAGGTTGGTATTATGGATGATGATTTGCTGGTGGTGTCGATTGATGGGGTTGAGCATCGGTTATCGGTGGATGATGTTTGGGTGTTTGAGAATCCTAAGCGGAACATTTCATCGCAGCTGGGGCAGATTACACGGTTGATTGACGATAACTTGGCTGCGTTGAGTTCTAAACTGAATGGGGATGATTCGGTTCGCGGATTGTTGAAGTTGCCGACGAGAGCGGCAACGGCGGACGTGGAGCGTCGTATGCAGGTTCGGTTGGATTCGTTTTATGCGACGGCTAAGTCAGGTGGTGTGAGTTATCTGGAGCAAGGTGAAGAGTTTCAGGAGCTGAAGAATGCTTATGGTGATACGGTTTCTGAGCAAGAGTTGGCGTTTTTGAAGGCGCAGCTTTATCATGCGTTTGGGATAAATGAACAGTTGTTTACGGCTGATTATTCTGAGCAGCAGTATCGTGCTTATTTCCAAAGTGTGGTGAAGGTGTACATGCGGGTGATTGCTGAAGAGATTAATCGCAAGGCATTTACCAAGACGAAGCGCACCCAAGGACATCGAATGATGGTCTACATGGACCTGTTTGATGTGGCATCGTTGCGTGATTTGAATGAGTTTATGTTTAAGCAGAAGTATTCGGGTAACTTTAATTCGAACGAGTTGCGTGAGATGTTTGGTTACGGTGGTTATGAGGGCGGTGATGTCTTTGAGACTAACAAGAATGCGGTGCGCTTAGGAGAGGAGCAAAATGGTACAGTCACGAATTAAAGATTTGACGTTGAAGTCGGTGGATGATGAATCTGCCGGCTTTTCATTTACCGGTTATTTGTCGACGTTTGGCAATACTGACCGTGATGGGGATGTGATTGAGGCTAAAGCATTTGATGCCTGGGTGAAAGAGCATCCGGTGGTGCCAATGTTGTTTAATCATGACCGCAACAAGGTGATGGGTAAGCTGTCTTTGTCGGTTGATGACAAGGGGCTGCGTGTGGTTGGTGAGTTTAATGAAGCTGATCCGGAAGCGGTGAATGTGCATGCGTTGATTAAAATGGGTGCGCTGGATTCGATGTCGGTGGGGATGGCCATTAAGGATTATGAGCCGCTTGACCCTGATCGACCGTTTGGTGGGTGGTTGATTAAGCAAGCTGATGTTTATGAAGGGTCAGTGGTCACGATTCCGGCGAATGGTGAGGCGTTGATTGATAATGTGAAGTCGCTTGATGACGGTGAGCGACAAGAGTTAGAGGCGTTGCGCTTGGAAAAGCGTCGGGCTGAGATATTAGGGGGATTTAACTAATGGGATTGATGGCATTGCGTGAGAAGCAAAGTGATTTGGCGGGAATGGTTGCAAGTTTGACGAAGGACTTGGAGTCAGTACGCGTGAAGGTCAAGGAAGCGACGAACGAAGAGTTGATGGCGCAATTGGAAGCGGATCGTGACACGATGAATGCTGCTTTGGATGCTGCTAAGACGGAGTTGGCTGAGACAGAAGAAGAAATCGAAGAGGAAGAAGCTAAGGTTAAGGCGTTGGCTGACAAGGGGGCGAAGCAAATGCAAAAGAAGAAGGCAGCCGAGACGATTGATGTTGAGAAGTATTTGGCATCCGAGCAAGCGATGGCTGATTTTGAGGCGGTGATTCGTGAGACGGCCGGTGAGGATCGTGAAGATGTCCAAAAGGCTTGGCAGGAGTCATTGGCAACTAAGGGGATTACTAACTCTGAGGTGTTGTTGCCAAAGGGTGTGATTACGGCGATTGAAGATGCCTTTGAAAACGCTGGGGAAATCTTTGCGGTGTTTGATCACACTGGTTTGGTGACGTACCGTTCAGCGATGAACACGGCATCTGGGCGTGCACGTGGGCACAAAAAGGGAAATGAAAAGAATGAGCGTGATATTACCTTGAAGGACAAGGAAGTTCGCGCGATGTTTATCTTTGATTACTTCAAGGTTGATAAGGAGACGCTGAAGGAAAATCAAGAGACGGGTGCGTTGATGAAGTACCTGATGAAGGAAATGCCACGTGCTTTGGTGGCTGAAATTGAACGTGCGGCAGTGATTGGGGATGGACGTGCTGACGATGATAAGTACAAGATTAAGACGTTTGAGCCGGTGATTAAGGCTGATGCGGCTTATGTGACTAAGAAGGAATCTAGCGATGACTTGATGACGGACTTGGTGTTGTTGGACGCCGAGATTACGGCAGAGGGTGATCGCTATTTGTTTATGTCACGTCAGACGTTGGGCAAGATGAAGGTAGCTAAGAATCCGGTTGGACAATTCCTGTATCCATTGGGGACGGACTTTGCAGCGTTGTTGGGTGTTAAGAAGATTTTCACGCCGGAGTGGTTCACGGAAGAGAACACGGATGCCTTGGCGATCGAAGTTGTGGGTAAGGCGTACAAGTTGGTTGGGGACAAGACGATTGATTCACACGAGAACTTTGTGTTGGCCGTTAACAAGCACGAATTCCTGCAAGAAATCTATTCAGGTGGTGCGTTGATGAAGCCTAAGTCGGCGGGTTACTTGGTGGCTAAGAAGAAGGGTAAGAAGGAATAGTCGATGTACGACTATTTTGATGAGCCGGAAGATTATTCAGTTCGTGACCCTCAATACTATGAGGATGAACACAACGGTGAAGTTTTGTGGGACTTAAAGCAACGTCTTGAAATTGATGATGACAGTTATGATCACAAGTTAATGTCGATGGTTAGTTCGGGTATCGCTGTTTTGCAGATGAATGGTGTGCCTGTGGGAAATTTGAGTAGCGTGAAGAGTCAGTATGATGTGCTGTGCTTGGAATCGTTTCAAGAGGGCTATTTATCCTTGGTGATGGATTTTCTGGAAGTCTATCTGACGTTGAACTTTGACCGGGGTGAAATCACGGGTGTTGCGACACTGGATTATTTACAGGCACGGTATGTGGATTTGTTGTACATGTTGAAAGGAATATTTGATGTTGCGCAAAAAGACCAGCCTTTCAGTTCTCCGCGTTCGGGGCAGTACCATTATCGACGGGGTACGACGATTGGAGACCGAGACGATCAGGATGCACGCAACGCGGGAGAAGATTTTCGAGAGTCAATTGGACGAAAATCATTTGGATCAATTGCGTTTAACGGCTAGGTTTCGGGTACGGGGTGACTGGCAAAACGAACGGATTGAGCACGTAGTTTGGCGGGGACAGTCCTATCGTTTGAATCGGGTGACGCTGAGCAAGTCGGGACGGTATTCGTATATTGAGATTGGCGAGGCATTGTGATGCGGAAGGTTTATAAGCGAAAGGATATTCAGAAGTGGTTGTCGCAAAATCCACTCAAGGCGCCGGTGACTTATGTGACGCGTGAGGCTAATTTAGATTTGGTTTCGGGGAACGCGATTGTGTATTTTGTGGGAGATAATCGGAAGCCAATCCGAGGGACACAGGTGATGTGGTATCGGATGCGGTTGCAGATTGTACATTATCATCGTGAGTTGCTTGATAGCGTCGCTGATTACATGTGGCAGACATTTGGTGTGACCCCGAAGAAGGTCGCTGTTAAGGAAGAAAATGGCTGGTTTGGTGATTATTATCAGCTGGAAATTTTTTCGGATTTGGCATGGTGAGTGATGGATATTGAAGTTGGGTTTGAATCTAATGTTGGTCGTAAGCCTGATTTAAAAAGTGGTATGCAGTCCGTGAAGCAGCGGGCAGCGCAGAAGATGGTGTCTGAGGTGCGTAAGAATGCGTCGTCACAGTTTAACCGGACGGGAAAGTATGCGGACGGGTGGACATCCGAGGTGGATGGCGACGATGTAGTGGTTTACAACGAAGGTGAACGGGATTCGATGTCGCACTTATTGGAGAATGGGCACGTTGTGATTGATCGAAATGGCGTGTTACATGGTGATTGGTCACCGGGTGAGGATCACATTAAGCCGGCTTTTGATGTAGCGCAGAAAGTGTACTTACAGGCTGCGGAAGATTTAATTGATGACGTTCTAAAAGAATGGTGAGGTAAGACATGGTAGTACGTGAGGGAATGCACGACCTGATTTGGTGCGGATGGGCTGATATTACTGAAAATGGGTTTGGCCCGGTGAATGATTTTGTGGGTGTGGTATCAACGAAGATTGATGCCAAGCGCAAGAAGAAGGTGAAGTTTGCGGATGGGCGTGAGCATTTGACGGTCTTTTCGGCCCGTCGTGGGGATGGCTCAATGAACGTCATGCAGATTCCAGAGAAGTTTGCGTTGGAGCACTTGGGTAAGCGTATTTCACCACAGGGGATGGTGACAGATACGGGGAAGCCAAAGCCATTTGTTTGGATGTACAAGCAACTGGTGGCAAATGATGACGGCGAGGACTATGAAGAGTTGCACATTTGGTATGACGTTATTGCCGAAGAACCGGGTTCAAATGCAAAGACGGATGAGGAAGAGGCAGATTTGCAAGAACTGGAAATCAAGTTGTCGGCTATTCCGTCACGTATTGAGGTTGATGATTTGAAGCGACCAGTGACAGAAGCGGTGATTCGCCGCACGCCGAAGAACAAGGATTATTTCGATAAGCACACCAAGACAGTGCTGCGCTGGGAGGGGAAGTAAGCCATGTTGAAGATTCCGGTGCAGTATGATGATTATGTTGATGGGGATGACAAGGTCATTGAGGATGTGATTCGTTTTGCGTTTACGTTGAACACGGTGCGCATGTATGAACAACGAACGGATCGTTTATTTTATGATGATTTGCAGCATGCGGTTGAAGAAGTGGCGTCATTTTATGACCGATTGGATGGGCGTGATTATGACGAATTAACTGAGGCAGAACAGGTGGCGATGCTACCGATGATGACCAATCCGGTAATCAATACGTTCATGCTGGAAGTTATGCCAGTGCTTTATGCTGAGACCAATGGTGTGAGTTTGGTGCAGAGTGAGGAGACGGCTGAGCGGGCTGAGGAATCACTTTGGTTGATGGAACTGGTTAATGTGCAGTCGTTTTTTGATATTTTCGAAGAGTTGTCAAAGCACAACGCCGTTAAGACGAAGGTGAAGAAGCCTCGCAAGTCGTCAAAACAATAACGGCACTAGAAATTTATCGGGCGTTGATTAAGCTGCGGGTTGATATTGCCTGGGCTGAGCAGCTGCATTTTAACTATTTGTTGGAGGTGCTGTTGCTGGTGGCCAAGGATGATGATGAGCCTGGTGAGACGCGACCGGTTTCTAGTGCGACGTTGGGACGATTTATTGCTGCCGATGAATAGTCGGCGGTGTACATAATTTTTTGAAAGATTACAACATGGACACATTCAAACATGTAAATATGTTAACATTCTAGAAAAAGGAGTATTTATTTTGGATAAAAAGTGGATGATTATAGGTTTGATATCTTTGTTATTGATACCACCAGTAGGAGTGGGGATTATCGCCTGGCAAATTTACCAACAATACAATAAAGACAAGGGCAAGCAGTTGAGTCCGAAGTCTCAAAAAACAACTAAGATAAAGAAGTACGCGTTTATTGGACTTTCGGTCGTTTTAGGAATTGTTTTGGTGATGAATATCACAAAAAGCACGAAATATATTATTTCAGGTGACATGGCTAAGGAAATGCATAGGGCGGAAGTGTCTTCTGAGAGGGCGGAGGCGGCCGCTTCAAAGGCTAGTCAGGCGTCGCAAAAAGCCGTCTCAGAATCTAAAGCCGCCTCAAAGAGCACTGTGGCTGAGAGTAAAAAGGCTGAAAAAGCACCAGAATTATCAACTATGCAAATGAATCAAATACTTGCTGAGCAGTTGGATTATAGGAAAACTGTTATCGATGACGATACAGGGGAACTAATTTACGGCAATAGCTATGATGGTATATCAAAGGTCTTTGTGGATGCCAATGGTATTGTAAAAATTGTTTTGGATCCAAGCATTGTTGCCTTAGATGCAGTGATCGTATCGTGGGCGAATGAAGGAAAAGGATATTACGATAATATAGTTGAAGGGCTTAGTTACGGTGTTTATGAGGTTGACGGTGAGTATAAAAAGGTGATGGCACCCGATACATTTAAATACGAGGCTGTTTCTAGCACGGGTACAGAGTTGGCAGAATGGTCAAATTGGAACGGTAAGTTCAAGATTTCATATAAGTAATTTTCTTTAGAACCAAATAAATGTGGGTTGCAGTTATTGTCTGTATAGGATTGGAAGGCAGCAAGCAAAATATTCTGCAGTGATGGGAAGCAAGTTGGGTAACAAATATTTAAGGTTTGTTCAAACGGAAATAAGAATAAGAAACTAGATTAACTGGCACCGCAATTTGCGGTGCTTTTTGAGTGCACTTAGAAAGGAAGCTTGCATGATTGATAAGGGAATCACAGTTCGATTTTCGGCGCATACGGCTAAATTTGATGCTGGTGCTGAGGGAATGAAGAAGGCTTTGCGTCTATTGAAAAGTGAATGTGTTGGCCTGAGCAAGTCGATGCGAGTTGATCCTGGTAATCTGCAGCACGTTAAGGCTAAGTACGCGAATATTGAGGAACAAATTCGCTTGAATAAGCGCGTATTAGCTGAATATGAGGCGGAACAAAAGAAGCTTGATGAGAACGGCAGTCCCAAGACAAAAAAGTGGATGGAATTACAAATTGCCATCAACAAGTGCAAGTCGGAAGATGAGTTATTGAATGGTCAGTTGGCCAAGACGAAGCAAAATATAGAAGACTTGAAGCCTGGGTCAGTTGTGCAGTTAAACAAGGAGTTCAAGGAACTTGGCGAAGATTTGCGGTTGGTTAATAAGAGACTTGAATTGGATCCTAAGAATATAGATTTGGCCAAGCGTAAGACGAAGCTGTTGGCTGATATGGCTGACACGGCGAAGCAACGTCTGACTAAGTTGCGACAAGAACAAGCCAAGTTGGGGCAAGACCAGATTCATACTGGCGAATGGCGAAAGTTGCAACGTCAGATTGATAAGACGGAACTGGATTTGCGTAAGTTGTCGGGGACGGCTAAAAAGACTGGTTTCAATTTGAAGCAGTCGATGGCTTTTGGTGCAGTGGCTGGTGGCGTTGCGACTGGGGTAGCTGTTGTTTCAAACAAGTTGGGTGATTTGCGTCGGGAGGCAATGCAAGGTTCTGACGCGATGACAAAGTTCACGTCGACGATGGAGTTCGCAGGCAAGTCTGAGCAAGAAATTAACAAGGCTCGGACGATGGTGAAGAAGTATGCTGATGAGACGGTGTATGACATTGAGACGATTGCTAATACCACGGCACAACTGTCAGCTAATGGTGTTGAAGGTTATGACAAGTTGGTTCAGGCTGCGGGTAACTTGAATTCGGTGGCTGGTGGATCAAAGGAAACTTTTGGTTCAGTCGCGATGGTGATGACGCAAACCGCCGGGGCGGGGAAGTTAACGACTGAGAATTGGAATCAGTTGGCGGATGCGGTGCCTGGTGCGTCTGGATTGTTGCAAGATGCTATGCGTGAAGCTGGCGCCTATACGGGTAATTTCCGTGAAGCCATGGAAAAGGGTCAAATTACGGCGGATGAATTTAACGATGCCATTATGAAGTTGGGGTTTGAGGAAAAAGCTGTTGAGGCAGCGAAGTCAGCCGAAACGTTTGAAGGTATGTTTGGCCAGATGGAAGCAGCGGTCGTTGATCGTTTTATGCGCATATTGGATATGATTGGAAAAGAAAACTTCTCGGCTGCGGTGGCGAAAATGACCCGTGGCATCGAGAAGTTTTTTGATTGGATTGAATTTGCGGTTAAGGGATTATTGAAACTGTTTGAGTGGTTGAATAGCGGGTCGCTTGGAGCTGATGCATTTAAGGCAGTCGTTGTTGGACTGGTGACGGCATTGGTTGGCTTGAAGGTCGCACTGACGGGGATGAAGATATTTAACACTTTGAAGCCGATGGTGTTGGGACTGAATGCGGCGATGGCTGCTAATCCGGCTGTGTTGATTACGATGGCGGTGGCTGCATTGGTCGCTGGTTTAATTTACTTCTTTACACAGACTAAGACTGGTAAAAAGCTTGTTGATGACATGAGTAAGGCGTTGCGAAACGGTTGGGAGAAGTTCAAGGAACTGGGCAATCAGATTAAAGGTTTCGTGGAGCCGATCTTGCATGGCTTTGTGACGACGGTTAAGAACGTTGCTAAGTGGGTAATGGATAAGTTTAATGCTGTTGCTGATGGTGTGAAGGGGTTCAGTCGTAAAGTTCATGATGCGATTGAGAATGCTAAGAAGTGGATTATTGATAAGCTGCGGGCTGGTTTAGATTTCGCGATGAATGTGGCGAAGTCATTTGGTCAGGTCGGACAGAACGTTATTAACTTCTTTAGGAATGGTTTGGCCAACCTGTCGGGGATGTTGCATAACTTGATTTCAGGCGCCTTGAATGGTGCTAAAAATGTTGGGCTGTCGATTGCTGGTGGCTTTGGCCAAATCGGACACTGGGTGATTGATCGAATTGTTGGTGTCCTTGGTGGTCTGGCTGGTGGAGTTGTTAGTCGGATTTCAGGCGCATTCCATGCAGCTTTGAATGCTGCCCGTGGTGTGATTGGTGCGTTTAGCTCAATTGGTCGATCAATTATTGATGCCATCCTTGGTGGATTGTCAGGAATTGGACGAATGATTGGTGATAAGTTGCGTGGTGCGATTGATGGAGCTAAACGAATGATTGGGGACGTTGGTTCTTGGTTTAAGGGTTCCAACGACGGGGATTCTGTTGGCTTTGGCGGTTTTGGTGGTGGCATAACCGGAATTTATCGCATGAAGATGGCTGGTATGGCTGCGATGCCGAACGTGACAAACACTTACGGTAACCGAACAACGTTGAATATTCGTGTTGATGGTGCTGGTATGGATGAGTTGGCGTTGGCCCGTCGCTTGGAACAAATTATTGTGCGAAACATTAGTGATTGAGGTGGTTGATGCGTGAGTTTGCGTTGTTGAATGGGATTGGTGACCGGTGGAATTTATCGGTGGGTAAGTCTTTTGGGTATAAGCCGGAAGGGCTGGGTGTGGGATTGTCGAATCGCATGCTCGGAGCGAACGGTAACTATGTTGTGGACGGTTCGGCGGTGAATCGGCAGTCGTTTAAGTTGAATGTGTCGTTTGGCGAGACTGCTTATGCTGATTATTCGCGATTTGTTGGATTTCTGAATGCTGGACGGATTGCCTTGGAGTATACGACGCATGCTGGAACATATTTGCGAGACTGCATGTTGTCAGGGTTGTCTAAGGGTGAACTTGATGAGTTTGATGAATTGGACGAAACGATTGAATTTGACTTTACGACGCCTTGGTATCGGTATTTGATGCAGGGCACTGGTTATGCTGATCAGGTTGGCGATGGAAAGGTTTATGTTGTACCATCGGGAAAGCAGGCTGGGTATCACACTTTTGCTTATGTTTATGAGGAGGGGGATGACAAGTACACTGGGTATTATTTTGTGGATAATCAGTCGGTGTATTTGGGGACAGCCGAGGGATCACCTGTTGAGGTGACGATTCATGGGCCGGTTAAGAATCCGTCTTGGCGTGTTATGCAGAATGAGAAGGTGTTGGCGACTGATGGGTATTGGGTTGATGTTCAGGATGGGTGGAAGTTAGTGGTTTCTAGTTTCCCGCAGGAACAGCGGGCGCAGTTAGTGGCGCCGGATGGTTCGACTAGTAATGTTTATCAGTTTCAGGATTTGACGAAGACTAATTTTGTGACGATGCCGGTTGGTAAGGCGACTTTGATGTTTGATAAGAAGGATTGGCGGGTCGATGTTAAGGTTAGAGAGGAAAGGTTGACGGTTTAAATTCATAAATATTGTTTTATAATTTAAGTAACATATTTTTATTGGAGAGAGATTAAATGAAAAAAATAATTAAAATCGGTGCACTTTCCGGAGGCGTATCCGGAATCGTATTATCTGTGGTGTTTTTTTGGGCAGTCAATAAGCGAATCGAGGTCGGGAGCATAGCTGACTGGGTTGCCTCTATTGGATCTGTAGTTGCTATTGTCTTATCGGTCATCACCAGTAATAGGGCTGAGGAAAAAGCAAATCAAAATAAGACTGATGAAATAGCGATGAAAAAATCACAAGGCGTAGAACGTTCCTTTCGAGATATTCAGCATCTTTCAGAAATGGTCGGTGAGTTTTTGAATAGCGTCAGTGAGATAGCCTTGCAAGAACGATTAGTAGTCGATGATGAGGAACGAAGCCTAAATAACGAGAAATTACGGCGCTTACAACGGTTGTTCGAAGCAAAAACAATAATTTCTAATACGGTAATCTTGATACCTACTGAATTGCGTGAAATTCTTGATCCAAAAAGCAAAGCCTATAAAGAATATACAGAGCAAGTATTGAATATGATAGAAATTATGGAAACGCTAACTACAATTGAGACTGCCAACGGTATTATGGAATATGTGGAAAGGGAACGCTTGCAAGAACGGTTTATTGCGATTGCGACAATTTTAATTAGGAATCGACACTAGTGAAGTAGGGCATTATAGCCCTTTTTATTTTGGAGAAAAATATGCGATTAAATGTTTGGGGCATCGGCCGGGATGGTACGGGTCGAGGATTTGCACAAGCATTCAAATTTGAAATCAATCAGGATTATTTAACAAATGAGAAATCTACCTTCAGTCTGCGTGGTGAGCTAAGCGTTGAGGTGGGTGAGTTTCTGGTAGCCAAAGAAACAGATTCAAGCCGAATTTGTTATTTTGGCGTGGTAGATTCATTTGAGAATGATGTCGTAAAGGCCACTGATTTATATTCCTTGTTGAGCTTTGAATTTGTGACTGTGCCGATATCCGGGAAGTCATTTGAGGAACATTTGTATAAGTTGATTAAGCGATACTTGTTCGAAGATCCGACTAAGCTAGTGACGTGTGTTGACGTTGATTATGGCGAAACGCAAACGTCGCATATTTATCAGGGTGGTAAATCTGAGCCAGTGGCACGGACGTTACTTTGGTATGCCATTAATGGATTTAAGAAGTATCACGTGGTTTGGGTGTTTGATGGGCTGGAATTAATCAATGGCAAGTATCGAATAAAGACAAAAATAAAACGTGTGGATGGGGTTCGCAATATCAAGAACAACATCTACACGTTTTTAAATTGGAATGTTTATTTCACACCGGTGCGCAGCAATTCAGCTAATCATTTGGTGATTTATTCGAAAGGTGAGCAGTCGATGGAAGATGCTAAACCATTGTCGGTTTGGTATTTAACGCAAGATAACGAATTGGTGCAAGATCCGAGTGACAAGGTTTGGCGGCCAACTCGGACGCGGGTGGCCTTTTATGATTTGCCATCGAAAGAAGGTGAAGAAGATAGACGACCGACTTATCAAGAGATTGCTGCTGATATGCTGCGTGGTAATCATTACAGTCATGAGATTACTTTTGATGTAACGCAAGAAAATGAATTTTTGAATTGGGACGATTATTTCATGGGGCTTAAGTACAACATCGTCTACGATGGGTCGATGTATAAGTCGGTGTTGACGGGCTGGCGGTACAGTTCCGAAGGACGGTTTATTCAACTGCGGTTTGGTAATGTGCGATCACGATTTTCTGAGTTGCTGGATTAGGGGGATGTTATGGATGAAGAAGTGCTGGTTACGGCAGATGATGTGAATCAGGCGCAGCAACGGGCAAATATGGTTGCTGCAGAGTTCCGTGAGCAGGAGGACGCAAAAGAATTAGCCCAGATTGATATGGTTTCGGAACTAGAAGCGACATTTACTAGTTTCGCTGAAGAGCTGCGCATTGCTTTACCGGGCGCCGTTTCGTTTAGTGCGCAACGAATTAATCGGTTAACGGGTGCTGGTGAAGTCACTGAGGACATGACGTTGTTAATTAACGTGAATGGTGCACGGGCTACCGGCTTTTCTGAGATTGTACAAACTGTACTGGAGGTTTAGTGATGACGATTACGGGTTATACATTTGATAGGGCGAAAGTAACGGCGGAGAAGGATGCGCTGTTATATCACGTTTTGTCACGGGCAAATCAAGGGATTTTGCCTGGGTATGGGGATGAATTTGATGTCAAAGGATCAGGCTTAAACGTTATTGTCGGTACTGGTTTTGCGATGATGTCTGGGCGATTGATTGAGAACGATGCACAGGAAAAAGTGTCTGTGCCACCTAATAAGACTGGATCAATTGCGTTGGTAATTGATTTAACGGTGTTGAATGAAAGTTCGGGGCAAGCGGGGACAGATAGTTATCACTTTTCTAACAAGCAAATTCAGTTGAAGTTTATCGAGGAAAAGTTGAATCCTGTTGAAAAGTCCGAAGATGCTTGGAAGCAATATTTTGTTGAAGGTGATTTAACGCAAGGCGACACGTTGATTAAGTTGCGATTGGCATATGGTACATCCGATATGCAGCACTTTAATTTCACTAAGTTTATGCGTCGCGAGTTTGTTGAATTTGCGGAACATGGATTTATTTTGAACACTGGTTCGAAGCGTTTGGGAATTACAACAAAAGATTCTGACATTGTGTTGAACTCTGATGATGATGTGGTAATTAATGCAGACTGTATGTTTTTGAATACACCGTTACACGTTAAGGGTTGGGCCACGTTTAATGAGGGAATTTCAGCACAAAAGATTGCTTATTTTGAAAAGGAATTTGAGGTGTGGGGACATGCCAGATTAAAAGGACTGACTGAATGCTTTGGTGATTTGATTGCTGATGCTAAAGCGACGTTTAAGGGGACAGTTCAGGTGCTGCGTGAATTAAACGTGGAAGGGCTAGTTCTGTGTAAAAAGGGGCTGCAAGTGCTTGAAGGGCTTTGGATAAAGTCAGGCAAACTGCAGGTAGACGGGAAATCTGAATTTAGTAAGACTGCAATCTTCCGTCAGGGTATTCGAACACCAAATGATAAAGAAGCTGCTTTGACGGAATGGGGTGCGGCGAAGTCTTTGCGACTTGTTCCAATCGAACATGGGCGGCACTTGAATGATTTGAGAACAGATGGGCGATATGTTTGGTCTAATCCAGGTAATAAGAATACAGTTGGTGGGTTGCCGTATGGGATTGATAAAGAAGGTGCGTGGTTTACGCTCGATGTTGTGGTGTTTAATTCTGGACAGAACGGATCACAAATTTTGTACGATTCAGGTCACGGACGGAATGCGGTGTATTACCGTACCTTATCTGCGGGTAAATGGGAACCTTGGCGCGCGATTAGTAAAAATGTACGTGGGCATAAGTTGCAAGTGCTACCAAACATTAAGGTAGACCATGCTTATATGGATGTGGATGGCGAAACGATCCATATCAATATTTGGGGCGCACGTGGCATTAAGCGTGGGGTTAATGGTAATCAAATTTGTAAGATTCCAGACGAGTATGCACCGTGGAGGTTGATGTCGGTAGATGGGGTTGTAGACAATCGTTGGGCGCGTTTTGTTGTTGAAAGGAACGGCACGATATGGCTGGCAAATTGGGATCCGGCAGCCAATAAAGATGGTAATGCTGATGTCTGCTTTAGTTTTATGATGGGAAGGAATTATTAAGATGTGGTATCTAGTGAGCAAGCACGGAATTTCTACGGTTTGGGGATTGATGGCATTCTTGGGTGGCATGCAGCTGGTAGTGAGCGATTTGCCGGATGTATTTGCGCTGCAGTTGTTTTGGGACAATGGGGCGTTTGGCTTTTTGGGTATAGTGTTGGGCGCAATGAAGTTGATTGCTATCGTTTTGAAGTGGGCGTGGCTGCATCATGTGCTGGATTTGGTTGGCATTTTCTGGTTTGTTTATCTGGGGTGCGTGTTGTGCACAACAATTCCGCCGATGTGGTTCACGGCTGTGTTATTGCTGGTGATGGGGATGATGATTGCAGTGCGACAAACTTTAGTCTTAGCACGAAAGCGAGGGGGTTAGATGCAGGTTGATGTGACAGCGGTCATCGTGGCCGTTATTGCGGGCGTGTTGCCTTACTTTTTCGGACCGCTGTTTACGAAGTTGTTCGCGGAAGATGATGAGTTGGGACGTGTGGCACATTTGGAATTGGAGCTGCGTCGGTTGATTGATGCGGTGCGTGATGAGAAGACGTCAGCTGAGTTGATGGAATTGGCAAAAGATATTGAGAGGCAGGTATTTCGATGATGGAGCAAGTGTTATCGCATGAGGCGATTTTGAGTGCAATGGTGTGGTTACTGACGGCTTTAGCTAAGAGTTTAACCACGGAGAAGTTTAACCGATATTTGCCGGCATTGGCGCTTATTTTGGGCGCTAGTGTCGGTATTTTTGTAGCCTGGCATTATTGTGGCGATTGGGTGCAGTACATGGTTGCTGGTGGCTTTTCGGGAATGTCAGCTGTGGGTGTAAATGAAGTTGGTAAGCGATTCATGAAGGAGATGAAGGTTGATGAGTAAGATTAACAAGGCAATTTTGGATGCTTATCGGTCGGGTGAGATCGTGGCGTTGCCTGAGAAGGTGCATCCAGGTGGTTTGATTGGTTCGAGTGGTGGATACAACGTGGGTGAGCCCGAATCGGTGATTGTGCATTGGATTGGGTCACGTGGGACAAATGCGATTGCTGTGGCGAATTATAATCGTGGGAATATCTATGGCGGGTTTACGCACAACTATATTTCTGGGACTGAGAATTTGGCATCCGCACGTGATGATGAGATTGCGTGGGGCGCAGGTGTGAATGGTAATGGTTACACGCTGCAGTTTGAACTGACTTGGACGCATTCGAAGCATGACTTTATGCAGCAGACGCTGACGGCTGCAATGTGGTTGATTGAGGCAGCGAAGCGTTATCCGCGATTGAATATCCGTGAGGTTGGCCATAAGGTGCATAACACGTTCTTTTCTGGGGTGCAGGAGCACGGCTGGGTTTCACGTAATATGGGTGGCACGGATCATGTTGACTGTCGCGGGTATTGGTATGGTGAGCATCAGGGATTTGTTTCGCCGGTTGGGCGTTGGTTTGATGAGGAATATTCGATTGAACAGTTTGTGGCGTTGATTGGTGCGTTGCTTGTGGGTGATCGTAAGGAAGATATTACTAAGAAGCGAGTGCAACGATTGTATTTGCCGGGGGATGCTAAGGGTTGGAATGTTTATCGGGCTAGTGGGCCTTGGAGTGTTGGCAATCAGGTAGGTCTGTTGCAGCCAGCTAAGTTTGGTGGGTTGGATTATGAAATTTTAGGTTGGAAGATTCCGGGCGTTGTGGCTGTGATTAAGACGAAGGATTTTGGTGTCGTTGGTATATATGTGGCCGGTGGTACTGGGGCTGTAATTGAATAAATGCTTGTTGGGGGTGGAGTGGACGGCGGTCCTATTCACCCGCTTTTTTTGTTATCAGCTTTGGAAAATTAAATGGTATTCTAAATTCAAGGACTATCAACTTAAAACAAGTTGGGAACTAAGGGGAAAATGAATGTCAAAAAATTTAAGTGTAAAATCGATAGCAGAAATAGATATGCAGAGCAGTTTTGAATTGAATGTATTTGCAACTCAAGATTTTAATAAGATAGTTGGGGCCTTTGAAACTAATTCTTATCGTGGAAATGACTATGAGGTGCCTTTTTCTGCTAATGATTTAGTTCCAGGTCATTTGACGTATGATCCTGAAAACGGTGGCCAATTAGACATAGCTGGAAAGTTTATCGACCCTGAATTTGATCGAAAAGTTCCTATGATTATGAACTTTAGAGATTGGCTAAAAAACGATCAAGATGGCACTGTAAAACTATTTTTACTGAGTTGGGACAAAAAATACTTAGTCATAGTTGATAAGTTTCAAATTATCAGTTGGAAAGATGGTACAAACGGGCCAGGGACCGCTATTCTGACACATTCGTTTAGGATTAGTGAAGTGCCTGGTTACGTGGCTGATTTGTATAAAAGAAGCCAGTTGAGAATAGATAACCTAGCTAATTTTATGAACTGGGAAAGATATTCAGTGAAAGACTCATATCACACGAAAGACGAGGGGAACGGAATGGTCTCTGTTCGTGCGTTACCCGAGGACGATGTAAAAATCGATTTTCAACGTGTACTAAGTAGCAAGCGTTACTACTGCGTTTTTGAGGGCGAACCTTTGAAAATAGAAATTAAATCGGCAACAGTCGGTAACCTTTTTGGAGTTCGTAAGATTCATCAACAAGAAATAAACATTAAATTCGAAACCTACTTACAGGTGATTCCAATGACGACCAGGAAAACTCCGTTATTTTTTGATCGATTTGGAAGAAATTTCGCAGTTCTGTTATCGCTTCTGATGATGAATAACTTGAAAATGCGACAAAATATGCTGGGTGTTAGAGTTCCATCGCACGGATTAAAACCGGTTCAGAACTTTAATATTCAAAATTTTAAAGGTTATGAATTTAAGGAAGATGTTTCAATATCCGCCATCCAGTTTATGGATATTCCGGATTTTCAAGATTTGATATTGAGGTGGAGTAAAAGTGAGAAGCTGAGAGTCTTAGGTATTACACTCGTTAATATTTGGGATGAGAGACACACTATTGCAGTTCGGCTGAAGGAATTGGTTGCGGCAATTGAAATTTATTATCACGATGATTATAAAGTCGTGAAAACCAAGGATGGAAAACAACTGAAACAACCACTGTCAGCAAAAGAATCTGTTAAGAAATTTATTAATGAAATTGGCGACAATCGCGAAATGGATCGTATTATCGGTGACGTGGATGCGTTTGCAAAGAAGCTAGTTGACTACCGTGTATTATTTACGCATGGCACTCGTAAATCAGGAGTGCCCGAGGATGCGACCGAGTCGGATGTATTAGTAGAAACTTTAAATCTTGAATTTATCATGAGAGCATTCATTCTAAACAAGTTGGGTGTTAATCTGAATAAGATTATTACTATCCTGGGGAGGCAATGGGTTGATTGAGTTTGATTCGTTGAAATACAAATTGCAAAACCGATTTATATTCAGAAGTAATTCCTAGGTGAAAGGGTGCGAATTTCATTTGAAGTGGCATTAGAAAAGTTGCGCAAAATAGGTTAAAATAAATGTTTGGCAACATGATTTTCAAAGTGAGGCAAAGAAAATGGCACAATTGTTCAACCTAGAACAGGTATCGGACTACATGACAATTAGTTTGGATACGTTAAAAAAGATTTTGGCACACCAAGAAATCACTACTTACGAGTTGGATGGTAAAGAATATATCTCGGAAGCTGCAATGAAAGACGTCGAAGATTTAGCGACGCTGAACTTACTTGACGAGTATGCAGAGGACCAACTAGGTACTGATCCAGGAAAGTATGACCAACGCAACAAGCTGAATGACTTAACTGGTAAGCAATGGATTCCAGAAACGAAAAGTTTTTGGTTCCAAAAAGGTTTGGGAAAAAATCACCCAGAGGCTCAAATTGAGAAACAACACCCCGCACCTTTCTCGTTTCAAGATATCGAAAGACTAATTCGATTTTTCACCAAATCAGGCGACATAGTAATGGATCCATTCTTGGGTGTCGGGTCTACTTTGAAGGCTGCGGCAGTTTCTGGCAGAAACGGTGTAGGAATTGAGCTTTCTCCTAAATGGTATGAACTAAGCAAAGAACGTTTAGACACTGAAGTTGGACCAGGAACCTCTGATAAGTTTGAGATTATTAACGGAGACAGTGCGCAGGTTCTGAAGGAGTTTGAAGACGAATCGGTGGACTTTGTTGTAACTTCACCACCTTATTGGAGCATCTTGAATAAGCAGGATCAGAAGGTTAAATCTCAGCGGGTTGAGAATGGACTGGAAACTAAGTACAGTGAGGATGAGCGAGACTTAGGGAATATCGAATCTTATGACGAATTTCTAGATATTTTGGTTAAAGATATATTCTTAGAAAGCGCTCGCGTTTTGAAAACTGGTAAGTATTTCGCAATTGTTATTTCCGACTTTAGAAACAAAAAGAAATATATGAGTTTCCACAGTGATTTAATTCAGCGCTTGGATGGCGCTAAAATCGGAGAGTCTGAACTTTCTCTTCAAGGTGTGAAGGTATTAATTCAAAATCATAAATCTCTTCATCCTTATGGATATCCATTCGCGTACGTGGAAAATATTCACCATCAATATATTCTAATCTTTAGAAAGGTTGTGTAAATTTTGCAATACGAGTGGGGCAATATTTATCAGGCCGATAGTGACGATGCGGTTCGGCAACTAGTTGAAGCGGGCGTTCAAATTGATTTAATCCTTACGGATCCACCGTACAACATCAACAAGGATTTTGGTAACGACTCGGATATGCTGAGTTTGGATGATTTCTTGGCGATAAGTGAACAAAGAATTAAACGTTTACGAGATGTACTATCAAAAAATGGATCACTAATCTGGTTTGGAATCCACGATTATATTGGATTCTTACAAGTGATTATGTATCAATCTGGATTGTTTTACCGTCGAATGAATATTTGGAGGTACGAGAACGGTTTTTCTCGATCGAAGAAGGCTCCAGCTACTACTTACGAGCCCTTTTTGTGGTTTTCAAAAAGCAATAAAATATGGACGTACAATGCTGACGACGTGAGGGTGCCGTACAAAAGTACCAAGCGTTTGCAGAATCCAGTTTTCTATAAAGACAAAAATGGAAATAAGAAGGAATGGAAGCCAAATCCGTTAGGTGCACTTCGAAGTGATATTTGGGAGTATCCGGCACTTGCGGGCAAAGCTTTTGAAAAAGAACGAACTGAACACCCGACGCAAAAGCCAGAGTCGTTAATGCTTGAGATTTTGAAAGCATATATGCCGAAAAACGCCGAGGGACTCTACGAGGGCACTTTGTTGGATCCGTTTATGGGGTCGGGTACGACTGCCGTTGTAGCGGAACGACTTAATCAACAAGGTCACAAAATTAAGTGGATTGGGTTTGAGTTGGAGCAAAAGTGGGTTGACGTAGGTATGGATCGTGTCAACAAAGTTAGAGAATCAGGAAGTGACTTGCTTTTTTGACAGGTCAAGAATTTATTCTGAATAAAAGCCGACCAATTAGGTCGGCTTTTTAATTTGCATAAATCTTTAAAAATATCAAATATGCTTCAAATAACTGAAAGTGAGTAATACCTGATGATGATATAATGTTAACAGTGTTAATAAAAATCATTAGGGGTACGCATTATGATTAGATTTCCTAATCCGGGATCTAACATTGAACATATGATTTCAATGTTTAGAGATACATTTTCAGATGATTCAGGGGCTATATATTCTGTTGATGACATAGCTTTAATTTTAGCCCAGACGAACAATGCGTCTGCAGTTGGGAAAACTGGTGAAGCGGCATTCAAGGCTTCTCAAAGAAAGGATAAAAGTCGAGATTCAATATATAATCAGGCCAAAGCCTATACAGAAACATATCGTTGGCTTGGGTGGTTAGCCGGCGACGGATTGAGTGATATTGAGGTCACAACGTTGGGTAATCTAATTTTGAATACGGAATTTCAAGGTATTAGCTTTTTCGAAGCGTCTTTTTTGCGTTGGACCGCTCCCAACTCTGTAATTAATACGAAATCTTCTTACGATGGATATCCGGTATTAAATGTACTGAGAACTAGTAGGGCTGCGGATGGAAAAATTTCACGTGATGAAATAATCACCGGACCAATGACCGAGAAGTATGAAAATTTGGCATCTTCCTCTGCCTTCATTAAGAAAAATAGACTAGCAAAGATCAACCCATCTGTGTATATGGAAGAGATTTCAGATGAAATTTCTGTTAACACACAAAAGAATTACACCCGGCTTATGATTGCGGGAATTCAAAAAGTTGGTTGGTTTGAAAAGAAGCGAAACTTTTTTGAATTAACGATCAAAGGGCAAAGGATTGCTGATGATGAGTACGAACACTTCCTGAGACTCGCAGATCAAAATGATGCAGATTTTTCAGAATTGGTGTACAGTTCCTTTTTCTACTATCTCAAGGACGCAATGTTTGATGTATCGAATCTGAGAAATCCAAATATAAAGGTGTTCGGATCTCCGTATCAATTATTTAATGCCTCAACGGTTGACAAAATTCTACTTGAAGAAGGAATTTTGGATTCTGATGATGTCACTTCTAATAGAACTAGATACAGCTCAGCAAATTCGAATGCAGCATCTTCGATTACAGAAGCGAAGCCAAAAAATATTATTTCTACCCATGTCAGGTATATAGAGAAAACTGTCAACAAGAGTACTAGCACAGACTTTAGTTCGTTTTTAGATGAACAAGGAATACAATATGCTTCAGATAAAGATTTTGAAAAGGTTGTGAAGGCGGCAGGGTATTTCACGAAGGAGGAGTTCTATCCATTTATTGGCATTCTGTTTAGTATGCTAGGGTTTGAGGTGAAGGTATCGCCTCATGGACAGAACGCTCAGCGGGAAGATTTGATTATCAGCTTTGAAAATAGAACTATTCCGGTTGAAATTAAATCAAAAACAGAGGTTTCTAGGATTAATATAAAATCAATTGAGCAAGCTCTTGAAAATAAGATATTGCTGAAAGCTCGTAAATATGGACCGTATCGCGATGACGATTCTTCTTTCGTTGTCGGATTTGATTATCCCACTTCAGGTTCAAAGGTTGATCAACTGATTAGAGCGTATGCAGAGCAATATGATATTCAGATAGCGATGATTGATTTACGTACACTTCTTCGGTTAGCGCTTGATGTGTCTCAAGGTAAACGACTTGTTGATTTAGACAAACTGGCTAAGAGTATGGGGATGGTAGAAATCTAATGGACATTCAACAAATTAAAACTGAGCAACGGCAGAAAGAAGCGGTAATCGAATTTCAAGAGCGAGCAATTTCAACGCAAAATACTGTTAGCTTGATTAAGTGGTTTGAAAGTATAGAAGTAAATGAAAAAAATAAAATTATTAGTTTTATTCATGAATCTTTGCATATGCCAATCAATATATACCAACAAGGAAATTCAAATTTTAGAATCGATGCGGATTTGGACTATTCAGATACAACGTATTTGTTTGAGTTCGAGTTTGGTACCACTGATAGTTTAAATACGTATCGCAGACTTCTTGATGCACTAGCTATTAGAGCAACGAATGATGAACTAAATGTTAGTGATTTGGTACCGATAATTGTATTTGATATATTTCCAAACAAACGAAGTGATTTTTGGCAAGTATTAAAAGATATTAACGAGGTGTTGAATATTGAATTTAAAGTTCTGACTTTTGCTGAGCTAATGGTCATCTATAAAAATAAACTGACTGCGTCCGAGTACCTGGAATTGGTAAACCACTCTAATGTGTATAATGTATTGAATGGGAGTGTTGAAGATAAATTTATTCAACTAGGCGGAGAGAAAATGGTTGCAGGGTATACTACGATCGCAAAGTAGTTCATCTGACACGCTCTGCAATTAAAAAAAGAAAATCTAGAGACTCGGTGAGGCTTCTATCGGGCAAAACATTGCCCTTATGCTGAGACTCACCAAACTAGAAAACTAGTCCGAAATCGCATCATAAGATCAAAAACTGACATTAATGGGGTGGCTGTTGACGTGCCGAATCTACTTAGGCTGACTAATCTAAGGGTCGTGAGGTTGTGAATTTGGACCGTTTTTTCAAACAAATTTAATAAAAGGTGTTTGTAATAATTAAAAGGACTGTTATATGAAATCTAAGGAAGAAATGCTGGATCTCAAGCGTGATTATAATCGTGAGCAGAATAAAGAACTGATTGAGTTTCAGGAAAAAATGAGGGAAGAAGCATTTCCAAAGCTGCTTAAGAGGATTGTTGAACGTGCAGAGCGGGGAATCATTAATGGGGAATCAAATCCAACTGCTGTTACATTTGAATCGTTGATTCGAGACACGGATATATATAAACGTGATTATTTTATTTTTTCGGAATTGATAGACGATGTTAAGTATGGCGAAAACAATTTAAAGCCTCGACACCAAATTGCTCATAAGATTCGAAAAGAGTTTATGGCGTATTTAAACGCTGAACTTGAAAAAACAGGTAACTACAGCATTCTTGCAGAATGGGACAGAGATACAGTTTTGATTGTTGGTGATAAAGAGGGGTTTGGAGAATTCCTAAGTAGGCCGCATTTAGGATTCATGTATAAACCGATTTCAGGTTATTCTTTACCTGAAGAAAAGGTTGAATTAAATAACGTTGAGAAGAATGACAAAGGTAGTAATACCGAACCGTTAACCTTTAAGAACGTTTTGTATGCGATAATTGCAGTGATATCAATTATTAAGATTATTTCTTTCTTTTAGGGATGAAAAAACTCGCCGAGGTTGTCAACTTCAGCGAGTGAGGTGAATCATTATACTGGAATATGGTGTCGAATGTGCCGTTTAGTGTGTTTTAAAACGGCAACGCAAGGCTATTGTTTCGTGGTAAATAAGATTTGAGAAGCTTTTTCCGGGTGTAACAAGGAAATGCTAAGTGGCTGTAATGTTGATTGGCATTCACGCATGCACTCGATAATTTGATTTAACACAGCGGTTTCCTGATCCGTTCGTTGCACAATATTTTCGAAGAGAAGTTGTGTTTTTGCTGTTTCGATCTTCCGAACAGCAGAAATAAAAAGTGAATTCGTAACCAATAATTGAATTGAGCCGTCGTCCTGAATAGCAACGTGAGCATCTGAACCAATTCGTAATTTGATTAAGTTTAAAAGGTGTTGTGTATTCATGGTTAAATTCTTTCTTCTATATTAAAAAGTATATGAACAAAAAATGTTCTTGGATGTTTCGATTATGGGACTGCGTGGGGCCGACGTGGGGCCACACGAAGTTTTCCAGAAGTTACCCAAAATCTAATTGTTGATTTAACGGCGTTTGAAGGGTGCCTGAGTGTTCTCAAACCCTATATGAAAGACGCCGTGAAGTAATTTAAAGCTTATTATACTGGGCTTTAAAGCGATTCGTGGGGCCACCGTGGGGCCATGATTTTTTGAAATAAAATTTCGTGCTTACGTGGCTTATCCACCGTAAAAGAGTGAATTCAATGTTCACTCTTTTTTATTTGCTTTGCGTTGCACACATGTTTTTTAGAAATAGACACCTTTGTGTGAACTGTGGTAAAATTTTGACATACAAAAAGCCCACTGAAGGTGCAAGCTTCAGTGGGCGACAGGTTCCTAGGAATTCGTTGGTTAGGTGTCCATCACTACTGTGGTGGACGCTTTTCTTTTGTCTCGAAGTTTACCCGCTTAATTGCCACGTACAACGCTGCAATTGCACGAATAATACTTGGCGAGGCTAAGATAAGCACAATCAGCGCAGCCCACGGACTTAAACCGGTACTGTGCGCATATTAGTTCTTCATACTCTGACAATATAATCTGTGATAAACTACATGTATGACTTGTGAAGGGAAGCGAAGTTGATGGAGAATCCGAAGAAAATGGTGACGATTGCTGGCTCGGATATTTTAGCCGGCGGTGGGATACAAGCTGATTTGGCGACCTTTAATGAGTATGGCTATTTTGGGCTTAGCGTGATTACGAGTATTGTCACGGTGACTAAGGATGACTTTACGATTCATCCCGTGCCGTTGGATGTTCTCGATGCGCAATTGCAGTCTATTTTTGCTTTAGATGATGTTGCTGGCGTGAAGGTAGGTTTGCTGCCAACTGTCGGTCACGTGCACATGGTGGCAGATTATTTGCGTCGTTATGCAACTAATCTGCCTGTGATTATCGATCCGGTGATGGCTTTTAAAGAAACGGACGATGTGGATGTTGCTGAGTTGGTGGCAGCGTTCCAACACGACTTGTTGCCACTGGCTTCTATGACGACACCTAACTTGGTTGAAGGCGAATTGCTTGCTGGTATTAAGATTAAGGATAAGGCCGACTTAGCAAAGGCTGCGGAAATTATTCGTGGCTTTGGTGCTGAGGCCGTTGTTGTAAAGGGAGGCGCACGCTTATCTGGTGATGAGGCGACTGATGTTGTCACGACTGGGGCAGAACCGATTTTTCTAGGCTCTCAGAAGCTCGACAGTGCGTTTAACAATGGCGCTGGATGCACCTTTGCCTCAGCCATTGCAAGTCAACTAGCGACTGGTAAGGCGCCGGTAGACGCGGTGAAAGATGCAAAAGATTTTGTTTATTGGGGAATTAAAAACGGTGTTGCATTGAACGATGATTTTTCGGTCGGTAATGTGTGGCAAGCTGCCCGCCGTTTAAGGGGTAAATAATATGAAAACAAAGCAATTAACAATCGCAGCAGTTATTATCGCTGTTAATATTGTGTTGAGTTACGTCGTGAAGTTGCCAACGCCAACTGGCTTTGTGTCATTGGTCGAAACGGGAATTTTCATTGCCGCTTGGCATTATGGTTCAAAAACAGGGGCCTTTGTTGGAGGATTGACGGGCTTACTACTTGATTTGCTAGCTGGTTACCCACAATGGATGATTTTTTCATTCATTATTCACGGCCTTGAAGGTTGGGTGCTTGGGCAATTTGCGATGGATGAACGTATTGGCAAGCGTGTCTGGGGTAATTTCTTAGGTGGGTTGGTTATGGTCGTTGGGTACTGGATTGCCGGGGCATTCTTGACTTGGCTAACTGGTGGTGCCAAGATGACTATGTCAAGCGCAGCTTTGGCAAGCTTGACTGACGTACCCGCAAATATCATGCAAGTCTTGGTCGGCTTCATTCTAGCGTTGTTGCTAAGTGTGCCATTCCGCAAGGTGTTGCGTAAATAATACAGAAAAGCTGTCATTTCGTCGGATGACGGCTTTTTTACTGCCCGAAAAAATGATATTCTAGAAATCTAGGTTTTTTACGTTTTTGAAAGCAGGGTGAGTATGAGTAATAAAAAAGTAGCGTCAACTGGCGCGATTTTAGCAGCAAGTGTCCTCTTGATCGGGTTGATTATGCGATCACCCATTACGACGCTCCCCTTGATGTTAACGCAAATTTCAGGTGAGTTGGGTGTTGATAAAGGACAACTGGGAATTTTGACGACGATTCCGTTGGTTATGTTTCTGCTGATTTCTAATTTTGCGTCAAAGACGATGTCGTTCTTTGGCTTGAAAAAGGCGTTGGGGTTGTCATTGGCATCAATCTTCTTGGGGACCGCATTGCGCTTGGTCGTGACGATGCCAACGATGTTGATTGGTACGGTTCTGGTTGGTGCAGGAATTGCGCACTTGAACGTCTTTATGCCAACGTTCGTCGCGTCATATTTCTCACATAAGGTGGGTGTATACACATCAATGTACTCACTTACGATTATGATTGGGTCAGCGACGTTTAGCCTATTGACGGCGCCGGTGGTGGCAACGTTTGGTTGGCATGCCGTGATGTGGTTGCTGGTCTTGTTACCAGCTATCGTACTTGGTTTCTGGATTTACACGTCAGTGCGTGTGCCGGAAAAGGTACCTGCAACGCGTGGTCGTCACCACGACACTAACGCACCCAAGAAGAAGATTTGGACCAACATTAAGGCATGGCCATTCTTAGTTGTCTTCGGTGTACAAGCGATTATTAATTACACGGGTGTGGCCTGGCTTCCAACCATGATGGCGCAGCATCATGTTTCAGCCGGCTCAATTTCTGTGATTATGTCATTCTATTCATTTATTGGGATGCCGATTTCAATTTTGGTACCGAATATCTTGGTGAACATGCGTCGCAAGGGGACCCTGGCAACTATCGCAGTCGCTGCCGTGATGTCGCTAATCGGTGCGGTGATGCTATTTGATCAAGAAACGTCTTCAGTTGTGTACTGGTTCTTCTTGACGATTTTGATTGGTTTTGCAACGTCATTTTTCTTCTTGTACACCATGACGATGTTTGCTGCTAAAACATCGTCACCAGTCGAAACGGCTCGTTTGTCAGGAATGGCCCAAGCTGGTGGATATTTTATGTCTGCTTTCGGCCCAATGTTGTATGGGATGGCCTTTACCGCTAATCCAAACGGGGTCATCCAAAATGTGGTTTATCTTGTGTTGGTGATTGTGATGATTGTGGCTGCCGTGATGATGGCGATGACCAAGCATTTGTTTGATTAAATGATTACGAGATGTTGTTCAGTGGTGAACAACGTCTCTTTTTTGTATAATAAACATACGACAAAAATGATTTGGGGGACATTATGGCACGTAAGATTGGAATTATCGGCCTTGGCAACGTTGGGGCTGCGGTGGCGCACGGATTGATTGCACAAGGGGTGGCCGACGACTACGTCTTTATTGATGCAAACGAAGCGAAGGTAAAAGCTGATCAAATTGATTTCCAAGACGCAATGGCAAACTTGGAAGCGCACGGTAACATCGTGATTAACGATTGGGCGGCTTTGGCAGATGCGGACGTTGTGATTTCAACGTTGGGAAACATTAAGTTGCAACAAGACAACCCAACCGGCGACCGTTTCGCTGAGTTAAAGTTTACAAGTAGCATGGTCCAATCAGTTGGCACGAACTTGAAGGACTCTGGTTTCCACGGCGTATTGGTCGTGATTTCAAACCCGGTTGACGTGATTACGGCTTTGTTCCAACACGTGACTGGTTTCCCAGCTCACAAGGTTATTGGAACAGGTACTTTGCTTGATACAGCGCGTATGCAACGTGCAGTTGGTGAGGCGTTTGATTTGGATCCACGTTCTGTTTCAGGGTATAACTTGGGCGAGCACGGTAACTCACAATTCGTCGCTTGGTCAACGGTGCGCGTGATGGGTCAACCAATCGTGACGTTGGCTGATGCTGGCGATATTGACTTGGCGGCCATCGAAGAGGAAGCGCGTAAGGGTGGCTTCACAGTCTTGAATGGTAAGGGCTACACGAGTTACGGTGTTGCAACGTCAGCAATCCGTATTGCCAAGGCTGTTATGGCTGACGCGCATGCTGAATTGGTTGTCTCAAACCGTCGCGATGACATGGGAATGTACTTGTCATACCCAGCAATCATTGGTCGCGATGGTGTCTTGGCAGAAACGACGCTTGATTTGACAACGGATGAGCAAGAAAAGCTTTTGCAATCACGTGACTACATCCAACAACGTTTCGACGAAATTGTGGATACACTCTAAAAACACAAAAAGTGGCTTCAATCTGGTGATTGGACCACTTTTTTCTAATTGTGCATGAAAGGAAGGCTTATGAAGCTTTTGCATACTGCCGATTGGCATATCGGTAAAGAACTGGGTGGCTTCTCATTGCTAGAGGAACAAAAAGCCGCTTTTAAAAAGGTTTTACAATTGGCGCTGGATGAACAAGTTGACGGTATTATTGTGGCCGGTGATTTGTATGACCGTGCCATTGCACCAACAAGTGCTGTGACGGCATTGGAGGCGATGCTACGCGAGATGAATTTGACGCATCATTTGCCAATTTATGCAGTTTCAGGAAACCACGATGGGGCAACGCGTCTGGGAGCCGGTCACGAATGGCGTGAACAAACTAATTTATACATCAATACGACTTTGGCAGAAGCTTTTACGCCGGTTGAAACTGAGGAAGCGCAAATTTTCATGCTGCCATTCTTAGAACCAACGGCTGCGCGTGTGTACTATCAAGTGTCTGAAGATGAAATTGCGGACTATCAATCGATTGAACAAGTCATGGCGCGCATTGTGCCCGAGATGGTCGCAAACTTTAATCCAGACAAGCGCCATATTTTGGTAACACACTATTATGTGACGGGTTCAGACAACGAAGATTATGAGTTTACGAGTGAGACGAACTCGCGTGTCGGTGGCTTGAAGGGCATTACGGCTGGACAATTTGCAGACTTCGATTATGTCGCCTTAGGCCACTTGCACTTGCGCGAAGCTAGCCCGACTAAAACAATTCGTTATTCAGGGTCGCCAGTTAAGTTCAATACCAAGGAAGCTCAAACTGAAAAGGGTGTATACATTGTGGATGTGACCGCTGACGGCGTTGAGACCACGTGGCATCCGATTGCGCCGACGAAGGATTTGATTGTCTTGCAGGAAACGTTTGAAACGTTAACTGATCCAGCTTTCTATCAGCAATATGACCGCGCACATGCGAACTTCTTCAGTATTCGCATTCAAGGTGCTGCACAGTCTTCAAACGCGCGTGCAGATTTGACGGAGATTTACGGAGATGTTGTGGAATTACAATATGACATGCCGAAAATTGCTTTGGACCAGCAGGTTGTGCCGGAGCCGGTTGATGATGATATTTCGAATGAAGACTTGATTGGTCAGTTCTACGAAGAAGTGATGGGTGAGTCGTTGACGCCAATGCAAGAAACGCTGGTGTCAGATACGTTAGTTACGATTTCACAAGCGGAAGAAGGATAATATGCGACCTATTAAATTACATCTTGAATATTTTGGGCCGTACGAAGATACGACCGTTGATTTTGAACGTTTTACGGAATCAAAGTTGTTTTTGATTACGGGTGATACTGGTGCTGGTAAGACAACCATGTTCGACGCAATGACATATGCGCTATTTGGTGAAGGAACTGGTGATCGCAAGCCAGAAGCGATGCGTAGTGAGTTCGCACCAACCACGGCTGAAACGGCGGTGACGTTCTGGTTTGAGCATAATGGTCAGTACTACCGCATTGCTCGTAAGCCAACGCAACAATTAAAAAAGAAGCGTGGTGCCAAGTCAGATGACGATACGACGGAGCGTAAGGCGGAAGTGTCGTTTGCTGAAGTGGATGATTCTTTGCAAACACCGATTGCCGATTTGGGTGAAAAGACAACGCTAGTTAATGAAACCGTCCAAGAGTTGTTGCACTTGACGGCGGACCAATTCCGCAAGATTATTTTGCTACCACAGAATCAATTCCGTGAATTCTTGGCGGCTCAAAGTGATGACAAGATTACGATTTTACGTAGCCTATTTGGCACGGAAATTTTTGATGCGTTTACTGAAGCGTTGAAGAATCAACGCAAGGATACAAACAAGCAAATTGAAAGTTTGACGAATGAACTACGGGCAGCACTGAAGCAAGTCAGCTGGGATGTGCCAAACATCACTGAAATTGCGCCAACACCAACTGAACAGGTGGCCTACTTAGCTACTCAAGTTGCTACTGCACAAACAGCGGTTGCACAACAAACGACAGTTCATGAGCAAACGGTTGCTACTTTGACGACCGCGCAAGCTGCGTTACAAGCCGGTGAAAAGTTGGCTCAAGCAATTGAACGTCAACAGGCTTTGCAGGCACAGGCAACGCAATTAGCGACGCTAGCTGATGAAATCGCAGCTAAGCGTGCTGACTTGGCACTCTTGGATTGGGGGAATGGCCAACGAGATTTGGTTGCGAAGGTAGATGATGCCAAGCGAACAGTGCAACGATTGACTGAGGAGTCGACCCAGACCGCAAGCAAGTTAGTTGAGGCTGAAAAAGCGGTAGCAACGGCGCGTCAAGAACAAGCGACGTTAACAGCTGGTGAACCGGCGGTAGTCGCGCAACGCGAACGCTTGACGCTGGTGACAGAAACGTTACTACCAAATGCGAAGCGTCAAGCCGACTTACAAAAGACGATTAATACGTCCGAGGAACGCTTGACGGAATTGCATGATATGCAGGCTGGAACAGCTAAACATGTTGCAGAAGTTGAACAAAAGATGACGGATGCGAACGAGCGCTTGGCATCACTAGCTGATGTCGCAACGCAACAAACCGCGTTGGCAGGATTTGCTGGTCGTATCGCGTCGCTATCACAGGCCCAAACGCGCTTGAACCAACAGCAAGTCACCTTGGCAAACACGCAAGAAACATATGAAACCGCACAACACAAGTTAGCCACTGCGCAAACAACATTAGCGGAAGTGATTGCAATGCGTGAATCCAAGGCAGCGCTTCGTCGCAATGTGATGATTCAGCAATTGCATAATGAACTGAAGGTTGGCGAACCTTGTGCTGTTTGTGGTCAGATTTACACTGGTGAAAATGAAGATCAACATGCCGTCCAAACGACGTACGAAGATTTAAAGGTCGCCATAGCCGAAGTGGAAGAGGCCGAAACAGCTGAGCAACGTGCCATCGCGGACGAAGCGGGTGTGAAGGCATCGGTTAATGAGCTGGAAGACGCGGTTGCGAAGGAGACGACATCGTTTGGCCAAGCAAAGGCCGACCTAGCAGAAGAATATGAGACGCTTTATGCCGATTGGCGCCAAGTATTTCCAAATGATTTATTGCCGGATACGTATGATTCAGGTGTTGTGACTGCACGTTACGATGCCATGAAGGCTATGGTCGAACAGAATGCGACGCTACAAGCTAAGACAACGCGCGAAATTACTGATTTGACATCAGAACTAGGCAAGTTGAAAGAGCAAGCTGCATCAACGTCGGCACAATTGCAAGAGCAAGAACGCCAATTAACAATTGACCGAGATGCATTGGCAAAATTGAACGCGTTAGGTGAGTTGGGAGATGTTGCAACTTATGAAGATGAGCGCCAAACGTTGGCCGCGGAAATTGCCGCTTTTGAGAAGCAACAACAAGTTGTGCAAGAAGCGGTTCGTAGCGCCCAACAGACGGTCCAGACGTTGCAAGGGCGTCAGGCAGAGCTAACGGCGGAATTGGAGGCTGCTAATGAGCAATTTGCGACGATGTCAGGGCGTTTGGGTGCTGAGATTGAAGCTGGCCCTGTAGCGGATGAGACAGCCTTTAAGGACTTGTTGGCGCGTTTGGATGCCGAAAAGTCGTTGATGACGACTTTGAGTGCAGAAATCGCGACGTATGACACGCAAGTTGCTGAAAATAAGCAACAATTGGAGGCGATTACGACTGAAATTGGTGACCAAGCCGCACCTGACCTTACAGCGCTTCAAGCGCAGCAAGATGCTGCTAGCGAAGCGGAAACAATCGCACGTGACCGCAAGGCTAAATTGCAATTTGAGCTAGATAAATTGCGCAAGGAACACGAAACGGTCGTTGATTTAGAAGCACGAATTACGGCGATTACAGCTAAGTCAGCCGATTTGATTAAGTTGACGCAAGCGGTAGATGGCGTCAATGCCAAGAATCTTCGTCTTGAGCCGTATGTCCTGCGTAGTTTCCTTTATGAAGTGTTGGCGTACGCGAATGAACACTATATTGGTAATCTGTCAGCTGGGCGTTACCAATTTGTCCTGTCCAACCGTCAAGCTGGTCGAGCCAACCAAAACGGTTTGGATATCGATATTTATGATCAAGACGCGGGTAAGGTACGTTCAACGAGCACGCTGTCTGGTGGTGAATCATTTATCGCAGCGCTGTCTATCGCACTTTCGATGGCCGAGGTTGTGCAACACCGTGCCGGTGGGGCGAAGATTGATGCGTTGTTCATTGATGAAGGATTTGGATCACTTGATGGGACCACACTGTCACAAGCGATGGAAGCACTGGCGTCAGTCGAACAAAGTGGCCGTTTGATTGGGGTTATCTCACACGTTGAGTCAATGAAACAGCAAATTCCACAGCAAATGGTGGTCACAAAACAAGGTAGCGGACGTAGCAAATTAACTTATCGCATGGTATAAAGTAGACTGAAAATGTCGGGGGCTTTAGACCGCCGACGTGGCCAAGGCGCCTTTAACAGGTGCGTCTTTGGTCTTGCGCCTGACTAAAGTTAGGGGTTTTAGACCATCAGCTGCTGTGATAAGAGAATGTAACCGATTTCATGAAACTTTTAGATTGAAACGACTTTTTTTCTGGTTAATAATGGTTTTCGCACAGAGAAAAAGTAAGGTAAAAAAGTTTCATGAAGGAGGTGCGCTATGCTTTTTCTAGTTCAAAATCAGGACAGCCAAATCGTATTCCACTTCCAGGGTGAAAACGGCCACCAGGTTGAAAGAATTAACGCAACCGACTTATACACTATGGTGCCTCGTCGTCGCGCTGAACTATTAGTGACGCTAATGGCTGGTGATAATATGACGGATGTGATGCTGCTGAAGCAAGAAGCGGGTCTGGCGCAAGTGGACACGCAGATTTTAACAATTCACCAATTGCATGATTTAACGTTGGTTGAGTACAAAAAAGCTGATGCCCGCCAAGCCAATCGTGAAAACACATTGATGATGACGATGACATTGGTGATTGTGGCACCAATTTTGTATATGTTATTAGATTTGGTGGTACTACGTCGGTTTGGATTATCTGTTTTAGACGCTGAGATTGGGGCTTTTGGTATTTTGGCTGTTGTGTATGTGGCCTGGTTTATCATGACCTATACAAAGCTTGGTGAGCGAATTGAAGAATGGGTGATGATTCACTTAGCCCAAATTCGACGAACGGGTGAACAATAGCGTATAATACAGTTATTAACTGAAAAGAGGCATTTCACCCATGAAGAAGTCAGAAAAGCTAGCTAAGAAGCAAGCCACTCGTTTGACGAAGGAAACAGAATTGCAATTGAAGCGTGGATTGATTCACATTGAATTGGTTGATACGCCAGATGAAATTGCATCATTCTTGTCAGAAGATAAGTAATTAAAAAGCGCTGGCAAACGATTGTTAAAGTCGTTTGCCAGCGCTTTTATTAGTTGTACCAACCGTACGGAACTTCAGCGATTAGTTGATCGATAGCGAGTTGGTGTTGCACATTATACATTTTCGGGTGACTAGCGAGTGGCACAAACTCCAATGCCAACGTTTCATCCCCATCAGCTTGCAGTTCACCATCAACATGCGTGACTTCAAACAAAAACATTGGGATTTGCGCTTTGTCACCGCTCGGAAAGACGTGGTGGAAGTTCGTATCTACACCAACCAAAGCAGCAATTTCAACATCGATACCAGCTTCTTCTTTGAATTCACGTTGCAAAGAAGTCATTGCTGACTCACCCAGATTTTGCATTCCCCCAACCAGGCTCCAGCCAATCTCACCGTCGCCACGCTTCTCAAGGAGTACCTTTGTTCGCGTTTCGTCGAATAAAATACCGGCCACACCAGGCATAATAATTTCATCGTGCCCGATTTTGCCGCGTAGGTCTTTGAAATAATTCTCCATTACCATTGTGAATACCCCGAATCGTTGTTTTCTCAATTGTATCTGTTCAGTCGCGGAATTTCAAAAAGCACTTTTGCCTGTGATACAATAAGCGTATTAAGACTACTAACCTTTACACAGGAGATTTTGGCATGACTTTTGATGAATTTAACATTGAATTGGGAACGGTGCTCTACCTTGATAGTGTTTCCGAGCGTGAGGAAGCTGAAATCGCTAAAGGGAAGTTGCCAGAAACTGACGTACGTGCTGACTATCAAGCGCAGCGTGAAATGATTATGCGATCATTCTTGGCGTTTGCTGATTTGCCAGCTGAAGAGGGGGCGGTTGCCAAAGCTTTGGCGAACTTGCACACTGATCTATCAGATGGCGAACGCACAACGTTGTTAACCATTCGCAACCTACACAATCGTGAGGCGGTTGGCAACTTTACCGAAGATGATGCAGAAGAGCTTGAAGATGCAGTTGAAGCAGCTGAAGCTTACTTGATGAACCGCATGGCCGACGTGCTAGCTGACTAATAGAACGAGGACAACATGATGAAAGCACTGATTGTGCCCCAACCGATTGCAAATGACGTAATGCTTGGCCAACAAGCACTAATTGCCTTTCCGTATGCACCTGATGAAGGTGTAACAGAGTTTTTGATGGTATCTGGTAAAGAGCCACTACCAGAAGAATATTCACTTGGTTTGGCAATGGGTTACCAACTTGGCATCGTCACGATTAATCGCGTGTCAAAGTCACGTGATGTCCCTGGTTTTTACGAATGGGAAGTCGCACCTAAGATGCTAGTGGCGCCCAAGGCAATGGATATTGCACCAGATACGTTTGTTGATGTTGCGCCAACTGATTATGAAGAACTTGAATTGGAAACGATTGGCTTGTTCGCTTGGATTGCTGAGCCGCACGCTGACTTTAGCGAGGCGCTACAAGCCCATGCGGATGCTTTGATTGCGATTGGGTCAAAGCAAATGCCAGCCAAGTACCGCGAAATATTGGCACGTACTGGCTCATGGCAAGAAGTGGATGCGGCGTGGGAAGATGATCAATTCGAACATCGCAATCACCATATGTTGGAACATGGTATTCCAGAAATTAATTTTGGGCACACACACGCACATGATGACGTGCCAACATTTAAGTTGAAGTCAAAACACGATTCTGAATAGTAACGAAACGGGCCTCCCACGTGGAGGTCCGTTTTTTCGTCTAGTAACTCGGGTCTATATAAGCTAAAATTAAGGTTATCACAAACGGATTACAGGAGATTTTATGCTAACCTCATTTTTGGTTCTAGAAATTACTGCCCTGATCGCATTGATTTGGGCGTTGAAGTTTAAGATTACGAAATTAACATGGATTACGATGTTGATTGTGACGATCTTAAACGCGGGTTACGTGTACTGGTTGATGCCAGTACCAACGTTGTCACAATTGGTGATGCCGGTTGCGGTTGAATCGGCAATTGTCGTTGTGTGGGCGTTGATTACCGGCGCATCAGCACAAGTTGTACAACGCGTGACAAAGCGCGGCACACACATCAGCGTTGAAGGGTTGACGATTTGGCCATTCATTATTCCAATCATCGCATTCTTGATTTCATTGGGAGCTGGTGTTTCACAAGCGTTGACGGTGCGTCCAATGTACAACTCTGTGCAAGCGACGGTTAAGAAGGAAGCACCCTTGACTAAGGATGATCAACCAATCGCCTTGTCAGCCCAAGCCTCACAAAATATGATGAAGAAGGCTTTCTCTCAAGTGCCTGATTCTTCTATGTACCGTTTGGGGGATTTGTCAGCCCAATATATCAACGGTAAGCCATACTACGTGGCACCAGTTGAATTTAATGGCTTCATGTCATGGTTAATGAACCGGACGTTGCCAGGATACTTTATTATTTCGGCCACGGATATTAATGACACGGCCCACTTTGTGAAGGAAAAGCTGGATTACTCAGAGACTAGCTGGTTCTCACACAATATCGCACGTAAGATTTACATGCGTAATCCAAAGTACGCCCAAGTGGGTGAACCAATTTTGGAAATCGACAACAATAACCAAGCCTACTGGGTACAAACGTTGCTCAATGTGCGTTGGGCTGGTCAATTGATGTACGACGATATCCACGTGTCGTTGACGAATGCGGAGACGGGTAAGACGACAGTCTACAGCACAAAGGATTTGCCAGCATGGGTTGATGCCGGTGTGTCACCAGAAGCAGCAACGCGTATGAACCGTGCTTACGGTAATCCATATGCCTTTAACTTCCGTCACAAGAACCAGATCAAGCCAACTGAAAATGGTTCAGAAAGTGGCGTGACGCCAGTCTTTAACAACGACCGTTCAATTTCATACTTTGATGATTTCACAACAGTGACGTCAAATGCGGACTCTGACAAGGGATACTCATTGATCGACACACGTACAGGTAAGCTATCATTCTACACGGGTAAGAACGTTGGTATCATGGATTCTGATGGGGCGATTAAGGTTGCTAAGCAATTGCATCCCCAAAACAAGTGGCACGGTTCAAACCCAGTTATCATGAACATTGACGGTACGCCAACTTGGGTGGTATCAATGATGGACCAAAATGAGCGTTTCCGTGAGTACGCCTACATTAAGGGAGCTGACCAAAACGTCATTGGTGAAGGAGCAAATGCTTCTGACGCCTTGGCTGCCTACCGTAACGCCTTGGCTGGTAGTGTGCAAACAGCGAGCGCTAACGATGCCTCAATTAAGACGCAAACGATTACAGGTAAGGTTGCCCGTGTTAACGCCAACGCCACATTGGATGATAAGCAAGTCGTAATTTTCAAGCTTGAAAATGATGAGACGATGTACACGCTTGATCCTTCTAAGATGCAAAACGCCTTGTTGATGCAAGCAGGTGATGATGTCGCGTTGAAGGTGAAGACGGTTAAGGGTGCATCAGTCGCTAATGTTATCAATTTAACGAACAACTCTTTGAAGTAGTTCAGCAATCTCAGGTATAATGTAAGTAACGAGATTGAAAAAAGAGGTAGACATGATGGGCAAGGGAACAATCAAGTCAAATGATTTTGCACGTGGGGCAGCGTCAAAGGGTGCTGTTACCCGTGATCAAAAGTTGTCTGCACGTGAGGCTTTGTTGGCAAAAGCACGTGCTAAGGTCAAGGCTGCATCTGAAAATAAGTAGCATCGAGCGCTAGGTACCTTTTTGTTGGCATTCCTAGCGCTTTTTATGTATGATATATTATTGACTTTATCAAAGAAGGAAGAGTGGTACATATGGCAACATTTGCAGAACGAATGCTTGATGAATTGTCTGGTGGACAATTGGAAGATGCGAAGAAGTCATTCGCCTCATCACTACGTTATGATGATGATGACACGATTTATTCATTAGCAGAAGAATTGTATGGTTTGGGGTTCTCAACGCAAGCCAAGCGTGCATATCAAAAGTTGTTGGAGAAGTATCCTGACGAAGATCAATTGCGCACGGCCTTGGCTGACATTGCGATTGATGAAGATAAGACGGATGAAGCGATTACTTATCTAGCCGAAATTTCACCTGATTCAACGGCTTACATTGAATCATTGTTGGTGTTGGCTGATTTGTACCAATCTGAAGGACTAAACGAAGCCGCTGAAGCCAAGTTGCGTGAGGCCTTTGACCTAGCACCTGAAGAAACGATTATTCAATTTGCTTTGGCTGAGTTCTACTTTGCCACGGGTCGTTATGAGACGGCCATTCCGTTCTACCGTGACTTGTTGAAGGCCGGTGAGCGTCGCTTCTCAGGTTTGGATATCGCATCACGTATTGGTGTTGCTTACGCTTTGACGGGTAACTTTGCGAATGCATTGGGTTACTTGGAGCAAATCAAGGATGCCGATTTGACGCCAGACGTGCGCTTCCAATTGGGAATAACGTACGCCGTTGATCCTGAAAAGGTCGACAAGGCCATCGATACGTTGGAAGAGTTGCAAGAACTCGATCCATCATACGCTGGTTTGTACGAGCCTTTGGGACAATTGTACGAAGACAAGAACGATTTGGAACAAGCGTTGATTACGTACCAAGCCGGTATTGCGGTTGATTCATTTAACACGCAATTGTACACGCGTGCTGCTGCCGTTGCACAAGCACAAGGTGAAGACGAAGAAGCTGACCGTATCTACCGTGAGGCCTTGGAGAACAACCCAGAAGATTTGACGTTGACGATTGGTTACTCAAACTTGTTGGTTGCCATGGGAGACCACGTTGGAAACATCAACTTGTTGAACGAGTTCTTGGCTGATGATGATGCCGAAGCTGATCCACAATTGTACTGGAACTTGGCACAAAGCTACACGGCTTTGGAAGACTTCGAGATGGCAACAAAGTACTGGAATGCTGCTTTGCCATTCTTCTTGGACAACATTAACTTCTTGAAGCCTGCTTACTTCTACTTCCGTGAAGAGGGTGAAACGGCCTTGGCTGAAGAAGCTTTGTTCAATTACACGCAATTAGCACCTAACGACCTTGAGATGGCTGAACTATACGACCAACTCAAGGAGGAAAAGGGTCTCTAAAATTTAAATTGATGAAGCGCATGTGCTATTACATGCGCTTTTTCTTTGCGCATTTTTCACAGGTTCGAACAGTTTGTGAAGTTGAAGGTTATCGTTTTAATTCAGCCGGTCTGACGTGATAAAAAAGAATCATAGAGAAAAATATTTTGTATTTACGGGAGGATACATAACATGTCACATGATTTGCTACGTCGTCACGATACATTTGGAGATTTGTTGGATAAGATGAACGCGTCATTGATGCAAGCGCCAGCATTTGGAGCTGATGTAAAGTCAGACGTTGTTGAAAAGGATGATCACTATGAAGTGGTTGCTGATATCACAGGTGTCGATAAGGATGACATTAAGGTCGATTATGAAGATGGCACATTGCAAATTTCAGCAACGCGTCACGAAATCAAGGATCATTCTGACAAGGATGGTAACGTTCTGCAATCAGAACGTAGCTTTGGTTCAGTCGGCCGTTCTTACTACCTACCTAACGTAGACCGCGAAAAGGTTTCTGCAAAGTACAAGAACGGGGTGTTGCACATCACGTTGCCTAAGGCTGAAGTCGCTAAAAAGTCAGCTATCAAGATTGAAGATTAAAACCATATCGAAAACGTCGGTTTGTTTAGCAGACCGGCTTTTTTTGTGCTAAAATTAGAATATTATCATATTAGGAAACGAGGACACTGCCATGGATGCATTGCAATTATCACGACGATTGGCGACTGTAGCGTCATATGTTCGCGATGGTGCGCGTTTAGCAGATATTGGTTCTGACCACGCCTATTTGCCAGCAAACTTGTTGTTGAACAAGCATATTTCATTCGCGATTGCGGGTGAGGTGGCACAGGGACCACTGGACAATGTCCAAACTGAAATTAACCGTCACCGCCTTGGGGATGTTTTGGTCCCCCGCTTGGCGAATGGCTTGGCTGCTGTCACGCCAGAAGATTTGATTGATACGGTCACGATTGCCGGTATGGGTGGTCGCTTGATTGCACAAATCTTGGCGGACGGTCACACAGACGGGCAACGTTACCAACGTTTGATTTTGCAACCAAACATCGATATCGATGTGGTTCGTACTTGGTTGATGGACAATGACTATCAACTTGAAGACGAAACGGTTGTTGAAGATGATGGTCATTTCTACGAAGTCTTGATTGCAGTTCCTGGTCATGCCGAATACTCTGAAACGGAGTTGAAGTTCGGCCCATTTAACTTGGAAAAGCGACCTGAAGCTTGGCAAACCAAGTGGCAACGTGAATATGACCGTGTGAAGACAATCATGGCTAAGTTGGAATCAGCTAACAAGCAAGATTCAGATGCATACCGTGAGTATCAACAACAAGTAACTGAAATTAGTGAGGCGTTGGGTCTATGAAAGCAACTGAGTTAATCGCGAAGATTGAAGATTATGCACCACGTGACTTAGCTTGGGAACGTGATCCAATCGGGCTTCAACTTGGTGATCCAAATCAAGAGATTCATACAGTAATGACAGCGTTAGATGTCCGACCAGAAGTTGTGGCAGAAGCGATTGCGAATAATGTTGATTTCATTTTTGCACACCACCCAATGATTTTCCGCCCAGCGAAGAATTTGGATTTGTCGGTGCCACAAAACAAGATGTATGCGGATTTGATTAAGCATGACATTGTTGTTTATGCGGCACACACAAATTTGGATGCAGCAGCAGGTGGTATGAATGATTGGCTGGCAGAAGCACTTCAGTTAACTGATGTGACGCCATTAATTCCGAATGCTGATGGCAAGACAGGTCTTGGTCGTATTGGATCATTAGCAACGCCACAAACGGTGACAGATTACGCAACATTTGTGCGTGATTTGTTTAATGTAGCGCATGTGCGTGTCATTGCGAACGATATGAACCGTCAAATCCAACGCATTGCGGTGCTTGGTGGGGATGGTGGTAGTGAATACCCAGATGCCTTGGCAGCTGGTGCTGACGCTTATGTCACAGCGGATTTTTACTATCACACGGCGCATGACGTCTTGGCTGATGATTTTGTGGTGATTGATCCGGATCACCACATGGAGGCCATTGCCAAGGATAAGCTAGTTGAACTGGTTAATGCTTGGCAAACCGAAAACAATTGGGACCTAGACCGTGTCTTCGCCTCAACTGAAAACACGGATCCATATACGTATATTTAATTTAAGGGGAATTACTATTATGTCTGAAGAACTATATCCAAACTTGGTTGACCGTTTTATCCGTTACGTGAAGATCAACACTCGTTCAAACGAAGAGTCAACAACGGTGCCATCAGATCCCAAGGAAGTTGCTTTCTTGGCTGATTTGGCTGAAGAATTGAAGGGGCTTGGCCTAGAAAACGTGCGTACGATGGCTGACGGTTATGTCTTTGCCGAATTGGCTTCAAACATTGACGCTGATGTGCCTGCAATTGGTTTCATTTCACACGTTGATACGGCTGACTTTAACGCTGAAGGTGTTAACCCACAATTCGTTGAAAACTACGATGGTGAATCTGACATCAAGTTGAACGATGACTACACGTTGTCACCAGCTGATTTCCCTTCATTGAAGAAGTACAAGGGTCACACGTTGATTACGACTGACGGAACGACTTTGCTTGGTGCCGACGACAAGTCTGGTGTTGCTGAAATTATTTCAGCTGCTGAATACTTGATTGCCCATCCTGAAGTAAAGCACGGTAAGGTTGTCTTTGGATTCGGACCTGACGAGGAAATCGGTATTGGTGCCGATAACTTCCATGTTAAGGAATTCGGTGCTGACTTCGCTTACACGGTCGATGGTGGCCCATTGGGTGAGTTGGAGTGGGAGACCTTCTCAGCTGCAGCTGCTAACATCAAGATTCAAGGACGTAATGTGCACCCTGGTTCTGCCAAGGACACGATGGTTAACGCCTTGCAAGTTGCAATGGACTTGCACGCTGCTTTGCCAGCCGGTGATCGTCCAGAATTGACGGAAGGTCGTCAAGGATTCTTCCACATCTTGAAGTTGAACGGTACACCTGAAGAAGCCGAAATGTCATACATCATCCGTGACCACGACCGCATCATTTTCGAAGAACGTAAGCAAGCCTTGCGTGACATTGTTGAAAAGATGAACGGTGAATTAGGTGTTGAGCGTATCAAGTTGGATATGTACGACCAATATTACAACATGGGTGAAGTGTTGAAGGATGACATGACGTCTGTTGATTTGGCCGAAGCCGCTATGAAGGCTTTGGACATCGAGCCAGTTATCGAACCAGTTCGTGGTGGTACTGACGGTTCAAAGATTACGTTCTTGGGCTTGCCAACACCAAACTTGTTTGCCGGTGGTGAGAACATGCACGGTCGTTTCGAGTACGTTTCAACGAAGGTTATGAACCAAGCCGTTGATACAATCTTGAAGATTGTTGAATTGAACGCAACAAAGTAATTTTAAATCCTTTCAAAAGCTAACTAGGTCATCTAGTTAGCTTTTTTGTTACTAAAAGTATGGTAATGGTAACGCTTACATGTTACACTAATCCTATTAACTGGATTTATTTCAGCGCATTAGGGAGCATGAATTATGGCTAAGACATTAGCAATTAACGCCGGATCTTCATCTTTGAAGTTCCAACTATTGGAAATGCCGGCAGAGACAGTAATCGCCAAGGGACAAATCGAGCGTATTGGTTTGCCTGAAAGTGTATTCACGATGAAGTTTAACGGGGAAAAGACTGAAATTGTCCGTGACATCGCTGACCACAAGGAAGCAATTGAAGAATTGCTTGAGCAATTCCGCGCACAAAACGTGGCTGACAAGAGTGAAATCACTGGTGTTGGGCACCGTGTTGTGGCTGGTGGTGAATGGTTCAACAAGTCTGTCATCGTTGACGAAGAAGTGTTGCATAAGATTCACCGTTTGGCGGACTACGCACCATTGCACAACCCTGCCAATGCAACGGGTATTGAAGTGTTCCAAGAGTTGTTGCCAGATGCTGTTTCAGTAGCAGTCTTCGACACGGCTTTCCACCAAACGTTGCCACGTGAGAACTACTTGTACCCATTACCATACGAGTACTACACAAAGTACGGTGCGCGTAAGTATGGTGCCCACGGAACATCTCACCGTTACGTCGCTGAACGTACGGCGGATATTTTGGGCAAGCCTCTTGAAGAATTGAAGATTATCACGCTTCACTTGGGAGCAGGTGCTTCAATTACGGCTATCAAGGACGGTAAGTCATTCGATACGTCAATGGGCTTCACACCATTGGCTGGTTTGATGATGGCAACGCGTGCCGGTGATGTTGATCCATCATTGATTTACTACATCCAAGAACGCGAAGGATTGTCAAACGCTGAGATGTTGAAGATTTTGAACAACAAGTCAGGTTTGCTTGGCGTCTCAACGTTGTCATCTGACATGCGTGACTTGGAAGAAGTGGCTGATACGAATGAACACGCTAAGTTGGCATTGGATATGTTCTTGAACCGCGTTATCCGTTATTTGGGTCAATACACGTTTGAAATGGGTGGTGTTGACGCCATTGTCTTCACGGCAGGTATCGGTGAAAACGCCGCTAACGTCCGTGAGGATATTATTGAGCGTTTGGACTTCTTGGGTATTAAGATGGATAAGGAAGCAAACAATGTTCGTGGTGTTGAACGTGTCATTTCAACTGACGACTCAACAGCTAAGGTTTTGTTGGTACCAACGAATGAAGAGCTTGAAATTGCGCGTGATGTTGAACGCTTGAAGGCACAAGCAGGTAAGTAATCGTTAAGGTTCGCCTGCTAAACTATTGTCATTGAAACCGAAAAGGGGGGAGTCTAAGATGTTTACGTTGATTATCATCGCAGTCATTGGCCTCTGGTTCTACGGCAAGCACCGCATTAAGCGTGCGGTGGCCCACGTTGAGCAACAAATGCCATTTTCTGATCAAAGCATGAACGGTTCACGCCGTGATGCCTTTGAAGGACAATTCGAAGAAATTAAAACTACGAAGATTAAATAAGCATTTACGCCATAACGTACTCGTTATGGCGTATTTTATTTGGTATAATGGTTAGAAAGTTCTGATGTAGATGAAAAATACGTGAATCTGCGTGTATGGGACGTTTTAAGGGGTCGTCAGAGAACGGCCAAAACGATATAAGGGGACACTTCATGAAGAAATTGTTGATTGCTAACCGCGGGGAAATTGCCGTTCGTTTAATTCGAGCTGGTAAAGAATTAGGGATTAAGACGGTAGCTATTTTTGCCAAGGAAGATGAGTTTGCCGTTCACCGTTTCAAGGCGGACGAATCTTATCTAGTCGGTGAAGGTAAGGCGCCGATTGCCGCTTATTTGGATATTGACGATATTATTCGAATTGCTAAGGAAACTGGCGCTGATGCCATTCACCCAGGTTATGGGTTCTTGTCTGAAAACGACGAATTCGCGGCGGCTGTTGAAGCGGCTGGCATTAAGTTTGTCGGGCCACGCGTTGAACACTTGAAGATGTTTGGTGACAAGATTACGGCTAAGCAAGCCGCAATTAAGGCTGGCGTGCCAACGGTACCAGGAACTGATCACCCAGTTGAATCAATTGAAGAGGCTTTGGCTTTTGGTGCCGAGCACGGCTATCCCTTGTTTGTTAAGTCAGCAGCTGGTGGTGGTGGTCGCGGTATGCGTGTTGTTGAACACGATGATGAACTACGTGAAGCCTTTGAACGTGCGGCTTCTGAAGCCCAACAAAGCTTTGGTAAGGCTGAAATTTATCTAGAAAAGTATCTACAAGATCCTAAGCACGTTGAAATTCAAATTTTGGCGGATGAACAAGGCGAAGTGATGCACTTGTTTGAGCGTGACTCATCAATTCAGCGTCGTCACCAAAAGATTATTGAGTTTGCACCAGCAGTTTCTGTATCTGTTGCCATGCGTCAACGTATTCAAGATGCAGCCGTGAAGTTGATGCAAAGTGTCGATTATCAAAGCGCTGGAACCGTTGAGTTTTTGGTTGATGGAGACGATTTCTACTTCATTGAAGTTAATCCACGTGTGCAAGTTGAGCACACGGTAACCGAAGAGATTACAGGTGTAGACATTGTGAAGTCACAATTGTTGATTGCCCAAGGCTACGGGTTGCATGAAGCACCATTAAACATTCCAGCCCAAGATAAGTTGTTGGCGGTCGGTGTGGCGATTCAATCACGTATTACGACGGAAGACCCAGCCAACAACTTTATGCCTGATACAGGTAAGATTGATTGGTATCGTTCACCAGGTGGAACGGGCATTCGTCTGGATGCAGGTAATGTGTATGCTGGTGCTACCGTGACACCGTTCTTTGACTCATTGTTAGTTAAGGTTGTGGCACACGGTACTGACTTCACTGAAGCGGTGGATAAGATGCAACGCGCCCTAAACGAGTTTGCCATTCGTGGGGTTAAAACAAACATTCCATTCTTGAAGAATGTTTATGCGCACCCAACGTTCCGTGCAGCTGATGCACCAACAACGTTTGTGGACAAGCACCCAGAATTGTTTGAAATTGCGCCAGAAAAGGAACCGGACCGTAAGTTGTTGCGTTATGTCAGTGAAACGACAGTTAACGGCTTCCCAGGCATTGATCACGATTACCAGAAGCTCTATGAGCCATTGCATTATCAAGCAAGCACTGATTTGGTGTTGCCGTCTGATTTGGTAACGGCCAAGGATATCTTGGACGCCCAAGGACCAGATGCGGTGGCGCAATGGGTGAAGAACCAAGATAAGGTTTTGTTGACGGACACGACGATGCGTGACGCGCACCAATCATTGTTCGCCACACGTATGCGTACGAAGGATATGTTGACAATTGCGGATGAAACGCAATTGGCGATGCCGAACCTCTTCTCAAACGAGATGTGGGGTGGTGCCACATTTGATACGGCCTACCGGTTCTTGGGTGAAGATCCATGGGAACGTCTTCGTGCGTTGCGTGAGAAGATGCCACGTACATTGATGCAGATGTTGTTCCGTGGTTCAAACGCTGTTGGTTATCAGAATTACCCAGATAACGTACTTGAAGAGTTTATTCGCTTAGCAGCGACGAACGGCATGGACGTGTTCCGTATCTTCGATAGTTTGAATTGGTTGCCACAAATGGAGAAATCAATTCAATACGTGCGCGACAACAATAAGATTGCCGAAGTTGCGATGGCTTACACGGGTGATATTTTGGACCCAACGCGTAAGAAGTACACACGTGATTACTATGTAAACTTCGCCAAGGAGTTGCAGAGTGCCGGTGCGCACATGATTGCAATCAAGGACATGGCGGGCTTGTTGAAGCCTGAAGCAGCTTATGAGTTGGTTAGCGCTCTGAAGGATGCGGTTGATGTGCCAATTCATTTGCACACGCACGATACAACGGGTAACGGGGTTTACACGTATGCTCGTGCAGTTGATGCGGGTGTTGATGTTATCGACGTGGCGATGTCAGCCTTGTCGGGTACAACGTCACAACCATCAATGGGAGCGACGTACTACGCGTTGAGTGGTAATGCCCGTCAACCGGAGTTGAACATGCCAGCCGTTGAGCACATTAACAGCTATTGGGCCCAAGTTCGACCATACTATGGTCAGTTTATGAGCAAGATGGTCGGTGCCCAAACGGACATTTTCGAAGTTGAAATGCCGGGTGGCCAATACTCTAATTTGCAACAACAAGCGCAAGCATTGCGTTTGGGTGACCGTTGGGATGACGTGAAGACGATGTACGCAACCGTTAACCAAATGTTTGGTGACATTATCAAGGTGACGCCATCATCAAAGGTTGTCGGGGACATGGCGCTGTTCATGGTTCAGAATGATTTGACGCCAGAAAAGGTCTTGTCAGAAGGTCAAACGTTGGACTTCCCACAATCAGTTGTTGATTTCTTTGCTGGTGATCTTGGTCAACCGGTAGGCGGTTTCCCAGAAGATTTGCAAGAAGTCGTGTTGAAGGGTCGTAAGCCATTGACGGTACGTCCTGGTTCATTGACGCCAGCGGCCGATTTTGAGGCGATGACGGCTGAAATTGAAGACATCTTGAAGCGCAAGGCGACTCCAGAAGAGATTATTTCGTACATCTTGTACCCACAAGTGTTTAAGGACTATGTGGCTAACCAAGAAAAGTTTGGTCCAATGACGTTCTTGGACACACCAACGTTCTTCCAAGGGATGCGTGTTGGTGAGCGTGTAGATATCGAAATGGGACCAGGGAAGGTCGTTATCTTCCAACTCCAAGAAATTGGTGAAGTTGATCCAGAGGGTATGCGTACGTTGTACTTTGATGTGAACGGTACGCCATTTGAGATTGATGTGCTAGACGAATCTGTCCAAGTGACAACAGTTGCCCGTCGTAAGGCAGAGCCAACGAATCCAAATGAGATTGGCGCAACGATGGCTGGTAATGTGTTGTCAGTTCATGTTGAGAATGGTCAAATTGTGAAGCAAGGTGATGTCATGATTGTGACAGAAGCCATGAAGATGGAGACGACTGTTCAAGCGCCATTTGATGGTACGGTTAAGTTTGTCCACGTTACTGCTGGTGAGGCGGTTGCAGGTGGTGACTTGTTGATTGAAGTTGAACCAGGATAAGCATAAGATAATTTGAAAACACAGCGAACGGTACTGGTTGTTCGCTGTGTTTTTTCGTATGATAGAAGTACTGAAAAATGATGAGGTGAAGACATGCGACAATGGTGGCAAAGTAAATTAATTTTAGGTGTTGGCCTGGTAGGCATGCTGCTGTACGTCTTGCAAAGCGTTATTGCGACGATTATTTGGCCAGCGTACCGGATGGTAGCTTATCCATTAGCTATTCTGACGGCGCCTGATTCACAGTATGCGTCGGCATTTAAGGGACTCCAATTGATTGCGGGGTTGCTGATCGCTGTCAGCTTAGCAGCGCTATGGCGTTATTCACGTTATAAGGACTACACGGACTTGGTCAAAGCGGTGCAACAATTAATTCTGGTTTGGCTGGTTGGTGTCTTACTAAACTTTATTTGGCCATTGAACAGTATCGTTGAGGCAGTGCTGCGACCAGCTATATCAGCACGCAATATTGTGTTTGGTTTGTTAATCATCCTACTTGGCTGGACAATCTGGCGCGTAGGTAGCGCAGCACAAACGCACGATATGACCACATTGGCAAATGGATTAAAACTGTTTGCGATTTTGTACGTCCTATTTAACTTCTTGGAATTTGCAGTGACGTTAATTGGCTGGCAACTGTCAGGATTCTTTGATGTGTTGGCGATTGACGTCTTGGCAGTCGCAATGGGATACATCAGTTGGTACTTCATGCGCTTAGCTGAATAACCCTTTTTTCTACCATCCGTTTAACACAGTGCTACACTATAAGTGTCGAAAGAGATGTGAAATGAATAAATTCAGACTAACTCTGAAGGAGGATGGAAAGATGTATTTGACAATTACTGACGCTGCAATGGAAAAGATTAACCCAATTTTGAAGGCTGAGCCAGGTCGTCGTTTGATTATGATGTATGAAGACGGGGTTTCACCTTACTCACACCACGGTGAAGTTGCCATGCAAGTTTCATTCGTGTTCGCTGTTATTCGCGGTGATCAACCTTTGGAGCCATGGTTTGACGAGACAATCGATTCAAACATCGGCCCATTGCCAATCAAGGGTTACTCAAAGGACTACATGGTGCCAAACATGGTTTTGGACGTTAAGAAGTTCGGCGGTGTTGTGTTGCGTGGTGACGCTGGTGTTATCGATGATACGCCAGAAATTCGTGACGAAACTAAGGCAACTGATTAATAAATAATTTTAATTAAGCATCTCGCGTTTGCGGGGTGCTTTTTTGTACCCTGTGTTGAAAGTTTGATTTGGGTTCGTGGCTTACAATGTGTAAACTTGAAGTACTAGGACACATTGAAAGACGGGGATGTTCATTTGGCAAAAAAGAAAATTGTGATTGCAGGGGGCACTGGTTTTGTTGGTCAAGGGATTATCAGTGCATTATCACCAGAAAAATATGACATTCATGTACTGACACGGCGAACAGTAACAGGGGATAACAACTCCGTAACTTACCACCAAGTTGATTATCGTGAGCCTGAACAACTGTTGGCTGTGATTGGGGATGCAGAGTGGGTGATTGATGTGATTGGCATTCTACTACCAAATCCGATTAAGCATCAAACGTATGCCAATAGCAGCGTTTTACCGGCGAAATTTTTAATTGATGCTGTACGCGTTTGCCCAGAGGTTAAGTTCATGTTCGTGTCGGCCAATTACGCACCTTTCTTCATGGCACCATACATGCGTGCGAAGCAAGAAGTGGAGAATTACATGGCTTTGCGTTTGCCACAGCGGGCAACGACACTGTATCCAGGTATTATTTATGATAGGAAACGCCAGATGAGTTATTACGTTGGTCGTATCTTGTCCAAGCTTCCCGCTAAGCGACTTCGACCAATTACGTTGGCTGATTTGGCGAAGGAAGTGACGCGCATTCTAGATGGGCAAAATAGTGGTTTGGAAAAGCGACGCTAATTATTTCGAACTTATAAATCTATAGTCTGGTATAAGGTTGGCCTGTTTCAATATAATATATACAAAGATTTTGAAACGGAGTGTAGCAATGATTAATCAACGAGCTTCAACGATAAACGTGAACCAAATGCGCGACATGTTAAGTACGTCGGGCCTAAATATCGGGGTAGAAGTCGAAGAACTCACGAAATTCGCCCGCATGTATCAAACGTACGAGTCTGCGCAACATGAGATTGCGACGAAATTAGAAAATCTTGATGCTGAGTTTCAAATGAACTATAACCATAACCCGATCCATCATTTGGAGGGACGTATGAAGGATCCGCAAAGTTTGTTTGGCAAGTTGCAACGGAAAAACTTGCCAATGACTGTGGATATTATTCCAGATAACATCTTTGATATCGCGGGTATTCGCGTCATCACGAATTATATTGATGACATTTACACGGTTGAACGTTTGTTAGTCGCCCAAGATGATGTCACTTTGTTAAAGCGCAAAGATTATGTCGAAAATCCTAAGCCAAGTGGCTATCGCAGCTTGCACTTAGTGGTTGAAATTCCCGTCTTCAGGTCGACGGGTGTTGAACGTGTACCGGTTGAGATTCAAATCAGAACAATCGGCATGGACATGTGGGCCAGCTTGGAACACAAGTTGCGCTACAAAACTGACGCAGAACGTGCTGAAGAGTTCGCTGATAATTTGATTGGTTATGCGAATGAGTTGAATCAAATTGAGCAAAATTTCCAGAATATTCATCGCGAATTATAACTGATTTTTGTTGATAAATCGGGCCTGAAATGCGTCAAGTAAAATTACTTGTCACTTTTTTGGGGAAAACACTTGAATTTTCTCAATAAACTGTGTAATATAATTATTTGTAATTTACTAGCTATATTGTAACGGCGCAAGCTTGGGGATTAGCCCAATGCAGCTAATCCTGTCGTTCAAATTAGTGGTGAGGGGCACCTCACAAATTAAATTCAAGGAGTTATGTTAATGCGCATTAACATTTTGTTGGAAGCCGCCGAAACTGGTGAGCGTATCTACTTGACTTCTAAGAACCGTCGTAACACGCCAGACCGTTTGGAGTTGAAGAAGTACTCTCCAAAGTTGCGTCGTGTCACTGTGTTCAAGGAGGTTAAGTAATCATGGCTAAGAAGTCAAAGATCGCTAAGGCTAAGAAGATTGAAGCAACTGTAGAGAAGTACGCTGCAAAGCGCGCTGCCTTGAAGGCTGCTGGTGACTACGTAGGGTTGTCAAAGTTGCCTCGCAACGCTTCACCTGTACGTATGCACAACCGTGATAAGATTGATGGACGTCCTCACGCTTACATGCGCGAGTTCGGAATGTCACGTTTGAACTTCCGTCAATTGGCACACAAGGGATTGATCCCTGGTGTTAAGAAGGCTTCTTGGTAATCTGCATTTTACCTTAAGTCTTAAAGAGAGCATCTACTTTCGAGTAGATGCTCTTTTTTTACCCATCAAACCTGAAAAGCGTTAATATATTTATGTGGGAATGCGCTTACAATTAATCATTAGAAATAAACCTTTTTATTTGTCTTAATAGATTGAAAGCGTCATACTAAACATAAGTAATTATTAATTAATCATATTCATCGGCCCAGTTAGTTCGGCTAGGACGGTGGGGCATAATTGTTTTTCTAAACAGGAGGCTTATCTCATGTCAGATAAGAAGATTACAGCCGGTTTGGCTGCATTGAAGGTTATGGAAGGTTGGGGTATCGACACAATGTACGGTATTCCTTCTGGAACTTTGAGTGGATTGATGAACGCGATGAGTAATCCTGAGAACAACATCAAGTTCATTCAAGTTAAGCACGAAGAAGTTGGAAGTATGGCAGCTGCCATGCAATACAAGTTCAGTGGTAAGATGGCCGTTGCTGTCGGATCTGGTGGACCTGGTGCTACTCACTTGATCAACGGTTTGTACGATGCTGCTATGGACGCAACGCCAGTTTTGGCAATTTTGGGTTCAAAGCCATCACGTGAATTGGGAATGGATTCATTCCAAGAGTTGAACCAAAACCCAATGTACAACAATATCGCTGTTTACAACAAGCGTGTTGCCGTTCCTGAGCAATTGCCATACATGATTGACGATGCCATCCGCAACGCCATTTCAAAGAAGGGTGTTGCTGTTCTTGAAGTGCCTGCTGATTTCGGATTTGCTGAAATTGACGCTGAAATGAACTACGCTAACCCAATTTACTCTTCTGGTGACGTTTACAAGGAATACGACCCAGTTGCCCCTAAGGCAGCTGACGTTGATGCCGCTGTTGAAATTTTGAAGAATGCTAAGCGTCCAGTAATCTACGCTGGTTTCGGAACAATCGGTCACGGTGAGCTTGTCCAAGAATTGTCACGTAAGTTGAAGGCACCTGTTTTGACGACTGCCAAGAGCTACGAAGCCTTCGATTACGACTTTGAAGGTTTGATGGGTTCTGCTGGACGTGTCGCTTGGAAGTCAGGTAACGATGTCATCTTCGAAGCTGATACTGTTTTGTTCATTGGTAACAACTACCCATTCTCACAAGTTGAGAACTTTATGGCTGGTGTTAAGCACTTTATCCAAATCGATAGCAACCCAGCTCGTCTAGGACGTCGTCACAAGGCTGACGTTGCGATGTTGGCTGATGCAGGTTTGGCAGTTGAAGCATTGTTGGCGAAGGTTGAGCCAGTTGCTGAGTCAGCATGGTGGAACGCTGCTTTGAAGGATGCCCAAAACTGGCGTGACTACATGCACAAGATTGAGACGAAGACGGAAGGTCCTTTGGAGGCTTACCAAGTCTACAACGCCATCAACAAGTACGCTGATGAAGATGCAATCTTCTCAATTGATGTTGGTGACACGACGCAAATGTCAATTCGTCACTTGCACATGACACCAAAGAACATGTGGCGTACGTCACCATTGTTCGCAACGATGGGTATTGCCATCCCTGGTGGAATTGGTGCTAAGAACGTCTTCCCAGATCGTCAAGTCTTTAACATCGCCGGTGACGGTGCCTTTGCGATGACTGATTCAGATATCGTGACCGCAGTTCGTTACAACATGCCTGTTATTAACGTTGTTATGACGAACACGCAATACGGCTTCATCAAGGATAAGTATGAGGATACGAACACTTACCGTAACGATGAAATCGTTGACTTTGGTGACGTTGACTACGCCAAGATTGCTGAAGCGCAAGGTGCTGTTGGTTTGACGGTTAACAGCATTGCAGACATCGACAAGGTGATGCAAGAAGCCGTTGACTACTACAAGCAAGGCCGTGTTGTTGTGGTTGATGCCAAGATTACGAAGGAACGCCCAATTCCTGTTGAAGGATTGAAGCTTGATCCAGCGCTTGCATCTGAAGAAGAAATCAAGGCCTTTAAGGAGCGTTATGACGCACAAGAACTTGTGCCATTCCGTAAGTTCCTTGAGGAAGAAGGACTTAAGTCACAAGTTGTTAAGGTTAACGACGAAGACACGAAGTACAACTTCTAATTTAAGATAATATCGAAGCAGCTACAATTTTGTGGCTGCTTCTTTTTTGCCTTATGGGGTAAATCACAAAAATAGCTAAGTCAACTTAATTTCGATTTGTTATAGTAAGTGTGGGGGTTATTATGCGTACTTTTTATAACATTGCAGATTTAAGTTTGCCAGTAATGGCCGAACATCTTGGGGCTGAGTGTAATCAGGGGGTTATCATTCGTCACCAAGGCTTCCCACACTTCCATTGGTTACAGACGCAATCAGGGATGGGGGCTTTTTGGGTACGAGATAAACGGTATGAATTATCACCAGGGATGGGCATCTTGATAGCACCAGGTGTGCCCCACCGGTATGAACCGATAGGTAAACACCCTTGGCAAGTGCGATTTGCGACGTTCCAGGGACAACTAGTGGATGACTTACTGAAGCAAATGGTGAATAGTGAGTTTGTGTTGGTTGAAGCAACAGAAGCAAAGCTTTATACAGCTTTGCATGAGCAATTAATGCAGGAACTGGCGGCCAATCCGGTGGATGATTTAGCTGTATCAACGACGGCATATCGGCTTTTATTGGGCTTAACACGCCAACAAAAGCAAACGATCGATCAACATCAGCCGGATTATCAGCACTACGTTGGGCCAGCCATTGCATACATGCAGAATCACTTTGCTGATAACATGTCGATTGCCGAGGTTGCGCGGGAGCTGTCAGTTTCGACACAGTATTTGAATCGGGGCTTCAAGCGCCTTGTACAGCAAACGCCTAATGAGTATTTGACGCAAATTAGAATTAGCAATGCGAAAAAGCTGCTAATTTCCCAACGCCATTTACGTGTTGAAGCGGTGGCTAACCTCAGTGGTTATCAAGACCCCACGTATTTCGGTAAAGTATTTAAAAAGCAAACCGGTGTTAGTCCTTTGAATTATCGCCAATGGCAAACATAAGATGATGAACCAGCAGTTTCTGCTGGTTTTTTTGTGCGCCAATTCACACGGTTTCAATAAATCATGATATTTGGTTATAAAAGTGCCTTTTTCGCTAATGAAAGCGCTTTATTATATGTGAGTAGGTTAATTATGAAACCAAATATCGGGGGATATTAGCATGAAAAATGTGAAGCAGTATCTGTCTTATGCGGCAGGTGCGTTTGGACACGATGCGTTCTATGCGACGCTTAGTACGTATTTTATGATTTTTGTGACAGGTCAATTATTTGATACGTCGGATAAAGCATTTAATAATCAAATGATTGGCTGGGTAACAACAATGATTGTTGCCATTCGATTGATTGAAATTGTGTTTGATCCAATTATTGGGGGAATTGTTGATAACACACGGACGCGATGGGGAAAGTTTAAGCCATGGTTAATCGTGGCTGGGTTTATCAGTTCATTCTTGTTGGTAGTCATCTTTACTGACTTTGGTGGGCTAGCAACATCACACCCATTCCTTTACTTGGTACTGTTTGGGATTGTGTTTGTTACGCTGGATGCGTTTTACTCATTTAAGGACATTGCCTTCTGGTCAATGTTGCCAGCTTTGTCATTGAATAGCAGTACGCGAGAAAAGTTTGGTACGGTAGCCCGTTTTGGTTCAACACTAGGTCAGCAAGGTGTGCAAATCGTGGTTGTGCCATTGGTTATGTTTTTCTCAATGGCCTTTGCAGGGGCACACACTGAAACAAAGACTGGTTGGTTCTGGTTTGCCATTGTGATTGCGGTCATCGCTTACCTTGGAGCTCTGCTAACTGCAGCTGGTACTAAGGAAGAGGACAATGTTGTCCGTCAAAACACAGAAAAAGTAGGTGTACTCGAAGTCTTCAAGGTTGTTGCAAAGAACGATCAATTGATGTGGCAAGCCGTTTCTTACATTATGTTCGCGCTTGCGTATGTTGTCACAAACTCACTATTGTTGTACTATTTCAAGTACGTTATGGGTGCTGACAATGAGTTTTACTTGGTTGGTATTTTCACAGCAATTGAAGGGATGATTTCAGTTGCCATCTTCCCAACGTTAACGAAGTTTTTGGCTCGTCGTACCATTTTCTTTACTGGCGCAGTGGTCATGTTGGCAGGTTACTTATTGTTTATGGTAGCAGGGAATAATTTGGCGATCGTTTTGACGGCTGTCACAATGTTCTTTATGCCATACCCAATCATGTTCTTGGTTGTGTTGATGACGATTACCGACTCGGTGGAATATGGTCAATGGAAGCTTGGCACTCGTCACGAATCAGTGACGTTGGCCATCCGACCATTGTTGGATAAGTTGGCGGGTGCGTTCGCTAACGGTGTTGTTGGGTTTGCAGCGGTTGTAGCCGGTATGACTGGTAGCGCAAAGCCATCCGACATTACGGCACATGGCCTAAGTATGTTTAAGATGTTTATGTTCTATGGTCCAATGGCCTTGATTATTGTGTCAGTGTTGATTTACTGGCGCAAGGTGACGTTGACTGAAGCACGTCACGCAGAAATTGTGGCAGAATTGGAAGCACGTTTGAAGGAGAATTAAAATGGTTTATGAACTAAATCATGAGTTAGCACAATCATTCGAGAAGCGTTTTGGCTATGAGCCGGCGAAGTTGTACTTTTCACCAGGTCGTGTGAATTTGATTGGTGAACACACCGATTATAATGGTGGTCATGTTTTCCCAGCTGCAATTAGCGTTGGGACGTACGGCGCGATTGCACCACGTGATGATCAGGAGATTCGCACGTATTCAGCGAACTTCCCAGAAGCCGGGATTCAATTGATTGCATTGGATGATATTGCATTGCGTCAATATGATACATGGATTAAGTATTTGCGTGGTGTCATGACGGAAATGGCCAAGTTTGGCTATCCCGTGACAAAAGGGTTTGACCTGGCGATTGTTGGTGACATGCCAACGGCATCAGGGTTGTCATCATCAGCTTCATTGGAAATGTTGCTCATTAATATGCTGGCTGATTTGATGGGATATGAGATTGATAAGTTGACCATTGTGAAGATGGGGCAAGCAGTTGAAAATGATTATCTTGGATTAAAAACAGGTATTATGGATCAATTCGCTGTCGCTTTTGGTGAAGACGAACAGGCCATCTTCTTGGACACCAACACACTTGAATATGAGATGGTACCAGCTGAGTTTGGTGATTACCGTTTGCTAGTCATGACGACGAACAAGAAGCGTGAACTAGTTGATTCGAAGTACAACGAGCGACGTGCAGAGACGGAAGAAGCATTGGCTTTGCTACAAGAAACGGTTGATATCCAAACATTGGGTGATTTGACGACTGACCAATTCCTGGTAGCGTCAGCGTCATTAACGGCTGATAATGATGTTATTATGCGTCGTGCGCGTCATGCTGTGACTGAGAACCAACGTACGGTGGAAGCGAAGGCAGCTTTGCAGGATCACGATTTGGAAACGTTTGGGCAATTGTTAACAGCCTCGCATAATTCATTGCGCGATGATTACGAAGTGACTGGTATTGAGTTAGATACCTTGGTCGATGCGGCGTTGACACAAGCTGGCGTGCTAGGCGCTCGTATGACTGGTGCTGGATTTGGTGGCTCAGCCATCGCACTAGTTGAAGAGGCCCGTGTACCTGAAATCACGGCCGCAGTAGGTGAAGCGTACATCACCAAAATTGGCTACCAGCCATCATTTTTCGTTGCTGAAATTGTTGCTGGTACGCATGAAATAAAGTAGAGGAAGTCGTTATGTTAGATTCACACAGTAGTCAATTGGTCTTGGATTTCGTGGCATGGGGTGTCAAACTGAAAGCCTATTCGGAAATGGAGACAGTCTATCGGACTAACCTAGTCTTAGCTGAACTCGGCTTTGATGGGACTGTTGATGGACAAACAGGAAATACTGAGCGATCGCTAAGTGAATTGACGACACTGTTGCTTGATATTTCTGATAAGACGCCAAACGAACGTTGGCAGTTAGATGTAATGCGGGCACGCTTGCTGAACATTGTGACACCAACGCCTGACCGACTCCAAAGCAATTTTGAAAAGTTGTATGCCCAGAGCCCTGAAGAAGCAGTTGCTTATTATTATGACTTAAGTCGCGCAATCGAGAATGTGAAAGTAGCGGATATTAAAAAGAATATCGCATATGAAGCTGCCTCGGATTTTGGTGATTTGGAGATTACGATTAATTTGTCGAAGCCAGAGAAGACGACGGCAGAAATCAAGGCGGCTGCGTCCGCGCCGAAAGCGGCTTATCCACCAACTGCCTTGGATTATACGAATGAAGGGTATGCCGGATCGATTACACAGGCACCGCGCGCAACGCATCGCTTTATTCGTGAATCATTGCAAGGGCAAACATGGGGCTGGCATTATTCGCCATATGCATACTTTGGGGAGCATGCCATTTTTGTTGACTTTGAACGTGAGACGATGGCTATCAATCAAGCAACGTTTGAAAATTTGTTGACGATTGTTGAACGCTATCCGATGTACTTTGTGGGGTCAAATTCAGATTTGCCGATTGTTGGTGGATCAATTCTGTCGCAAGAACATTTTCAAGGTGGACGCCATGTCTTTCCGCTGATGAAAGCCCCGACAGAATGCGAAATTCCGATGCCGGCCTTTCCGGATATTCGAGCTGATATTGTCCGTTGGCCGATGACGACCATTCGTTTAACGGCAACCGATAAAGAGAAGCTAGTAGCAGCCAGCGAATTTATTCGTGAAGCCTGGCAAGGATACTCAGATGACCGTTTGGATATTCATGCGACGAGTGAACGTGGTGAACAACAGCATACGGTAACACCGATTGCAATGAAGCGTCCGGGAGTTTATGTCATGTATTTGGTCTTGCGTGATAATGGGACGTCGGCTGAATATCCGGAAGGAATCTTCCATCCCCACCCAGATGTGCAACACATCAAGCGTGAAAATATCGGTTTGATTGAAGTGATGGGGTTGGCTATCTTGCCAGCGCGTTTGAAGGACGAACTTAGTGATGTCGAGGCATTCTTGCTTGGAGAGACGGGCATCAATCAGGTCGCTGAAGGGCACCGACCATGGGCTGAAAGGCTGGCTAGCGAACATGAGGTCACGGCCGATAATGTCCATGAGATTGTGCAACAAGCAGTTGGGCAGGTGTTTGCTGAAGTGCTGACTCATGCAGGGGTCTATAAGTATGACGCTAGCGGTCGTGAGGGATTGAAGCGCTTTATCGCGCACTTGACTGCAGCAGGTAAATAATAAATGATGGCACTTCCACCAGTCTTGGAGGTGCCATTTTTCAAAAACGCTTTGTAAGCGCATACAAAAGAGGAGGGAAACATGGAAGCGAAACTTGAATGGTTAGATGATCCACGTGTATTTCGCGTTGGTAAACTGCCGGCACACAGTGATCACGAAATCTATCGTGATAAGGCAGATTACAAGGCGGGAACCCAAGCTGATACGTTGTCACTGGATGGTGAGTGGGATTTTCATTATGGGGCATCACCGCGTGAACGGACAGAAAGGTTTTACGATCCACAGTCAGTTTCTGCGCGTGCGCAATTTAATAAAATTTTGGTACCGGGCCACATCCAATTACAAGGATATGGTCAAATTCAGTACATTAACACACTCTATCCATGGGATGGGCAACAATACCGTCGTCCACCGTTTATGGATGGTGATTCACAGGGAATGCCAGGAATTTTTAGTGACGCACCGGATAATCCAGTTGGTGAATATGTTAAGGTCTTTGATTTACCACCGCATTTTGAAAATCGTCGGGTGCATGTCACATTTGACGGTGTGGAACAGGCAATGTACCTGTGGGTAAACGGTCACTTTGTGGGCTATTCTGAAGATAGTTTTAGCCGAGCTGAGTTTGACATAACTGAACAATTGCACGCGGGACAAAATATGATTGGAGTAGCCGTCTATAAGTTAAGTACGGCAGCGTTTATTGAAGATCAAGATATGTTCCGTTTCTCGGGTATCTTCAGAAGTGTGCGGTTGCGGGCTTTACCGGAAATTGACGTAACGGACGTCGACATTAGGCCAACTGTGCATGGTCGAAACGGCATGGTTGATGTCACGTTGCAGTTATCATCAATGACACCAGTGACGGGGGACGTCCAGATTGCGATTTTAGACCATAATCAGCAATCGCTATTAGAAACGAAGATCAGTGCTGCCGAGCAGGTGCGTCTGGCAGACTTGATTGTGCCCGACATCGCACTTTGGTCTCACCAACAGCCAAATCTATATCATTTGCAAGTGACTGTGACCAATGCAGTCGGTGACGAGGTTGCTTTTGTGAATTATCCATTTGGCTTCCGAACAATTGCGATAGACGCTGAAAATCAGTTGCAGTTAAATGGACGTCGCTTGTATCTGAATGGCGTGAACCGGCACGAATGGTCACCTGAAACGGGGCGTGCGCTTAACGAAGCAGATATGCGCCAGGATATGCGTGTTATTCAAGAAAATCATATCAATGCGGTTCGAACATCCCATTATCCAAACCAGGTGCCTTGGTATTTCATGGCCGATGAAGCCGGCATTTATTTAATGGCGGAAACAAATTTGGAATCACACGGTACCTGGCAGAAGATGGGACAAGTTGAACCATCGGTTAATGTCCCTGGTTCACATACGGCTTGGCATGATGTCGTGATGGATCGAGCCCAGAGTAACTATGAGCAATTTAAGAATCACGTGTCGATTCTATTTTGGTCGCTGGGTAATGAATCGTATGCTGGTGATAACATCGCTGATATGAATGCGTACTTTAAGCAGGTTGATCCAACGCGACTAACGCACTATGAAGGGGTCTTCCATAACCGTGAGTATGACGACCGAATTTCAGATGTGGAAAGTCGTATGTATGCCTCGCCGGCTGATATTCGGACCTATCTGACTGAACAACCTGAGAAGCCTTATCTAAACTGTGAGTTCATGCATAGCATGGGTAATTCAGTGGGGGGCTTTGACGAATATATGGCCTTGTACGATGAGTTCCCTGCATATGGCGGTGGTTTCATTTGGGATTTCAAAGACCAGGCGTTGTGGCAAGACGATCCAGTTACGGGGCAACGATTCTTAGCCTATGGTGGTGACTTTAACGAGCGCCATTCTGACTATGAATTTTCAGGTAACGGTATTGTCTTTGCCGACCGTCAGTTGAAGCCAGCAATGCAAGAGGTGAAATATTTCTATGAGCGATATGAAAACAAATAAGTTGAAGGTTGTGTATGGCGATGGCGTCCTTGGCGTTCATACAGCCGATACGCATTACCTATTCAGTTATGAAAAGGGCGGCTTGGAATCGTTGCGTGTGAACGACGTTGAGTGGTTGTACCGTGTACCAAAGCCAGCCTTCTGGCGTGCAACCACGGACAATGACCGTGGTAATGGCTTTTCAACTAAGAGTGCGCAATGGTTCGGCGCCGACCAGTTCAGTGTGGCCGTTGATTTCAACGTTATGGTCGATGGGGTTGAGATTACCAAGCCCGTGGCGCCTGAAAACAATCGATACGATAATCAGCAAATGGCCGACCAAGTAAGAATCACGTTTACCTATCAGACACCAACTTCGCCACAAACAACAGTGTTGGTGAGTTATGAGGTAATTAACGGTGGTGAGTTAACGATTACCGCAACTTATTTAGGTCAGTCGGACTTGCCAGAATTGCCAGCTTTCGGGTTGCGACTCGTAATGCCCGAGCCAGTTACTGGTTTCACGTATCAGGGGGTGTCGGGTGAAACGTATCCTGATCGTTGGCAAGGTGGTGAACTTGGTATTCATCAAGTTGACGGTCTACCGGTTACGCCATATTTGGTGCCACAAGAAATGGGGATGCATATTAAGACGGACTGGGTGACATTAACCCACCATACTGGTTCTCATTTACGTGTGGATAAGACAGATAATCAATTTGCCTTTTCAGCATTACCATACACGGCGGTTGAATTAGAATCAGCAACCCATCAAAATGAATTGCCACCGGCTCGTCGAACGGTTTTGACGGTTTACGGCGCAGTTCGCGGTGTTGGTGGTATCGATAGTTGGGGCAGCGATGTGCAACCGGCATATCGATTGCTGAGTGACCAGGATTATTCGGTGAGTGTGACAATATCGGTTAACTAGAAAAACGGCGTACCAAATTTCTGGTGCGCCGTTTTCGAATACCGTTAATTTTCATAGACTTTGTAAGTGCAACCGTCAGTTGCTTGGCGATATACCGGCATTCTTGTAAAGTTAAGGGTAGGAATGAGGAGGATATGAAATGAAGATTGGTGAAAATATTCAATTGCATCGTGAGCAACACGGTATGTCACAACAGGAACTAGCGGAAAAGTTGGGCGTTACTCGGCAATCGATTTCAAAGTGGGAGAACGACACAGCACTGCCAAGTTTCAAAAGCGTGTTGATGATTGGGGATGTTTTTAACCTTTCGCTTGATGAGTTGGTGCGTGGGGATGATCGGTTGATTGAAGAGTATCAAAAAGATAAGGGGTTCAAACTTTCACCGACAGAAAAAGTTGTTTTTTCAATTATTGGTATTAGCATACTTGCTTTTGTATCGGTTAGTATGTGGCCGAGTCTTTTTCAGGGCGTTTGGGTACAAGGATTATTTGAGTTTGCACAACTGGTTGCGTTTGTGGCATTGATGATGAACATTCCTTGGCGAGACGTAAACAAACTACTTCGTAATCGTAAGTTGTTTTGGTTGTTAATGGTATGGCTATTGCTAGTTGCGACACCGTACATCGTTTCAGCAACGCAAGATACTGTTACAGGATTTAAGCAAGGTGTTCAGGAATCGCAGCGTTACTAAATTGCGTGACTGCCATGCAAAATGTTATCATTAACGTACAATCTGAAAGCGAGAAATAACATGAATAATGACGTTGAAGTGATGTTGTACGTAAGTGATGTGAACCGTGAAGCTGATTTTTGGGTATCGTTGGGATTTGTTGAACGTGATCGTCAAGATATGGGCGAGACTGAAATGGTACAAGTGGCGCCTTCAGAAGACGGTGCGTTTGCGTTGAACATCTTTGATCGTGAGTTCATCAAGGAGAACTCACCTGAAGTCGTTGATAACGTGCCTTCACTAATGTTTCACTCGGACGACGTTGAGGCATTGTATAACAAGATGACAGAATTGAATGTCGAGAAGGGTGAACTAGTTGAAATGGGACTACAAAAGGTCTTCAACTTCGCTAACCCAGACGGTCTATACTTCGGTGTTTCAGGAATCTAAAGCCAAAAAATAAAGGACTTGGTATTTTTTTACCAAGTCCTTTATTTTATAGGTTAGCGTGCTGTGCGTCAGTCATTTCAGTGGCAATCTTGGCCATTTCATCAACTGATTCGTGCATCCCCGTTGCAATCCAGCGGATGGCCAAAGCCAACATGCCAGAAGCAGTAAAGTCAGACACATAGTCAATTGACATTGAGTGACTAGCTTGGCTACGGAACAATTCCGCGTACAAGCCGTGCATGATATCACGCAAAGGTGGGTAGAATTGTTCGCGAAGGCCGGCGTTTAACAAAACTGCAATTGCCATACCATTAGCTTGCACGAATCCAAAGAATTCGCGCGCAATGATTTCGCTTTCCAACGGTAGGGCAGCGGCTTCCTTCGCAAAGTCATCTGTAAGTTGTTCTACAATCGTTTTGATGACTGCTTCCTTTGTACCAAAGTGGCGATAGAAAGCCATCCGTGACACGCCTGCCATGCGGGTAATTTCAGTAACCGCAAGTTGGTCATAGGACTGGCTTTGCAACAAAGTCAGCGTTGCATCAATAATTTGATCGTCAGTCTGCTGACGAATACTCTCCGTTAACATGTTCTTCATGCTTCTAATATACCGAGTAAAACGCCCAGCTGTCAGTGATAACCGGCAATCGCAAGGTGACCTTTACTCGCTTTACTAATCCTTTGAAAATGCCATGAAAACTAAAAAAACAAGGCTACAAACGTAACCTTGTCTTAATGATTCGTTAATTAAATCGTCCGTATTAACGGCGTTGATCGATATAGTTTTTCAATTCAGGGGACAAAACTGTCTTAACCTTTGCCAAGTCAGCCTGATTCGTCGCACCAACCATGGCGTAAAGCTTTGCCAAGTGGTTTTGCCAACGAGTGATTTCAGTAATCAAACCATCAGTGCCTTCATTTAGCACAGTGTGCAAGAAGTGACCGGCAACACCAACAGCTTTGGCACCAAGGATTTGGGCCTTCATGACATCCAATGGGTCTTGAATACCACCGGTAGCAAATACAGTAGGCGCGTTTTCAACCAATTGTGCCTCAAGCAAGCTTTCAGCAGTGGTTTGACCCCAGTCGTAAAGGTATCCGTGAGCAGCCGTCATTTCACGATTACGGCGATCTTCAATCACAGCGAAGTTCGTCCCTGAACGACCACCTAAGTTAACGTATTGGGCACCTAAGTCACGAATTTGCGCAATCGTTTCTTGTGACATACCGAAACCGACTTCCTTGATAATGACCGGCACAGACACGGTTTCGATAATGCGCTGTAGCTCTTCAGCCCAAATGTATTCACGATCACCTTCAGGCATGACGACTTCTTGCGCAACGTTGATGTGAACTTCAAGGGCGTTAGCTTGAATCATATCGACAACTTGTTGGGCGTGTTCAGCCGTGTGACCAGCGCCGATGTTGGCCATCACGAAGCCATCGGGGTTAATTTCACGAACTGACTTAAACGTCGCGATTGCTTCAGGATCCTTCAAAGCGACACTTTGTGAACCAACGGCCATGGCCAAACCAGTTTCTTTGGCAGCGGTTGCCAGTTGAGCGTTCACTTTACCAGTCTTTTGGCTACCACCGGTCATCGCTTCGATGTAGAAGGGGGTTGTAAAGTTAAAGTAAGGGTCCATCACACTTAAATCAACGTCAGCGACGCGTGTTTCAGGCACCCCCTGGTGAATAATGCGAACGTCGTGCAAAGATGACGTTGGGGCATTACGACGGAATTCGGCTTCCGCTAGAGCTAGATGCTCATCTTTGCGGTGTGCGTGGGCAGATTCCATAATCATTTCTCCTATAAAGTTGCAATTGAGAGTGGTAGCGGTTGGATGCCGGCTGCACGCCAGGCTTGCGTGAGCGCTTTGGCAACCAAAGGATTATTTGTAATGGCGATACCATTATCACCACCACCAGCTCCTGATATTTTAGCACTTGCACCAAGTTCACTCGCGGTTGAAAGGAGTGTTAACAGTTGAGACGTCATATAAGACACCCCAACTTGACTGGTATAAGTGAATAGTTGTTCTTGATTCAAACGAAGCGCCGTGGCGACCTTATCGTAGTCCATCCGACGCAAGCCTTCAACGAGCATATTAACAAGTGGGGCTGTGTTCTGGGCTAGTAGTTGTTTAGCGTGTTGCTTATCAACTGATGATGCACCTTGCGCTAACATTTGTTGCGTATCCGCTGGCGCACCAGTCCAACCGACAAGGAGTTGCCAATCGGCGGGAAAACCAAGTCGTTCAAGACGAAGTAGTGGCCACTCGCGGGCAATGATTTCTGAGAAATAACGATTACTGTCAATCCATTCAGTTACAACATCAGTATCAAATTTACTGTACAAAACAACACCACCGAGACTGGCGGCAGCGATGTCACCCATTGAACCAGCTTTAAAGTTTGGCGTCGTTAAGGTAATTAATGCGGCTAACTTAAAGCGTTGTTCAGGGGTCATTGGCAACTCATAGTCATCGATGACGGCTTTGATGAGGGCGACCACAACTGCAGCCGATGACCCAAGACCGAGCTTTTGACCATTATCAGCGTTTAAATGACTCGTAATGGAAACGGTCAACCCTGTGACAGGTTGACCGTTGTCGAGTAGATAATCATTTAATACCTGCAAGGTGCGAATCACAAGGCGCCAGTCATCAGTGAGAGCTAAATTTGGTAATTCGGCTACTGACCAAGTTTGTGAACCGAGTTGATCACTGTTAACGACCAATTGGTCATCTGAACGACGCGTTACATCAGCAGTGACAAATCGATTAACAGCGATGACAACACTGGGTTGACCACTGAGTGTGACCGCATATTCACCAGCAAGATAAAGCTTGCCGGGCGCTTTAGCAGTTGTCATTAAATTTCATCTCCTTCAACGATTTTGATACCAGGTCCTGGTGTCGCAACCTTGATTTGAACACCAGGTAACTCAGCTGAAAGTGCAGCAAGAATTGTTTCAGTATCCGATGGTTGTGAAATCAACTTAACATTTGGGCCGGCATCCATGGTTGCATAGACTGGCACACCTTGTTCGCGTAGCTTTTGCGCAATCGTGATGATTGTCCAAGACGTATCCGTCAAATAGTTGAAAGGAGGGACGGCAGTTGCATTCGTCGCGTGCATCATTAGTGCGTCCGTTTCAGCAAGTTCACCAATTGACTTGATGTCATGATGGTTAATCGCGTTTGTCATGTCATCAACGTGATTGTTCGTATAATCAACCCATGTTTGATACATTGGTGACGTCGTGAGGGCATGTTGCATCCCCCCGCGTGAGTCAACCTTCTTTGGCTGGTCGCTAACGATAACCGTCAATAATTGAATAGGCCAATCAACGTTTTCTTGGAAAGCATGGGCAACCGACGTTTCGCTATCAGTACCACGTTCCCAGATGGCAAAGCCGCCAAAGATTGAACGTGATGCTGAACCTGACCCTTGACGGGCAAGGCGTGATAAGTCTGAGTCTGACAAGGTTAGGCCAGCTGCTTTGCTGGCAGCGCCGGCTAGTGCAGCGAATGCTGAAGCTGAAGAGGCTAGACCGGCAGCAGTAGGGACGTGGTTGATTGAGTGAACATGGGCGAATCGAGTTTCGCCAGCTAATTCACGTACCATATCAAGGAAACGGGTGACTTTCGTAGCCCCCTTACCAGTCAATGGTTCACCATCCAATGTTAGTTCATCGGCAGTTAAGGCATCGTCAAACCAAACCGTTGTATCGGTATAAAATTCATCCAACGTAAGCGACACAGACGTCGTGGTTGGCGTGATGATCTTTTCGTTTTGTTTACCCCAGTATTTAAGCAACGCAATGTTTGTGTGCGCACGGGCAGTTACATGCATCATGAGTTATCTCCTACATTTGTGGGTAACGTTGGGCCCAAACTTCTTGTGCACCAGCCGCCTCTAATGCTTGGATGATACGTTGTACGTCGTCATCGCTTTGCGCCAGAGCGAGCATAGCGCCACCAACACCACCACCAGTCAACTTTGCGCCAAGGGCACCAGCTTGGTTGGCAGCGTTGATTAATTCATCAAGCTTTGGGTGAGAAACACCTAGAGCTGTTAGATGAGCTTGGGCGTCGTTCATGTGGCGACCTAATGATTGAATATCGTCATTAGCTAGGTCTTCTCGAGTTTCGCGAGCAATCTCACCGAGTGCTTCGATGTGTGGACGCGTTGTTTCAGGTTCGTTATCTAATTGTTCACGCACGACTGAAACGGCAAGGCCGGTTTGGCCATGAACACCAGTATCGGCAATGATTAGTGTGCCGTGAAGCGCCATTGACATTGGTTCAGGTTGTTCGCCCTTCACAAACCATACAGGAACATCGTGTGCCGTTGTGGCTGCATCGATACCAGATGGTGAACCGTGTGTAATAGCTTCTTCAATATTTGCCCAGCGTTGTAGTTCAGCGTCGCTTAATTCTGCATCGAAGAACGCGAAGAAAGCACGCACAATGGCGATAGCTGAGGCCGCAGAAGACCCCATGCCACGTTCTTGGGGGATGCTTGACTGGATACGCAATGTGAAAGGCACGTTGATAGCGTCGAAGTGACGTAGTAAACGCACGATTAATTGACGTACGCCTTCATATACTTCTGCCATGGTCGCTAGAGGGCCTTGGTAGCCTTGAGCGATTACAATTTGCCCTTCTTCACGAGCTTCGATTGTCGTTGTCATTGCCAAATCCGGTAAAGGGAGGGCAATGGCGGGTTGGCCGTAAACGACCGCGTGTTCACCAAGTAAAATTACCTTGGCGTGGCTAGTACCAGTTGCTAGCTTTTCCACTTTAAAATCACCAATCCATTCTCTAATTGTTTTTTCAAACTGCTATTATCATACCAAAACCCATTATATTAGGGAAATATCTGTGAATAATTCATGGTATACTTTAATTACTACTAAAAGAAGGTCGTGGTACGCTCTGATGCTAAATCGAGACATCTATGCGGTTGTCGATCTAGAGACAACCCGTACAACGAGCGAATCGGGCCGAATCATTCAGATTGCGGTCGCATTCGTACAAAATAAAAAAGTCATTAACCAATTTTCAACGTTGGTTAATCCTGGCGAGCAAATTCCACGTAACATTACCCAATTAACGGGGATTACACAGAGCATGGTAAAGGGAGCACCTTTTTTTGAAGACGTCGCGATGACGCTTCATGCCATGTTACAAGGAACGATTTTCGTGGCGCACAACGTTAATTTTGATTTGCCGTTTTTGAACGCCGAATTTGAGCGCGTTGGGCTAACAGGTTTGAAGAGTACTGCTTTGGATACGGTGCCATTGAGTCAAATTTTGTGGCCAACTGCACCGGGTTATCGTTTGGTTGATATGACCAACTACCTGGCGTTGGAACACAGTCACCCGCACCAAGCTGACAGTGATGCATTGGCAACTGCTGATTTGCTAATTGCCATTTTGAATCGGGCTGAAGGGTTGCCAATGTTGACACTACAAACGTTGGCCGATTTGCCGCTGGTTTTGCCACGTGACACAAAGACAGTATTTGAAAAGGCGTTGGCTAAGAATCAAGCTCAGCCACAACCATTACCAGCACATTTGCAAGTGATTGATGGGTTGGCATTGCGTCGCTTCTCTGATCCGGCACCTCTGGTTACAGGGCATGCACCGGCATTTCCAGCTAAAAAAGCTGCTAAAGAACAGCTATACGGCAAGGAGCTTGCTTACCGTGAGCAACAAGCAAAGTTGATGAATGCGATTTACACGCATTACACGGAAGCGGAGTTGTCAACGGAACCTGGGAAGACCGCGTTTGTTGCTGAAGCACCAACGGGGATGGGAAAGACGTTGGCCTACTTGTTGCCATATGCTTATCTGGCAGATGAAAAGCAGAAGCAAGTGGTTGTTGCTGTGCCAACAATTACCTTGCAACAACAAGTAACCGACACAATCAATACGACGTTGAAGGACATTTTGCCATTTGAAGTGCGTGGTGCAAGCCTGAAGGGACGTACCCACTATTTGAATTTGCAAAGTTTCAAGCGGGCGTTGCGTGTCGACGAAGGCTCAACGTCATTGCAATTCATCAAGGCACAAATCTTGGTTTGGCTAACCGAAACATTGAGCGGTGACTTTGACGAATTGAATTTGATTAATCCGCAACCTGACTTTATGGCTAAGCTGTCACAACCAGCTAATAATCCGGCTGGATCGCCTTATTACGGACACGAATTCAGCGAACGTCAGCACGTCTTGGCTGAGAATGCACAATTCCTAGTTGTTAACCACGCTTACTTGGCTGAATATGCCCAAGAATTGGGAACAACTGAGGATTCACCATATTTGGTGATTGACGAAGCCCAGAACTTGCCGAATGCCGTTTTGGAACAAAGTCGCCATCAGTTGCCATTCCAAGTTTGGCTGACGCGTGTTCAAAACGCGACGAACTTGATTTTGCGTGACAACGACCCATCGATTGGGGTGATTTTGAATCGCTTGGTTGGTGGACAGCAACTAAAGTCACGTTTCTTGCAACAATTGGAGGTTCTCTCAAGTGAGCTGCCAAAGTTGCAGGTGGCATTCTACCGTCGTTTCTTGCTAAACGGGCACACACCGGCTACTGAAGGCCACTATGAAGTGGAATTACCAATTTCCGAGTTAGCCCAGTTCTGGGTTGACCAAGGTCACCATCTAACAAGCATGCGTCATGCAGTTCGTGATTTGGGTGAGTCACTGGATTATTTGTTGGAACAATTCAGCAATACCAAGGACGCGTTCTCATTAAATGAACGTCAACACTTGGCGGATTTCCGCCGCTTGCTAGAGAGCATTGCGAAGTATGAGCAACGCTTGACAACGTTCCAACAAGATTTGGTTGATTTCCCGGACGCGAGTGTCTTCTGGCTAACGGAAAATCAAAACCATGACAGCAGTAACCTGCGTTTGAGTGGTGGTTTGCTACACACTTTGGATTTCTTCAAAGACAAGGTTTATCCGCACTTTATGCCACCAACCATTGTCGGGGCAACGTTGTTTACATCAACGAAGTCAGGTTACCTATATGACCGTTTGAATATTGATCGTGATACGGTCTTTGCTCGTCGTTACCCTGAAGTGTTTGATTTCAAGAATCAAGCTGAATTGGTAATGGTTGAGAATGCGCCGTCGCCAACTGATTCAGGTTATGTCAGCTATTTGGCCAAGCAATTGGTGCAATTGACGACAACGGTTCAAGAAAACACGCTGGTGCTGTTTAATTCGTTAGACACCATTCAGCAAGTCTATAACCACATGCAATCAAATCAAACTTGGCAGCAAGGGAATATGACGTTGTTGGCACAAGGCGTGACGGGGACGCGTAGCAAAATTATGAAGCGTCTCCAAAACGAATCACATATGGTTGTTTTGGGTGCCAATAGTTTCTGGGAAGGTGTCGACTTGCCTGGTGATCAGCTCCGCATGGTCGTAATTGCCCGACTACCGTTTGATCAACCGAATAGCGTGCTAGCCCGTGCTGAGGAAGCAGTCTTGATGGCACATGGTAAGCAACCGTTCTATCAAAGCACTTTGCCAAAGGCAGTGTTACGTTTGCGCCAAGGCGTTGGTCGTTTGATTCGTAAGCCAGATGATTTTGGTGCTGTGGTGATTTATGACCCACGCATCTTGACGAAGTCTTACGGTAAGACATTGCGCAATATGTTGCCAGAGGAAATGCCACAATATACGTTGGCTGACAATGAAGTTGTCCCAAAGGTGAAGCGATTTTTTGATGCGCATTAACGCAAGGTCTTTAATATTGCTGTAAAATTTGATACAGTAATAAATGATTTTGTTCTGTTCACGCAGAACTAACCAGAAGGAGCCACGACACATGGAAATGCGATCAACCGCTCGTTCAAGACGTCGCCGGCACGGATGGCGCTGGCTAATTGGCTTAATCGTTGTGTTAGTACTACTGATTGGTAGTGCTACGATTGTGTCGGTTGCAATGCACCCGGTTACTGCGGCGCGTGAACGAGTGACAGAATTGGCGGTTAAGCGAAATAAGATCACCTCAGCAACCCAATTTTACGCGGTTTCTCGTAACGACACTTACTACAGTGTGGTTGGCGAGAATAAGAAGCACCAAAAAATTGGTGTCATCGTAAAAGGAAAGTCAAAGAAACTTGTCACCGTTAAAATGGCGGATGGCGTTTCGGCTGCTGAGGTGCGACAACTTGTGAAGTCAAAGTACAACCCTAAGCGAATTACAAGCCTTGGGTTGGCAATCTATAAGCAAGTTCCTGTGTGGGAAGTAACGTTTATAGATCGACAAGGCAATTTGAACTTTATCACCTATCAATTTGCGGATGGTAAGGCAGTTCGGACCATCCAACATTTATAAGAGATTACACATCTAAGGGAGTTTAGAAGATGGATACAATTCGCATTGAAGACGCGAAGAACTACGTCGGCCAAGAGGTTCGATTGGGCGCTTGGTTGCGTAACAAGCGTGGTTCAGGAAAGATGCAATTCTTGCAATTGCGTGACGGTACGGCCTTTTTCCAAGGCGTTGTTTCAAAGGAAGCCGTTGGTGAGGAAATCTTCGCCAAGGCAAAGGCTTTGACGCAAGAAACAAGCATGTACTTGATTGGTACGATTCGTGAAGATGAGCGTTCACCATTCGGATACGAAATGCAAGTTAAGGATTTGACGGTTGTTGGTGAATCAGAAGGTTACCCAATCACGCCAAAGGAGCACGGTACGGATTTCTTGATGGATCACCGTCACTTGTACTTGCGTCACATCCAACCATTCGCCGTTTTGCGTATTCGTAACACGATTATCGCAGCAACGTACGAGTTCTTTAACAAGGAAGGGTTCGTTAAGATTGACTCACCAATTTTGACGGGTTCAGCTCCTGAAGGAACGACTGAATTGTTCCACACGGAATACTTCGATACGGATGCTTACATGTCACAAACTGGCCAATTGTACGCTGAAGCTGGTGCAATGGCCTTTGGACGTGTCTTCACGTTCGGACCAACGTTCCGTGCTGAAAAGTCAAAGACACGTCGTCACTTGACTGAGTTCTGGATGATTGAGCCAGAGATGGCATGGATGCACCAAGAGCAATCACTTGAAGTGCAAGAGCGTTACATCGCTTACTTGATTCAAGCTGTTTTGGATCGTAACGAGTACGAATTGGACTTGTTGGGACGTGACAAGGAATTGTTGAAGTCATACACGCAATTGCCATACCCACGTTTCTCATATGACGATGCTATCAAGTTGTTGCAAGAAAACGACTTTGATGTTGAATGGGGTGCTGATTTCGGTTCACCTGAAGAGACGTTCTTGGCAAACCACTTTGCTAAGCCAGTCTTCATCACGAACTTCCCTAAGGAAATCAAGGCCTTCTACATGAAGCGCCACCCAGACCGCGATGATGTCGTTATCTCAGCTGACTTGTTGGCACCTGAGGGATACGGTGAAATCATCGGTGGTTCAGAACGTGATACAGACTACGATTACCTTGAGCAACGTATCAAGGAACAAGGTTTGGACTTGAAGGAATACTCATGGTACTTGGACTTGCGTAAGTATGGTTCAGTACCTCACTCAGGCTTCGGTCTTGGGTTGGAGCGTGCCGTTACTTGGATTACAGGTGAGGAGCACATCCGTGAGGCAATCCCATTCCCACGCACAATGAACCGTTTGTGGCCATAAGCTAAAGCAGACTGAGAATGTCGGAGGTTGTAGACCTCCGACGTGACCAAGTCGCCCTTATCAGGTGCGCCTTTGGTCTTACGCCTGACTGAAGTCAGGGGTTTTAGACCAACAGCTGCTGTGGTAAATATAAACATTAATAAACCGCTGAAAACAGTCGTTATAACTGTTTTCAGCGGTTTTTTATAGTTGTAAGTTATTTTGGTTGTTTGTTTTTCTTTTTTCGACGACCGATAAAGAATAGTGCTACCAGCCAGAACCAGGGGCGTAGCCATAATGGGCGGTTATCATTATTGTCCATGTTATATATCCTCCTATATCGTTTAGCGTACTCTGAATATGACCATCGCGCTGACGGAAATATGGGGGTATAATAGAAAAATCGAAAAGTATGGGGCACATGCTTTCAAATTTTAGTTAGGGGAACGTATGACAGATAAATTGAATTTTGCAGCGTTTATGCAATCTGGTACAACGAGCATCAGTAACTATTTACTACAACATTATCGTGACCTTGGCATGACAAACGAGGAACTGCTTGTTTATGTACAAACTAAGGCAGGCATCGATCGTGGCGAGCTGGAACCTAGCACGCAAAAAATTGGGGACACGCTTGGATGGGATGCGCAGACAGTGTTTGGACATCTTGAGGCCATGCGTGCCAAAGGATTGGTTAATTTCGTTAGTATGCGTGATGGTGCTGGTCGTGTTAGCACCCAATTGGATTTCCAACCGTTATACGACAAGTTGGTTTCCGAACCGGGCAGTGATGCCATGACGGCAGCGCAACGAGTGGCCACGCAAGGTCAACCGGTCACGCATCAAGATGATTTAAGTCGTGCTGCGATTTATAATTTAATCGAGCAGGAGTTTGGTCGACCATTAAGTCAAATGGAGATGGAAACTGTCAAGAATTGGTTTGACGTTGATCATTTTAAGCCAGATTTTATCAAGGCAGCGGTGCAAGAAGCCGTGCTTAATGCAGCTTTGAATCTCCGATATATTGAGACAATTCTAGTTGCATGGCAGAAGAAAAATTATCGTTCTGTCCAAGAAGTTCGCCAAGAGCGTCAGAAACGTACGCAGTTTAAGCAACTGAATTCAGATGAAAAGGTTAACATTCCGACTAATGTTGATATTTTAAATACTGATTGGTCACAGTTTAAATAGCTTATTAATCAGTTAATAAGTGAATGACCATTTATTTAATGAAACCGTTAAATCCGTTGATTTAACGGTTTTTTGTTATTCTACGCAATATTTTATTAGAGGTTTATTAAAAAACGCTTGCTAAAATCACATTTTAGTCATAATATGATGAAATCAATCACGGAAAGTAAGGGGAATGTTAAATGAGTGATTCGGATTTGCTAGTTGCTAAAGATGTGAGTGTTAGTTTTAAAATTCGCGGAGAGTTTGTGACGGCCATTAAGGACGTCAGTTTATCGGTCAAAAGTGGTGAAGTATTAGCTCTGGTCGGTGAATCTGGGTCGGGAAAGTCAACGTTTGCGACCTCAGTGATTGGGTTACATGACCCAAGCCAATCGAAAGTCACCGGGAATATACATATGGGCGAACGCGACCTCCTGGCATTAACGCCAGACGAATGGCCAGCGATTCGCGGTGCCGACATTGGCATGATTTTTCAAGATCCGTTGGCCGCACTAAATCCACTGGCGAAGGTTGGTGATCAAATTCGTGAGGCTCTATCGGTGCACAAGGTTTATCAGGAATCTGAGTATGATGGTCGAGTGATCGAGTTGCTAAATCAGGTTGGCATCCCGCAGCCAGAACGCGTGGCCAAGGAGTTTCCACATCAGTTGTCTGGCGGCATGCGTCAACGTGTAGTGATTGCGTTAGCGATTGCGAATAAACCGCGCTTGATTATAGCCGATGAACCAACCACAGCATTGGATGCAACTATTCAGGCCCAAATTTTGGATTTGCTAAAAGATATCCAAGATGAAAATGGTGCGGGCATTATTTTAATCACTCACGATTTGAGTGTCGTGGCTGAGGTGGCTGATCGTGTTGCGGTTATGTATGCAGGGCAAATAGTCGAGGATGCCGAAGTTGCGGAGTTATTTGCTAATCCGTTGCATCCCTACACAAGGTCGTTATTACGATCAAACCCGACCATTGATGCTGATACGGATGAGTTATATGTCATTCAAGGCACCGTTCCAGGACTGAAGCATATCGATTTTCATAAAGATATGTTCCTACAACGAACACCGTGGTTGCCGGAAGATGTTCGTAATGAAGTTGACCCCCAATTGGAAAAGGTTGGCCCAGAACATTGGGTGCGTGGCAATTCCTGGCGAGTGTTTAGGTTTAATGATGAGGTTTAGGGGGAAAGTATGGCAGAACTATTACGGGTAGAAAATTTAAAAGTTCATTATCCAATTCGAAGTGGATTTTTTAATCGTGTAACGGACTATGTGTACGCGGCTGACGGTGTGAGTTTATCAATTGAAGAAGGTAAAACGTACGGTTTGATTGGTGAGTCAGGTTCGGGGAAGTCGACAATTGGTAAAGCCATTGTTGGATTGGAAGACATTACAGCCGGTAAGATCTTTTTTCAAGGTGTTGATGTGACTGATGCTAAGAGTCGATCACGCATTAATTACAACAAAGATGTGCAAATGATTTTCCAAGATTCAATGTCGTCATTGAATCCGCGTAAGACAATCTTTGACATTATCGCTGAGCCCCTCCGTAACTTTTCTGGTTACAAAGAGGAGGCGCTTAAATCAGAAGTGCGTCAGTTGCTTGAAATCGTTGGATTACCCGAAGAAACGATGTATCAATTTCCGTTCCAATTTTCCGGCGGACAACGACAACGTATCGGAATCGCGCGGGCGGTTGCCACAAAACCCAAGTTGATTGTTGCTGATGAACCGGTATCCGCGCTTGATTTATCCGTTCAAGCGCAGGTGTTGAACTACATGAAGACCATTCAACAAGAATTTGGCATCGCCTTTTTGTTCATTTCTCACGATTTAGGGGTTGTCCGTCACATGACCGAGAATTTAGCCATTATGAATAACGGCCGTTTGGTAGAGGTTGGCACGAGAGATGATATTTTTGATCATGCTCAACACTTGTATACCAAGCGATTGCTCGCAGCCATCCCAGAGATTGATGTGCCAAATCGGGATGAAAACCGAGCACATCGCAAGGCGATTGAAGCTGAGTTCCAAGAACATAAGGCAGCGTATTACGACAAAGACGGTCGAGCCTTTCCACTAATCTCAGTAAGTGAAACACACGCAGTAGCGTTACCAGAAAATTATTTAGAAGCGGAGGACCTTTAGCATGTGGAAGACAATTTTAAGACGTTTGCTAATCATGATTCCGCAATTGTTTCTTGTGTCGGTATTAGTTTTCGTACTCGCAAAGGCCATGCCTGGTGATCCGTTCACGGGTAAGTTTGGGCCAAATACGGATCCCAATGAAATTGCAGCTTTGCGTCAAGCGGCCGGATTGAATGACCCATGGACCGTGCAATATGCACGTTGGATTGGAAATGCCTTTCATGGTGATTTTGGTCAATCATTCCAATTGCACCAACCGGTTGCTCGCGTAATCGGTGGTCGTCTGGGAAATACGGTCTGGCTGTCATTGCTTGCATTGGTTGGTACTTATTTGGTTTCAATCACGATGGCTTTGGTGGCCGCGCGTCATGAAAATTCACGCACAGACCGCTTCTTGTTGATTTATAACTCAATGATTTTCTCACTACCAGCCTACTTGTTCTACTTGTTCGGTATTTTTGTTTTTGGATATACGTTAGGTTGGTTCCCAACCTCGGGTTCAGTGTCTGCCGAGGCATCTGGCTTCTTCGGAACGCTGGGTAGTCGAATTTATCACATGATTTTGCCAGCGTTGATTGTTGCGTTAATCTCTACAACGAGTACGTTCTCATACCTACGTTCTGGTATTTTGGATGAATCAAAGCAAGAATATGTGAAGTTGGCTCGTGCAAAGGGTGTCCCAGAAAACCGCATCTTTTCACGTCATATCTTACGTAACGCATTTTTGCCAATCGCTTCAACCATGGGGTATGCGATTACTGGCATTTTCGGTGGGATGATTATTGCGGAAACCATTTTCTCGTTCCCTGGTGTAGGGTCTTTGTTCGTGCAATCTGTGCTTTCACGTGATTATCCGGTTGTAACAGCGTTAGTTCTGTTTAATGGTGTGTTGGCGGTCCTTGGTGGTTTGTTCTCAGATATCATCATGAGTATCGTTGACCCACGTATTCGAATTTCTTAAGGGGGAGATTTTTCATGGAAAAAGCAAAGAAAAATGCGCCAACTCTCCGGAATGCATTAAAGCGTGAATTCAAAAAAGATCAAGTGGCCCAGTTCGCCCTGATTTTATTAGCGCTCATAACGATTGCGATTTTTGTTGGTGCTTTATTCGTGCCACGCGCATCGTTTACTGATGTCAATATCATGGATCAGTACTTGGCACCAATGACTGATGGTCACATTTTTGGAACTGACAATGGTGGTAAGGATATTTTTGCCTTGCTACTTGTAGCGGCACGCAACTCGCTAACCATCGCCTTCTTTGTGACGGTGCTTATTTTGGCGCTTGGAACTATTGGTGGTCTTGTGACGGGGTACTTTGGTGGTAAGTTTGATTTGATCTTTATGCGTTTTATTGATTTCATGACCATTTTGCCTGTGATGATGATCATTATTGTGTTAGTGACGGTTGTACCTAACTACAACATGTGGACGTTGATTATTATCATGACACTTTTGGGGTGGTTCAACACAGTGCGTTTGATTCGTGCGCGAACTTTGGTAGAGACCAACCGCGATTATGTGCGGGCGTCAAAAACGTCGGGAACTTCGAATATTAAAATTATTTTTCGTGAGATTTTCCCAAATTTGTCGTCATTGATTATTGTTGAAGCAACGTTGATGTTTGCAGGAAATATTGGCTTGGAAACTAGCTTGTCATTCTTGGGATTCGGATTGCCTGCAAGCACGCCGTCTCTAGGAACGTTGATTAATTATGCGACGGATCCAGAAACAATGACGGCTCGTCCGTGGGTTTGGGTACCTGCAGCAGTCGTTATCTTGTTGTACACGTTGTTGATTATGTTGATTGGACAGGCATTACGAAGAGTTGCCGACCAACGTCAAGCTGATTAAATTAAAATAAGATTAGAAAACTTATTGACTTTTAATAAATATGGACGTAAGCTGGTTCACAACAAGCAGTTACTATTTGTTAATGGGGGATATTTTATGAGTAAAGCTGTAAAATGGCTGCTCGGGCTAGTTGTTATCGCACTAGCTGCAGTGGCAGCATTCTTCGCATTCGGGCGCAACGGTGGTAAACAAGCCGACCAGGATGATGCGAAGGTGGGTAAGTTGAATGTGGCGTATAACAATCCTGATAAGCCAATTAAGGGTGGCGATTTAAAGATTGCGGCGATTTCAGACACTCCGTTCCAGGGGTCGTATCTTTCACCATTATCTGATGATGCCTTGAGTTCCGATATGTTTTCGCCTACTGGTTCTGGCATTTTTGGTACTGATAAGCAATTTAAGATTAATGATAAAGGGGCCGCAACCATTGACTTTGATAAAGAAGCTAAAACGGCTACTGTGACCCTGAATAAGAAGCTGACATGGTCTGATGGTAAGCCTGTTACCGCTAAGGACTATGAGATGACCTATGAGATTTTAGCAAACCCAGCCTATGGGTCATCACGTTGGACGGATTCGTTGGCAAATATTGAAGGGTTGCAAGATTTTCACGATGGTAAAACGGATAAGATTTCTGGGTTGACGTATCCGGATGGTGAGTCAGGTAAGAAGGTTGTGATTCACTTTAAGGAACTTAAGCCAGGAATGCCGTACTCAGGAAATGGTTACTTCCTTGAAAGTGTGACGCCGTATCACCAAATTAAGGATATTGCTCCTGAAAAGTTGATTTCTTCAAAGGCCAACACAACAGCACCTTTGACATGGGGAGCATTTCAGGTAAGTAAGGTTGTGCCAGGGGAGTCAATTCGAATGACACCTAACAAGTACTATTATGGTGAAAAGCCAAAGCTCGATTCGATTACAAGTCAAGTTGTTTCTACTTCTAAGGTGGCGGCGGCTCTAAAAGCACATAAGTATGATTTGACGATTGAAAATCGATCTTCATTGTATGACCAAATTAAAAAGGCGCCAGGGTACAAGATTACCGGACAAAATGATTTGTACATTTCATTGAAGTACTTCAATTTGGGGCACTATGACGAAGCGAAGAGTGAAAACGTCATGGATAGAGATACACCGTTGCAAGATAAAAAGGTACGTCAAGCACTGGCCTATGCTTTGAATGCGCAACAAGTAATTGATAAGTACAGTAATGGTTTGGCAAATAGAGCGACATCGTTGATTCCACCAGTATTTTCTTCAGTTCAAGATAAATCTGCGAAGGGCTTCCCATTGAATATCAAGAAGGCCAAGTCTTTGTTGGATGAAGCTGGTTGGAAGGTAAATAGCAAGACCGGTTATCGCGAGAAGGACGGTAAGGAACTTGATTTGGTCTACCTTGCTCGATCATCTGATGCAACATCAGAATCTATCGCGCAAAATAATATCCAACAATGGAAGAAGATTGGTGCGAAGGTAAGTTTGTACGGCGGTCGTCTTCAAGACTTCAATAACTGGGGTAAGATTGTCCAAAGCGGTACGGATAATAAGTGGGATATTACTGATGCTGCATGGGGATTGTCTTCAGAACCTTCACAAATGGACTTGTTCTCCAAGGCAGCGCTATATAACTATGGTCATGCAACAACGCCTGAATTAACGGAATTGTTGAACGATATTGACTCTCAAAAGGCAATGGATGCGTCATATCGTAAGGAAGCCTTTAAGAAGTATCAAGCATACATGAATGATGAGGCGTTCGTGATTCCTGGAAGCTTTAATATTACTTACACGCCAGTAAACAAGCGTGTGTCTGGTTGGACGATGTCTTATGATGCAAATGATTTGTGGTCTAAGATTGGTGTCACTTCAGATAAGTTAGCAACGAAGTAGTTTTAAAATGATTTGAATCAGACTCGTGACCTAGTCGCGGGTCTATTTTTTTAGGAGGGGTTATGCGACTGTTTTTTCGTTTAAAATGGTTTATCAAGCAGGAATGGCGTTCCTATCTAATGGGCATTTTGTCGTTGATTGGGGTAGCAATTTTTGGATTAATGCCACCTGCGATGATTGGAAATTTTGTCAATTTATTGGCAGATAATCGTTTCACATGGGATGCGATGTGGCAGATTGTGGGTTTGATTTTATTGGCAACAATCGGCCAGTATATCTTGCGGTTTGGCTGGTCGTATTTTATTTGGGGAACTTCTGCTCGCTTAGAACGGGTGTTACGTATTCGATTGTTGTCGCATTACCTTGAGATGGATAAGCCTTTTTTCCAACGCTACCGAACAGGTGATTTATTGGCACACGCAACGAATGATGTAAGTCAATTACAACGAGTAGCTGGTAATGGTGTTTTGCAATTGTTTGATGCTATCATCACCGGCATTTCCGTGATTTTGGCAATGGGGGTGATTGTAAACCCTTGGCTGACGGCTATTGCGGTCCTACCGCTATTAGGCATTACGCTGGTTGCCCAGTTGCTAGGTGGCAGTATTCATAAGGCGTTCACGAATGTTCAGGATGCCTTTTCGCGGCTGAATAATAAGACGCAGGAATCATTAATGGGTATCAAAGTGTTAAAAACACTTGGCCAGAGTCATGAGGATATTGCGGATTTTGAAACTCAGGTGAATCATTCAATTCATGTGACGCGACGTGCAGCGCGATTAGATGCGTTATTTGATCCGGCCATTACAGTCTTAACGGGTATCTCTTTTGTCGGAACAATTATTTATGGTGGTTATTTAGTTCAAACTAGCCAACTTTCAATAGGGCATTTGATTACGTTTGTCACCTATCTATCTCAATTGGTTTGGCCATTTATGAGCTTGGGCTTCTTCTTTAATAACTTGCAACGGGGTAATGCGGCCTATGATCGTATTATGAATTTGCTAGCTGAGCAGCCAGATACCATTAATGCGACGGGCGTTAACGGCGTGCCGAGTGGTGATGTTTTCATAGATATCAAATCATTCACATACCCCAATGCGAACGAGCCAGCGCTGCGCAATGTGCGGGCTAAAATCAAAGCGGGCGAAACGTTGGGACTAGTTGGTAGTGTTGGGGCCGGTAAGAGCACTTTAATTCAGTTGCTGTTACGTGAGTATGATCAATATAATGGTGCAATTACAGTAGGCGATGCTGATATTCGTGATTACAACAAGGATACCTATTTACCAGCAATTGGGTATGTGCCACAAGATAATTTTTTGTTTTCAACCACTATTTTGGAAAATATACGGTTTGCTGATCCTAGTGTTTCTGAAGAAAAGGTCCGTGAAGCCGCAAAATGGGCCGCATTGGATGAAGATGTATTGGGGTTGCCAGATGGATATAATACCCAGGTTGGTGAACAAGGTATTTCGCTTTCCGGTGGGCAACGACAACGTTTGGCCATTGCACGGGCGTTAATTATTGACCCGGAAATTTTAATTTTAGATGATGCGCTGTCAGCAGTGGATGCAAAGACAGAGAAAAACATATTAGCGGCAATCAGGGCACAACGCCAAGGCAAGACAACGATTATTGCCACGCATCGGTTGAGTGCGATTGTCGCAGCGGCTGAAACACTTGTCTTTGATCATGGCGCAGTTGTTGAACGAGGTAACCATGATGATTTGATGGCGCAAGCGGGTTGGTATGCTAAAACATATGCAGCACAACAAGTTGCTGAAAGAATGGAAAGTGAGGCTGGATAGATGGATAAAACGGAGTCTGTTTGGACAAAGAAGATGGGGCCTCGTGAACAGTGGCGAATTGTCCGGGCGTTGTTCGGCTTTATGCGACCATTTGCCAAATATTTTTATTCGGCGCTACTATTGGCGGGAATAATTTCAGTGTTGAATGTGGTGATGCCGAGATTGTTACAAGATTTTATGAACAATCATCTTCACAGTACGAGTCCACAGTGGCGAATTTTGGTGATGTTTGCGCTCATCTACTTGGCCTTGACGTTAGTTAAAGCAGTGATTCAATTCTTCCAAGATTACTGGTTTATGTCTGCTGCTGAGTTCATGGTCGAAGCAGTGCGCATGAAGCTTTACCGTAAGTTGCATACACTTGGAATGCGATATTTCGACCAGACGCCAGCTGGTTCATTAGTGTCACGCGTTACGAATGATACAGCAACTTTTGAATCGTTTTGGCAACTCTTTTTAACTTTAACAATCGGTCTCTTTTCAATTGTGTCAGCGTTTATAGCAATGTGGCTAACGAATGTACAAGTTACGTTGGTGACGTTGATATTCGTGCCGCTTTTAATTGGTAGCATTTGGCTATATCAGGTGTTTGCGACAAGTGCGTATCGCAGTATGCGTGAAAAAATTTCAGCGCTAAATGCCCAGTTAGCAGAAGCAATCACGGGTATTTCCGTCATTCAACAATTTAGACAGGAGAACCGGATTGCCACTGAATTTGATACGACGAATGAAAGTTATTATCGCTCGCGTGTTCGCATGGTCAAGACAAATTCATTGTTACTTTCGCCAATGGTTGATTTACTGTATGGTGCAGCGATAATCGCGGTGTTGTTGATGTTTGGTTGGACTAGTGAACGACAAATCGTGGCGGCTGGAACCGTATATGCCTTTTTGTCATATGTTGGCTCGTTTTATAATCCAATTGATGCAGCGATGGACTCATTGTCTGCTTTTCAAGATGGCATCGTGGCAGGAAATCGAATTTTAGCTATTTTGGCGGACGAGACTGTGGAACCCAAGCAGTTGGTAAATGCTTCAAATGTGGTTCAAGACGGTAAGGTTGAGTTTAAACATGTTAGTTTTTCATACGATGGTCAACATGATGTTCTAAAAAACATTAGCTTTGTTGCTGAACCGGGGCAGACAGTGGCGTTAGTTGGCCATACTGGTTCGGGTAAGTCGTCTACCATCAACGCGATGATGCGCTTTTACGAGTTTCAATCTGGAGATATCTTAATTGATGATCAAGATATCCGGTCGCTTGATTTGGCGAACTTCAGACATGAAGTGGGCCTTGTGTTACAGGATCCGTACTTGTTTTATGGGGATGTTATGTCGAATATCCGGATGTTTGATGAGACGATTACTGATGCGCAAATCGAAGCAGCAGCGACATTTGTTCATGCAAATGAGTTTATTGACAAATTACCAAATCGATATCACGAAGCGGTTGCTGAACGTGGCGCTGGATTTTCATCGGGGCAGCGACAGTTAATTTCGTTTGCACGTACAATTGTGAGAAATCCTAAGATTCTTGTGTTGGACGAAGCAACGGCTGATGTTGATACTGAAACAGAAACAATCATTCAGTCGTCTTTGGCGGCAATGCGTCAGTCTAGAACGACGATTGTGATTGCCCATCGCTTGTCTACCATTAAAGATGCCGATTTAATTTTGGTATTAGACAAGGGTGAAATCGTTGAACGGGGTACCCACAATGATTTGTTGACACTAGGTGGTCAATATGCTGATTTATACAAGATGCAGACAGGAACCATATAAACAACAAAAATAAAAGCAACCGAGAATCATTAAAGATTTCGGTTCTAAAATATTTGGTACTGATGACCACTCGCTCACGCGATTGGTTGTTGGTACCTTTTTTTTGTTTTTGGGTGTAAAAATAAAAAAGGACAGACCAGCTGCAACCAGT
>JAAOED010000004.1 GCA_016466735.1 Weissella confusa | reverse complement strand
GCGTACGCCTTTACCTCCCGTGGCTCTAAGCGGTAAAACCGCTAAGAACCCACACCTGCGGGTCAAGGTCTGCACGTGTCTATACGCGTGGCGGGGCCAAGCACAGCAGCCAAGCAATACCCTAATTGTTTGATTTTCATCTACCGCAATACCGCAGGGTAAATTGTTCACCCTTTCATTTCGCGATGGATGATTATCTCAGACAGACTAGTATATCTGGGCTGCTGGCATGGGAGTTGGTTGGGGTGGTGGTGCGGAGATCCTGCGATATTAGCCGGTGACAAAGCAAGGACAGGAGCACCATTTATCACTTAGCAGCAGTGGATTTCAAGCCGGCAGGCGCGGAAATACGATGAGGCTTAGTGAGAATGGGACTCCGTTGCCACCAGCTTATATTGTAGGACGGAGCACCGCCTTCCCAACCAACTCCCATGCCTCGGCGCAACGCGTCGACACACACCACCAACTCCCACGTACCACATATTCAAAAATAATGCACACAAACAGCGTTGTGAGTGTGTTAAAATATTTATTAGTACCATTAGCTGTAGCAGCTAGTGAAGACAAGAGGGAATAGGTAAAAGATGGCTAATCCATTACGTAAAATTATTGAGAGTGATAAGGGGACAATGCGTCGCTTGAACCGTATTGCGGATCAAGTTGAAGCACATGCCGATGAGATGGCTGCCCTTTCTGATGAAGAACTACAAGCAAAGACGCCTTACTTGCGTGACTTGTTGAAGCAAGGTAAGACGTTGGATGATATTTTGCCAGAAGCATTTGCGGTTGTCCGTGAAGGTGCACGTCGTGTCTTGGGATTGTACCCATTCCGTGTGCAAATCATGGGGTCTGCTGTTTTGCACGGTGGAAACATTGCCGAAATGCGTACCGGTGAAGGTAAGACGTTGACGGCCACAATGGCGGTTTATTTGAACGCGTTGCCACAAGAAGGTGTTCACGTTGTCACGGTTAACGAGTACTTGTCTGCTCGTGACGGTGAGGAAATGGGTGAATTGTACAAGTGGCTTGGTTTGACGGTTGGTATCAACGGTTCAGAGATGTCACCAGATGAGAAGCGTGCTGCGTACAACGCAGATATTACGTACACGACTAACTCAGAAATCGGGTTTGACTACTTGCGTGACAACATGGTTGCCCGCAAGGAAGACCGTGTACAACGTCCATTGAACTTCGCATTGGTCGACGAAACTGACTCAATCTTGATTGACGAAGCGCGTACGCCATTGATTATTTCTGGTGCACCGGCACAAGAAAGCACGCAATTGTACATTCGTGCGGACCGTTTCGTTAAGTCATTGACGAAGGAAGAAGACTTTACAGTCGACGAAGAATCAAAGACAGTTTTGTTGCAAGATGAAGGTATCAAGAAGGCTGAGCGTTACTTTAACCTTGAAAACTTGTACGATTCAGGAAATACGGCTTTGACTCACCACATTGATCAATCATTGCGTGCTAACTACACGATGTTTAACAACAAGGACTACGTTGTCCGTGATGGTGAAGTTGTACTGGTTGACGCGTTCTCAGGACGTATTCAAGAAGGTCGTCGTTTCTCTGACGGATTGCACCAAGCCTTGGAAGCCAAGGAACAAGTTCAAATCCAAGAAGATAACCGTGCGATGGCTTCAATCACGTACCAAAACTTGTTCCGTCGTTACAAGAAGTTGTCAGGTATGACTGGAACGGCCAAGACTGAAGCGGAAGAGTTCCGTGAGATTTACAACATGGAAATTGTTGAAATCCCAACGAACCGTCCCATCCAACGTGTCGATGAACCAGATTTGTTGTACCCTAACTTGCGCTCAAAGTTCTTGGCCGTTGTTGAATTGGTTAAGGAATTGCACGCCAAGGGTCAACCAATTTTGATTGGTACAGTTGCCGTTGAGACATCAGAATTGTTGTCACAATTGTTGGACCGTGAAGGTATTCCACACAACGTGTTGAACGCCAAGAACCACGCCAAGGAAGCTGAAATCGTTGCCAACGCTGGTCAACGTGGTGCCGTTACGATTGCCACTAACATGGCCGGTCGTGGAACTGACATCAAGCTTGGCCCTGGCGTTTCTGATTTGGGTGGTTTGGCCGTTATCGGAACTGAGCGTCACGAATCTCGTCGTATTGATAACCAGTTGCGTGGACGTGCTGGTCGTCAAGGTGACAAGGGATACTCACAATTCTTCTTGTCATTGGAAGATGATTTGATGATTCGTTTCGGTGGTGAGCGTATCAAGACGATGATGGAGCGTATGAACTTGGCTGATGAAGATGCTGTGATCAAGAACCGCTTGATTACGCGCTCTGTTGAGTCAGCACAAAAGCGTGTTGAAGGTAATAACTACGATTCACGTAAGAACGTTTTGCAATACGATGATGTTATGTCGCAACAACGTAACACGTTCTATGCAAACCGTAACCAAGTTATTGATGAAGACAAGTCATTGTGCAATGTTATTTTGCCAATGGTTGAGCGTACGATCGGACGTGTTGTTGATCGACACGCTTTGGGCAAGACTGAAGAGTGGGATTTGCAATCAATCGTCGACTTCGCTGGTGCTGTTTTGGTTCCTGAGGATTCAATTACAGTTGCTGACCTTGAAGGTAAGAGCCAACAAGAAATCAAGGATTACTTGTACGGTCGTGCTAAGGAAGTTTACGAAGATAAGCGTTCTGCTTTGGTTGACGATGAGCAAATGCTACAATTCACACGCGTGGTTATCTTGCGTGTGGTTGACTCACAATGGACGGACCACATGGACGCCATGAACCAATTGCGTGATGCTATCCAATTGCGTGGTTATGGTCAATTGAACCCATTGATCGAGTATCAAAACGAAGGTTTCCGTATGTTTGAAGAAATGATTGCTGGTATTGAATACGATGCAACGCGTCTATTCATGAAGTCAGAAATCCGTCAAAACCTACGTTCATAAAGTAGACTGAGAAGGTCGGAGGTTTTACCTCCGACGTGACCAAGTCGCCCTTATCAGGTGCGTCTTTGGTCTTGCGCCTGACTGAAGTCAGGCGCTTTAGACCAACAGCTGCTGTGATAAAATGTTATTGGAGGGGAAAGTTAGTTGCGACTGGCTTTCCTTTTTCGCATTAGAGAGTTGAGGTTATAGAGAAAATGGAGCTATCAGAAGCACGTCGCTCATTAGCTGAGATGTCAGAAGAGATTACGAAGTTTGGTGAGTCTCTGGACTTGGAAGCTTTGAACGATGAAATCGCGGCCAATGAAGATGAGATGGTCCACCCAGATTTCTGGAATGACAACATAGCGGCGCAAAAGGTGATTGATGCCAACAACATCTTGAAGGGACGCCGTGATGACTACTTGAATTTGACGGCTGGCGTGGAGAACGTTGAGACGGCGCTTGAACTATTGGCTGAATTGCCGGACGAAGATATGCAAGCCGAGATGGAAGCTGACTTACAAAAGTTGTCAGATGACTTGGAGAGCTACCGTTTGGCGCAATTGTTGAATGAGCCGTATGACAAGAACAACGCTATCTTGGAAATTCACCCGGGTTCTGGTGGAACAGAATCTGCTGACTGGGGGGCCAACTTGCAACGTATGTACACACGTTGGGCTGAGCGTCACGGCTTTAAGGTTGAAATCATGGATTATCACCCTGGTGATGTAGCCGGTATCGATTCAGCAACGTTGATGATTACAGGACACAATGCGTACGGTTATCTGCGTTCAGAACGTGGTGTGCACCGTTTTGTCCGTATTTCACCATTTGATTCAGCTGGTCGTCGTCACACGTCATTCGTTTCAATTGATGTCATGCCAGAATTGGATGATTCGGTTGAAGTTGACATTAACCCAGCTGACGTTAAGATGGACGTTTACCGTGCCTCTGGTGCCGGTGGACAACACATTAACAAGACGTCATCTGCTGTGCGTTTGACCCACATTCCAACGGGAATCGTTGTCGCCTCGCAACAACAACGTTCACAATTCCAAAACAAGGATACAGCCTATGCAATGTTGCGTGCTAAGTTGTACCAATTGGAAATGGATAAGAAGGAAAAGGAACGTGCATCGATTGCTGGTGAACAATTGGAAAACGGTTGGGGGTCACAAATCCGATCATACGTTTTCCAACCATATCGCATGGTTAAGGACCACCGTACAAACTTTGAATCAGGTAACCCACAAGGTGTGATGGATGGTGATTTGGATCCATTTATCAATTCTTACCTCCGTTGGAAGTTAGCTGAACAAAATCCGGACTAAAAACGTAGGACTGTCAGAACACAAGTTTTGGCGGTCCTTTTTTGAATAAATGACGAAATTGGGAATTTGCAAACATGTTTGTGGCTAATTTACGAGTTGTTTAAAGTGGTTTAATGAAATCGGTGGCAAAGTGAAGTTGGTCGTGGTATTATTCGTACATTGTTTAATATTTAATCGAGAACGTTCGGGGAAACGGGCAGATTAAGGCGAATTAGTACTTGAAAATTAATTTTTTAACCATTGGGGGGATAAAAAATGGGAATTGTAAATGCATCAGAAATGATTGCGCAAGCACACGCACAAGGATATGCGGTTGCGCACTTCAACACGAATAATTTGGAATGGACGCAAGCAATCTTGCGTGCGGCTGAAACCCAAAAGGCGCCAGTGATTATCGCGGCATCAATGGGTGCTATTAAGTACATGGGTGGCACGAAGATGGTAGCTGACATGGTGCGTGATTTATATGAGAGTATGGCTATTACAGTGCCGGTTGCCATTCACTTGGATCACGGTAATTTGGAGATGGCCTATCAAGCGATGAACGATGGCTTCACATCTGTGATGTTCGACGGCTCTGATTTGCCGTTTGAAGAAAACTTGCGTGAAACAAAGGCGTTGGTTGCTAAAGCTGCTGAATTGGGTGTCAGCGTCGAGGCTGAAGTTGGGTCAATTGGCGGTGTTGAAGACGGTATTGTTGGTCTAGGTGAAATTGCTGATAAGCAACAAGTTGTTGAAATGGCTAACACAGGTATCGACATGCTGGCTGCTGGTATTGGTAACATTCACGGGGCATATCCAGAAAACTTTGCTGGCTTGGACTTGGGGGCGTTGACAGAATTTGAAGCGGCTACGCGACATGAAATGCCATTTGTCTTGCACGGCGCTTCTGGTTTGCCTGAGGATGAAATCCAAACGGCGATTACGCTTGGTGTGGCCAAGATTAACATTAATTCACAATTGCAATGGGCGTTCCACAATGCATTGCGTGAGTTCATTGTGTCAGACCGTGATTTGGAAGGCACAAACTACGACCCACGTAAGTTGCTGCGTTCAGGCGTCGAAGCTGCCCAACAAGCAGCGGAAGAAATGATTCAAATGCTTGGGTCAGCTAATAAGGCACAGGCAACACTGACGAACGTCTAATGCGCACTGCTGTGAGGGAAAAGATGAATAAGCCTAAATTGTTTTTGGACATGGACAATGTCCTTGTTGATACGTTACTTATTTTGAATGCGATTGATATGGGTGGCGAAACAGTTGCCAAGCCAGATCAAATTCCTGGCATTTTTCGAGATTTGCCACCGGTTCCAGGCGCAATTGACGCGGTTAATAAGTTGCGTGACTATTACGAGTTGTATATCTTGTCGACAGCGCCTTGGCAAAATGCGAGTGCTTGGCAAGATAAGCTAATTTGGTTGCAGCATCATTTTGGCGATGACGAAAAGAGCCCATTCTATAAGCGTGTGATTCTTGCGCATGACAAGAGCCTATCACGCACGCCAGAGGCAATTTTGGTTGATGATCGACCATACCATGGCGCCAGCGGTTGGGATGATGCGACGATGGACAGCCAATGGGTCCAATACGGTTATGAGCCTAAGATGACCTGGCAGACTGGCTTGGTCGAGTTACTGATTGAGACGGCAGAAGTATTCAATGACGGTGACGGTATTCGAAATGCCATTGATAAGGTCATGCATGAGCATAATATTGCCGTGCATGGCGATACAGAGAAGTTTGTTAAAGCAGCCTGGGAATAAAGCGCAAATATGCACAATTGACATAAAAAAGCGGACGTTTAAGTTCATGAACTGATTTTAAAATGTGTGATTGTTCACATTGTTAACTAAAAGACAAAAGCCTAAAACTAGGCTTTTGTCTTTTTTTGTCTCAAATACGAAACACTAAGTGTGAATAAATTGTGAATATTATGTTGCTAAACTTATGTAAGTAGATTAAGATAATATATGTTAATTGATTCACATATTTTAAATAAGATTATTTGTTTTTAGGAGATATTATTATGATTTCATGGCTACGTAACAGCAAGGTTGCAATGTGGGTATTGACGATTGCACGTGTTTACTTGGGATTCCAATGGGTAATGGATGGTTTTGAGAAGGTTACGACTAAGGGTGGCTTCGATGCTTCAGGTATGATTAACATGGCAATCGCTAAGCCAGTTATGACACCAGCACAAACGAAGGCATTCCCATGGTACGACTGGTTCTTGAACCTAGCAACGAACCACGGTCACGCAACTGGTTTCTTCTCATTCGCCGTTGCATGGGGTGAGTTGTTTGTTGGTTTGGGATTGATCTTTGGTACGTTGACTTTGGCAGCAGCCTTCTTCGGAATGATCATGAACTTCTCATACTTGGGTGCCGGTGTTGTGTCAGTTAACCCAACGTTCATCTTCATTGAGATGTTCATCTTGATTGGTGGTTTCAACTCAGCACGTATCGGTTTGGACCACTGGGTAACGCCATTCTTGCGTTCAAAGTTGCCATTCTTGAACAACGATATCGAAGTTCGTTAATTAAATGATTATAGACAAAAGGATTCGGAAGTAATTTTCCGAATCCTTTTTTCGTTAACCTAGGGGTTGATTTACGCATGGATTTTAAGTTTTAGCCACCTGAGACAGCGCACAACATTTTACGACACGGTGTGTGGTATAAAGAAGACTAGGAGTGTTGGAAACGCGTTGAAAATGGGGTGACGAACATGGACAGAAATAAGCTAGCAAAAAAGATTCGTAAACAAATGAACCGCAATCCCGGTTTATCTAGCGGCGAAAAGTTTTTCGTCGATAATTTAGCATTGGCTAAAGAGACCGATAAACTGATAAAAAAGTATCATTATGCGATACCGGCAGCTGACCAAAATGAGGTTAAAAAGACGTTGGTGTCACCGTTGGCTGAAGCGCTTCGTGCCTCCGAGGACGATGTTCAGGAGCTTATGACTGATATCACAGTCCGCTTGACCTTAACGTCAAAACCTGATTTGGTGTACGTTTGGCAACAGTCAAAAAATGTGGTGACATCACGCCGTGTCTATAACATTGCTTATCAGGTCCGCGATGAAGGGGATGGACTCCAACTTTTCCGTGACAGCCTGAATGAAACCAGGGTTCCGCGAGCTAGAATGACAGCGACATCTCAATCTAAGCCGGCCGAACCGCAAGAGTCGAACGAGGCGGTTGATGCGTTAAAGAGTCAAATTGATCGATTGGAAAAAGCGAATAAAACGTTAAAGGCCAAAAACGTTGCGGCCGGTGAACGCGTGCAAGAGCTTGAACGTGAATTAAAGCAAGCCAACACGGTCACGACGCAAGAAACGGCTGCGTTATCAGATCAACTCGAAACGGCACAGGCGACACAACATGCAGCGCAACAGCTTTCTCATCAACGCCAATTAGGCTTGGAACATCAAGCGACGCGCTTAGAAGAATTGAAAAATCAGGTGACTGAATACGAGAGCTTGCATCGCAATGAAAGTAATCGAATCACCGAACTTGAAGAAGCATTGCATGAGGCTGATGAATCAATGGCACGGCTTCAGGAGCAAAATCAGGTGCCTGTCCCATCAGCCCAACCAAATACTGATTACAAGGAAACTGTTATCCGAACCTTGGCGAACAGAATTACTGAATTGGAGCAACGACAGGTAACAGCGGTACAGGAAGTGGCGATTGAGACACCACAGCCAGTTCGGATTGTCACGAAACAAGCTGAACCGGTTGTTATAAACAAGACGGTACCCGTGACGGATTCAGAAGCATTATCACAGCTGATTGCGCACTTAACCCGTGATAATTTAGCGGCCTATCGTAAATTGCCATTGCTGGTCCAAAAGTATAACGATTTGACGAATGATGATGTTGCCTTGTGGATGCCAGTTCAGGGTCGTTTCTATGTTGAAGACAACGACCGCTACTTTGTAGATACGCAAGGTCACCTGATTGGAATGGATCAAATTGATTTGAACGGCCTTGAAGAAGCGAGTTTGAATGCAGAAGAGACATATTCAGCACGCGTTCGCACAGACACGCATGCGGTGCAACTGTTGCGAAGTCTTGGTAAGCTACCAGAGACAAAGGCTGCTGAAGATGAAAAGAGTGCTACTGACAGTGAGTTGGAGCGAAGTCTATTTGGTAAGCACGTGTTGATTGTGTCTTGGTTTGGCGCCAGCGCAAAGAATGCGGCCAATAAGATTAACGAAGTTGGTGGTCAAGCAACTTGGCTAGATGGTTCTAAATATACGGAGAGCAAGGTGATTGATGAGATTCAATCAAACCGATATGATGTCGGGGTTGTGTTGATTAACGGATCACATCACCATACGGTTAAGGCCGCATGGGAAGCTCAGCGTGCTGGTCAAAATATTCAAGTGACGCCAAATGCGGGGATGACGAAAATTATTCGCATCGCGATGGATGCTTTGTAAGACAAAAAATGCAGTCTGCCATAACGGTAGACTGCATTTTGCTTATTTGCGAACTAATTCTGTGTAGGCGTCTTCATCGATGACGACGTCGATTTCACCAATGTATTCACGTGGGTCATCCTTAACGAATGTGCGCTTGAAGACAAACAAACCATCTTGATCGGATGCTTCTTCAATACCACCCATGTCGTACAAAGAAACGCCTGAATCCATGGCCCATTGAATCATGGCTGTTTGAACAGCGTATGGTGCGTAGTAGATGTTGCCGTCGAATGAACCGGCATACATGTACCAAATCTTGTCGCCGTACTTGAAGCCCATACCAGTTGAAAGTAATTCGCCTTCACGTTCGGCGATGTAGATACGCATGATATCATCATCGGCAAAGGCCTCGCGCATGCGCTCAAAGTAGTCCTTTGGACGGTGTGAGATGCCGTGGCGTTGGGCCATACCGGCGTATGTCTCGAAGAAGACGTCAACGGCAGCTTCGTCATTGGCCCAACGAACGGTAACGCCGTCACGAACAGGACGCTTCAACTTTGACTTCGTCTTTGAAGGGTACAAATCCAACGTTTCCTTGGCATCTGGTTTAGCAGTCAAATCAATCACCATGTTCAAACGAGGTTGAATTGTGGCGTGCATACCTTGGTCTGCCACGTTACGGTTACGCGTTTCGTAACCTCGGGCACGCAAAGCATCGTTAAATTCGTCTGAGTAGGGTACCTCAGGATCCATACGAATCACGTAGACATCATCGTCGGCCACGGCGAGCTTAGCTTCGGCAACCAACTTATCCAACAAGTCAAGGTCAGTAACGTCCATCACTGGTCCCTTTGACGCATAGGCAAACTTCTTACCGGTTGGCGTTTGTGTCAACAATAGTGAAATGGCAGCGATGATGTTGCCATCAGCGTCTTCAACGTACGCGTGGCGTGGCTCCCAATTGTTCTTAACATGTGCCCAGCCCAAGTCTTGTGTTACTTGGCCGAACTTTGAGTTGCGGACGAACGTCGTAAATCGTTCAACAGCAGCCGCATCATTCATATCCAAAACTGGCATTGTTTTTCCTTCTTTCTAACTGAAAAACAGTCTCATTCAATCTGACTAAATTATAACATAGGCAAGTTTACCAGTTTCAGAGTATAATAACTCTTATGGAAACTATTACATCAGTACAAAATGGCCGTGTTAAGTCATGGCAAAAGTTGCAAACGAAGAAGGGTCGCCAAGCAAGTAAGACATATTTGCTTGATGGCTGGCATTTGGTCCAAGAGGCCATTCAACACGATGGTAAGTTGCACGCAATTATGGCAACACCAGAACAATTGGCAGAGCACCAAGATGACTTGCCACTAGGGGTACCGGTATTTGAAATTACGGCCGATATCGCTAAGAAGCTATCAGACTTGGTGACGCCACAAGGTATCTTTGCGGAAGTGTCATTGCCAACGGCAACCCGTGAACCACAATTTATTCACGACGGCGCTTGGTTGTTCTTGGATGCGATTCAAGATCCGGGTAATGTTGGTACGATGATTCGTACGGCGGACGCAGCTGGCTTTGCTGGGGTTGTGTTTGGGGATGGCTCAGTTGATCCTTATTCACCAAAGGCTTTGCGTGCCATGCAAGGATCACAATTCCACATGACATTGACGACTGGAAACTTGCAAGAGTGGACAGCAGCGTTTACGCAAAATGACATGAACGTCTATGGCACCCAATTGGATCCAGAGGCCGCTGACTTGTTTACTGTTCCAGCGCAAACGCAATTTGCGTTGATTATGGGTAACGAGGGTCAAGGTATGAATCCTGAATTGGCTAAGATGACAACTAAGAATCTTTACATTCCAATTTCTGGACAAGCTGAGTCACTAAACGTTGGTGTGGCTGCTGGTATTGCGATGTTTGCGTTGAAGGCACGCTAAAGCCTAGTTTGAGTTTAATAAGGTACTGTTAATCATGCAAAGAGGGGGCTTTTATATGCAAGATTGGCAACGCGATACCGCGTATTATAATATCGTGAAAGATTTGTTGGCCCATCCCCAAGTGCAAGAGTTGGCTAATTACACCCAACATCACCACTCGGATCGGTTAACCCATTCAATTGCGGTTTCATATGTAAGCTACAAGTGGGCATTACGTCTTGGCTTGAATGCAACTGCGGTCGCACGAGCTGGTATTCTGCACGATCTCTTCTTTTATGATTGGCGTACCACGAAGTTCGAGCTAGGGACGCATGCGTTTATTCATCCCCGTGTTTCACTACGAAATGCTGAGAAGATTACGCAGTTATCACCAATGGAAAAGGATATTATCCTGAAGCACATGTGGGGTGCAACAGCTGCACTACCGCATTATCGCGAAAGCTTTTTGTTGGATTTGGTTGATGATTATATGGCGGTTGCTGAGTTTTTCTCACCAGCATCAGCCCGTGTCAAGCGACTATTCCATGCAAATTAAATAATGCAAAAGAGACGACGAGACTCACTGCTTTTTGCATAAAATGAAAAGAGATAGGCAATCTACTGATTGCCTATCTCTTTTTTATTGGTATCTTTCGCTCGATTATTCGTCCTATATTTGTACCTTATTTTGTAATGTGTGTACAAAACAGCAAAATGTAACAGTAGTTTTCATAATTTGCAACAATTAGAAATTTTAAATTTGATGATAATTTAAATTTAATGTTAACCTTAATTGTGAAAATTATTATTTATAGGAACAAGCCTTTTTGGGGAGGATTTTATGTTTGGATTTGGGGTTAAAAAACTTGATGTACAAGTGGATGAGCTGTTAAATAGCATTTCATCTAAAGTTGATGATAGTAAGTATCCGGATGCTGCGAAGCTAGTTAAAAAGGCAATTGATGATCATGAAAATAATCATCAATTGCCACAAACGGTGGCTAATAAGTTAACCAACTCACTACGCTTTTTGAAGTTGGATGATGAAAAGAAGCTGCCGGATTCAATTTCAGAAGAAATTAGTGAGTTACGTAATTTAATTAATAAAGGTGGGGTGGGCTATGTATCTCATGGTGCCCAATCACTGACTTCGCAATATCAGCTATAAAGTTAAAAGAGCCGTGTCGTAGAAAGAGTGATGTGAGCTGAACTTCATGAGTTGGAGTAAATATAACTTATGGGTCTTCTTATATTCTCAAAGAATCGGCATAATAAAAGGGCGCATCATAGCAGATGCGCCCTTTTATTATGCATTCACACGACGACCGTGTACCAGATGGTAGACAATCAAGCCGATTACTGTAATGACGACCATGACCATAAAGAGGTGACGGTAGCCGAGGTAAGGTTCGAATAGTCCAATGATTGAAGGGCCGAATCCAAGTGATGCTTCATAGGCAATGAAGTAGGTTGCTGTGGCTTGTGTCAAACGGTCAGCGGGAATCATTTGTGAGGTTGTTGATTGAACGGCGGACTGGAAGTTACCGAAACCAACGCCGATAAAGATAGCAGCTAATAACATCATCCAACCGTTCACCATTGTGGCCAACAACAGCAACCCAATCGCTAGAATGACCAATGAGGGGTAGATGACATAGTTTTCATTCTTACGATCCATCAAGCGACCAACCAGTGGACGTGATAGCAAGATGACGAAGGCGTAAACCAAGAAGAAGTATGATGCGAACGTCACCAAATGCAATTGACTCGCGAAGAAATCCAAGTCAGCTTGTAAAGCGGCGTAACCAATTGTCACGAAACCAAGGGTTAATGAAATCGGCAACACGCGAGGCTCCATCAAAGTACGAATATCGAAACGTTGATTAGCTTGCTTATCAACCGTCTTCGTTTCAATGTAAACCTTGTCGGACTTAACAAATAGGGACGCAATCAAGGCCACTAGACCAGTTAAGAATTCGAGCCAGAATAGTGTGCTGTATGAAGCGTGTTGTGTAATCAACAAAGCCAAGAATGGTCCAAATGCCGTTCCGAGAATCGTTGCCAATGAGAAATAGGCAATTCCTTCAGCACGTCGCTCGGTTGGAATGACGTTGATGACGGCTGTGTTTGTCACGGTACCGGTAATTCCGACTGACAGTCCTTGGATGAAACGTACAACAAGTAAATAAATCAAACCGCCTTGGAGCTGATAGGCTAGCAGCACAGGTACCAAAATTGCCATACTAATGATGGTTAGCTGGCGTGCGCTGAACTTAGTAGTTAAAATACCAGCTGAAAACCGAGCAATCATTGTACCGATAATTGTCATACCGGTCACCAGACCAGCCATGGCGTTGCTGACATGATAGGTTGCCACAGTGTAGGGACCGATGATGACAAAGAGGCTGTAAAACGTCACCATGCTCAAAATTTGAATAACAAAGAGCTGGATAAACGTTGCATTAAAGATGCGGGAATCTGATTTTTGAGACGTAATAAACACCTGACTTTCTAGAAAAACTAATTTTTAGTATACACCTCAAAAAAATCGGCTTCATAGTTAATCGTTTTAGATGGACAATTTTTGTATTGAAAAAAGTCGATTTGGACGCCAGTTAAAACGGTTAACCCTATGTAAATCAAGGCGCGTGCATAGTTTGTCTTTATTTCGTGCAGAGTTTATTCGTAAAAAAATCACAATTCTGGTTTTATAATGTAAGTATCAAAAGTGAGAAAAAAACAGAGACGTGTCACATAAGTTGTCCTTTTTCCCAGTGAGGAAACGTGACTTAATTTGTGAAGAGCGTTACAATTAAATCACTTATAAAATGTAAATAAATTCCGATTAGATATAGAGTATTAGGAGACAGTAATTATGGCAGTAGCATCACATGAAGTAGTAGCAAACACATTGTGCGACAAGTTTATCGCAACATTTGATATCTTGGGACGTAAGTGGAACGGATTGATCATCGAAGTATTGTTGAACAACGGCCCACGTCGTTTCAAGGATTTGGCGCAAGCTGTGACGAAGTGCTCAGACCGTGTTTTGGTTGAGCGTTTGAAGGAATTGGAAGCAGCTGGTATCGTTGAGCGTCGTACATACGAAGACTCATCATTGATTGAATACGCTTTGACGGAGCGTGGTGAGTCAATGCGTCCTATGATGGCTGCCATTCACGAATGGTCAGACAACTGGAACGCCTAATTAAGCATTAAATGTTAAGCCGGTGAACAAAGGGAACGCGTTCGCTGTTTTTTTGCATACCTGTTGCGAATGACTGATAATGTTGTACAATAATATAAGAAACTTTGAATGACCTAGTAAGTTGGTATGTCGTTTTAGAGAGTGGGTGCTGGTGAAAATCCCATCGACATTAAAGCTGAATTTCAGTCAGGAGTTCATTGGTTGCAAGGCCTTTGCGGTTCATCCCCGTTAACGGATGTCCGAGGGTTGCCCTAAGTGGCAACTAAAGTAGGGTGGTACCACGTTAATGAGCGTCCCTGTGACAAGTTATTTGTCGCAGGGACTTTTTATTTTGATTTTTATTTTTGAAGGAGACGAACATGAGTTTACAAGACGAGCTCACGCAATTGCGCGATCAAGCATTGGGCGAGATTGAAGCAACGACTGACTTGAAGGCTTTGAACCAAGTGCGTGTTAACTGGCTTGGTAAAAAGGGACCGTTGACTGAAGTGCTGCGCGGTATGAAGGATTTGACGCCAGAAGAGCGCCCTGTTGTGGGAGCTTTGGCTAATGAGGTGCGTGACGCCTTGACTGAGGCTATTGCCACACGCCAAACATCATTGGAAGAGGCAGCTTTGAACGCCCAATTGGCAGCTGAAACGTTGGATGTGACGTTGCCAGGTCGTGCGACTGTACAAGGTCAACCACACGTGTTGCAACAAATTATTGAGTCATTGGAAGACCAATTCCTTGGCATGGGTTACCAAGTCATCGAAGGGCCTGAAGTTGAGCAAGATAAGTACAACTTCGAGATGATGAACTTGCCAAAGGATCACCCAGCTCGTGATATGCAAGATACGTTCTACATCACGCCTGAAATCTTGATGCGTACACAAACGTCTCCTGTGCAAGCGCGTACGTTGGAGTCACACGACTTTAATGCCGGACCTTTGAAGATGGTTTCACCAGGTCGTGTTTACCGTCGTGATACGGATGATGCGACGCACTCACACCAATTCCACCAAATGGAAGGATTGGTTATCGATAAGCACATCACGATGGGTGACTTGAAGGGAACGCTTTTGGCAGTTGCCCGTAAGTTGTTTGGTGAGGACCACGAAATCCGTTTGCGTCCTTCATACTTCCCATTCACGGAGCCTTCAGTTGAAGTTGACGTGTCATGGAACGCTGTGACGCCAGATATGAACCCTGAAGACATCGAGTGGATTGAAGTGCTTGGTGCTGGTATGGTACACCCAAACGTTTTGCGTATGGCCGGTGTTGACCCAGAAGTTTACGGCGGATTTGCCTTTGGCTTGGGACCTGACCGTTTCGCAATGTTGAAGTACGGTGTTGAAGATATCCGTAACTTCTACTTGAACGATGTGCGTTTCTTGACGCAATTTGACCAGAAAGGATAAGCAAACAAAATGAAGGTTTCTGTAAATTGGTTGCGTGATTATTTGCCAATCGAGTTGCCAGCTAACGAGTTGGCCGAGAAGATTTCACGTACGACTGTTGAAATTGAAGGACAATACCAACCACAAGCAAACATGAAGAACATCGTGATTGCTAAGGTATTGTCAGTTGTACCTCACCCAGATTCAGACCACATGGTGATTACCCAAGTGGATGCTGGTGAGGATGAGCCTATCCAAATCGTGACGGGAGCGCCAAACGTTGCTGAAGGCCAAACGGTTATCTTGGCTAAGCACAACTCAATCGTTGGCGGTGGCCAAAAGATTAAGAAGGGTAAGCTCCGTGGTGAAGTCTCAAACGGGATGCTTGCAGCGTTGCAAGAGCTTGGCTTTGACGACAAGGTTGCCCCTAAGGACTTTGAAGAAGGTATTTGGGTCTTCAACGATGTTGATGCCGCTGAATTGACACCTGGTGAGAATGCCTTGCATGTTTTGGGTATGGATGATGACGTACTTGAAACGGGTATTACGCCTAACCGTGCTGACTTGTTCTCGATGAATGGAACAGCTTGGGAAGTCGCTGCTATCTTGTCAGAAGAGCCAACGTTGCCAACGTTCGAATTGACGGAAGCGTCAGAGAAGACGGCTGACTTGATTTCAGCTACAGCACCAGCTGAATTGGCACCTAAGTACGCCTTGCGTGTGGTTAAGAACGTTGAAGTTAAGGATTCTCCATTATGGTTGCAACGTCGTTTGTGGACGATGGGAATCCGCCCAATTTCTAACGTTGTCGACGTGACGAACTTGATGTTGTTGACGTACGGTCAACCATTGCACGCCTTTGACTTGGATACATTGCCAAGCAAGGATATTGCGGTTCGTACGGCTAAGCCTGCTGAAAAGATCAAGACATTGGATGGCGTTGAGCGTGAAGCATCAGAAGGTGATATTGTGATTGCCGCTGGTGACGAAGCTTTGATGTTTGCTGGTGTTATGGGTGGTGAGTCAACTGAAGTTACTGCTAAGACGACAAACATCGTTTTGGAAGGGGCTATCTTTGAGCCTAAGGCCATCCGTCACGCTGCTCGTGACCAAAACTTGCACTCAGAAGCATCAACGCGTTTCGAACGTGGTGTGAACGTTGAAGATACGTTTACGGCATTGGATCACGCGGCAGCTTTGATTGCTGAAATCGCTGGTGGTGATGTGACTGAAGGCCGTGTGGTTGCACAAGACTTTGATTACGAAGCACCAGTTGTTAAGGTGACGACTGCCCACGTTAACCACGTATTGGGAACGGAAATCACGGATGCTGAAATCTCAGCTATCTTTGATCGCTTGTTCTTCGACTACGAGTTGAACGATGGTGAATTCACGGTGACTGTGCCAGCCCGCCGTTGGGACATCACGATTGAAGCTGACTTGGTCGAAGAAATCGCCCGTTTGTACGGTTACGATAACTTGCCAGCAACGTTGCCAACTGGTGAAACGACACCAGGTAAGTTGACGCCAAAGCAAGCCTTGATTCGTGCAACGCGTCACGACTTGGAAGGCTTGGGATTGAACCAAGCAATTTCATACGTGTTGACGACACCTGAGAAGGCTAACAACTTCCAATTGCACGATGGTCAACCAATTCAATTGGACTACCCAATGTCACAAGACCGCCAACAAACGCGTGGTAGCTTGTTGACTGGTTTGCTTGATGACGTTGCGTACAACGTTGCTCGTAAGCAAGCTGACGTGGCTTTGTATGAGCAAGGTCGTGTCTTCGTTTCTAATGGGGATGCCAACCAATTGCCAGCTGAAATCGAGCACGTTGCCGGTGTTATCACAGGTAACGTCTTGCCACGTACTTGGGCAGAAGGTGCACAAAAGGCTGATTTCTTCGCTTTGAAGGGTATTGTTGAGCGTCTATTGGCTAACTACGCTTTGGCTGAAGATGTGCGCTTTGTGCCAACGACTGAGCGTGCTGAAATGCACCCAGGTCGTACGGCTGATATCTATGTTGGTGAGACGTTGATTGGATTTATCGGTCAAGTACACCCATTGACGGCTAAGGCTTACAAGGTTAACGAAACATATGCCTTTGAGTTGAACTTGGATGCCATCTTCGACTTGCCAAAGGTGAAGGATGGTTATGAAGTGGTATCACGCTTCCCAGCCGTTTCTCGTGACTTGGCCATCTTGGTTGATCGTGATGTGCCAGCTGCTGATTTGCGTGCTGCCATTGTTGTCGCTGGTGGTGAGTTGTTGCACGACGTTGAACTATTTGACGTTTACACAGGTGAAAACGTGGCTGATGACAAGAAGTCATTGGCTTACGCGTTGACATTCGTTGACGTTGAAAAGACGTTGGTTGATGAAGACATTAACGCAGCTGTTGAAAACATCACTGCTGCATTGGCTGACCAATTTAGCGCCGAAATTCGTTAAAAATTGTCAATCAATTATTTAAAAGCCATCTGTTACTGGTATACTAACTAGTAACGGATGGCTTTTTTGCTGTCATTGCATTTTAAGGAGAACGATAAAAATGGAAGATTTGGCCCGCATCAACGGCAAAAAGTCTCGCAAAGGACTTTGGATTTCGTTGGTTGTGATTGTGATTCTGCTTATCGGTGCCGGTGTTGGTGGGTACCAATACTACACCATCCAAAAGGATAAGACAGATTATTCAGCATTAAATGTTAAGAATAAGAAGGATGTTCAAGTGCAAGTTAAGTCTGGTGCCACAGCATCAGAGATTGCATCTGAATTGAGCAAGGCGAAGGTTTTGCGTTCAGAACGTGCTTTCATGAACTACTTGACGGTGAACAACATCTCAGATTTGAAGGCCGGTTATTACTTGTTTAGCCCTGCTGATAATGTGAAGACAATCGTGAAGTCATTGCGTCAGGGTGGGGCCGCTTACCCATTGAACGGCAAGGACACGATTACGGTTCGCGAAGGTGAGACGATTGAGAATATCGCGACTGAAGTTGGCGAGAAGACGAACTTCACCAAGGATGAGTTCTTGAAGGCTGTTAATGACCAAGACTTCTTCAACCGTTTGAAGGAAGCTTACCCAGGTTTGCTTGATTCTGAGGTGGATAGCCAACAAGCTGGTGATATCCGTTATAAGTTGGAAGGATACTTGTACCCAGCAACTTATGACTGGAAGACTGCTAAGACGGTTAACGAGTTGATCAACCAAATGGTTTACCAAGACTACGTGCAATTGAAGGACAAGTTTGATGCCATCAAGAAGTCAGGCATGACCGTGCACCAAGTGTTGACGTTGGCTTCATTGGTTGAGCGTGAGGGGATTGATGAAGCAAGTCGTAAGACAATTGCGGGTGTCTTTGAAAATCGTTTGGCCATTAACATGCCATTGCAATCAGATATTGCAACAAAGTACGCCTTGGATACAAACAAGACGAACTTGACGAACGATGATGTTTCATCAGACAATCCATACAATTTGTATAAGTTCTCAGGTTACGGGCCTGGACCATTTAACACCCCATCATCACAATCAGTTGATGCGGTTTTGAACCCATCTGATCGTGATAAGGGTTACTTGTACTTCGTGGCTAACTTGAAGACTGGTAAGGTTTACTACTCAAAGGACTACGACGAGCACTTGGGCAAGTCAGGGGATTTGGAAGCAACCAACCAATCAGTTGGAAGTGAAGCAGATGCGAAGAATGCATCAAATTCATCAGCATCTTCATCATCAAAGTAATTATTGACACTAAGACATCTTAAGCGTTTGCTTAGGGTGTCTTTTTTCGTGCTTTACAAAGTAAGGTAAAGCTGACCATAATGGCAGATAGAGAAATTTGTTTTCGAAGAGATTTAAAGGGGGCAACTTGAGTGGCGACAGCGCTAGAAACCTTGAAACAAACGTTTGGCTATGAGTCCTTTCGTGATGGGCAAGAAGAAATCATTAATGGCGTAATGAACGGCGAACGAACACTAGGAATTATGCCGACGGGTGGCGGAAAGTCACTAACTTACCAAATTCCAGCTTTGATGTTGCCAGGCATTACAATTGTCATTTCACCGTTGTTATCATTGATGAAAAATCAAGTTGATGAGCTTCACGAAGCCGGTGTGCCAGCCGTGACGTTAAATTCAACGCAAAATGATGATGAGTACCGTGCGGCAATGAACAGCTTGTTGAATGAAGAAGCAAAGTTGCTGTACATGGCACCTGAACGTCTCGGTAGTGAAGGAACGTATAACTTGTTGAACCGCTTGCCGATTTCACTGGTCGTGATTGATGAAGTACACGTACTCTCGCAATGGGGTCATGATTTTCGACCAAGTTATCTGGCAGCAGTTGGCTTGATTAATAATTTGGAGTCAGCGCCACGTGTGATGGCATTGACGGCAACAGCGACTGAGCGTGTTCAGGCCGACTTGGAAGAGATGCTTCACATTCAGCACACCGTCCGAACAAGCGTGGTGCGCGATAACCTAACCATTCGTATGGAAAAAGGGCTGAATAAGAAGGGCAAAGAAGACTTCATTAAGACTTATATCAAGGAGCATCGTGGCGAATCAGGGATTATTTATGCCCCAACGCGTAAAACCGTTGATGCGCTCACTGAATCGTTAACGGCCGCCGGCATCAATGCAGTTGGCTACCACGCGGGGATGTCGGATGAAAAGCGTGCTAAAGCTCAGGACGATTTCATCTACGATCGCACCGATGTCGTGGTTGCAACTAATGCGTTTGGTATGGGTATCAACAAGTCGAATGTACGCTATGTCATTCACTATGGTATTCCGGGTTCGGTTGAGGCGTATTATCAAGAAATTGGGCGTGCGGGTCGTGATGGCTTGCCGTCTGAAGCAATTTTGCTATATGCTGCGGCTGATTTGCAGACGCAACGTTTCTTTATTGATAATAGTGATAATCAAACCCCAGAATATCAAAACTTGCAGCGTGTAAAATTGCAGGAAATGGCTAACTATGGGGCCACACAAATGTGTTTGCAACGTTATATTACCCGTTATTTTAGTGAAGATACGCCAGATTGCGGTCGTTGCTCAAACTGCTTGGATACGCGTGAAGCGGTCGATATCACAACTGATGCGCAAAAGGTTTTGAGTCACGTTGTTCGCATGTTGAAGTCACGTGGTGGTGAGAATGGCTTCGGTAAGACGGTTACAGCTGAAACGCTTCGTGGTAAGGTGCCTGATAACTTTGCGTGGGCGAACCTGGATCAATTGCCAACGTTTGGTATTTTGCGTGGTACGCCACGCGTGCACATCATTAGTTTGATTGATTATTTGATTGCAGAAGGGTACCTACGTGTCACTGGCCAATATGCAGGGTTGACGTTGGCGCCTGATGCAATGGCTGTTTTGAAGGGTGAGCGTAAGGTGATGCGTCGTCAAGATATCCGCTCAATTGGTGATCGTGTGCGCGCTGGTTCACCAAGTACACGTGATGATTTGGACGAGCAACAACGCGGCGTCTTCGAAGCGTTGCGTCAGTGGCGTTTGGAGTTGGCGCGTGTGACGGAAATTCCGCCGTTCATCATTTTTAATGATCGTACTTTGGTGGAACTAGCCAAACAACAACCACTTAACGATGCGGAACTGATGGCTGTTTCAGGAATTGGTGAAGCGAAAGCAGAGCGCTATGGCACTGATGTATTGCGTGTCATTGCTGAAAGCAAATAGAAAATAAAAAGGGTCGCCTAGATTTTGCAACACGCAAGTCTAGGCGACCATTTATTTTTAATGATTAAGCAACTTCAACAGCGATGATTTCAACTTCCATTGAAGCACCGTTTGGAAGTGGTACTTCAACTTGGTCGCCGACCTTCTTACCCATCAAAGCGACTGCGATAGGTGATTCGTTAGAAATCTTACCCTCAAGTGGGTTAGCTTCAACGGCACCAACAATCGCGTAAGTTTCAGGCTCTTCGTCAGGCAATTCCTTAAACGTTACCTTCTTACCAACTGAAACTTCATCGTCAGCAATTTCTGATGAGTCGATGATGATGGCGTTATCAAGCATGTTTTGCAACGTGTTGATACGTCCTTCAACGAAGGCTTGTTCGTCCTTAGCTGATTGGTATTCTGAGTTTTCTGACAAGTCACCGAAGCTACGGGCGATTTGGATACGTCCAGTAATCTCGGCACGCGTCTCAGTGATCAACGTGTTTAGTTCTTCTTCAATCTTGGCCTTTCCTTCGACCGTCATTGGAAATGTCTTTTCTTCAGCCATGTTTCTGGCCTCCTATGCAATTAAATTTTATTAGTTTAATAAGTGTGTATACCCGAAGGTTTCAAGTGTTACATTACCACGGGTATGCGCGTGTGTAAAGGTTCACAACGCTAAGATTTAGTAATGCAATGAATGGCGTCGCTTTTCGTTCTCTGACCAACCTAATCCAAGCATGAAGAGCAAGAAGCCTAAGCTGACGATTGCACTTATCTTGAAGTATGGCGCAGTGAACTTAAACGTGACTGTATGCTCACCCGGTTTCAATGGTACACCAATAAAGAATTTTCCGACCGTTACGGTTTCGGTCTCTTTGCCATCCACCATAACATGCCAACCATCAGCGCTAGGAATCGTGGTCATGAGCAACCCTTGGCCCTTCGGCATATTGATTTTACCGCTGATTTCAGTTTCGGAATCTTTCTTAACTTGCAGACCATGCTCCTGAAGTGATTGTGCTTGTGACTTGATTAAATCCTTATCAGCGCTGTAGAGTGAAACATTTTGCAACCACAAATCATCCTTCTTTAGAACGAACGTTAGAGTTTGCTTTTGTCCCTTTTGGTAAGCCGGAAGGGGCACGATAATCGTATGTCGATGACTTGGCATCGTCGGCAACGCCTTACCGTTCAATTGAATTTCGACATTGTCGTTATTTACGGCATCACCAAGGGTTAGGTAATAAGGATTATCAGTTGTTGGTGTGTACGTTAACGTCAATGACGCAACTTGCTTTTTGTTTTCCTTCTTCAGATAAGCTCCGGTAATCGTTGCAGGTGCAGGAACGTTGGCAGCAGTCGAGCTATCGAAGTTTTCGCTTTTAAAGATATCGTCGTGTTGGTAACCGATTAGGGCGTTCCAAAAATCGTTTTGATTGCGGAGTGGATCGTTATCCTTAAACGTCACGTTAAGTGCATTTGTGTTCGCAGCAAATGCAATCGGTAGCGCGTACGGGTTCTCAGACAAAATTGCCGTACCAGTGTACTTGGTCATTTGATAGGTGCCGTTTGTGTCCGTACGCTGGTAAGTTTGCATATTAGTAGGTGTACCTGGTGTATTTGGTTCAACACCAGATGGTTGCAATAGGTAACGCATGCCCAGCAAACTATCGGTCAATAAGGTACCACTGCTGTAGGCGATGTAATTATCACCTTCAGGTTGTCCAATTGCTGCCATGAAATCACTTTGTTGGTGTTCCAAAGCGGAACTGAAAGTTGAGGCACCGTTGTAATGGCCTTGGAGCGGATCGCCCTTGGTACGTTGGAATGATTGTGCCACGCGGTAGAAATTATCCTTATCGCTTGGCAAGTGCTTGGTAAGTTTGTTCAAGCTCTTGATGTAAGTTTGATACTCAGTGTTCGTCAGGTAACTGAAATTGTTCAATGTCCAAACGGTGCTGACAGTCATTTCACCAATCACAAGGAGACTCAAGATTGCTAACCACCAACGTGAGCGACGTGACAAGGCATGCAATGCCAAAATCATGATAAAGAATGCGTTGCCGACTAGTAGCTGGTTAAACGACAAAAAGTTTAAGCTATCGAGACGGAAATATAGGTACACATCGGTGGCGATTGCCAAGATAACGAGGGTACCGATTTGCGTCCATGAGAAGCCTAACGTTGGTGACCAGACCGAGGCCGCTAACCAAAGCACCCAAAAACTAAAGACGTATGAGAAACGGTAGGGATACCAAACTGGGAATTGGAACCCGTGCCACATCAAATCCAACGGTGCGTACATCATTGAAACAATTAGAAAGGCAGTCACAAGCAGAGCAGTTAGTCGCGTTTGCCATCGAATCAAGCGGTACGTAAAGAAGAACCAGAGAATGATAATTGGCAGACTACCGATGAAAATATTTGGCAGTCCTGAAGGCATTTGTTCGAAATTAAATGTCCCCAAGAACAGCTTCCCGAGCATATCGGGCGCTTGATATTCGAACTTCCAGCTCAAATTATCTAGCATGTGTTGCCCTTTACTGTTGAGCAAAGTGTAACCCGTGGGTAACCAGACAATGGTTGAGAGCCCAATGCTAATGATGCTGCCGAAAATGAACTTGCTAGTGATTGTCCAACGTTCACGCAATGTGTATGGTTGCCAGAACAGACGCCAGAAAATGTATAACACTAGGAATAGCCCAATCATATAGGCCATGTAGTAGTTAATGATAAAAATGGCTGTCAGCGGCGCAATGAATAGCCACGACGATTTACCATCTAAGTAGCGTTCAAAACCAGCGATGATTAACGGTAGCAAAATCGCTGCGTCCAACCAAAGTAGGTTTAAATCATTCGCAACAAACCAGCCCATCATGGCGTAGGTGACACCAAAAAGTGGCAAACGCCAACCATTTTGCCAACGCATCACGCGCAAGGCATAGCTAAAACTCCAACCGGCCAAGCCGTATTTTAGAACGGTAATCAACAAAATTGCGGTCGGCAACATTGTGTTCGGGAACGGTAGGAGAAGTAGATTCGTTGGGCTAAACAAATAATAGGCCCAATCACCATACGTTTCACCACCCAGCCCCTTTGCGAAGCTATAGAAAATATTGGTTGGATTGTGAAGAATGGTTTGACGGAAATTTTCAAAAAAATCAATATATTGCTGCCCTAAGTCAACGGTTAAGATTGAACTTGAACCGAATGGGGCCATATGACGAAAGCCAAAATAGACAGTCATAATCAAGAGCGGCAATAGGAAACTAACCCATAGCGCTTGCGTTGATGACCGCCATTTTAGTGGATTAAAACGTGCGAACATTTTTGTTTTCTCCCTGAAATTCAGATAGTTCTATTAAACCATATTCTGCAGTCGTTTATTAGGGTTGCTTTTGGTTAAAATCCGACAAGGGTTAAGGTTTGTTACCCTCATTTTATGCTACAATTAAACAATTAGATTATGGAAGAAAGGGTCAAGTTATGCAGTCACCAAAGCGACGTGGCAATCGTCGGTCAAAGAATGGATCATTAGCTCGAATTCCAGCGCGTTTGAATGTGCTGATGGGTATCGTGGTTTTGATGCTCGGATTATTGGGCTGGCGATTGGTTACCCTACAAGTTACAGATAGTGAAACGTATAAGGCAGCTGTTAATAATGCTGAATCAAGTACTGAAAAAGTGAACGTGCAACGAGGCATGATTTACGACAGTACCGGTCAAGTATTGGTTGCAAACAAGGGATCACAAGCGATTACGTATACGAAGCCGAAGGGCGTTACCGAAGCCGAAATGTATAAGATTGCCAATGAGGTCGCCAAGTACATTTCAATCGAGACTGATCAATTGTCATCAGGAAATTATGCAACGTACTACATTCAAGATACGAAGCGCGCTGAAAAGGTTGTTAAGGCAAGCGGTACCAAGACAGTTCCTGGCACAGATGATTACGTTGATGCATTGAAGTCTTACGTGCAAAAGCATGAGTCAAAGTTCCCGTTGAGTGATAAGCAAAAGAATGCTGCCATGATTTTCCAAAAGATGGCCAATGCGTATTCTTTGTCAACGGTCTACATTAAAGAGACCGGTGTCACGCAAGAAGAAATTGCCAACATCGGTGAGCGTCAATCGAAGATGCCTGGTGTGCGTGTCGGTATTTACTACACGCGTGACTATCCACAAGGTGATTCAATCAAGGCGCTGGTAGGTTCAACATCAACTTCTAAGTCTGGTTTGCCAGAAGACAGTGTTAACAAGTTGCTAACGGAAGGTTATTCGCGTGATGATATTGTCGGAACGTCATATCTAGAAAAGCAATATGAAGATGCGTTGAAGGGGACAAAGGGTCAAGTTGAAGTTAGCACCGACAAGGACGGCAAGACGACTGAAAAGACGACATATGCCGGCCAAGCGGGTGATAGTTTGACACTGACGATTAACTCAAAGTTCCAAAACGATGTACAAAGCATCTTGGAGAAAAACATCCCAGGTGGTATGACGACGGGTGCTTACGCAGTTGTTATCAACCCAAAGACGGGTGGCGTTTATGCAACGGCAGGTGTTAACCGTGATAACGAAACCGGCAAGACGACGCCGGATGCCCTTTCAACTGTTAACCAAGCAAACGTTGTGGGATCTGTTGTTAAGCCAGCGATGATTACAACTGGATTCTTGAACGGGACAATCACAGCCGAAAACAATACGATTACCGACCAACCGATTACGGTTGCTGGTACGGCAACCAAGTCATCATGGTTTAACCGTAATGGAAGTGGTAGCATGCCATTGACGGCTGACACGGCCTTGATGGTGTCATCTAACTCATACGTTATGCAATTGATGTTGAAGATGGGTGGGTTGAATTACTACCCAGGTATGAGTTTGGGTAACTTGCCAACTAGTGTGTTCCAAACAATGCGTGACGGGATTGCCCGTTTTGGTTTGGGTGTAAAGACTGGTATTGATTTGCCAGGTGAAATTACTGGTGTGAAGGGTTCGACAACCCGCGAAGATATTGGTAAGGCGCTGGACGAATCATTTGGTCAGTACGATACCTTTACGACGATGCAACTTGCCCAATACGCTGCAACTGTTGCAAACGGTGGGTACCGTGTTCGCCCACACATCGTTGCTTCCGTTGAACAGCGTGACCAAGCGAACCGTGTTAAGACGCAGACAACGGTGCCGACAGAAGTGTTGGGAACGGTTGGCTGGACTGAAGCAGAGCGTAACTTGATTTGGAAGGGTATGGAAGAAGTTGTTCACAGTAGTTCTGGTTATGCCACTGGTACGCGTATGAAGGGTGTTCAACCTGGTATCTACGCCAAGACTGGAACGGCCGAAACTACAACGAACGGTGTATCAACATACACGAGTTCATTGATTTCATTCGTACCTAACTCTGATGTTGCCGTGGCGATTGTTGTGCCATCGGTTTACGAGTCAGATGAAAACGTTAACCAACAAATTGCAATCCAAATCTACGAAGCGTTCTGGAAGGACGTTCAAGATTCTGGTTCAGCAACAAAGTAACTATGCTAAACTGATACCTATTAATAGGTATCAGTTTTTTGTTAGGGATAAGGTGGCAAGATGATTGATAAGAATGAAGCACGTGAAAGTGCTAAGAATAATTTGGCGAAGCTGTCTGATATGCAACGTGTGGCGATGATGCAACAGATAACGCGCGCGGTGACCGCGTTGCCAGCTTGGCAGGATGCCTCGTCGGTTGCCTTAACTTTGTCACAAGATGTTGAATTGCCAACACAACTCTTAATTCAGACGGCGTTGCTGCAAGGCAAAACCGTGTACTTACCAAAGGTTGCGCCACAACGACAACTGACCTTTATTCAAATCGATGAGTCAACCGAGTATGAACGCCACAGATTTGGTATGCTAGAACCAATTGGGGAACCGTTTGGGGATGTTTCGACGATTGATTTTATCTTGGTACCCGGTTTGGCATTTTCAGCGGCAGGTGATCGACTTGGGTTCGGCGGTGGTTACTACGACCGTTGGCTTCCAAAAACGACCGGTGCAAAAATTGGCGTGACGATTCCAGATAATTACGTGCCAACCCCAACTTGGACAATTGAAAAAACAGATCAACAGGTGGACGAGGTGATTGTTTTACCACCTGCTTAAGGAAGAAATGTATGATAGCAGAATTTAAACGCGCTTTTAAAGCGACACCCGCAACTAGTGCATTGGTGGCTTTTATGGTCGTAGTGTACCTCTGGGAAGCCATGCTTGCGCAGAGTTTTAACATTAGCATCCGTGTGTTACATGAAACTGGCGCGCAGTTAGGACCAGCTATTCTCCATCATGGTGAATGGTGGCGTTTGTTGACGGCGGGCTTTTTGCACGTAACCGCCTCGCACTTAGTCTTTAATATGATTACGTTGTACTTCATTGGACGCTTATTGGAATTAGAAATTGGTCACTGGCGTTTTCTAATCCTGTTCCTCGCAACGGTCATTAGTGGTAATTTGATGAGTTTGGCGTTTGGTACGATGAATGCGATTTCAGCTGGTGCATCTGGTGGTGTGTTTGGCTTATTAGGCGCGATTGTTAGACTGGGAATGATGGACAAGCGCAGAGCGTACTGGCGCAGTCAGGCAAAACTGATGACAGCTTTTGTGTTATTATCGGTCATCTCAGCCCTGTTTACGCCGGGTATTGATTTGGCAGCCCACATCGGCGGGCTAGTCGGCGGATTCTTAATTGTACCGGTGTTTATTTCAGGTTTTCATTATTCAGGCCTGTTTAAAATTGGCGTGGGGCGCAGACTGCTAGCGTTGTTGGTGTATTTATTGCTGATTGCCGTATTGGTCGGCATCGCAACGTTACGAATTTAGGGGATAGACATGCAAACATTTTTAGACGTGCTAAACTTGTTAAAGAAATATGATATCTACATTCACGTTGGAAAGCGCCTGTGGGATATTGAATTAGCAGCGATTGAAATTGATAATATGTATAAAGCGGGATTGCTCGATGCGAAGGAATACGCGCAAATTAAGCTCGTATTAAGGCATGAGCACGAGTTAGAAGAGAAGCAAGAAAGGTTGTCAGAATAACGTTGAAAACGTTTTCAATAAAACACTTGTTTTAATTCAGAAATTCGCTATAATAAATAATGTTGAAAGATAAGAAAGCGATTACAAAATATTTTTGTGAGAATGACGAGGAAAAATCATGGCTAAAGATAAGCTAATTGGTGTTGACCTTGGTGGTACGACTATCAAGTTCGCCATTTTGACTGCTGAAGGAGAAATCCAACAAAAGTGGTCAATCCGTACAAACATTTTGGATGAGGGTTCACACATCGTGCCTGATATCATTGATTCAATTAACCACCACTTGGACTTGTACCAATTGGACAAGGATCGCATCATCGGTATCGGCATGGGTACGCCAGGAACGGTTGATCTTGAAGCTGGTACTGTTAAGGGTGCCTTCAACTTGAACTGGAAGGAAACGCAAAACGTTCGTGAGCAAATCGAAGCTGGAACTGGGTTGCCATTGACGATGGACAACGACGCCAACGCTGCCGCATTGGGTGAGCAATGGCGTGGTGCCGGAAACAACCAACCAGATGTTGCCTTCATTACGTTGGGAACTGGTGTTGGTGGTGGATTGATTAACGAGGGTAAGTTGATCCACGGTGTTGCAGGAGCCGGTGGTGAGGTTGGTCACATGATCGTCGAGCCTGGTGGATACTTGTGCACATGCGGTAACTACGGTTGCTTGGAGCAATACGCTTCAGCTACTGGTGTTGTTCACTTGGCCCAAGACTTTGCAGAAGCCTACGTTGGTAACTCAAAGTTGAAGGCTATGGTCGACAACGGTGAAGAAGTAACGTCAAAGATTGTCTTTGACTTGGCCAAGGAAGGTGACTACTTGGCAAACGAAGTTGTAGACAAGGTTGCTTACTACCTTGGATTGGCTTCAGCTAACATCTCAAACATCTTGAACCCATCTTCTGTTGTTATCGGTGGTGGTGTTTCAGCCGCAGGAAAGTTCTTGTTGGATCGTGTTGAGAAGAACTTTAAGCAATTTGCCTTCAAGTCAACGCGTGACGTGACTGAAGTTAAGTTGGCTGAGTTGGGTAACGATGCTGGTGCTTACGGTGCTGCTTCATTGGCTCGTAACTCAGACCGCGTTATTGCCTAATTAAATCAAGCAAAAATAAAGACGAGAATCAGCGAATGGTTCTCGTCTTTTTTTGTCGTTTGGGTGGTGGTGTGTGTCGACGCGTTGCGTCGAGGCATGAGGGCTGGGGACTATCTCCGACAAAGTTCAAACTAGGGCAACCGAATGGCGCGGACGCCATTCAGCGGGGCAAATAATTGCCCTAATCCTTCTAGTCCTGTGTGGGCTTGTCTGAATAGCGCCGGCCATGCGGCATGTTGCCCCAGTTTGAACGCTCCGATAGTCCCCAGCCCTCATGCCAGCAACAAAGATATTCTAGTCAGTTATGGATTTACATCCACCGGAAAATATATGGGTGAACAGTTCAACCATTTGTTTTGCAGGGAATGAATATCAAACAATCAGAGTATTACTTGGCTGCTGTGCTTGGCCCCGCCACGTGTTAGCGTGCCCTAGAAGGGGCCAAGCACTCCGGCCGTCAGGACGGACACTAACCACAAACTAACTTAATCCGTAACAAACTTCCCGGAAAACGATGTAATAGTTGTAACAAACGGCCTGAAAAGTAATGAAAACGCGAAAAAAGTTATTTTCAGAGTAGGGACTGTTTTTGAAGTAAATGTGAACACCAAAATGGTTGTGCCGAAATGACGCTGTTTATATGCAAATCAAATATGACCAATTTGTGCGTTACACGTTGTTTAGTCGCTGTTATATAACTGTTACGCCCCGTCGGTATTATTAATCATGTTGTTAAGGCAACACATAACTAATACAAATTAAATCTTACTTAAAACAAAGAAACAAACGCTTATATGAGCGGCAGATAATTGGGGAGTTAATCATGCAAAACGTAAATTCACGCAAGAAGATGTACAAGTCAGGTAAGAACTGGGTAGCCGCAACGGTTGTTGCTGCAGCAGCTGCCATCGTACCAATGGTTTCAACTGAATCAGCATACGCTAACGAAGAAGTTGCACAAACGACTTCAGCATGGCGTGCCAAGACAGTTGATCAAGTGGTCGAAGCCGTTCAAGCCGCAGGTCAAAAGTACACGGTTCAAGCTGGTGATACGTTGTCAACGATTGCTTCAGCTACTGAATTGACTGCAGAAGAAATCGCTGCAGCTAACGACATCAACGATGCTAACTTCATTGTTATCGGTCAAGAAATCAACTTGACGAAGGAAGTTGCAGAAGAAGTTGTTGCTTCAGAAGCACCAGTTGCGCAAGAAGCTGCAGTTGAAGTAGCCCCAGTTGTCGAAGAAGCACCAGTTGCAGAAGCACCAGTTGCACAAGAAGCACAACCAGTAGCGCCTTCATACAACGCTGACTACACTGCTGTACCAGGTAACTCATACTACGCTGGACAATGCACGTGGTACGTTAAGAACCAATTGCCATGGGTTGGTAACTTCTGGGGTAACGCAGCAGAATGGGCTAACAACGCAACTTACGCTGGCCGTGTTGTAGACACGAACCCAGCCGTTGGTACGGTTGCCGTTATGATGCCGGGTGTTGCTTACGCTTCATCATACGGTCACGTGGCTGTTGTTACGGGCGTTAACGGTGACATGATCACAATCTCAGAAATGAACGCTAAGGGTGAATTCGTGGTTTCATCACGTACTATCCCTGCAGCAGGCGTTTTGTTCATTCACTAATAATAAATGTATTGTATACGGGACATTGTCATCAATGTCCCGTTTTTTTGTTATCGTGATGTAACTTACTTGATATACGTACTTGCTATTATATAAAACATACGAGGCTCAGTCGTTGGACTGGCTAAAAACGTACAAAAAGGGAATATAAATAATATGATTAACTCTAAGATTAATGCTATGGCTAAGGGAATGGGAGCTGCCGCTTTGGTTGCCGCTGCTGCGATTTTGCCAATGACGAACTCAAACACGGCTGTATCAGCCGACGATAACGCAAAGCCAGCTACGGATGCTGCTTCATGGCGTGCCAAGACGGTTGACGACGTAAAGGAAGCCGTTAAGACTGCTGGTACGACTTACAAGATTCAAGAAGGTGACACGATTGACACAATCGCACAAGCAACTGGCTTGAAGGTTGATGACATCGTAAAGATGAACAACATCACGAACCCTAACTTGATCATCGTTGGTGAAGAGATTCGCTTGAACGGTTCAGTTGCACCTGCACAATCAAGTGCTGCAACAGAACCTGCGCAATCACAAGCTTCATCTGCTGCTTCATCAGCACCAGTCGCTTCTGCAGCACCTGCACAAACGTCAGTTGCAACTGCACCTGTTTCAACGGGTTCATTCGCTGATGCCGTTAACGCATTGAACGCAATCCGTACGGCTGCTGGTTTGTCACCAGTTTCATACGACGCTTCATTGTCAGCAACTGCACAATACCGTGCCGACATGATGGCAGGAAACGTTGACGCTGCGCACTTTGCACAATCATACGGTCACGAAGTTGTTGCTATCGGCTTCGGTGCTGGTTCAGCAGCAGTTAACGCTTGGTATGCTGAAACTGGTATGATCGACAACGGTTCACACCCACACACACGTTGGGTATTGGGTTCATACTCACGAGTTGGTTTCGGTTACAACGCTGCCACTGGTACGTTCGTTGCTGAAGCACAATAATAATAATTGAAGAAAAATCAAAGTCTGCCTAAGGTTGGCAGACTTTTTATTTTAGGTTTGATAGAATAGTACTTGACTGAAAAATGAAATGGGGAATTTAGTAGTATGTTGCAAGCATTGTTTGTCATTGTATTGCTTTGGATTCTTTGGACGGTTGGTACATTGGTATGGACGCGCGTAACGTTGAAGCGTGCGGCATCACTTTTGAACTCTGAAGAATTTGAAGCACAAAGTCGTGGTCACCAATTGATCGATTTGCGTGAGCCAGCAAAGTTTAAGGCAAAGCACGTGCTTGGTGCACGTAACATTCAATACGCTATGTTGAATGAAAACCACAGTGCTTTGCGTCAAGACAAGCCAGTCTTTTTGTATGACGAAAACATGCAAATGGCTGCGCGTATGGCGCGTAAGTTGAAGAAGGCGGGATATAACGATATCTACGTTTTGAAGAACGGTTTTGGTGCTTACACTGGTAAGACTAAGAGTAATTAAAAAAATACCCACTTACATTAACTGACGATGTTACGCCGGCTCATGTAAGTGGGTATTTGTTTTTTATTAGAATCGTGCGCCGTGAGAGTGAGCAGCCTTACGAGCGGCCTTGCGCTCAGTCTCCTCAAACTTAGCCTCTTCTTCTTCCAAAGGCTTAACAGCAACCTTGTGGAACGTGAAGGCTGCAGCGGCAGCAGTTGCTAGCGTACCAGCAACCCCAGTCAAAATCCCCAAACCAAACTTCTTCATGATGTGGTTCCTCCATATATTTGTTAAGATAAGTTTAACATATTTTAATTGAGTTTAATAACTGGGGTTTCTTGAAATGCAGATGAACAAACCATTAATTATCGCCCATCGAGGTGATCACACGGCTGGACGCCTTGAAAACTCACTACCAGCTTTTGCCTCTGCGATTCAACTGGGCGCGGATGGCTTAGAAGTTGATGTGCAATTGTATGACGGTCGGCTAATCCTAAAACACGATATTGATGACGAGATGCCACCAGTTGTGGATGATTTCGCATCATTTTTGGCGTTGGTCAAAGAAAAGAATTACCAGGGGTTATTATTGATCGAGCTGAAGGGGAAACAGGGCGCAACAGAATTGTACCGTGAGTGGCAAGCTGCTGAAGTTGATGCGCCGGTAATGTTGCAATCATTCCAAGTGAGTGCTGTTGAAACGTGGCGCCAACTTGACGCGACGATACCACTTGGACTTTTACAGTATCGGCCAAATCGCATAAGTCGACGACTGTTTCACAGCGGTGTGATTCAAAACAACAATTTGGACTATCGATATTTACCGTTCGTGATGATGCGTGCTCGAAAAGCAGCGACGTATTGGTGGACGCCAACCAAAGCTTGGGCCTTGAAGCTAATGATCAGGGGACGTGTGGCCGGGGTAATCACGGATGACGTTCGATTAGCCCAGCAACTTAGAGATAGAAATGGAAAATAACATGGATAAGTTAATTGTGATTGTCGGACCAACAGCGGTTGGGAAGACTGCTTTATCACTAGAACTAGCAAAGAAATTTAACGGTGAAATTGTTTCAGGTGATTCGATGCAGATTTACCGTCAACTAAATATCGGGACAGCGAAGGCAACACCTGAAGAGCAGGCGGTTGCGCCACACCACATGATTGATATTGCTGACCCGGCTGAACATTATTCAGCCTCTCGCTTTGTGCGTGAGGCACAAGCAGCAATCGCAGATATTGCAGACCGGGGGAAAATGCCAATTTTGGTTGGTGGAACTGGCTTTTATGTGCAAGCATTGTTAGGTGACCGGCCGTTGGCTGATGTGGATGATATTACGGATGAGGTATTTGTCGAGAAGTGGACGGCAATTGCTCATGAACAAGGTGAAGCGGTTGTGCGCGATGCTTTGCGTGAATTGGATCCAGTCAGTGAAGCACGTATTCTGCCAGGACAAATCCGTCGCTTGGTCAGAGCGCTGTTAGTTAGTGACCACACCGGCAAGCCGTTTTCAGAACAGCAACCTGAACCAAAGCGTTTGTATGATGCCTATATCATCGGATTAACAACAGATCGGCCAGTTTTGTACGACCGTATTAATACACGCGTAGATGCGATGATTGCGAATGGCTTGCTTGAAGAAGCACGAATTGCAGCGGCCTTGCCTGAAGATAGTACGGCGAAGAAAGCGATTGGGTATAAGGAATTGTTTGGTTACTTAGACGGTGTCGAAACACTTGAGCAAGCGAGTGAAGCGCTGAAGCAAGCCTCACGTCGCTATGCAAAGCGTCAAATGACATGGTTCAACAACCAATTCACTGATATTCATTGGTATGATTTGGTACAAAACGCCGCAGGCTTGAATGCGATTGAAAGTGATGTCGCACGGTTCGTGTCAGAATAGCTGACATGAATAGAAAAATCTTCTAAAATAGGTGGTAACATGCTATGCATAGGGGGTCGGACGTATGGTAAGACGAGAGTTACGTCGCGATTTGGCAGTGTTGCCAATGAGCGTAGTGCGCGAATTGACGGGCTTATCAGATCGTCAGATTCGGTACTATGATCAGCAGGGACTCATTGAGCCGCATAGAGGGGCCGGTAAGCAGCGACGTTTTTCGTTAGATGACGTTGATCGTTTATTGGAGATTGCAGATTATCTAGATGCCGGTTATTCAGTTTCTGAAATTCATGAGGTTGATGCTAAAAAGCAACGCCGTGAAGCAGAAAAGGTTGATCCGGATGATGTTAATATGCGTCAGATGTTGGCTGATGAGTTGCTTAAGATTGGTCGTTTTAATAACGGTCAACGGAAGTTTTAGATGATGTGTTTTGGGATAAAGTAAAAGGAGATTACAATGGTTCGCAAGGCTTATACCAAGGATGATATTCGCAACATGATTACTGAGGAGAACGTGGAATTCCTACGTTTGCAGTTCTCAGATGTTTTCGGCACAATTAAGAACGTCGAAGTTCCTGTTTCACAACTTGAAAAGGTGTTGGACAACAATTTGATGTTTGACGGTTCTTCAATCGAAGGATTCGTTCGTATTGAAGAGTCAGACATGTATTTGTATCCTGACCTTTCAACGTTCATGATTTTCCCATGGGCGACTGACTCACACGGTGGTAAGGTTGCACGTTTGATTGCAGACATTTACACGGCCGACCGCGAGCCATTTGCCGGGGATCCTCGTAACAACTTGAAGCGTGTTTTGAAGCAGATGGAAGACGCTGGTTTCAAGAACTTTAACATTGGAACTGAGCCAGAATTCTTCTTGTTCAAGCTTGATGAGCATGGTAACCCAACGATGAACCTGAATGACAAGGGTGGCTACTTCGATTTGGCCCCACTTGATTTGGGTGAAAACACACGTCGTGAAATTGTTTTGGAAATGGAAAAGATGGGCTTTGAAGTGGAAGCGGCCCACCACGAAGTTGCCCCAGGACAACACGAAGTTGACTTCAAGTATGCTGATGCCTTGGATGCAGCTGATAACATTCAAACGTTCAAGTTGATTGTTAAGACGATTGCACGTAAGCACGGTTTGTATGCAACGTTTATGCCAAAGCCAATTTCTGGTATCAACGGAAACGGTATGCACACGAACATGTCTTTGTTCAACGAAGCTGGTAACGTATTCTTCGACGAAGCTGGTGATTTGCAATTGTCAAAGACGGCTTACAACTTCTTGGGTGGTGTCTTGGCGCACGCAGCTAACTTTACGGCAATCACGAACCCAACGGTTAACTCATACAAGCGTTTGACGCCTGGATTTGAGGCGCCAGTTTACGTAGCTTGGTCTGGTTCAAACCGTTCACCAATGGTCCGCGTCCCAGCTTCACGTGGTAACTCAACCCGTTTGGAGTTGCGTTCAGTTGACCCAACTGCTAACCCATACTTGGCCTTTGCGGTTATCTTGGCAGCTGGCTTGGATGGTGTTGCCGGCGAAATGGAGCCAAATCACGCGGTAGATCGTAACATTTACTTGATGGATGAGGCTGAGCGTAAGAAGGCTGGCATCACTGATTTGCCTGACACATTGTTGGCGGCCGTCAATGATTTGGATACTGATGAAGTGATTAAGGCAGCCCTTGGTTCACACATGGCACGTACATTTGTAGATGCTAAGCGTTTGGAATACCAAGCATATCGCCAAGAAGTTTCACAATGGGAATTGGAAACTTATTTGGAGCAATACTAAAAATTCGTAAAAACTTCTTAAAAACAACGCCGTCCAGTCCGTGGTCGGCGTTTTTCTTTAAGTTTAGGTTGTATGATATATATATTAGGTAGATATAATAATTTGAGAAGTTAGATTGCAACCACAAACAGGAGGGGTTGAGATGGAGAACACGCCATACTTGACGACGGATTTACCGTCAAATCAATCCGTATTAAATGGAAAATTACAAGCAAAATTAAACTACATTGGTGATATTCAAACTGCTGTGGCAGAAGGCAATGATCGCCGTGTTTATGAATTACTAGATAGTCAAAAGTACAACACGCAAATTCGTCAGGCGCCACAAGCCGAGTCTAACCGTGCTTTGTCAGTTTTGGTTGATGATATGCAAGACGAGTTGAGTCACCACTTGGGCCAAAAGCTTATTGCGTACCTATCAGAAAAGTTCCCCTTCTTTTACTACGAAGAGTCACAACTTGGTGTCTTCCAATTGTTCTTTGGAAATTGGTGGGATCGTCGCCACTTTGGTATTTTGGACCCATTGTCAGTAAAGTTTATTTTCAATGATGAAGAATATGAAAAGTTGGCGCGTGCGGTTGAATTGGCTGAGTCAGGTCAACGTTTCAACGCGCAAGTTATCGAGGATACGACGCGTGCCAATGAAGCGTTGCAAAAGGTTGTTAACGATCAAAATGCACGTGATGCTGAGCGTACGCAATTGATGGCGCAATTGGCGGCCACGGAAGAACGCAGCGGCTTGTTTAACAAGAGCGCCCAAGCAGAGCAACGCGAAGTTTTGCGTAGCCGTTTGGCGCAATTGGATGCAGCCGATGCGAAGGCTGCGACGGTTCCTGATTTGATTGCCGAGAACAATGCACAAATTTTGAACTACTCAAAGGAAGATACAATTTTGATTTATGAGCAACGTGCCATCAATGATGCATTTGGCTCATTTACTGATTTCCAAAATGCCGTCGGCTCATTGTATGTGGACTATGTTTCATCGTTAGCTGCCGAACAGGGAGGTGAGTAAGCATGACAGAACACCTACGTGAACGCGTTGTTTCATACGTTGATTTGTTGAGTGATGATATTGGTCAAATTCAACAAACCTTAGCGCAAGTTCGAGAGCTTGCTGAAACAAATGATCCAAAGAAGGTCCACATGTTGGCGCAACGCCTAACCAATGCGCACCTTGATACAGAATGGGTAACTGTACCACGTCAATATGCCAAGGCAGATTGGTACTTGATGGCAATGGATCGTTTTCTTTCATTTGCGGGGATGCCAGCCTATGATGTTTTGACGCCAGCTGAGCGTGAAGAGTTGACGTTGGTGATGACTGATTTGGATGTGCCAGCGACCTTTGAATTCGTGGTAAACGACGATAACAACGGTGGCGCTTACTTTGTTGAGCTAGGTACTGAGGCACGTCTATTCTACTGGTCACTAGAACGCAAGCAAATTTTGTTTAACGCGGAAGCTATTACTGATTTGATGGTTGAAAACTTCCGTAAGAAAACGACCGCAGCGCGTATTCGTACGCTGGCAACGTTGTTAACGGAGTTTGGTCGTTATATGGAGCGCGAATTCGGTTACCAAGTAGACTACAACATTCTTGAAACCCGCGACGATTTCTTGTATCCATTGGTACAAACCGAAATGCCAGCGGGAATGTTGGATCGTTTGTTTGTTTTGTCAGCTGATTCAGATTACTTCTTGCAAAGTATTCCAAATGGTGCCGGTTTGATGTTGGAGCATGGCGTTGAAGTCCGTATCTTCTACGTTAACGATGCAACAGCCATTGGGGCACAACGTTGGCACTTCCAAGTCATTGATGGTCGTGATGCCATTTCATGGCTTGATGTCTTGTTGGATTACGACTTTATCGGTGCTTGGTATTTGACGGAACGTCGTTACTTGGCAATCGAGAGTGATGAGCTTGTCTTTGGTTTGCAACGCGAAGGATTGATTTCATATGGTACGCCGGTTGAAGATGCTAACGAATCAGCTGCTTCTGAAGCACCACAAGTCGAAGTGCTACAACCACAAGCATCAGACGAGGCAGAATAATGACGATGGATATTGCAGGTTACTTGCGTGAAGCACGCGAGTCATATCGCGCAGTTGTGGCTGATTGGGAAAATCCAATCGGTCCTAAAGATGTCTTGTTGAATGATTATTTGAACCTAGATGTTTCATTGAGCACCTTGATGTTGCGTGTTGAAGCAATTAACAATGATGTGCCACACAATGCGGTGGACGCAAGCGAGATCGAAGTGAAGGCGTTGTACGCAACTGCTTTCGCCCAGTTTTTGTTGATTAGTTTGAAGCAACAATGGACGCACTTAATGGTGCTTGAGGATGCGGATTTAGCTAAGTTTGCGCGTTTTCCACAAATGCGTTTGGCCCACCAATTTATTGGTATTAAGACCATGTTGCTAAATTCATATCACCAAAAGCGTCAATCGGATTTTTCACATGCCTGGCGTTCATTTTTGAAGCTCGGTTTAGTCGAACTGAAATTGACACAAGATGATATTGATCATGAAGTTCGTGCGGTTTTGGACGCTTCAGACCTTGATTCACCAGCGTTTTAAACGTACAATAGATGAGTTGGTAAGTTATGCCAACTCATCTTTTTTGCAGCTGTAGCACAACTGGATAGTGCACTCGGTTTCTACCCGAGCGGTTGTGGGTTCGAGTCCCACCAGCTGCATAAACTTAGGGAATTGCTCATAATTAAGTGGGCGATTTCATTGTATTTAGTTAGAACTTGTTTTATAATTATCTACGTTGTGTTTGTGGAATCCACAAACTGCAACCACTCGTGGTCTGTATTAAGTAGTTCCTTGGAACTCGCGGGCTCGGTGAGTCTAAGTTTTTTTAGAAAAATATTTTATGGAGGTCTGCAAACTCATGGCAGCATATGCAATCATTGAGAACGGCGGAAAGCAATACAAGGTTTCTGCCGGTGACGTAATCTACGTCGAAAAGATGGACGCCGCTGAAGGAGACAAGGTCGTATTCGACAAGGTTGTCTTCGCTGACGGCAAGATCGGTGCACCTTACGTTGAAGGTGTTACTGTATCAGGTACTGTTGAGAAGCAAGGTAAGGAAAAGAAGGTTGTTACTTTCAAGTACAAGCCAAAGAAGCACTCACACAAGAAGCAAGGTCACCGTCAACCATACACTAAGGTTGTCATCGACTCTATTGCCTAAGACATCGGAAAGAAGAGGATTTAAATCATGCAATTGAATTTGAACAACTTGACGATGCTTGCCCACCACAAGGGAGGCGGATCTTCTGCCAACGGTCGTGACTCAGCAGGTCGTCGTCTAGGAACGAAGCGTGCTGATGGTCAAGACATCAAGGCTGGATCAATCATTTACCGTCAACGCGGTACGCACATCTACCCAGGTGTAAACGTTGGTCGTGGAAACGATGACACGTTGTACGCTTTGACTGATGGTGTCGTAAAGTTCGGTCGTTTGGGCCGTGACCGTCGCCAAGTATCAGTTGTTACTCGTGAAGAGTACAAGCAAATCATCGCTAAGTAATTTTAGCGTTATAAAACCGCTGTTTATAAGCATTTTGGTCACTTTTGGTCACTGGAGCTTATGAACGGCGGTTTTTTTGTAGCAAATTTATAGTGCGGCTAGATTGCTCTGCTTCTTTTTCCTTAAGCATGTGAGCGTAGGTTTTAAGCGTAACGTTTACATTAGAGTGACCAACTCGTTTTGAAATGTACGCAACATCAACACCGTTGTGTAGCAGGTAAGATACATGAGAGTGTCTTAGACCATGGAAGCGAATGGCAGGGAACCCAACTGTTTTGGCTAGCTCAATCATTCGGTTTGAAAATATGTCTCTAAACCATTTTTTAGGGAATAGGACACCATTTTCTGACAGTTCAGTGACCAAAGATAATAAGTTATCAGTTACGTCAATTGTTCGATTACCGGAACGTGTCTTAGTCTCTGTATTGGATGAAGTGGCTTTTGAATATGCCTTGCTGATTGTCATCGTATTGTTTGAAAAATCAAAATCATCTACTGTAAGTGCAAGGATTTCACCAACTCGTGCACCAGTCTCTAGTGCGATTAGCACAGCGAAGTAAAATTTATCATTAGGCATTAAGTCAGTATGATCATATAGCCAAGACTGGAGTTTTTCAAAATCACTGGCGCTTAAATAATTGTCGTCATCTTTAGAAGCGCCACCATTTGCTTTAAGGCGGCTGAATATATCTTTCTTTATGATTCCGTCTATTTGTGCGTCTTTAAGTGAAGCCTTGATAGTTGAGACAATGTTATTAACGTATGCTTTGGTGTGGGTTTCACCGTATTCGTTTATCTTATTTTGGAGATACAACGCTGTTAGTTTATCAAGTTGAACGTCACCAATAAGTTTATCTAACTCGTTGGCAAAACTGCGATATTTTACCAATGTAGATGCACGAACTGTTGGTTCTTTGTAGGTCGCAACCCACGTTCGGTAGTATTCAGAAAACTTCATTTTCGCAGCGTTAATATCAGCGCCGTCGATAATTTGAGTTTCTAGTTTGGCAGCCCACTCTGTTGCTTCTCGCTTTGTGTCAAACGTCTTGCTTGGCTGCTGACGTTCCCCCTTGGCATCAATATATGACGCACGAGCACGCCACTTATTACCACGTTTAGTTATACTTGCCATAATTAGATTAAACCTAACCTTTATGTAGTTTTTTTAGGCAGTTTAAAGACATGCCCAGGTCTGGTACAATTGAATACGGAAATAGGGCAGTGATGTTCTGTTTTGTTCGATACGCACACTTACTGTTTGGCGACGGGGAGTGTGCGTATTTTTGAGTTCAAATTTAATATTGTAGTAGCGATTAAATCAGCATGATACAATGTGCTTTGAATCACCATTCGGAATGTTATAATATAACTATTACAAATTGGAATTTATGTGTTTGTTGACAGAATAGAACGATGACATCTTTGAATCTAGTAGTTTATTACCGCTGAACAAGTCGAATCGCAAATAAACTGATGAGTCATCAGGCAATGCTATATTTTGGGTTTTTAATATGAATGCTGTTCCGAATGACCCAGAATTTCCGATGTAATTTTCTTTAGGAACGAGTTCCTTATCGGTATCAATTGAGATATATTCCTGCCATAAAATATTTTCAACATTGTAAGCTTGGAATAATCCAACTAGGTTGGACTGATCAGCATGGTTAATGGTAAGCATCGTGTATATATCAAGCGATGCCGTCCCGTCTTCAGATGTAACGTCCAGCTTTCCGGCGGGAAGTCGACCATCACGTAATGCGTAGAAGGCATTTATTCGTGTGTTAATATCATTTTCCATAAGGGGGTACCTCGTTTTGATTTCTTTTTTGCAATATATCGCTATACTTGTATGCGTTCTTCTGGTGGCAGCTACTTTTATGATAATCGGCGCCGGAATTGCGCTAACAACCGTAGACTACAAAATTTCTAAACGTGCGATTGAAGAAACTAAAGATTCAGACACGTACAAAAAGTTTTTGGAAATGATTGAAAATGGCAAACTGAACTAGCTGATTCGTTGTCCAAGTTGGTCTACAATCGTTCTTTTGTTTGATGTGTTAGTCGAATCACCAGTCACACTACTTAGTAATTGTGTATATTCTTTTTCTTGCTCATATTTCCTGATGGTAACACCCTGGGATACAGTCATTGTCCAGCCAGAAAGACCGAGCAATATGCCAGAACCGATTAAACCCAGAATAATCGAAATGTTCAGTGGATGTTTTAATCCAATAATTTGCGTTGCAGTCCAAGCACTCAATCCGATAGCGACAGTTAAAATGCCAAAAGAAGCTTTTTTATAAAGTTCTGCGTCGTCTATGACACTCACCGACCTTCCTGTTTATGTTGCCTCACTCAATCGAGTGGGGCTTTTTATGTATCCCCGCTAACCATGCGGGGTACGTGTTAACCATTCAAGTGGTCAACGGCATATTGTGCTTCGTCAGCGGTGAACTTCTCACCATAATCAGATGAAAGTTGCTCCTTAATAGCGTCTGCTGACATTGATTGTTGCTTTTGATATTGTTCAGCCTTCTTCAAAGCATTCTTGTTATAGTCTGCCTTCAAGTTGTCGACTGCATATTGCGCTTCTTCAGCAGTGAACTTCTCACCTTGTTCTGATGTCAATTGGTCGTAAATTCTAGCCTTAGACAAGTATTGTTGGTCAGAATAGTTCTTAGCCTTTGCAAGTGCATTCTTGTTGTAATCTGCCTTCAAGTGATCCACAGCCCATTGTGCATCTTCGGCAGAGAACTTTTCGCCATATTCTGACGTTAATTGGTTATAAATAGCTGACTTAGACATGTGCATTATACGAGAATAAGAATCAGCCTTACGCAAGGCGTTCTTTTGTCCGTTCGTTGCATCGCTTGGTATTTCAGATGAACTAGTTGTAGATGATGAGTCAGATGAACTAGTTGAAGATGATAAGTCAGAGGTAGTAGTGGTCTTGTTAGGCTCACCACCAGATGCACCGCCGCCCACTACGATAACAACAACGACTACTAACACCCAAAACCAAATACGCTTGTAGAAAGGCTTTTTTGCCTTGTCTTTCTTTGCCATACCATAAATCTCCTTATTTAGCTTTTAACGTCATTCCTTTGCTGGACGTTTCATCAGTCGTAAATAATTTCCTTTACAATGCCTTCGAAATAACTGGGTAGGTTGAAAATATCAATAAAGTGTTCCCAATTTCTGCATTCAAGTGGCGTATCGCGGTAGACAAAGTCAGAAATCAGTCGGATCGCGTTCTTGTTGGCAATCTTTTCTTCAGTCTTTCTGAACAACAATGAAAAAGGGTAGTACTGTTCACCATTAGGATCTCCATAAATGGCATGGGCCAGTTCGTGAGCTAGTCCAAATTCATAAGTTGCCTTCGTTTCATTCGGATTCATAAATATCTTGTTGAACACGCGGACGTACATATGTGTACCTGTAGTGGATAGCATATCCTCAACGTCAATATCGTGTCGGCGGGCAAGGTTAAGTAGGTAGTCTCTTAACTCACTCAATTCATCGTTCAAACTACTTACCACCTTGTTGATTGTTGCGTGACATTTCTTTAGCCATGTTATATAGAAGCATCTTTTGGTCGTCTGTTAGTTCAGCACCTCCAAACATTACAGGGTTAACCTGCTTCAAAACTTCCTCTAAATCATTGGGCACTTCTGGTTCTGCGCTGGTAGGATGCATCTTGTCAGTGTTACCTAATAGGTAGTCTACTGATACGCCGAGAACGTCTGCTAAAGTACGCAGCGTTTCGGTTTTTGGATTAACTGTTTTATACTGATAAATCATATTTTGAGAAAGGCCAGCTGCTTTAGCGACACTTTGCAAGCTCATTCCGCGTGCTTTTGAAATTTCTTTTATTCGTTCGTACACCGTCATATCAAGGGTTCTCCTGATTTTGATGGATTAATTTTACAGTTTTTACAGTTAAAGCATTGCAAAATTACAGCTGTACTGTTATATTTAATTCATCAAGTAATTGAGCAACAAAAAACAGACCTAAAATAATCAATGCTTTGGCGAGCTAATGTTGATATACAGGCGTTTATTGTGCTTTTTTGTATGCCTTTATATTACAGCTCTACTGTAAAAAATGCAACAACTTGATAATAAATAAACAGAAAGGGGATAAACAGATGAACGAAAAATACCCACCTAATAATAGGTGGGCACGATATCTATCCAAAAAACAAATGATAGATAATTTTGAAAAACCATGACGCTACAGAGGAAATCACATAACCATAAAATGCGAAAACATATTCTTGAGATATTGATTTCATGTATTCGATAGGAGTGTAAAGATGTATCAATTTATAAAGGAAATTCTTGCTTTTTATGGAGCTATATCCATCTTCAGAAGCATCATAATCGAAATAAGACGCTTCTTGATGATTGTTTCCATTAACTCTAGAAAGAACAATACGATTCATCATCTGGTCATATGTTTCTGGTTCATCGAGTGCATCATCAATCCACGTTCCTGGAACAATCCAATTGAAATGCAAGTTTATAAGCGAGAAATCAATAGGCTGAACGTTAGAAACAAGTAGTCCCTGATACTTTGGCAGACAGTTTTGCAACAAACGTTTGAAATCTTCCATTATTTTTTTCAAGAACCGTTGAATCATCTCTAATTGACGAAGATTAGTTTGCTTCGTAAGCATCGCAACCTGCTTACTTACGGCTGCTACATAAGCTGTTTGCTCAGATAAATTCGGAATACTTTGAACAATGTTAACTGTTGATAACCCTGCAAAAGGATTTATGTTATCGGCAACAAGTGCTGGATTATTATCGGTCATTTTTTAATGGCTCCTTTCATTATATGTAGGGCAAGTTAATGACGCTTGCATATTGAATATTATCACAAAAAAACAAAGGAGGTTGCGACATGACAGCAACAACAATTGAAGAACAAGAAGAGGCGCTAAAGCGCAAGGTTAAGAAGCGCATCAAGGACGAAATGTGGGAGCGCAACGATATGAAGCAATGGGAACTTGCTGAAATGATCAATGAGGGAACTGCTCAAACTAATCGCGCAATCAATGGTGAGAATTCACCCAAGTCTAAGGCAATTCGCAAGAAGATTTTCACACTGTTCAACATCACAGACTTATAAGGAGAAATAAACATGACAGAGAAATTAGTTTTACAAGCAGATAACCGTCGAGAATCAGGTTACAAGCCTGTGTTCATTGGTTCTAACTATCACTCTAAGTTGAAGAACTTATCATCATCAACAGGATTATCAATGCGAGTGTTGACTGAAAAAATGCTGGAATTCGCATTTGACAATCTCGAAATTGAAGTATAGGAAGATGGACATTTACCAGAATAAGGAGAACAACATGACAAACGAATTGATTAAGCTTCAAACGAACCAAGAAGGTGAGCAACGGGTTAGCGCTCGTGAATTGTATAAGGTGCTAGGAGTTGTAAAGCGATTCAGTACTTGGTTCAGTCAATACCAAGATATGTATGTTGAAGGTACTGATTGGACGGGCGTACCTGGAGGTACACCTGTTAAAGGTGGAAACGGAAGTGTGCAGTATCTTAACGATTTCAACTTAACAACAGATATGGCTAAGAATGTAGCGATGATGTCTAAGACAGCTAAGAGCCAAGAAATTCGAGACTACTTCATCGCAGTTGAAAAAGAACACAAGGCGTTGATGTCAGACCCACGTATTCAAATGGCAATGGGCTTGAAGTCAGCTCAACTGATGTTAGACCACAAGGACAAGATCATCGCAGAGATGACTCCCAAGGCGTTGTTTGCTGACGCGGTATCAGCTAGTCAGTCATCAATTCTGATTGGTGAGTTGGCAAAGCTGCTTAAGCAAAACGGCGTAGATATGGGACAGAACCGTTTGTTCGGTTATCTCCGTGAAAACGGTTATCTGGTTAAGCGACAAGGTTCAGACCGGAACATGCCAACACAGAAGAGCATGGAGCTTGGCTTGTTTGAGATTAAGGAACACAACCACATCAACTCTAATGGTGTGAACGTGACTACTAAGACGCCAAAGGTGACCGGCAAGGGTCAACAATATTTCATTAACAAGTTTCTTGGTGAAACTAAGGCTTTACTGGAGGTGTAGAAATGGCTAATAAAAATTTGACTGTAGCCGTAAAGGTTACAAAAAAAGACCCAACCAAGAAAGTTGAGTCAATTAATGATTTGAAAGTTACAGTCCTTGGAACAAGGAACGTTTCAGAGAGTCGGTAGCGGCTGTTGTGATCATTTCTTCCCAATCGGAGAAGTTTGAATTTTCTGATACGTATGAGTCACGCAAAGCAGAAACGCTTTCATCATCGAAATCACCTTCCCATGGCGCCGATGAAGCGAATTCATGCCAATTGTTCAAGTTGGTATATTCTTGGATCCAGTCATCAGGAAACAAATCATCTTGATTAAGAGTAGTAGGGTTACTTACTTTTTCAAGGTTTTGTTGTAGACGTTCTAAGCCTGAAAAATCGGCTTTGATATTCATATTTGAATACCTTCTTTCATTTGAATTTATGGAAAGCAAATGAACCTTTGGAAAATCGGATTCAAAAACGTTTCCACAAATAATTATAGCAGAAAAAGGAAATAAACCAAACGGAGAGTTAGCAATATGTCACTAGCAGATTTAATCAATGATGGCCTGAGTTTAAAGGGTAATAAGACCCGATATTGGTTGGCCCATGTAACGGGTGTATCTATCGCAGCGTTATATGACGTATCGAACGGAAAACGAAATAGGTTAACTTTACCTGCGATGGTTAAAGTGGCTATCGCGTTAGATTTAGATTTGAACGAATTAAAGAAGATTGATTGGGACAATAAAGAACAAGGAGAAAAAAATGGCAACTAAGTTTCAAATGACTGAAGACCAGCAAGCACGCAAGGCTGAGTATCAACGCAATGGTTGGCCACAGATTATGACGCGTGAAGATATTGAACTGTACATGCAACGTCAGTGGTTGACCATTCAAAAGTTCTACGGGAGTCGTCCTGATTGGCCAGTACGTAAGGTTGGTGAAGTGTGGTCAGTACCGCTAGATGATTGGCGAGGTTTCTTATCGGCTTTCTACACTGGACGTGTGTACGAAGGGTTAGCAGACGTGCAATACGGAGGCAAATATACAGATGACTAACTTATTGATGGGAATCGGCTTGGTGTTGAGCTGGGTTGCGATTGCAGGTGTTGCGTTGTACTTCGTCGGCAAGCTGGGAGCATATGCACCGGTCAAGCCACGATACAAGAAGCAGATTGAGGCTTACACCAACACACAAGCCAAGAACAAGTATATGGAGGATTGACGATGTTATACATTGCACTTTGGGCGGCGTTCGGCGGGTTTGCGTTGATGATTGTTGCCTACAACATGTTTGAGCTGATTAAGTTTGTTTGGTTCAAGCGATTGGGCCCAACAATCTATTACCTGATCACTGGTGACGCTGACGCATTGCCACGTCGCTAACAATTGAATATGGGTCGCGCATCGCCAGATGCACATCAACCACTTACATGTAATATTTTTTCTCTTACTGTTTGTCTCTTAACAACATGTTGGTGTGTGTCTTGGGGTGTGCGACCCAGAAAGGAATGGAAATGGATGAGTTTACTCCGGTGATGATTTCACCGAAACAATTGTTTTCAATCTTCATCGTTCAAGGTGTCGAAAACTTATTCGACAAAGAGTTGGCTGAACAATTAGGAACTAGCGAGAATTCGTTGAACATGATGCGTGAAGCAAAGTTTTCTGGCATCTTAATGCCGCCTTGGTTGGCGATGAATGTACATCGTCTTTTGTCAGAGAAGCACCATCTTATTGAAGTCACAAAACAAATATTGGAGGACGATCATGGCGGATTATGATATTGGATCAACTGGTGTTGCGAAGTTGCATTACAGCTTTGCACCAGCTAAGGAGTTTGACATCGAAGCAGAGCGTAAGCGCATTCTGCAACATAACGGTCGTTTGGAACACCGTACTACTTGGGTAGCGCCTGGTGAAAATCAGGTGAAGAGAGATGAGTACGAAAGTCGGTACCAAGTGTTCAAGAAGATGCGAGACGCAGGTAAATCATCAAGTGAAATTGCATCAGCTATTGGAGTGTCTAAGGTGACGCTGTCATCGCTTCGTTATCGTGGACGTTACCAAAAAGAAAACGCCTAACGGCTGCAACCGTTAAGCGCGAAAAGGGGTAAATCTGTTTAGGACGATTTACTCCTCCAGAGTACCACAAGGAGGTATGAAATGAAACACGAATTGCGATTAGAAGCTCAAAAACGTATGAATCGAGCCTTCAAGGCAGAACAGCGGTGTAACAATGACGGTACTGTTTCGGAGTTTGAAACGGGCGTTGCCGATGTTTTGAATTGGGTGGCTGACCATGTTTGATGAACTACTTGATCCACATGATGATGAAATACCTTGGGGAGAAGATTTTGAAGGCGAAGAAGTAGCCCAAGGTACAGAAGGTTGGGACACAGATGAAGGATTTGTTCCAGATGAAAAAGAAAAGCTCAAGGCCTATATGGAATTAGTTGGGCATCGGGTAATAGCGGAGGATTGAAATGTTGCGACGAAATGAATATAACCCAGCACCTGAACTGATGGAATCATTGGCGAAAGTGCAATTGAATATGGTGCAACCAACCAAGACTAAGTCAGGTCACTTTGGCAAGTATGCTGACTTGGCTGACATTGATAGCGCTGTACGACTAGCGATTAAGTCATCTAGTGAGCCACTAGCTTACACGCAATCAATCAATACTGACATTGATTCAAATGGTAAGCGGATGGCGCAAATAGTTACAACGATTACCCACTCATCTGGTGAGTATATCGATGTGGAAGGCTTGCCTGTTGAGTTTGGTACAACGCCACAACAGATGTTGGCCAATACAACTTATGCACGACGTGGAAGCCTAGCAGCTGCATTCGGAATTGTTGCTGACGATGATGATGATGGTGAGACCATCACAGCATTAAAGCAGGAACAAATTAAGCACGACAATGTTCGCAAGGCAATCATTGCAAAGCTGAAAGAGGTGTTGAAGGAAGTTCCGAAAGAGAAGATTGAACAGGTATTTGCAACTGGTGGTATGACATCAAAGGAAAACAACGATACTCAACTCAATAAGCTATCAGCAGACAAGGCTTCATTGCTTGCTGGTGCAGCTATCTTTGCTAAGAACGACGCTGGTATCGAGTAATGGATATTTGGGGGCGTATCACTAACATCAGCGGCAATAAAGTAACAATGTCGGTGGAAGATGCGCAAGAGCTGGCTATGTTGTCACTCTACACCTCAGAAGAACGACCACAGGCAGTTATTAGCATTGCTGATGAACGCAGTATTAGTCGTGTACAACGAAAAAAAGCATATGCAATTATCGGTGAGATAGCGAAGTGGTCAGGATATACACCCGAAGAAACTAAGTGGTGGATGAAATTCTATTATGAAGCAGAAACAGGTGATCAACATTTTTCGTTTGCTGATACAGATATGACGACAGCACGGAAATTTATTTCATACCTGCTTGATTACGCAGTTAAGAACCACATACCGATGTCTAAGAGTGGTTTGGCGTATATGGACGATGTAGAAGCCTATATGTATTCATCGTTGAGCCACCGAAGCTGTGTAGTGTGTGGACGCCCTGCTGATGTCCACCACATTGACACCGTTGGAATGGGTAACGACCGAAATCTGGTAGACCACAGAGAAAAGAACCTAATTGCATTATGCCGAGTTCACCACAATGAAGCACACAACATTGGGTGGCCAGCATTTGAACAGAAATATCACGTTAAGGGCATCAAGTTAGACCCTGAAACATTGCAACGTCTTGGAATTATGACGTTCAAGCGAATGGAGGAAATAGACAATGATAAATCGCGTCGTATTAGTAGGACGACTAACCAAGGACGTTGAGTTGCGATACACAACGTCAGGTGCAGCAGCTGGTTCATTTACGCTTGCTGTTAACCGTCAATTCACTAACTCAAACGGTGAGCGTGAGACGGACTTCATTAATGGGGTTGTTTGGCGTAAGTCAGCTGAAAACTTTGCCAACTTCACTTCTAAGGGGTCGTTGGTAGCGGTTGAAGGTCGCTTGCAAACTCGTAACTACGAGAACCAACAAGGCCAACGTGTTTATGTAACGGAAGTTGTTGTTGATAACTTCTCATTGCTAGAAAGCAGGTCAGAAAGTGAGCAGCGACGAAACCAAAGCGGCGGCAATCAGGCACAAGGTGGTTTCAATTCTGCGCCAGCACAAGGTCCATCGAATGGTCAGCAACCACAACAAGGTGGATTCACACCTAATCAAATGTACGGTAACGATGTAACTTCATTCAACGAAGATGATCTACCATTCTAGGCGGTGAGATATGGCACAACGAAGAATGTTTACAAAGGAAATAACAACTAGCGATGCGTTCGTTGACATGCCAGCGTCAAGTCAATTGTTATATTTCCACCTTGGAATGGAAGCAGACGACGAGGGTTTTATTGGTAACGCACGAATGCTAAGCCGAGCATACGGTACAAGTACCGATGACCTTCGGTTATTGATTGCGAAAGGTTTCATCATTGCTTTTGATAGCGGTGTGACTGTTGTTAAGGATTGGAACTTGAATAACAAAATTAGAAAAGACCGGTCTAAGCCAACAATCTATTCAGAAGAGAAGAATCAACTGGTGCTTGATGCAACTGGTGCATACCAACACGTCAACCAATTGGCAACCAATTCGCGACCAGATGACAGCCGGTTGGCAACCAATTGGCAACCAAAAACGGCTGAAAGCGTTGATATTAGTGATGACAACCAAATGACAACCAACTGGCAACCAAATGTCCGCATAGGTAAGGATAGGTTAGGTAAGGATAGGTTAGAAGAGGAAAGACAAGAAGATGATTCGTCGTCATCGCTCCCTGCTAATCCACTGCCATCAATGTTGATGAATTCACTGGCAGAAAATGGTTTTATGTCCACCGACTTAACACCCATGCAACAACAAACACTTATTGCATACGTTGAAGATGATGGCATGGAATTTGGTGTACTGGCTAAGGCGATTGAAGGAGCTTCGAACGCTAACGCAAGGACGTTTAACTATGTTAAAGGAACAATGGAAAAGAAGTTAAAGCAGGGCGTCAAGACTGTTGCTGAATGGGACGCTACCGAAAACAAATTCAAGCAACGCAAATCAGCCGGAGATAAGCAGTCGGATAACGCAAACGTTCCACAGTGGATGCTGGACAACATGCGAGAACTGGAAGGTGAATAATGCGATCAACTAGTGAATGGATGGCAGAGCTTAAAAAGCGGGGGCTATCAGTTAAAACAATGACGCCCGAAGAACGGGCAGAGAAAGAAATTGCGGATGCACAACGCATCACTGCCGAATGGCAAGCGCAAGAACGAACTAAGTATGCACGTATGAGCCTCTGGGGAGAGACACAGGAGCGTTTGTTTCAGTTTTCGAACTGGGATCCGACAATGCAACAAAACGAGCTTGTTGCCCGTGATATTGGGAATAAGGCGTACAAGATTGCAAAGGAACTTCGTAATGGTTTGTTCAATGTTTTCCTGTATGGACAAGCTGGTGCCGGTAAGACATCACTTGCATTAGCTATTGCTGATGTAGTGAAAGACAAGTACACGACGATGTTCGTGTCGGTGGTTGAGTGGCGGAATATGAAGTTTAAGTCATTCAATGATAACTCGATTGCTGAACGTCTAAATGTCGTTGAGCGCTTCATGAAGGAAGTTGACGTACTTATTCTTGACGACTTTGGAAAAGAAACGCAGACAGAAGCTAAGGAAACTGTGTCAGCAATGTTATTTGAGTTGGCTGATGCACGACGTGGTAAGGCAACAATGATTACCTCAAATGACAACCTAGCTGGGTTATCTAATAAGTACGATGCAGCTACCTTGTCACGCCTGATTACAAAAGATACGACGCACACGATTTCAACAAACAAGTTGGCTGACGTGAGAAAGGTTTGATATGGATGAACGACGTTATGAAGTGGTAGCCAATTATTTTGGCGAAGACCACTACTGGAATAATTTGACACTAGATGAAGCGAATGATCAGTTTTACGAAGCACGCAATGTTGTTGCATTTGTGGGTGGTGATGTTTCATCAGTGCGTATTATCGAAAAGGTAAATAGTTGATGGAAAAAGCAAAAATTGTCATCCCAATTAATGCGTTCATTATCAAGCGAAAGCAAAAGGGTGTGCTTAAGGACGTTAAGATGACGTTGAACAACTGGATTCTTATTCATGGTATGCCACACGGACGCATCGTGGCGAATACTTATAAGCACAAAATTCAGGACCGCATTATCGATGTTGTTAGTCAGTCGATTGTCGATGGTTTGCCACCGATTGAAGAAGCAACAACATTTAACTTCGATTGGTATTTACCTGACCGTCGAACTGACCTAGATAACTGGACGTTTACGCACAAGTTCATGTTTGATGCGTTTCAGAACACAACAGTACGTGGCATCGAGTTCATGCCAAACGACAACCTGAACTACGTGCACGGGTTGTTAGATCGTTTCGCTGGCATTGATAAGGAAAATGCACGTGTAGAAATTAGTTGGGAGAATTAATCATGGAAAAGTACAAGGTGACGCACAAATTATTGATAAGCGCAGCCGAAAGATGATGAACTTTACACGGGCGCTTCGAATTGAAATTTGGCGGATGTAATATCACAGACTGAGATGAGCCATTAATGGCGGGATAGGGTGGGTAACAAAGGAGTAAACATGGGTAAGAAAATGCCAACGTATGTTGTGTTCAACATGAACATTGGACGTGAATATCACGAAGTAGTCGATGCTGGTGATGATTTGGACTTGCTGTTAGCACACTACCATGGCAAGGCATATCAAGTCATGGCCGTTAAGTCGGTCGTTGAACGTGAGGAGTGGTAATCATGGGAGTGACTGCAAAGCAGATGAAGGAATACGCAGAAGGACGTGGATACTCGAACTGGTTGGAGTTCCGTAAAGACGCTGGTTACAACGAAGCGCGTGAAGCATTGAAGCAGATTGAGTTGGATGATCATGCGTAAGTATTACTATTTCCGAGATAAGCAAGGCTACTTCAAACTCGCTTATACGCCAGAAGGCAATCGCGTGATTGTGCGGACGTGGAACAAGCGCCAGGCATATCGAACAAGTAGCAAGTGGCTCATCAAACATATGGTCAGCAAGTGGTTAGTTGGGTATTACTATTGGGTAGAAGAAGGATAGGTGGATGAAATTACGATAGAAAAGGGGTGGAAGAATAATGCCACAACCGGAAACATTATATGAGCATGAGCAACTATTCTTTAACGAGCATGCAACGCGTTGGATTGCTATGAGTGTGCTTATGGAGTATGCGGGAGTCGACTGGCTGGACTTGAAACACAGTAAGCCAGAGCTGCTAAAACAATTTGATGAGATTGTGGACCATAAAGTGACAGAGTGGCGGAAAACTGGTGATGAAGCCGTCGCTAATTACGGTCACTTATGATAAACAAAAAGCGCCAGACCAAAGTCCAGCGCCATGTAAAAGAATTTAAGGTAAGTTCATTTTAACATGGTTCGGAGGACGTAGGAATGGCACTTTTACCAGCGGTGAATGAGAAGGCAACAAGAGAAGCAGTTCGAGAGTTTTTTGATAGTGAGTGGCCACGTATCGTGAACATGGCTGATATGGGATATGTTGATTTGAAGTCAGTTGAAATTTCAGACATGCCAAGTGCACGATCATTTGGCAATGCCAACGATGAGCGGTTCACGAACCACACTGATGCTGTGTACTACTACGATGCCGTTGTCCATGCCATCAAGGTTATGACACAGCCACACAGGCACTTCATGTGGTTGCGATACGTCCGACACTTAGAATGGTTACAAGTAGAAGCACTGACTGGTTACAGCACTAGACGTGGTCAAGAGATTATCGATGAAGCGTTTCTGTTGTTCGCTGATAATTTTTCTGACGTTGATGATCTGCGAGTTAAGGAAAGCAGCAGTTATTAGTTGCGCAATTTATTTATTGACTATTTAACCAAGTGGATATACCATTTGTGTAACATATTATAGATAACCTGAGGGGGGTACGATCATGGCTTTAGAAGACAAGATTGATGGCGCAAAGGATCAAGTAACAGGTAAGGCGAAGGAAGTTGAAGGTAAGGTTACTGGAGATGAAACTCGTGAGGTAGAAGGTAAGGTCCAAGGACTATTGGGTAAGGCCAAGGATGCCTTTGGAGATGTTAAGGATGCCGCAGAAGATGTAGTTGAAGACATCAAGGAAAAGTTTGATAAGTAATTTTTTAATACTTCCAAATACGTACTCGCTGTATTTGGAAGTATTCTTTTGTTCCTTTAGCTCAGTTGGTTAGAGCAGACGGCTCATAACCGTCCGGTCACTGGTTCGAGACCAGTAGGGAACATGGCATGGATTGATAGATGTTAGGCCTATTTCATCCCTATAGTGCTACAACACTTACACAGATGTCTATTAATCTTTGCTTTTATAAGCCGATATGGCGGAACTGGCATACGCAGCGGACTTAAAATCCGTCCCTTAATTGGTTGTGGGTTCGAATCCCACTATCGGCATATTCACATCAGGTAGCAATCAGTTAGATTGTTACCTTTTTATTTTATTTTGACTAATTTTACGAAGAAAAGCGCGTATATGGTTCATAAGTGCCGCATGCAAGGTGCGGGCGGTCCAAGTTATTATGATAGAGTAGAAAAATTGAAATAAAGCATGTATGGCGGAATAGGTAGACGCTTAGTTGGACTAGAGAGCAACGAAATGGTGCTAGATGGGACGTGGCCACTTCTCAAGAAGCCTAGCACTATCATGTTAGGTGCAAATCCTAACCGCTTGCATAAACTTGAAAATATTTGTATTATCATGTTCATTATGATATAGTTAATTTTATTGGGAATATTTGCTTAGAGAGACTACTAACGATTAATTATATGATTGTTATAAGATAGTCCATCTATTAATGTTGATTAGGTTGAGCAAATAGGCACGTATTTGTAGCATATTAGGTAATGCAGTAAATTGTTGATCTCCATTCTGAGAGATGAAAGATTCAGGTTTAGTAATAAATGAGTTCGAAACTCATCAGATACATTAGTTATTAAAGGTTATCCAATCGGGTAGCCTTTTTATTTTGCACTGAAAAGGAGTGTCGACATGCACAAGAACTTAATGGGTAAGTTGATTAAGAGTAACAATGTCAATCGTAGGAAGTACACGCACGTTTACGGTGCTAATGAAGTGCACACAACAGAGCAACCGTATGTTCGTATTGAGTTTGATGACATTCGTGATGTACCAAAGGTGTGGGTAGATGGCGATTTAATTGCCGTAGTTAATGACAAATCATTGATTAGCCTTACGGTTGATTGGAATACTGATACAGAGAATCAAAATCATAAGGAATTTGACATCAATTACTTTGATATGACTGACAAGCGTGGTCAATCTAAGGGATTTCGTCAGACCACTGTGATATGAGAATGCATAGGTGTGCAGAGATTGGTTGCCGTGAGTTGATTAAACCAGGTTGGACATATTGCCAGCCACATTATGAAGCACGCATGAAGAAGTATGTACATGCCAAGCAGGCAACGCGGTGCATACATATTACTAATTAAGGAAGGAGTTAGGTACATGGCTAAGATGACACGATGCAGATACGTCAGCCCTGCCGGTGTAAGATGCCACAGGTTGGCAGAGACACCAAACCATTACTGCGAAATGCATATCGAACATGAGGCAGAGTACCAAGCCAAGCGTAAGGAATGGAACGTCAAGCATACGTCACAGTACTACCACAAGTACAACAAGACGCAACGTGTACGCAATGATACCAAGCGGGAACAAGATAAGTTCTATCGGAATAAGCAATGGAAGAATGGACTAAGACCAGCAGTGCTAGAGCGTGACAACTACCTGTGCCAATACTGTGTAGCTAATAGACGGATGACACCAGGCAAGATAGTAGACCACATCATTCCCTATGAGTTCGATCCAAGTAAGCGTGCTGACCTAAGCAACCTAGCAACCATCTGTGCTGCATGCCACACCGGCAAGACACGTTGGGAGCAGGAGTATTACGGTACAGGAGCAGGGAACGAATTGAAGAACGTGGCAGCAGTGCCCGACATTAAGTACTTACCAGATTTTATGGATAGCGCTAAAACGCAATGAGAGCCGTTTTAAGCGCTTTTTATTTTGTCCGGCATAATTACTCGAACACGTTCTGAAAATTAAATGACCCCACCCCATGACCGGCAAAAGAAAAGCACACACATTACTGTGTTCTTGTAGAAAAGTTTGATTTTGAAAAATTTTTAATAGGGGGGTACCCAGCAATTAAGGAGGTGATGTTAGGTGCCACGAAAAAGCTATGAAAGCGAGTCTGACGCGGTTTTGTCGCTGACACCGCCACATCACTTAGGCAAGATTGCAAGTGCTATGTGGCGTAAAATGGTGCCCGTACTTAATGCTTCAAACAAGATGGCTCCATTGGATAAGAATTTGGTTGAAATGTACGCAAGTCAATACGAGATTTATCGAAATGCCTATGAAGATATCAAAGAGAATGGTCAAGTTACCAAAGTTTATAAGACGGTGGTTAACCCAGTGACCGGTGATGTGATTGCTAACGATATGACGGGCTATAAGCGTAACCCAAGTACACAGATTTACTCGGATGCCATTAAGCAGTTGAAATCATTAGGTAGTGAGCTTGGTTTATCACCTGCCAGCCGTGCTGAACTTATGCAATTGAGTTTGGACGACGGAAAAGACAAGCCAAGTGCTACGGAACAACTGCAAGCGCTATTGAATGGAGGTGATGACGATGAGAGTTGATCTAACTCAATCACACGACGTTCTAGGTTGGTACCAGCAACTACATGGCGATTACGCAGATATCAGAACCAAATACAAGGACGCTGGAACAAAGTACGCATTCAGTGTCCTAGATGGTGATGTTCTTGCTGGCTATATGATTAAGCTTGCAGCGTTCCGGCATATTCAAGACTTGGTGCGTTCAGAAACAGATGATTCGTTCGATTACCATTACAACGTCAGGGAAGCCAACAAGATACTTCAATTTGCGAGTGTATTTCCTGATGTTGATACCGGTGAACCAATGCCACTTATGCCGTGGGAAAAGTTTGCGCTAACTCAGTTGGTTGGGTGGCGTGACCACCTTGGTAACAAACGATATACAACGGCTATTCTGTCAGTTGCGCGCGGACAAGGTAAAACTTATCTAATGGCTATTCTTATGGCCTATGACTTCATGATTGAGTCAATTGGATTGTCTAACCAAGACTATCTAGTTGCATCTATCAATTGGAAACAAACTAGTAAATTGTTCGGGTATATTGGAACAGCACTTAATAAGATGACGATGGTTGACCCATGGAAATCGTTGGCTACTGAATCAGGATTGAAAGTTCAAAATGACCAGATTGTTATGAAGAATTTCAACAATGTAATGCGAGCCATTAGTCATGAATCAGGTCAATACGACTCGTTCCACTTCAAGACAGCCGTTTTTGATGAAATTGGTGAAGTTAAGAGTCGTGAAAAAATTGCCAAGATTACTTCTGGCCAGGTCAAGGTGCCCAACAAGCAATTCATTCAAATTTCGACATCATACCCAGACCCAACGGTGCCTTTTCATGACGATCAAAAGGCTGGTCAGCAAATCATGGAACAGGACTGGAACCGCGCAAACGACGACAATTTGGTGTTGGTTTGGGCGCAAGACAGCCTAAATGAGACATTTAAGCCTGAAACTTGGGTGAAGTCGAACCCGTTGCTTGATTTGAAAGGTCAACATGATGTTTTGCTAAAGGGTTTGACAACTGAACGCGACACAAAGATGCTGCAAGGTGATTTGCCAGCGTTCCAAACCAAAAACATGAACATGTGGCTGGCACAATCAACTGACAGCTTCTTAAACTTGGCTGATGTTGAGAGCGCTGTTGTTCCAGACTTCGATATACGTGGACGCCAAGTTTACATTGGCTTCGACTACTCAATGATGTCCGATAACACAGCAATTGCGTTTGTTTATCCTTATGTTGATCCAGAAGGTAATGGACGATGGCACATTGAACAACACTCATTCATACCGTGGCATAAATCTGGTTCTATTGAAGCCAAAGAGAAGCAGGACGGTATCAACTACCGTGAAGCTGAACGACTTGGCTATGCCACCATTACTAGCCACGAACAAGGGATGATTAACGACGACGAAGTTTACGCTTGGTTGCTTGATTATGTTGAAGAAAATGACTTGGACGTGCTGTTCTTTGGTTACGATGCAATGGGAGCCACTAACATGGTGAAGATGCTGGAAAACAATTCAGTGTTCCCACTGCAACCAATTAGGCAGCGCACAGGTGAGCTGAAAGACGCCACCAAGTTCTTACAACGTATCTTTGTTGAAAATTCGGTTGACCGATTAGACGACATCACAATGGAAAAGGCGTTGTTGAATGCCGTGCTACGTGAAGATAGTGTGGGAATTCAAGTTGATAAGACAAAAGCCACGCTAAAAATTGACGTTGTGGACGCTATTATCGACGCCATGACACAAGCGATGTATCACTTTGAAGAGTTTGGAATGGTAAATGATGCCACATGGCAAGTTGAACACATGAGTGCACAGCAAGTTGCGGACTGGTTCAACAGCGCAGAAAGCGGGTTACTTGATGATTACTAAGAAAATTAAAGGCTTGGCACGAGCGATTAGGGCTAGGTTGGACGTTATTTTGTTCAGCTTGGCACTAGTCGTTTTTGTTTTGACCATGTTTTTAACGATTAATGCACTGGTTGGTGGAATTTCGCTGACTATTGCACTTGCTGTTGCCGGATATGGCGTCGTGCTTATCGACAATGGCACCAACACTAACAGGAAGGAGTAACGGAGTATGGCAGTATTCAAGCCACCCAAGATTAGCAACATGTTCGCAGCTACTTCTGACGGTGGCAGTTTAGATGACGGCATTGTCAACTTTCTAACTGGTGGTAATTCAGATTACGTGTCTGTGCGTGAAGCAATTCATAACAGTGATTTGTACTCGCTGGTTTCACAAGTCAGTGGCGACCTTGCAAGCTCACGATTAATTGCGGATGCAACACGTGCACAGGGTATTTTGAATAACCCTGATCCACGAACTAACCCGCACGCATTCTGGCAGTCATTCTTTGCTCAAATGTTGTTCAACGGTGAAGCGTTTGCTTATCGTTGGCGCAATGCTAACGGACAAGACCAACGTTGGGAACAATTACGGCCTTCACAAGTTCAACCGTACATCACCGATGACGGTAGCGGGTTGTTATATCAAGTGTCATTCGATGAACCGATGATTGGTACGCAATTCTTTGGTCAGGGTGACATTATCCACGTTCGATTGATGAGTACAAACGGTGGTTTGACTGGTATCAGTCCACTCACGGCATTAAGCAACGAATTAAACGTAAAAAGAGAGAGCGACAAGCTCACAATTCAAGCGTTGAAGCAGTCGATTAATGCAAACGGTGTGCTGTCTATCAAGGGTGGCGGTTTGCTTGACTGGAAAACCAAGGCATCACGTTCAAAGCAGTTCATGAGTCAATACACCGCTTCAAATGGCGGGCCAATTGTGCTTGATGATTTGGAAGAGTTTAAGCCGTTAGAAATCAAAAGCAATGTTGCAGCACTTTTGGGACAGGTCAATTGGACTTCGACCCAAATTGCCAAGGTTTATGGCGTACCAGACAGTTATTTGAACGGTACAGGCGACCAACAATCGTCACTTGACCAAATCAAAGGGCTGTACGCAAACGCGCTTAATCGCTTTGTAAGTGCCGTTGTTGGTGAGTTAAACACTAAGCTTTCCGCGAACATCACGGCAGACGTGCGACCAGCTATTGACCCAATGGGTGATAACTATCTTGGAATGTTGGCAAATATTGTTAAGCAAGGTGCACTTGGCCAAAACCAATTTGAATATCTGGTGCGAAACCAAGGTTATTTGCCTGACGATATGCCGATTGCAATTATGCCTAAGCCAACAATGAAGGGAGGTGAAAAGGAAGATGAAGAAAATTAACGTCAAGGGCGCTGTCATGGATAACGATAGCGCGTGGTTTTACGACTACTTTGGCATGGACTATACAAGTCCTAAGTCAGTAGCAGACGTATTGAACGATGGTGAAGTTGATGATGTTGTGGTGAATATTTCATCGCCTGGTGGTGACGTGTTCGCAGCCAGTGAAATCTATTCAGAGTTGAAGGCATATCCAGGCAACGTCACGGTCAATGTACAAGGACTAGCAGCTAGTGCTGCATCTGTAATTGCGATGGCCGGCGACACGGTGAATATGGCTCCAACCGCTCAACTGATGATTCACAAGGCATCAACTACCCAAGGTGGCAACTCTGATGACATGGACAGTGCATCAGCAATGCTAAACAACACTGATAAGTCAATTGCAAATGCCTATCAACTAAAGACAGGTAAGTCACAAGCTGACCTGTTGCAAATGATGTCTAACGAAACATGGTTGAACGCACAAGATGCAGTTAATCAAGGCTTCGCAGACAGCATCATGTTTGTAGATGAAAATGCGCCACTGGTGACTAATTCACTGGAAGCTGCATTGCCACCTAAGTCAGCCATTAACAAGCTGATGAATATTATCGCTAATGATAAGCAAAAAGAAATTAACAACAAGACTGATATCCAGCCTGTGGACGATTTGAAAGCCCGCAAGTTGGATATTTTGCTAGACAAATAAATTTACGAGGTAAAAACATATGGATATTCAAGCATTGAACAACGCATGGGTTGAGGCTGGACAACGATTGTCTGACTTGCAAAACAAGGCGGCTTTGTTGGTAAACGACGACGCAGCAGACGTTGACGCTATTAACTCAATTAAGAACGACATCGACGTTGCAAAGGCTAAGCGTGACTTGGCAAAGGACAACTACGATCGTGCCGTTGAAGACCAAGCACATGCAGTTTTGAACGACCCAGACGCTGGCAAGAAGCCACTGAACGACGAAGAGGTCAATATCAAGGACAAGTTTGTTAAGGACTTTGTTGGAATGATGAAGAATGACCCAAAGGTGGTCAACTTGGTTTCATCATCAACTGATGAAAATGGAAACGCAATTGGTTTGACGATTCCACAAGACATTGAGACGGCTATCAACACGTTGAAGCGTCAATATGATTCATTGGAGCAATACGTCAACGTTGAAAAGGTTGGAACGTCTAACGGTTCACGTGTATTTGAGAAGTGGTCAGACATCACGCCATTGACTAACTTGGATGCAGAAGATGGTGTAATTGCCGACAACGACGACCCTAAGCTATCAACCATCAAGTATTTGATTAAGCGTTATGCAGGTATCACGACGGTAACTAACACGTTGTTGAAGGATACGGCAGAAAACATCTTGGCATGGTTGTCATCATGGATTGCAAAGAAGGTTGTTGTTACGCGTAACACTGCCATCATCGCTGCTATGAACGCAGCACCAACTAAGCCAACATTGGCAACGTTCGATGACATCAAGAAGATGGCGTTGACTGCTGTTGACCCAGCTATCCGTGCAACGTCATTCTTCATGACTAACACGTCTGGTATTGCTGTTTTGGCAACGGTTAAGGACGCAGACGGACGTTACTTGTTGCAACGTGATGTTACTCAACCTGAAAACTACATGATTGAGGGTAAGCAAGTAATCGAAATCGCTGACAAGTGGTTGCCTTCAAACAAGGGTGCAATGCCTTTGTACTTCGGTGACCTGAAGCAAGCTGTAACGTTGTTTGACCGTGAAAATATGTCATTGTTGTCAACTAACATTGGAGGCGGTGCCTTTGAGAAGGACTTGACTAAGCTACGTGTTATTGACCGCTTCGATGTTAAGACAACCGATGCCGATGCATTTGTGGCAGGGTCATTCACGGCTATTGCTGACCAACCTGCAAAGACTGTTCAACAAGCTGTTGCAGCCGGAACGCAAGCTTAATAGGCAGGTGAGTTAAATGACGGTCAATATTGAACAATTCAAGACACTAATGCGTGTTGATTTTGCTGATGATGACGCAATTATCAATGGCTACTTGTCTGCAGCTGAAAATTACATCAAGGATGCAATTGGAACGGATGGCAATTTCTATGCTCAACCTGCTGTTGTTGACCGTTACGAAACTGCTGTCTATGCCTATGCTGGCACGTTATACACGTACCGCATCAGTATGACAGAAGTTAAGGCGGTAACAATGGATGCCGCTGTCAACTCAATTGTTGGTCAGTTACGCGGTAAGTATGCGGAATGGGAGGAAGCAGCAGCACCAGCAAAGTAGGCTGTGAGACCGCCTCATAGAATGATAACAATACAGGGCTAATCCCTTGGGCGGTTATTTAACCTGACTAATTAAGTCCTAGCAGATAGTTGCCAAGAATCGTTAAAGGAGGTGCTTAATGGCAATGTTTAAACCTTCTGATTTCAATCACAAAGCAGATTTTGGCACAGTGGAATCAAGGCAGAATCCAAATAATGGATCAATCAAAAAGACCTTCGTAAAACAGTTCAGTATGTGGTATGCACCCAAGACCCGCACGTTAAATCAACAGTATCAAATTCAAGGTACTGCATTGGATAACACTAAGATCATCGTGGTACGACACAACGCTGCTGTGGAAGGTATCAAGGTTGCTCAGATTGATAGTGTGATGTATGACATTGTGCAATACTCACCAGATGAAAGTAATGCCATTATTGCGTATGACTTCGTAACTCTAAAACGGAGGGCATAGGTATGGCAGAACAATCATTAGAGGACATTTTGAACGCCTTTATTGAAGATACCGAAGCACTATCAACCAACATGACGGTTGAGGATAAGGCTAAGGTTACTAAGGCAGGTGCTGATGTGTTTGCTAAGGAACTCGAATCAGAGTACAAGGCTAACCACTACCGGCACCGGCAAACTGGTAAAGACCCACATTTGGCTGATTCAGTTATTACGCAGAGTACCAACGTAGACGGCATGAAAAATGGCTCATCAACAGTTGGGTTCTCAAAGGATAAGGCATACATTGCCAACTTCATTGAGAATGGTACTAAGTTTCCGATGTACACCTCAAAAGGTCGCAAGTACAAGCATGGTGGCCAGGTTGCTATTAACGGTGACCATGCAATCGATAACCTGCGTAACGACTCACAGTTGCAGGCTAAGATTGTTGAAGCTCAGGCAGAAGTATACAAGCAGATTATCGATAGGAGGAATAACCAATGACACCAGTGGAAGAAATCGATAACGTGGTTCATTCAGTGTTCCCCGATTGGCAAGTATACTTTTATACGATCCCCGAGGAAGTTATCGACAATAAGAATGTCACCCAAGTGCTGATTACTGAGAGCAACTCAGACATCACGACATACGGTGGTAACACGTTCAATGAGATGGCCTTTGGGTATCGTTTACAAGTCTTCTACGGGCTTGACGAAGAGAACCTTATTGGTAAAGAGATAACGCTGTACAAGGCCTTAGAAGCCAAGGAATGGCGTATCACGGACAGTCAGCCACGGTATTTGGATATTAGCCAAACCGATGGACAGCAAATGATTAAAAATATCGAAGTAAACAAAACAACGACACTAATGGAGATTGGCTATGACGGCTAGTCTCCTTTTTATTTGGAGGAATTAAAACATGGCACAAGTAGGATTGAAGAAGACGTATCTTGCATTGATTGACGCAGACGGAAAGATTTTGAAGGGTGACGCAGGTTTGACGGCTGACGGTTTGTACACATCAAATTTCAAGGATTTGGGTACTTCATCAGCCAATATCACTAATATTTCAACAAACGGTACGCAAGTGTTTGGTGATAACGGAATGGTTGATGTTACAAAGGCGAAGTCATTCCCGCAAGTCGCTGGTGTATGGAACAACTTGCCATTCGACATCAAGTCAAAGTTGTTGGGCCGAGAAGCAGATGGAAAGGGTGGTTACTTGCAATCACAAGACTTGCCACGAGTTGCATTGATTGTTGAGTCAGAAACACTTGACCGTAAGAACTCGATTTTGTATGCGTTCTCAAACGGACAAATGACGGAAGCTTCAGTCAATGTTCAAACTGACAACGCCAACGAAAACCGTGTTACGGACGCATTGACGTACCAATCATTTGGAGTTGATGACTGGAATGGCCAAGGAATGAAGATGTTCTTCTCTGGCGACACGGAGTTTGATAAGGCAGCAATGTTGTCAGAAGTCTTTGGTGGTTACACCGAAGCCACGACTACACCCAGTAACTAAAGTTAAAGCGATTGTCTTACAACCACGACAATAACCTGGTTCGAATGGGGTGAGAGGCCCTGCTAATACGAAAGGAATTAATTATGAACCTATCATTTCAAGAAATTCGCAAGGCACCGTTTACTGTGAAGTCATCAATCAAGAATTTGAAGAAGACGTATGCCATGCAACTGCACATGGCTAAGCTGCAAGACAGTTTTAGTGAAGATGAACCTATCGAAAGCATGCAAGCAATCAGCGACTCCCTACAAGCAACCGTTGATTATGTCGTTGATGTGTTGAAGTTGAAGCCTAACGAAGTTGATAAGTTGGAAGAGCTGGATCAAGAAGAACTTACGGCTTTGGCTCAACGATTGAACTTGCGAATTATGGGAATGTCAGAGCAAGAAATTGAGGACATTCAAAACGAGTCAGATGAAGAGGGTTTAGAACAAGCCCAGGCGAACGAGTAATCACATATCATAACCGCATTTTGGACTTAGAACTGTTCGAAAAGGACGTCATGGTTAATCTGCACTGGAGTGTTGATGATGTTGAGGAAACCGAGTACGAAAGTTTGATGTCTATCATGAATGCTTCAGAAGATAATCGCATGATGTCGTCAGAAGACATGATGAAAATGTGGAATGGACTACCAGGATAGAAAGGAGGTAAAACATGGCAAAAGAGAAAGTTGCGGGCCTACTTGCTACCGAAGTGGGACTGAATACTACGTCAGCCACAAAGTCCCTGAATGAGCTTAAATCAGCTGTTAAAGACTCAACAAACGAGTGGAAGCAAATGGAATCCCAGATGAAGGCTTCTGGTGATGAAATTGGGGCATCTGAAGCTAAGTACAAAGGGCTATCCCAGTCAGTTGAAAAGCAACAAGACGTGCTGCAAAAGTTGCGACAAGAGCAAGCTGAAGTTAACCGTTCAACTGAAGCCGGTGAAGCTACTTATCAGAAGTACGCTAGTCAAATAACCACGGCAGAGCGTCAATTGAACTCTATGATTGCGCAGCAAGCCAAGGCAAAACAAGCTTACGAACTCCAAGAGTCTGGAATTGCTGGTCTTAACAAGGAAATCCAACAGTCCATCAAGGAGACGGACGCTTATGTTGAACGATTGAAGGCCGAAGGTAAGGAAGAAGAAGCCCTTAAAGCTCAAAAGGAAGGCCTATCACGTACCCTTGATAAGCAATCTCAACTGTATGAAGCCCAGTCACGACAACTTGAGAAGATGACCAAGTCCGGTGACGCATCGAGTGAATCAATCAGCAAACAAAAGATTGCCTTGGATAAGACAGCCACGTCAATTGCTAAGGGTAAGCAAAGCCTTGAAGAGTTGGACTTGGGTCAATCTAAGGTAGGTAAGAACAACGGTGCTGAGGAGGCTTCAGGGAAGTTCTCAAAGCTAACTGGAGCGGTTGGTAAGACCACAGCAGGCCTAACGGCCACCGTAGCAGTTGCAGGAACCGCCTTAGCCGGCGTATCTAAGTTAGTTGGGGCCATCTATGACCAACAGGGTCAAGTTAACGCCCTGCAAGCTAAGACCACAGGTTCTTACAAGGAATCCAAGGAAGCTATCTCAGCTATCAACAAGCTGTATGCCCAAGGCTATGGTGAATCAGTTGAAGATTTGACTGAAACTTACACCAAGTTGAAGCAAATGAACCCAAAGGCTGAGGTTGGTGAACTGGCAGAGCAAACGAAGCTGGTAACCCAATATTCTAAGGCTTCTGGTGCTGATACTGAAGAAGTATTAAAGGGTGCTCAAAACGCTACGAAGGCTTGGAACATGAGCTACCAAGACTACTTCGACAATCTATTCACTTTGCAGAAGCAAGGTGGTGACGTTGGCGGTGAGATTTCCGACAACATGGCCGAGTATTCACAGGTACTTGGTCAAATGGGACTATCCGCCAAAGATTCATTCAGCATGATTGCCAATGGTATCAAGACTGGAGCTTACAACGGTGACAAGTTGCTGGACTTCACCAAGGAGTTCAGTATCAGCTTGAATGATGGTCGTATGGACAAGTCAATCAGTGAGTTCTCTAAGAAGTCACAGGACATGTTCCAAGGCTATAAGGACGGTAAGGTCACAGCTGGTGATATGTTCAAGCAAATCACTGGTGAGATGGGCAAGATGACCGATAAGCAGAAGGAAGCAACACTTGCTTCTAACCTGTGGAGTGCTTTGGGTGAAGACAATTCATTGAAGGTACTTGGATCACTTGGTAAGCAAAATAAGGCATTCTCCGATGTTTCAGGTACTGCTAAGAAGGCATCTGACCAGCTTAAGGAGTCTAACCCGTTTGAGTTGATGAAGCGCTCAGCAGAAGCGTCAGTTAGTTCAGTAACAATGTCAGCCACTGAGACCAAGAATTTCAAAAAGGCACTAGAGCCACTTCAGAAGGCAGTGAATAACTTTATCGACACGATGGTTAAGAACATGCCAGCAATCGTTAAGGCAATCACGCCAGTGGTTAACTTTGTTGCAGACCACGGTAAGTTGATCTTGGGCGTGCTAACCACCATGTTGGCTTTGAACTTTACGGGTAAAGCCATAAATGGGATAAGTAATCTGCATGGTTCGATTAAGGACTTGATGCCAACGGTCACTAATGCAGCCAAGAAAGGTAAGGACGCTTTTAAATGGACTGCCTCACTTGGACGTACTGCTTTTACAAAGAGTATTGGTGCTATTAAGACGGCCTCAATTGTAACTGGCAAGTTGATTGGTAAATCATTGAAGTTTACAGCCTCAATTGCTACCAAAGGGGCTAACTTGGCTATGGCTGGGCTTGTGAAGACAGCTAAGGCTACTGGCCAAGGACTTAAGTTGGCATTTAACTTCCTGAAGGCTAATCCACTTATCTTGTTGATAACAGCAATCACGGCCGTTGTGGTGGCTTTGGTTGAACTGTACAAGCACAATAAGAAGTTCCGAAAGTTCGTTAATGACTTAGTTGCATCAGCTAAGAAGTTTTTTAACGGAGTGGTTAAGTTTTTCACCAATGCATGGAAGTCAGTGACAAAGGGGTTCAATTCTTTCAACAAGTCTTTCAGCAAAGGTTGGGACTCGTTCACTGATTGGATTGGCAAGACATGGAACAATGGTTGGAAGTATGTTGGGAACGTATTCGATAAATACATCAACATTTTCAAGAAAACATTGAAGCTGTTTACCGACTTCTTCACTGGTAACTGGGGTAATCTTGCCAAAGATTTGCGTAACGTTTGGAACGCACTTTGGGGCTATCTGGAGTCAATATTTGGCAACAAGGTTAATTCAATTAAGCGTGGAGTTGAGAATTTTGGTAGTTCAATTTGGAACTTGTTCGGACGAATTAAGAACAACGTTTCCAACTTCTGGTCAAACATGTGGGACGGCTTGAAGAACTTCGCACGTGATGGAATTAACGGTGTAATCGGTATCATCAACGGCGGTATTGGTGGCATTAACAGCGTTATTCACACTTTTGGTGGAAAGGCTAACGCTATTTCTAAGATACCTAAGTTTGCAAATGGTACTAAGGGGGCACCAAAGGGGCTTGCAATCGTTAATGACGCACCAGGCGAACACTATAAGGAAGCAATCATTGATAACTCTGGTAAAGCCACAGTGCTTGAAGGACGTAATCGACTGGTTAACTTCAGTGGTGGTGAGACTGTTATCCCTGCACATGCTTTGCCACACTTTGCTGACGGGACTGACGGTTGGCTAGACACAGCAGTTGGTTGGATCAAGGACAAGTGGGACAAGTTAACAGAGTTCATCTCACACCCGATTAAGTCGTTGGGTAATATCATGAACAAAGCAGTTGAAAACATTTCAGGTTCAGCGCTTGTAACTAACGTCGCACCAGCAATGGGGAACGGCTTTGTGCAAGGTATTTCGCAACCAATCGTAAACTTGTTCAAGTCGCTCAAAAAGAAGCACGACGACGAAGGACAGCAGGCTCCAGCGGGGTCTGGCGTTCAGCGTTGGAAAGACCAAGTAGTTTCAGCATTGAAGGCGAATGGTCTTTCAACTTCTGATGGCATGGTTAACAAAGTTTTGCGTCAAATCGCTACTGAATCAGGCGGTAATGAAAAAGCGGTGCAAGGGGGTTACACTGACATCAACACCATTACGGGTGATTTGGCTAAGGGTCTTATGCAGACAATCTCTGCAACGTTCAATGCGTACAAGTTCCCTGGTCATGGCAATATCTTCAATGGTTACGACAATCTGTTGGCTGCTTTAAACTACGCTAAGCACCGTTATGGTTCTGATTTGTCATTCCTCGGTCAAGGCCACGGATATGAGAACGGTGGTATTGTTTCAACTCATGGACTTTACGAAGTAGCAGAGCGAAACATGCCGGAAATCATCATTCCACTAGACCCAGCGAAGAAAATGCGAGCAAATGACTTGCTAGAACAAGCTAACGCACGTATCAACGGCAACCGCAATGCTAGCCAAGCACAAATCGTTCAGGAAGGTGACACGTATCAGATTGAAATCAATGTGAATGCTGATGTTACGCCTGGTACGTTGAAGAAATTGCAACAAGCAGTTGAAGATGCAATAACACGCAAACAAAATGCTAAATCACGAGCGTTTGGATAGAATGGAGGACAGAAAGATTGGAAAGAGGAAGTTTCGTATTAGGTCACCAATTGACCTCTCAACAATTAAGTGCACGTATCATGAATTACCCTATTGCTACTGTGCCTGAACGGAAAAATACATTGAACACTAGTCCGGTCGGTATTGATCGGGCTATTTTATTTGACGATAAAGCCTATAACAATCGTGAAATTTCGGTCGTGATTGGTTTTGAAGGCAAAAATGCTGATGCCAACATTCAAAAGTTTTTGAGTGCATTAGATACTGGCAAGTATGTTGACTTTCAAATGTATTCAGACGCAAATTACACGTACCAAGTGGTTAGACAATCAACTGGTACAATCGCACGACCTACCTATTCAGACAGTTATAGAGAGTTAACAATCACGCTAAGTGCAGCACCTTATAAGTATGTGACGCCTGCTAAGACTTCAACTGTCACCACAACGCAATCAACATTGGTTAATCCGACGAACTACGTTGCTAAGCCATACATCAAGATTGTCGGTGACGGTGCTATCACGCTGACGGTCAACGGTACGGCTTACAAGTTTTCTGATGTTAAGGGGTCAATCGAGCTAGACAGCGCTATGCAGAACGTGTGGCGTGTAGACAGCGGTGTAATGGTCAACGAAAACGCGAAAATGGCAATTGGGCCGTTCCCTGTGTTGAAACCGGGGGCTAATACTGTGAAATTGAGCGCAGGCACCGCAACAATTGAGATGAGATGGAGGACACTATGACACCGATTCTATATTCAAGTGATGAAATTGATCTTTTGAATAACGGCTTGGGTCAACTGGTGGACTTGTACGACGTCGATATTCAGGAACAACGAAATGGATTGCTTAACTTAACGGCATATTATCCGGTGAACGGGCAACATTACGCGGATATCAGTGAAGGTAATATTATCCTTGCTAAGCCGTCACCACTTGATGATAATCACGCATTTCGTATCGTTAACACCCAACTTGATATTTCTGGTTATGCAGTACAAATCGAAGCAGATTCAATCACCTATGACCTGACACATAACATTGTTAAGTCGGTTGTCATGCAGGGTGACGGTCAAAATGCTATGAAAACACTTCAAAATGCTGTCCTAAACCCAAGTATCTTCACGTTCTACTCTGACATCACGGCAACCGGTTTTTCTGAATTGAACTTCGTTAATCCAATGGAAGCAATCGCTGGTATTGAGGGTTCATTCTTGCAAAAGTGGGGTGGTGAACTAAAGCGTGAGAACCGTCGTGTTGCAATGTTTAACCGTCGTGGACGTGATAATGTTGCAACATTCCGACTTGGCAAAAACATTAGTGGTCTGAAATATACAGTCGATACAGCTAACTTAGTTACGCAAATTATCCCAACTGTAACGATTACGAAAGGTGATGCTAGTCGTTATATCGAAGGAACACCAGTGTCGTCGAAGCGTATTGGCAACTATCCTGTGAAGTACATGCAACAGGTGGATTTGTCTGATGCGGTCAAAGTGAATGACGGTGACAGCGACGATACAATTCGCAAGAATATCAATTCAGTCGCAGCCGGTTGGTTCACACAATCAGAAAACACCGGCAAGGACTTGCCACAAGTGACGGTCGAAGTTGACGTGTTAAGTTTGCAAGACAGCGCTGATTATTCTGATAAGTTTGCCAAGCTGGAAACGATTGGCCTTACTGATACTGTCACGGTTTATGTGCCTGAATACGGTGTGAATGTGACAGCGATTGTTAATGAGTTGCACTATGATCCAATTGGTGAGCGTGTAACTAGTTTGGTTGTCGGTACCGCTAAGGTGAGTTTTGCAGATGCTAACAAGAGTGCATTATCAGACCTCGAAAACAAAGTTACGCAAGTGCAAGAACAGGCAACACAAGCCGTTACAAGCGCTAACGGAAAGAATTCAAATTATTACGGGCGCAATGAACCAACACACCCCCAAGAAGGCGACTTGTGGTATTGGGATGACGGTGAAAATTCTGGTATTAAGCAATTCGTGAATGGTGAGTGGATTGACCTAGTAGACACACAAACCAACGAGAGAATTGGCAATGCTGTCGATAGCGCCGTAAGCGAAGCAACATCATATGCAGACTCATTGAATTCGACGCAAGCTTCAATTGCTAATTCAATATCTGCAAGCACTGCGTCCGCATTGGCTAGTGCTTCAACTGCGCGTTCAATCTTGGCGTCTAACGCGTCAAGCATGGCGAACAGTGCAGCGTCTAAGGGTTCATCTGCGGCTAATAGTGCGTACACAGCCGCTATGTCCGGTGCCGCTGCTGCAGTGGACGCATTGAGCTCGGATGTTGGCGTCAAGATTACGTCAACTGCTGACTCGTTGAACGGTAAGCTTGCTACTGCAATTACATCAGCTAACGTGACTGCAAGTAGTTATGCGACGGTAGCCCGCAATGAAGCGATTGCTACGGCTTCGCAGAATACGGCGACCATTACAAGCGCCGCAATTTCAAACTTTGGTTCCCAGGTTGCATCCGCGTACGTGACGAACACGACGTTCAATCAGACGGTGAGTGGCATTCAACTGGCAGCTACGCAATTGCAGACACAAGTTAATGCAATGGGGCAGGTCAATCAACTAACAAATACTGAATTCAGTCCCGACTTTCTTGGCTGGACAACTGAATATCGTTGGCAAAACGGCATTATTTCGTCTGACTATTCGTTCTTCGCAAAAGAAATTTGGCGACTACAGTCATCAAATATCATGGACTATATTCTTGGTAACGATGCGACGATTATAAGTGAACCCATGCCGTATAGTGCGAGTGGTGGAACGGTATCAATTTCAGGCTACGTTGGTGCTGGCGGTGGAAATGACAGCGCTGTCGCGTTGCGAATTGTATTTTATGATTCCAATAAAAAGATGATTGCTACAAGCACAGGAGCAACGGCTACAACGAACACTACAATGACAGCAGTATCTGATTATATGACACCACCCCCTACAACGGCGTATGTGGCGATTAAATTAGCCTATTCTGGAACGACAGGTACTGCACGCCTATCAAGACCCATGATGGTGTTCAATAGCAAGTCAACTGGAAATTATGTTCCTGGTAATTACAACAATAACGCACGAGTATCATCACTGGAAGTTACCGTTGACGGTATTACCGGAGTTGTTAATGACCCTAGCAAGGGGTTAAGCGCGACCTGGAACTTGGCTAACAGCGGACAAACGTTGGCCGTTCAGGCAAGTAATGCGGCTGCTCAAGCAATCACGACTGCAAATGCAATTCAGACGAAAGTTTCGAAATTAGGCGCAATTAATCGATTACTGAATACCGAGTTTGACCCTGACCTACAAAGTTGGGTTGATTTTGGAAATGGATTTACGACAACTATTGACCGTAAGTGGCTGCAACATGGATCGAATAATATTAACCTGTACAGGTCTAACGATGATAATAATTGGAGGTACAAGACCCAGACCATTTCCGCGTCTGGCGGGGTCACGTTCAGCTTCGGTGTATGGGCGAAGGTTAATTCGATGGTTAGTTCGAACGGAATTCTGTATATTCACGTCAGAGCACTTGATGATTCACATGGCATTATTTCTGATTTGTATAAACCTTCGAACATCAAATCAACGAACGGATTTGAATATTTCAAGGTCGAAGGACTTGCTACGCCTACCGGTACAGAATACCTCGAAATTGCTTTAGGCATGAAATACGCCGGTGACGTGTCGTTCAATCAACCCATGCTGTCGTTCACAAAAACCTTGGGCGACTATGTTCCAGGTAATTATAGTAATAATGATTTGCTCGAAAGTTATCGCACACAGTTAGCCGGCCAGATTACTGATGAAGTTGCAAATAGAACAAGTGGCGATATTTCAGTCCGTACGCAATTGACGGATCTAGTAAATCAGCAGGTGCTGTCTGTAACGACAGGTTATCAAACTGCAATTACTCAAGCTTCTAATGCAATCATGGCGTCAGTGAGCGGGGTCAACTTATTCACGTTCAGTGGATTCGAAGACAGCGGCAATAACAAGTGGCCGGGTGCTCGACAAACCAGCGGAACCATTACTAAGTTTGGGTATTTTGATTCGGGTAATAACGGTATTTCAGTGACGTCAACGGCAGGGTGGCAAGGGTTCTGGCATTCCAACATCCTGGTATCGCCCGGTCAGGTTCTGTCGGCATCCGTGATGATCAACAATAACGGACGAAATGATGACGCTGGCAGATTGGACATTTGGTTTGTCGACAAGGATGACAACAGAGTGTCGCAAGGCGGTAGTGTGGGCATTGGTAGTGCTAGCGGTTGGGCAATGGCTAAAATTGAGAACATGACAGTCCCAAGCGACGCTGCTTACATGCAAGTATCACTTCTTAACGGAATTGCAACTGGGCCAACTCACTACGCGTTACCAATGGTCAATGTGGGAGCAAAAGCATTGCCATACACACCGGATGTTGCTGGACAAACGGCATTGCAGTTGTTTGCAGATAACTTTGCGCTCTCACTTACTGATAATATTGGCAACATTATAAGTGGTATTAACGGCGATACATCTGGACTGAATATTGTCGGAAAGAAAATTACAGTTAGTGGCGACACAACATTCATCGGTAATAACTTCATGGACGGCGCAATTATCAAGAGCGCATCAATTGGAACGGCACAGATTGCTGACGCCGCGATTAACTCAGCTAAGATTTCGTATCTTGATGTCTCGAAGTTGAGTGGAAACATCACCAATTTCGTTAAGTCTTACTGGTCGAACGCATACCAAAACTTGCAGATTGACGCAAACGCGATTGACTTCACTACGCCAGACTCACGCACTAAGATTGAAAACGGAGCCATCACCATGTGGCAGAATGCCGGTGGGTACTACCGACTTGGGGGATTGAGAGCAGTTAAAAGTTCCGCGGGTGGAGAAAACAACCACACTGCCGGTGTATATCTAGCGCTAGATGAATGGCAAACAACTAAAAACGGCGATAAGTATTGGAATTATGGTGGACCTGATTTCTTTGGTGGATCAGAGATTGGGCTGCTGCATTCAACAGGTGTTGACGGCAACGGAAACCCAACATACGGTGCTTTGATGAAGTGGAGTAATGCTTTGGCGGCTGGACGTCAAGAAGGCATTTCCAAAGGGTTCAACTTCTTTGATGATATTAACTTTCAAGGCAACAGCATCTTGGTGAATGGTGCAGCTAACAAAATGAAATTTACGTGGGTTTCTTGGTCTGACTGGGGAAATTACCATCTTATTGCGCTTACAAACGAAACGGCAAAGGCTGGTATCGCTATGAACAGCGATAATCTCGTGTTGTTTGGTATCGGTAAGCGAGCAGACGCAACGGGCGGTTGGAAAGTATAGAAAGGTTATTAAAAAATGGACGAATACACAATTACACGAGAAATCAAGAACACTAATGGCGTTGTTATCGCGAACATGGTCGGAACATTCAAGGGTCAAGGCGATACGCCTGTTATTATGACCGTTGGAACTGGTGCACCGGTTGGTTATAACGACGATGGTACGGCTATCTTGCTAGATACGGACGAACAAGCGGTACAAGACGCTCAACAAGCGTTCATGGCGGAACTAATTGCCAAGAATAAGAAGCTTAGCGAAATGAACGGATATAACCAAGATGATGTAAACGGAGGAATTGCATAATGGACCAAACACAACAAGTGATTCAAAACTTAGGAGTAGAAATCGCTAACAAGTCAATCGAAGTTGCTTCGCTTAAGGCGCAAGTTAGTGCTTTGCAGGCAGAACTTCAATCTATAAAGACACAACAACCAGCGCAAAACGAACAAACGGGGGCTTAAACTATGCTAGACGTAAACAAGAAGATTCACTTTGACGGTGTTCTATCAACTGACGCAACAGATGAACGAAACTCAATCGCCTATACCACGTTCTTGGGTGATGTGACTAAGGACGGTGTACCTTCAATGAGCTACTACATTTCAGATGAGAATATCTACAAGTCAAACTTGAAGGCATTCCGTGAAGCATGGGCGAACTTCCAAAACATTGTCTTTGATGAAGCTGACAAGGTAACCGCTGCGCTTGAAGCTGCCATGACAGAGGTGTAAGGAGGTAAGGGCTATGCAATTACCACATGACCTAGTTGGCTGGTTGTCCGTCATTGGTTCGTTTCTAGCGGGATTAGGATTTATCATCAAATTCACGTTCGTGCGCTCATTTGACAAACTATCCAATGACATTAGGGATTTAACGGCTAAACTAGGGCATCAAGATGATCGTCTTGATAAGCATGAGCTTCATCTTGTAAAGCATGACGAGTAAATTAAAACATTGTTCGAAAAGGAGCGATACCATGAATAACTTAATCGAGTTGGTAAAAGCGCTGTGGGAAATTGGAATCCTGCCAGCGCTTTTAATTTTGCTAATTGTTCATTTGCGAACGGTTGTTGACGACAACGCTAAGATGCAAACCGTTTTAGACATTGCTGAAAATGCTGTGAGCTGGGCAGAGGATAACTTTGACGGTGGAGCTAAGCAAAAGGCCGAAGCGTTAAAGTTTGTATCTGATGAACTATTGAAGTTGGATAAGGCGCATCTATTCACAGCAAGTGAAGTTGATACTGCGATTGAGTGGGCTGTTGGTAAGATGAAAGGAATGATTTAGCAGATGAATAAGTATATGAAGTTGGCTGTCGTAATGACGGCCTTTTTATTTGCCGGACTAACAGGTCAGTCAGCGTACGCAGCCAAGGGCGACCAGGGAGTTGACTGGTCAATCTATCAAGGGGCACAAGGTAAGTTTGGATATGGTCACGATAAGTTTGCTATCGCGCAAATTGGTGGTTATCACGGTTATATTTATGACCAATCGACTTATGCTACGCAAGTGCAATATGCAATCGCCCAGGGCAAGCGTGCACACACGTATGTGTGGTGGCAGGACATTAAAGACTATGGCACAGCTGATGCGGTGCTTGATTACTTCTTGCCAAAGGTACAAACGCCTAAGGGGTCAATCGTTGCGCTAGATGTTGAGAGCGGCGGACAGAATACCGACGTAATCATGCATGCCTTGCAACGCATCAAGGACGCTGGTTACACGCCGATGGTTTATGGGTACAAGAACTACTTGCAAGCATCTACAGACTTGCAACGTATCGCTAAGTCATATGAGCTTTGGCTCGCTGAATATCCCAACTATGAAGTGACGCCAGATCCCAATTACAACTATTTCCCATCGTTTGATAACGTTGGACTGTTTCAATTCACATCAACTTATGTTGCTGGTGGTTTGGACGGTAACGTTGACTTGAGCGGTGTTACTCATAATGGATACAAGAACGGTAATCCTAGCAAGCCAAACACGGACACGCCAGCTGTGAATGCCGGTAAGGAAGCCGACAGCACTCCGAAGTCAGATATTGCAGCGGGAATGACCGTTAAGGTAAACTTCAGTGCTAAGAACTACGCAACTGGTGAGAACATTCCTGACTATATCAAGGGTGTTCCACACACGGTTCTTGAAGTAGATGGTGACCGCGTGCTGCTTGATGACATCTATTCATGGGTAAACAAGAAAAATGTTGAAATCTTGGATGCTAACACGCAAGCTGACACAGCAGAATTCAATGGCGTGTTCGTTTTGGATAGCTGGCAGTACGAGTTTGGTGGTGTATATGCACGTAATGAAGATATGGCAATTCCGGTAGCTGATTATCACAACGACATGCCAGCGTCAGCAATCACGTTGACTGACCGTTTTGGAAATACTTTGACTGACCAAAATGGACTGGGTAACAACGGAGTTCCGGAATACTTCACTTTGAATGGTAAGTACAAGGTATTGCAACGCGTTGGATCATCGATTGAAGTAGAGATGAATGGTGAGTCGGTCTGGTTGAAGGCTGCATTCGCTAACTAGTTTTAAATTGGACCAACTTGCGACATTGAAACAGATACGCAAGTTGGTCCACATATGAATTAAGCCCGCTGGACTTGGATTAACTTCCTTGTCTGGCGGGCTTTTTTATTGTGGTCACTTTGGTCACTCTTTGGTCACTCGCCAATAATTCGCGGGCATATATCGCACATATATAGCCAAAACAAGGTGTTTTATGCCCGATATTTGGGTGAGATTTGTCAGTTTAGGCGGTGTATGTTATCGCTAAGTAATTTAATTACTTAACTAAGATTTGAAATCAGTTTAATAGACTGTTAAAAGACAGCATTACGATTTAGGTCGTGATGCTGTCTTTTTTAGTATCTCAATATTACGGTTATGTTAATCAATTTTTAGCCATAGTTCATTCACAATGTGTGAAATGTATCACAAGTTAAATAAAGTAAAATCGATTAACGTATGTTTCAGGTATGGTGCCTGTATATCGTTTATCGTCCTATTCATATTTGGTAAGCATTTGGGTGGTTTGTCGAAAAACATAACACATGGTATAAATAACGGTGTTAGAAAGCGCTTTCAAAATTACTATTAATTGAAATGATTTATGTTTAGGAGTATTGATATGACCCAGCAACTCACGCACGAAGAAGCCCGCCGTCAAGCTAAGGTGATTGTCGACCAAATGACGATTGATGAAAAGATTGGCCAAATTAAGTATGAAGCACCAGCTATTGACCGTTTGAACATTCCGGAATACAACTACTGGAACGAAGCGTTGCACGGTGTGGCGCGTGCTGGTGTGGCGACGGTTTTCCCACAAGCAATCGGACTTGCAGCAACGTTTGATGATCACTTGATTAATGAAATTGCCGATGTCATTGGAACGGAAGGACGTGCAAAGTATAACGAATTCACGAAGCATGAGGACCGTGACATCTACAAGGGATTGACGTTCTGGTCTCCTAACGTGAACATTTTCCGTGACCCACGTTGGGGTCGTGGTCACGAAACGTATGGTGAAGACCCATTCTTGACGTCAAAGTTTGGTGTGGCATTCATCAAGGGGTTGCAAGGACAAGCAAAGTACTTGAAGTTGGCCGCAACGGCAAAGCACTTTGCGGTCCACTCAGGTCCGGAAGGTTTGCGTCACGGCTTTGATGCAGTTGTGTCAGACAAGGACTTGTATGAGACGTACTTGCCAGCTTTCAAGGCCGCCGTTGAAGAGGCTGATGTTGAAAGTATCATGACAGCGTATAACGCAGTTGATGGCGTACCGGCCTCAGTAAGTGAAATGTTGTTGAAGGACATCCTACATGATAAGTGGTCATTCGAAGGCCACGTTGTCTCAGATTACATGGCACCAGAAGATGTGCATGAAAACCACAAGTATACGAAGGATGCTGCTGAAACGATGGGCTTGGCTATCAAGGCAGGATTGAACTTGGTTGCTGGACACATTGACCAATCATTGCATGAGGCATTGGATCGTGGTTTGGTGACTGAAGAAGAAATTACCAATGCGGTTATTTCACTTTACGCAACGCGCGTCCGTCTAGGAATGTTTGCAACGGATAATGAGTATGATGCTATTCCATACGAAGCGAACGATACCAAGGCACACAATAATTTGTCAGAAATTGCGGCTGAGAAGTCATTTGTTTTGTTGAAGAATGATGGCGTTTTGCCACTACGCAAGGAAACGATGGAAGCGATTGCCGTTGTCGGACCAAATGCGCACTCAGAAATTGCATTACTAGGTAACTACTTCGGTACATCATCACGTTCATACACTATCTTGGAAGGTATTCAAGAACGCCTTGGTGATGATGTGCGTGTACACTACAGTATTGGTTCAGGATTGTTCCAAGACCACGCTGCTGAGCCATTGGCCAAGGCTGATGAGCGTGAATCAGAAGCAGTTATTGCAGCCGAACACTCAGATGTCGTTGTGGCAGTCTTAGGACTTGATTCAACGATTGAAGGAGAAGAAGGTGATGCCGGTAACTCACAGGGTGCTGGTGATAAGCCAAACTTGTCATTGCCAGGACGTCAACGTCAATTGTTGGAGCGTTTGCTAACTGTCGGTAAGCCGGTCGTCGTTCTATTGGCATCGGGATCATCATTGCAGTTGGATGGTTTGGAGAACCACCCTAACTTACGCGCCATTATGCAAATTTGGTATCCGGGTGCTCGTGGTGGCTTGGCTGTTGCAGACGTCTTGTTTGGTGCGGTAAGTCCATCAGGAAAGTTGCCGGTAACGTTCTACAAGAACACAGATAACTTGCCTGCTTTTGAAGATTACAACATGGCAGGACGCACATACCGTTACATGACAGATGATGCGTTGTATCCATTTGGTTATGGTTTGACGTACTCATCAGTTGCCTTGTCAGATTTGCAAGTGAAGTCATATGAAGATACGGCAACGGTGACGGCAACGATTCAAAATACGGGTAATTTTGACACGGATGAAGTTGTTCAAGTTTACGTGAAGGATCTGGAATCAGAATTTGCGGTACCAAACGCACAATTGAAGGGATTTAAGCGTGTCTACTTGGGTAAGGGTGCTAAGCAAACGATTACATTTGATTTGCGTCCACAAGACTTTGAAGTGTTTGATGCGCATGGCCGTAACTTTATTGATAGTGAGCGTTTCGAAATCTCAGTTGGTGTGAGCCAACCAGATGCGCGCTCAATTGCGTTGACGGGCGTACAACCGTTGCAAACTGAGTTGAGCCTGGCAGGTAGTCAGACGACACATTAATAAATAACTAGGGACCGTACACGTAGCAATTGCTAGGCGTACGGCCTTTTTGTGTTTCGATAATTTTGAATCTTGGTGGAGACCGCTACAATTAAGCTACCTATGGTAAAATTGTAATTAACAAAAACGAGAAAAACGGAGATGAGGGGTCATGGAAGAAACGCCATATTATAAGACAGAAACTGGTAACTTGGCTGACGAATTGCAAGGCGATTTGCAAAAGAAACAAGCCTTTTTGACCAAGTTTGAAGAGGCGATTATGGCTGGGGATGATCGTCAAATTTTTGAGATGATTGATGCACGTCGTTACAACATGACGGTGCATGATGCGGCTGGTGCAGATAACAACCGTGTGTTAGCTGCGCTTGTTGATGATTTGCGTCCTAAGATTAGCCACCACGTTGCTAAGAACTTGATTGCTTACTTGTCAGAGAAGTTCCCATTCTTCTTCTATGAAGAAACGGAAGTTGGCGTATTCCACTTGTTCTTTGGTGATTGGTGGGACCGTCGTGAATTTGGTGTGCTTGATCCGTTTTCAGTCACATTCATTTTCAACATGGCTGCCTTTGAATTGTTGAAGAAGTCAGTTGAGCTTTCTAAGACTGACGAAACGGTCCACGCAACTGAACGAGCTGAAATTGAGCGTCTTTTGACTGGTATGCGCGAAACTGTTGCTGGCCAACCTGATCGTGACAAGGAACGTGCTGATTTGGAGAAAAAGAAGGCAGAACTTGAAAACAAGAAGGGCCTATTCAAGCGTAATGGTGATGAGCTGGCTGAATTGCAAGTTAAGTTGGAGGCATTGGATGCAACCGATAAGAAAGCGGCTGACTTGCCAATGCTAATTGCTAAGAACGAAGAACAATTGTTGTCACTTGAAAAGGAAGAATCTGTCTTGGCATACGAACAACACGCCATTGAAGAAACTTTCGGTGATTTCGAGACGTTTGCAGCGAAGGCAGAGTCACTATATGCTGACTACGTTAAGTCATTGGCTGGCGTTGAGGAAAAGGCCAAGCCAGCGCCTAAAAAGAGTAAGGGGAAGTAACATCACATGATTAGGGAATTACATGACCGTGTAACGGGGTACACGGCACACTTGCAAGCGGACCTTGACCGTGTGCAAACAATGATTACTAATGTGCACGATTTGTCAGAATCAAACGAACCGGCGCAAGTTCATGGTTTGTTGCTGGCGTTGAACCAACGTTTGCTTGACGATAAGTGGATACAAGTGCCACGTCAGTATGGTCTGGCTGATATTTACATGTTGGCGATGAATCGTTTCATGGAGTTTGCCAAGTCAGATGCGTACACGATCTTGATGTCTGAAGATAGTGAAGAATTGACGCTCCGAGTCAAGGGCTTGGAGACACCGGTCACGTTCCGATTTGTATTAGGCACACAAGGTGGCGCTTATTTGGTAGAGCAACGCACTGGTGAACAAGTAGCTTTCTGGCTACCTGAACAACGGCAATTGTTGTTTAACTCAGAAGCGTTGACCAATTTGCTTGTCGTTGATTTGCATGAAAAGGAAGCCTCAACGGCGGTACGCAAGATTGCAGCGATGCTATTGGTCTTTGGTCGCTACATGGAGCAAACACTAGGGTATTCGGTTGATTACAACATTTTAGAGACAGCTGATAATTATATTTACCAACTCGTTCCAAGCTATGTGCCAGACAGATTATTGGATCGATTGTTTGTTCACTCAGCGCACAGTGGTTACTACTTGAAGCGCACGTTAAACGGCGCTGCGATGGTCGTTAAGAACAACATTGAGGTGCGTATCTTGCAAATGCAAGGTGTTTGGCATCTGCAAGTCGTGGATGGTCATGATGCTGCGTCATGGTTGGATACGTTAGTTGAGTTTGATTTCTTGGCTAGCTGGTATTTGGAGATGCGTGACTACATTGAAGTTGCGTCAAATCCAAAGGTATTTAAGCTAGAACACCAAGGCGTGAAGGCGCACCCGTTAGAGGCAACGGTTGCGATGGTTGAAGTTTTGCAACCACAACAATAAGTTTATGAAAGTCGAACCTGTGGTGGGGTCGGCTTTTTTGCATCCAAACCCTTTTGCACTCACTTTTCGTCAACGGTGTTATGATTGTTGTCGGATAAAATGAAGTGGGGGTGGCGATATATGATGAATCGTGGCCGGATGAGTCCTTCTGAAATGCGGGCTTATCTAAAAGAATCAGATACAACCTTGACCGAGATGCTTAAGTTCGTTTTTGGTAGCGTCTTAAAGCGTAAGTCATTGTTAGTGTTAAACATGGTGTTGTTGCTTATTATTGCAGGTTTGAACTTCATCGTGCCACAATTTACGCAACGTGTGATTGACCATGCCGTGGCGCTGAAAAGTGTTTCTGCGTTGACTGTGCAAGTGTCACTATTGTTGGTAACAACTTTGGCATTGGGTGTCGTGTCATTCATTTCAACATACTTGATGCAGGTGTTATCACAACGTTCGATTACCGACCTGCGTTTGCAGACGTACAACCGCATTTTGAAGCAAGATTATGATTATTTCCAAAGTGCTAAAACGGGTGATTTGATGGTTCGCCTAACCAGCGACATCAGCAGCCTACAAAACTTGATTAGTTCAGATAGCTTTGGCATTATCGGTAATATTTTCACGTTTGTGGCTGTCTTGACGTTCTTGTTCATTCAAGATTGGCAGCTAGCGTTGTTGGTTAGCATCACGTTCCCAGTGTTGTTTGTGACAATTCGCTTCTTCCGTGCTCGCATTCGTGAAGCGTACACCAAGGTTCGTGCGACGAGTTCGCAAATTTCAAATCAACTTCAAGGGACGATTACCGAAATTGAGTTGATTAAGAGTTACACGACGGAGGATGAAGAGACGCGTCGCTTCAAGGACATTGTTGAAGAACAGAATACGTATCAACTTGAAGCAACTCGTTGGCAGGCGATTTTCCAGCCTTTGGTTAACTTTATTAATACGATTGGAACGGCGATTGTGTTGGCGTTTGGTGGCTTGTTGGTCATTCAAGGGCATTTAACAGTTGGTGAATTGGTGGCCTACTTGAGTTACTTGGCTTTGCTACAAGATCCAATCCGTTCATTCTCGCGTTTGTTGAACATGCTACAAACGGCCCAAGTATCTTATGATCGCATCAAGGACATTATGGGTGCGGTTGAAACGATTAAGAACTCAGATGACCCACAGCCATTCCCAAGTCCTTTGCAAAAGGGAATTGAACTGGAGAACGTGACATTTAGTTATGATTTGGAGCGTGTGGCATCATTGAACGGGATTAATTTGATGATACCTGCTGGTAAGACGACGGCGTTGGTTGGTCGTTCAGGCGCTGGAAAGTCAACCTTGATTCGCTTGTTGACGCGTTTCTATGAGCGCACCGGTGGTGAGATTCGTTTTGATGATATGAAGATTGAAGATATCGATATTCGAAATTTGCGCCAACACATTTCAATCGTTAGCCAAGATGTAACAATTGTTGATGGCACAATCGCGGACAACATTCGTTATGGTTCTGGGGATGTCAGTGATGAGCGCCTCTGGGATGCAGCTGAACGTGCAGCGGTTGCCGACTTTATTCGTGGCTTGCCGGATGGCATGAACACCACCGTTGGTGAGCGTGGCGTCAAGCTGTCTGGTGGTCAAAAGCAACGGTTGTCAATTGCCCGCGCGTTGGTTAAGGATGCTGAAATTGTTATTCTGGATGAAGCAACGGCGGCGTTGGACAATGAATCCGAAAAGATTATTCAACACGCCTTGGATAACTTGATGACCCACAAGACAACGATTGTGATTGCTCACCGTTTGAGTACGGTCCACAATGCTGATCAAATTGTTGTATTGAATGACGGTCAGATTGTCGAGCGTGGGACGCACGATGAATTGCTTGCTCAAGGCGGTACGTACAAGACGTTGTACGATGCCCAATTCGAATAGTTTATTTAGAGGGATACTGCGGTATGCCTCTTTTTTGCTAATAAAAAACTCGTTTCTATCATGTGAGTGACAGAAACGAGTTGGTATGCAGCGTTCGATTTGAAAGGTAAATGCTGTGTTACCAGCAAAAGTTGTGAGATTAATTGTGAGAAATCGATGCGATAAATCTGCATACTATTAGTATACTATGGACTTTGTTAAAAGTGTAACAAGATAAATTGAAGTGCCCTTAAAGTGTGACTCATATATGGGACAAACGAGTGCTATACTAATAGAACAGAAGTGAGGTATAAGCATGAGTTTTCCATCTGAAAAACAACTCCGTGACCGCTTTGCACAAGCGGAAAATGCGGTCTATTTTGCAACAGCGGATAAGCGCACACGTTACTATGGTTTCGGAATTGCAGAAGAATTAATTGGGGTATCATTCGAAGAAGTCTCAGACTGGGCGAAGCAACAACGCTATCCGGTCTTTGGTGGATTTGCATTCGATGACCAAAACGTACAGGACAGCCAACTAATGAATGGCTATTTTGTGTTGCCAGCGGTGTTGTACGACATCACTGATCAATATCTGTGGGGCCGCGAGACGAATCCGTTTGGCGCACCATATCGCCAAGATACAGTTGCAATTACAGCAACAACGGATGAAACGGATTGGCCGGAACGCGTGAACAATGCCATTCAGGATATGACTAATAATGAGACGCACCAAAAGGTTGTGCTTGGTCGTCAACGCCAAGTATCGTTATCTGGTCACTTGAATTTGGCTCAATTGTTGGCAGATTTGGCTGATCAGCAACCGAACAGTTATCACATGGTGATTAAGCGTGGGGATGAGGTGTTTATTTCAGCGACACCTGAACGCTTGGCCAAAGTGAACCGTGGCCAATTCGAGACGGCTGGTGTGGCTGGCACGATTCGTCGTGGCGCGACGGATGCTGAAGATGAACAGCTAGCGGATGAACTGTTGCATGATGCGAAGAATTTGCAAGAGCACGCGTATGTCGTTGACACAATTGTTGACCGCCTCGCTGACGTAGCTGACTTAACGTTGCCAGATGGCCCACAAATTATGAAGAATCCACAAGTGCAACATTTGTACACACCAATCGCCGGTAAGCTGCGTGACGCCAACACGGTGTTGGCGCTGGCAGAGCGTTTGCACCCAACCCCAGCCCTTGGTGGGAAGCCAGTTGACTGGGCAATGGCAACGATTGCGCAAATTGAACGGCAACCGCGCGGCATATTTGCTGGTCCGGTTGGTGTTGTGAAGTCAAATGGGGACGGTGAAATGATTGTCGGCATTCGCTCAATGTGGGTGACTGGCACGCAAGCCAATCTCTTTGCTGGTGCGGGTATTTTGGCTGACTCAAATGCGGATTCAGAATATGCAGAAACTGGGTTGAAGATGCAACCGATGATGAACTTATTAGAAGGACAAGCGAGATGAATGAAATTTTAACCCGAAACATTAAGCACTTATTGACCAGCTTGGTTACCCAAGGTGTACATGACTTCGTGGTATCACCAGGTTCACGTACGACACCATTCGCTTTGTTGCTTGCTGAAATGCAAGTGGTTCGTGATGACGTACGTGTGACGGTGGATGTAGATGAGCGCTCAGCAGCTTTCTTTGCGCTAGGAATGGCCAAAGCAATGCACAAGCCAGTGGCTTTGTTAGCAACATCAGGAACGGCAACGGCCAATTACTTGCCAGCAATCATGGAAGCACATATTTCACACGTGCCCTTGATTGCGTTGACGACTGATCGACCGGAAGAACTACAAGAAATTGGTGCGCCACAAACAGTCAACCAAGCTAACATGTATGGCGACAACACAAAGGCATTCAGTGCGTTGCAAATGCAAGACGAACACGCCGATGTGATTGCGTACATTGATTACCACGTTCAACAACTCGTTGTGACGGCGACGACTGCGCCAGCTGGTCCAGTGCAAATTAACTTACCATTGCGCAAACCACTGATGCCTGACTTAGGTGAAACTTGGCCAACGGTGACAGAACAAGTCATTACGGTTGGCACGATGCGTTCTAATGAAGCGACTGTTGCAATGCTTGCAAACAAGCTGCGCGATGAAAAGGCACTGCTATTAGTGGGACCTGATGAGACGGGGTGGCAAGCCGAAAAGTTTGCAACCTTGGCTGAGCACTTCCAAATGCCGATGTTGGCAGATGTCTTGAGTAACGTGCGTCCAAGTGATGTAGCCATTAATGGTATCGATGCTTTGCTTGAAGCTGGTGCACTTGATGACACACTCGTACCTGATGTCGCTGTTCGCTTTGGTGGGACACCAGTTTCAGCCCGTGTTGTTGCTTGGCTACGAGACAAACAAGTACAAGTAATTCAAGTCGGGGTTAACCATGCTGGTCACGACCACTCGCGCCGAACAACGATAACGTTGGCCGTTGATGAGATGGCCTTGGTTGATGATTTGTTGGCGACCGATGGACGTACTGAGAACGACTACCTCACACAATGGCAAACGGTTAAGCAAACGCTGGCGACAGCAATTGCAACGACTGAAATGTCTGAAGTTGCCTTGCCTGGTGTGATGGCTGCTGTTCCAGCTGATAGCCAAGTGTTCATTGCGAACTCAATGCCAATTCGTGACATGGATAACTACTTTATGCCAGCCGCGAACGTGCATGTGATGGCAAATCGTGGGGCTAATGGCATTGATGGAACCGTTTCATCAGCGTTTGGTATGGCGATGACTGGCAAGCCAACGACATTCCTGACGGGTGATTTGACGCTCTTCCATGATATGAACGGGTTGATGATGGCTCATCAAGCCAACTTGGCGATGACGATTGTGGTTGTGAACAACAATGGCGGAGGTATCTTCTCGTTCCTACCACAAGCAGCGGCAAAAGATTACTTTGAGCCGATGTTCGGTACACCGTTGGCTTTGTCGGTTGAGAAAATTGCGGCCCTCTACGATGCAGATTATCATTTGGCAACGTCACAAGATGATTTGCGTGATTTGCTTGCACACCCTGCAACAACACTTCGCTTGATTGAAGTGCAAAGTACGCGTGCACAAAATGTTGCCGAACACGATGCGGTGTTGGTCAAGATTCGTGAGGCGTTCAATGGATAAGTTGGTACTGATAAACGATTATCCCTATCACGTGCGTATTGAAGGTACTGGCACGCCGACGTGGCTATTTTTCCACGGCTTCATGGGGAGTTTAGCGGATTACGAACAAGTGCAACCAGTGGGTACGCGCATTTATCTGGACCTATTAGGGTTTGGTGGTCAAACGCCGATTGTGTCACCCGAACGCTTTAACGCCACTAATCAAGCAATTGATATTGTGGCCATCCTCGATACGCTAGGTATCGAGAAGGTGAATCTAGTGGGCTATTCAATGGGCGCTCGTTTGGCGCTGGCCTTTGCACACCAATTTCCTGAACGACTCCAGCGGTTGTTCCTAGAAAGCGGGACGGCGGGGATTGCAGATCAAACTGACCGTGACGCACGTGTGGCAAGTGATGAGCAAAAGGCTGATCGAATTGAGCGCGATGGTATGGCTGCCTTTGTCGCTGACTGGGAAAAGTTGCCACTCTTCGCAAGTCAGCAAAATGCATCAGCTGAACAACAAGCGTTTATGCACGAGCAACGCGTTAACCAAACGGCGACCAACGTGGCCAATTCGTTGCGCGGTTTTGGTACTGGTGCTATGCCGGATTATTGGCCTGAGTTGCCTAATCTGCAGGTACCGGTGGTGCTAATTACTGGCAGTGATGATGCTAAGTTTACGGTGATTAATGACCGAATGGCTGAAGCATTACCGAGTGTTGCACGCGTAGCGGTTGCCAATGCTGGACACAACGTTCATTTTGAACAGCCCACTACGGTAACGAACATACTAATGGAGTATGCTAACCATGCGGATTGAACAAATCGAACTATACCCACTGACATTACGCTTGAAGCAGCCATTTAAAACCGCCCATGACGTGACATACGATCGACCACTAACTTTGATTGCCGTAACGACGGATGGTGTGACTGGGTATGGGGATGTGCAATCATTTATTGATCATAGCTATGCCCCGGAGTCACAAGCTGAGTCGCTTGCAGAAATTGAGCGTCTTGTGCCTATGCTGTTAGGTGAAGGTTTTGAAACCCCGGCAGATATGGCCAACTGGTTAGCTGCGCATTCAAACCTATCTTTTGCGAAAGCTGGTCTTGAAATGGCCTTCTATGATGCTTATGGCAAAGCGATGCACCAATCCTTGCAACAATTGATTGGTGGTACGGTATCTGAAATTGCTGTGGGCATTGCGATAGGCATTGCGGATACTGAGATGGCATTGATGACGTCAGTCGAGAATGCTGTGAGCCAAGGCTACCGACGGATTAAGTTGAAGATTGATTCGCAAACGGATTTGGAAATGTTAAAAACGGTCATTAGCCAATTTCCAAATCATCAATTTTCCGTTGATGCTAATGCGTCATGGCAACCAACTGATTTTGCCCGACTCCAGCAATTGGAAGGGGCGGGCATTTTCATGATTGAGCAACCGTTTGCAACTGACTCATGGCAGGCGCATCAAGAAGCACAAGCTAAGTTGCAAATGCACATCAGTTTGGATGAATCCTTGCACAATTTAGCTGATGTGAGGCGCGCGATAGCCGAGCAAACGGCGGATGCGTTTACAATCAAGCAAGCAAAAATCGGAGGCATTACGGCTGCAAAAACAGCCATCGAGCTGTTACTAGCAGATAATAGATTGCCTTGGCTTGGCGGTATGTTGAGCTCTGGCTTGGGGCGCGCGGTTGATGCGGCATTAGCCAGCTTACCAGGGGCGAATATAATTCCCAGCGATAATTCGCAGGCGGACCGTTACTTTGAGCAGGATATTATTTTGCATGCGCCGATGTTAGATGCGGGTCAGTTACCAGTGCCGACCGAACCGGGAATCGGTGTGACACTCGATTGGGACGCAATTAACAGTTTGCAAGCTCAACCAACGAAAACATTCAGATTATAAGATTAAGCAGTTACTCAATTGAGTGACTGTTTTTTGATTGCGCGAAAAGACAACACTTATCAGCCGTGACAGGTGGGATTTGCTATAATGGAAGCATTAAGAAAACGAGGAAAATAATCATGAACACACGAATTGAAAATGTCCGTCGCTTGTTCGAACCATTGGGAATTGATGGCTTGATCATCGCGAACGGCACAAACATGCGTTACTTGACTGGCTTCGAAGGCGGAACTGGGGATGGCTTGGTTTTGATTGGTCGTGAAAACGCCGCTTTGATTACCGATGCCCGTTACGAAGAAGAATACCGCGAACGCCTAGATGAGGGTGTTCAATTGTTGGTTACCCGTGACTACTGGGGTGTTGCGATGGCAGCGGCCAAGCGTTTTAAGATTGAAAACTTGGGCTTCGAAGATACATTGCCATTCCGTGACTTCGATTACTTGGATGAAAACTTTGTCGGTGTTGATATCGCGCCCGTACCAGCTTTGCTTGAGGCGATTCGCGAAGTGAAGGATACTGATGAATTGGCTAAGTTGCGTCGTTCAGCTGAGGTTGCCGTTGAAGCGTTCAACGAGATGATTCCACAATTGCACATTGGTATGACGGAACGTCAAGTGGCCAACTTGCTTGATCGTATTATCAAGGAGAAGGGGGCTGATAAGCCATCATTCGACACGATTGTCGCATCTGGTTACCGTGGTGCTTTGCCTCACGGAACATACTCAGATAAGGCTATCGAAGCTGGTGACTTGGTGACAATTGACTTTGGTTACTTTGTTGATGGGTACACGTCAGACATCACGCGTACGTTGGCGTTCGGTGAGTTGGATGACGAGTCAAAGACTATTTATGATGTTGTCCTAAAGGCGCAACGTGCCACAATCGATGCCGTAAAGCCAGGTGTTGCAGATTCAGAGTTGGATAAGGTTGCCCGCGATATTATCACAGAAGCCGGTTACGGTAAGGAATACAACCACTCAACGGGTCACGGTATTGGTTTGGACATTCACGAAGGTCCTGTTTTGTCAGCAAGTTCACCTGCCGAAGACATCGTTCGTGAAGGTATGCTGTTGACGATTGAGCCTGGTATTTACGTCGCTGGTAAGGGTGGCGTACGTATCGAAGATGATGTGATTGTCACGGCTGACGGGTTCGAGAATTTGACGGCGGGCATTCCAACTGATTTGATTGTGATTGATAAGTAAGATGGCATTAGAATACGTTGTTTATTATCGCGGTAATTTAGCAGCTGGTTTCGACTACATTTATGCCAAGCAAATGGACCAACACGCCTTTTATTTGCGTGTGCCAGCTGAGATGAAGACGTTCGCTGAAATCACGGATGCCACGTTTGATTTCTCACGCACCAATGCAGATGAGGTCATGGCTGATGATAAGCGTCGTCCGTTTGCGTCAATGTGGCAAGATGTCTCGTTCCAATGGCCAAATATTGAACGTCGACTAATGGAAATTTTGCCAACTTGGCAACCGGAATATCGTGGGGATGTGACTGATAAAACTGATGAATGGGGTGTTCGCGTCAAGTTTGCCGAGCAACCAGATGAATTACGTTTTGTTGGGTACAATGATTTTCCGGCGGATTTTGAGTTATTTGAGAAGTGGATTAAGAGTTATGAAGGCGGTCGACTCCGCTAATTGAGAGGCGAGAGAAATGGAATTTTTTACTTCAGATACGCATTTCTTCCATGAGGAACTATTGCAAAGCAACAATTTTGCACCACGTCCATTCGACTTTTTGGCCGATGAACACCCTGCAATGATTAAGGCATGGAATGATCGTGTTGGGGAAACAGACACCGTGTACCACTTGGGTGATATTGCGATGGTCAATCATGTACGACCTGCACGTAAAGGTCACGAAATGATTGCTGAAATTTTGGAACAATTGAACGGACACATTGTGATTATCAAGGGAAACCACGATTCGCGAGCATTGTTCAAGTACTTGGCTGCCCACAACCCAGTATTGTCTGATGGTAAGCCCAAGTATGAATTTGAGGATGTTGGTCGCATTATCAAGGCGAACCACCACCAATTTTTCTTGACGCACTACCCAATGATGTTTGGCCAAACGCCAAGCAGCATTAACTTGCACGGTCACATTCACCACACAATGGTACCAATTCCTGAAAACATCAATGTTGGTGTGGACAGTACTGATTTGGATTACCTGATGGCAGATGAACGTCCGGTCTGGAGTACGCCACTCAATTTCAATGAGATTGAGACAATTATTCAATGTAAGCACGATGATTTTGCAAAGCGGAGGTAAAACGTATGCAGGATAATATTTCAATTTTGCATACGAACGACATCCACTCGCATTTGGAGCACTGGCCACAAATCCGACGTTATTTGCAAACACAAAAGCGTCATTTGATTCGTGAAGGTCGCAGTGTATTGACCTTCGATATTGGGGATGCACTGGACCGGCAACACCCGCTAACGGAAGCGACGATGGGTCAGGCTAATGTCGCTTTGTTAAATGAGATTGGCTATGACGCAGTCACGATTGGTAATAATGAAGGGCTGGGCTTGGCGCATGATGATATGAATCATCTTTATGACCACGCCAATTTCCCTGTTGTGCTCGGTAATATTACGGACCGCCAGACTGGTGAAGTGCCAGATTGGGCGGTGACGCATAAAATCATTACGACACCTAAGGGCACACGTGTTGGGGTGCTTGGTTTGACGGCGCCATTCATTTTGACGTTCCCGTTGTTGGGTTGGATGCCTGAAAAGGTGACAGATGCCCTTGATCGACTTGTGCCAGAGCTAACTGACCAAGTTGATTTTGTTGTGTTACTCTCACACCTAGGTTTGCCAACTGATCGTTATTTGGCAACGCATTATCCTGATTTGAACGTCATCATTGGCGCACACACGCACCATTTGTTGGCGAATGGTGAGCAGCATGGTGACACTATGCTAGCTGCTGTGGGACGTTATGGTGACCATATTGGTCGCATCGATTTAACGATTGAAGATGGACATATTTCAGTCATGCGGGCCACGACAGTTGTGACGGATGATTTGCCAACGTTGCCAGAAGATCGCGTTGAAATCGCGGGTTATCAAACGAGTGGTGAACAACAGCTAGCTAAGCGTGTGGTTGCTGAATTACCAATCACTTACACGAATGGTATTCAGGGTGAGCATCGCTTGATTGACCTCGGCCTAGCAGCATTGAAGGAACGCACGCACACGGATATTGCGATGCTTTCAACGGGCTTGTTTTTGACGGACTTGCCAGCCGGTATCGTAACGGCTAATGATTTGCATGCGTTGCTACCACACGCAGTGCACCCAATGCGTTCAACGTTGAAGGGACGCGATTTGTGGCGCTTGGCGCATGAAGTTGAGAAGAACCGCAATTTCCTTCGACCTAACCGGCTGCGGGGCATGGGCTTCCGTGGCGATACGTGGGGCGAAGTGGTTTGGTCTGGTTTGCGAATTGATTCGGATGGGGATGTGTTTATTCACGACCAGCCGATTGATTTAGACGCAACGTATACTATTGGCGCACTGGATCATTACATGTTTATTCCGTACTTCCCAACTTTGGAAATAGCGGGACAGAACGTGATGTCATATGATACAGTAATTCGAGAGGACTTTGCGGCATATCTTGCCGAAACGTTTTTACCAAATAAAGAAGAAAATTAATTAGGAAGGAGGCAAAACATGGATCGCGAACGCATGAAAGAACTTGCTGAAGAGCAATTTATGAAGCGACAAGAAGCCACGACAATTACGGCCGGTGAAGATAATATTATTTTCATTAATGAACGTAGTTACCGTTTGGTCGAAGATTATCGTGAAGCATACAATCAGCAAAAAATGGCGGCACGATTTAGCGACTTCCTAGAAAAGTATGATTTTCTGGTTGGTGACATCGCGGCTGATCAGCTACGTTTACGTGGTTTTTACAAGGATGGCACGGCCGGTATTGCCCGTAGCAATCAAATTTCTGCACTACAAGATTACTTATATGAAGAAGTAAACTTTGGTGCACCATACTTTGTGCTTGAAAACCTTGAGCCACACGACGTGCCTGAAGCTGAAGAAGAGCCGAATACGGCGCACCGCAAGCGTCGTCGTCAACGTCGTTCAACTGGCAATGGCGGGACTAACCCAAATGGTAGTCACCACAAGCCAAAGCCAAAGACGGCGGCGATTGCTGAGACAACTAAGCCGGCGCCAGGTAACGGTAAGGCTAAGCATGTAAAGGAACGCGCGAACACGGTTGAAACGAAGGGGCGTAAGAAGCGTCGTCGTTTCCAAATCCGTGAACGCCAAACAACGACTGAAAAGGGATAAGGGAATTTATTGATGACTTACGCAGGATATTTTATTGACTTAGATGGCACTATTTACCAAGGAACCAAGCAGTTCCCAGCTGGTAAGCGTTTCATCGAGCGCCTTGCTGCGTCTGATTCGCAATATTTGTTTGTCACGAATAATTCAACGAAGACACCAGCCGAAGTTGCTGAAAATCTAACGAAGAATCACGACATCCCAACGACAGCCGATCAAGTCTACACAAGCGCCATGGCGACAGCCGACTACTTGGCAACTTTGCCAAATGTCAAGCGCGTTTTGATGATTGGTGAAATCGGTTTGCGTACGGCGCTGGAAGCTAAGGGCTTTGAGCTGGTTAGCGAAGCCCCAGCTGATGCCGTTGCAATTGGTTTGGACCGTGAAATCAACTATGAAAAGTTGGTGCAAGCAACGTTGGCCATTCAAGATGGCGCAGCATTTGTTGCGACGAACGTTGACACGAATTTGCCTAACGAGCGTGGTATGTTGCCAGGCGCTGGTACGTTGGTGGCAGCTTTGCGTACAGCTGTACAAAAGGATCCGGTAGTTGTTGGTAAGCCAGAAACCATTATCATGAATGGTGCTTTGGAGCTAACCGGATTGACAGCTGACCAAGTTGTGATGGTTGGTGACAACTACAATACGGACATTCGTGCCGGCTTGAATGCTGGGATTGATACGTTGCTAGTTTATACCGGTGTTTCTACGAAGGAGCAAGTTGCCCAAGAAGCACAACAACCAACCCATGAAGTTGATTCATTGGATGATTGGACAATTTAATTTGATTAAAAAGCGAGCATGTTTGCTCGCTTTTTTGTTTTTATCGCGTGTTATCGGAATTTAAATTAAAACTTTCTAATTTTAAAAACGCCCAAACACAGGCTTTTACAGTGTTCTTGATGTTAGGTTTCTTAACATTAGAGGAAAATGATATTGACACTTCTTTTTTCTTAGTTTATATTAATCCACATACTAAAAGTGCAAGAAACAGGGGAATGTGGGATATGAACAAATTGGTAAAAACATCGGTGCTACTCTCAACCGCAGTGATTTTGGGATCAGCAGTTGCACCGTTGGCAGCAAACGCCGCAACATATAAGACGATTAACTGGCAAGAAACATCGGACTTGGGAACGATGGATCCGTCAAAGGTGACGGCTTCAGTAGACTTCGACGCTTTGCAAGCTACGGGTGAAGGTTTGTACCGCTATGGGCAAGATGCAAAGCCTGAATTGGCATTGGCTGAATCAGTACAAAAGTCAGATGATGGTTTGACATATACGTTTAAGTTGCGCCCAGACTTGAAGTGGGCTAACGGTGAACCACTCACGGCACAAGACTTTGTTTATGGTTGGCAACGTACGAATGATCCAAAGACGGCATCACAATACGCTTACCTATTCTCAGGTATTAAGGGTGCCGACGACATCCAATCTGGTAAGGATAAGAACTTGAATGATTTGGGTGTTAAGGCTGTTGATGACACAACATTGGAAGTTACATTGGATAAGCCAATGCCACAACTTGAATCAATTTTGACAATGGCGCCATTCTATCCACAAAGCCAAAAGTTTGTGGAGAAGGTTGGTAGCAAGTACGGAACTGCTTCAAAGTACACATTGGCATCTGGACCATATGTTCAAAAGGGTTGGACTGGTTCAAACAACAAGTACTCATTGGTAAAGAACACCAACTACTGGGATGCTAAGGCTGTTAAGACACCAAAGGTAAGCATCCAAACGATTAAGGATCAAAACACAGGTTACAACTTGTATAAGGCTGGTAAGCTAGACTTCACCAACTTGTCACCTGATCAAGTTAAGGCTTCAAAGAAGAATAAAGCTTACAAGGTTATCCCACAAGCAACAACGTTCTATCTTGAGTTGAACGAGAAGAAGGTTGCCGCCTTGAAGAATGTTAAGATTCGTCAAGCATTGTCATACGCCATCGACCGTAAGACAATGTCAGAAAAGATTTTGACAGGAACAGCCACGCCAGCAACGACGTTGACGCCACAAAACTTGGCGAAGGATCCAAATACTGGTAAGGACTTTGCAAAGTCAGCTGCAGTAAAGGGTGCTATCTCATACGACAAGGCTAAGGCAAAGAAGTTGTTTGCTGAAGGGTTGAAGGAAGAAGGCAAGAAGAAGTTGAACTTGCAAGTCTTGACTGATGACACAGACGGCGCAAAGCGTACAGCACAATTCTTGCAATCACAACTACAAAACTTGTCAGGTTTGAAGGTTTCAATCAAGACGGTACCGTTCAAGCAACGTTTGGCATTGTCAGAAGACAAGAACTTTGACGTGGTTATCTCAGCTTGGGGAGCTGATTACGCAGAGCCTTCAACATTCTTGGATTTGTTCACATCAGAATCAACGTTTAACAACGGAAGCTGGGCAAATGCAGATTACGATAACGCTGTGAAGGCAGCCTCAACGACTGATGTAACTGATGAAAACAAGCGTTACGACGATTACAAGACGGCTGAGCAAACGATTGAAAAGGATGCCGGCGTGGTGCCTTTGTACTACCGTTCATTGGCAACGTTGTCACGTCCTTCAGTTAAGAAAGTTGTCACGAACCCAGTTGGTGCACAATATGACTGGAAGTGGGCATACAAGAAGTAAATAGTAACAAAACATCAAAGGGCAATGGCACAGTGAGGCTATTGCCCTTTTTTCGTTGGTTGTGTGTGTCGACGCGTTGCGTCAAGGCATGGGAGTTCGGCACTATCAGCTAAAATTCTTTTTGAACAAACTGTGAAATCGCTTGCACGCAAAACTGCAACCGCTTACAATGAACTTTGTTAATAAATGAGCAATAAAGTATCTTTTAGGAGTATTGATATGTCAGAAAAGTTGGTTATGGCCTTGGTTGGCTTCGGTAACAGTGCAAACCGTTACCACTTGCCTTATTTGTTGGAAAATGAAAACGTTCAAATTAAGACGATTTACACGCCGTCTTTGAACAAGCGACCTGAAGATCAAGCTGCTTTGGAAGCACGTGGAATTGTCTTTACGGATGATTTGGATCAAGTGGTTAATGATTCAGAAGTCCAATTTGTTTCTGTTATTACGCCAGCACCTTCACACTTTGAATTGGCAAAGCGTTTGTTGGAAGCCGGTAAGAACGTGATGGTTGAAAAGCCATTCGTGACATCAGTTGCCGAGGGTAAGGAACTGATTGCATTGGCCAACGAAAAGGGATTGTTGATTACGCCATTCCAAAACCGCCGTTTCGATGGTGAGTTTATGGAATTGCAATACATCTTGGACCACGGCTTCATTGGTGAGCCGATTGAATTTGAGTCACACTTCGACTACTTCCGTCCAGGTGCTGCTTCAAACCCAGGTACGCAAATTGATGGTGCCTTCTACGGATACGGTGTCCACCCATTGGACCAAATCATCAAGTTGTGGGGTAAGCCAGAAGCGGTTGCGTACGACATCAAGTCAGTAACGAACCCTGAAGGTGTTGATGATAACTTTGAAGTTAACATGTACTACGGCAAGTTGCGTGCTAAGTTGAAGACGAGTTTCTTGGTTGCTGACCAATATCCTAAGTACATCTTGCACGGTACGAATGGTTCATTCATTAAGTACGGTATGGATGCACAAGAAAACGACATCTTGGCTGGCATCTCACCATCAGAACCTAACTTCGGGGCTGACAACCCAGATAACTACGGCGTGATTAAGTACATCAACGCTTACGGTGATCCGGTTGAGCACAAGATGGAGACGCCACGTGGTAACTACGGTTTGATGTACCAAAACTGTGTGGATGTGATTTTGCATGGTGCTGAGAAGGAAGTTACTGACGAACAAATTTTGACGCAATTGGAAATCTTGGACGCTGGCTTCAAGGAGCAAGGTCCACACATCCAACACTTTGCCTAAAACGAGGACGACATAATGATTAAGATGATTTTGGACTGTGACCCAGGTCATGAAGATTTCTTCGGTTTGATGTTGGCGTTGGCGAACACGGACAAGGTGGAAATCAAGGCGGTTTCAACAACAGTCGCTTACCAAACGGTTGAAAACGTACAAAAGAATGCCATGAAGGCGTTGACGCTTTTGGGACGCACGGATATTCCGGTAGCCCACGGTGCAGCTAAGCCATTGATTGAGCCATTCGGTCTTGCTGACAACTGGCGTGAGTTTACAGGCTTGGACGGGACTGAATTCCCAGAGCCTGGCTTCGAGCCTTCAGAACTAGCCGGTATCGACTTGATGGCGAAGACGTTGCGTGAAGCCAACGAGCCAATGGTTATTGGTATCAGTGGTCCGGTGACAAACGTGGCCTTGTTGTTGGCAGCACACCCAGAATTGCACAGCAAGATTGAAAAGATTGTGTTGATGGGTGGGGCAATTAACACGGGCAACCGTTACCCAGGCGTTGAATATAACTTCTCAATCGATCCAGACGCGGCTAAGATTATTTTGAACAGTGGTGTGCCAGTGGTGATGATTACGCGTGATTTGACTGAGCAAGGTGTGATTTCATCTGAGACAGTTGCGAAGATGCGCGCAATTGAAAACCCAGTGGCCCAAGCTGCGGCTGATTTGATGGAAAACTACGGTGACTTTAGTAACCCAGATGTGCCGGTGGTTTTGAATGACCCTGAAGTGATTGCATACTTGATTGACCCATCAATGTTTGCTGGTAAGGCGTACTATGTTGATGTGGAAACACAAGGTCAATTGACGCGTGGCCGTTTGGTAGTTGACCAACATAACATGACAGGTAAGCCAGCCAATGCTGAGTTGATGACAACCCTTGATAACGATAAGTTTGTGGCATTGATTTTAGACTCTTTGGCTAAGTATTAATCAATCATAGAACGGGTGTTAACAGTTAACGCCTTGTCTAGAACATAGTCCCCCATTACCGTATAATCTGCGGTGTGGGGGGCTTTTTACTATGGGAAAGTATGTGTTCGAAGAGATTTATAAAGAGTTACAAATGCAGATACGAAATGGGACGTATCAAAGTGGGATGCCATTGCCGAGTGAATCAGATTTGGGGACTCACTATGAATGTGGGCGGGAAACGATTCGGCGCGCGTTGCGGTTATTGGAAATGGACGGTCTGATTACCCGGCGAAAAGGGCGAGTGGCACAGGTTGCTGAACAACCCGTTTACGCGGTACCAGTTAGCAAATTGATGCAATTATCGGAATGGCAAATTGCAAACAATGTGTCGTTGACGGCCGAGCTATGTGTAATTGATGAGGGTGAAATGCCGCTTGATATCATTACAGTGTTAAAGCTAGAACGAGCACGCCTACCAACGATTCACGTTGGTGTTTTAAAGTTGCTGAATGGTCAGCCAATGGCCTTAGAAGAACATTTTGTGATGCCGGAATATGCACCAAAGTTGAATGACTTAATGAACGCGGCGACGATTGAACGCTTTTACCGTCGTTTCGGGATTCAAACGAGTCATGCGGTGCGACATATTGTCTTAGGGGTCGCAACAGCTGCACAGGCTGAGATATTGAAAATCGCACCTGGTTCAGCAGTGTTTATCCAGCAAGCGGTTATGTTTGATCGTCACTCGGCTGTTATGCAAATTCAGAAAACAATTTTTGTTGGTGAGCGATGCCGTTTCGTAGAGGTGGCACAATCATGAAAACGATTCGCTTTAAAATGACACCAACTGAAATTAAAGCCGGCCGCCGAAAGGTATTTTCATGGCAAACGCAATCGTTACAGGCTACCTATCTAGCAGTGACTGAATGGTTGTGCCATGAAGCGGAGATTGAACAAGTCATTATCGTCAATGAAGGCCTGAAAGAACAGAATCGCGTCATTTGGCGGCTTGTCACTGAAGTGTGGCCACATGCCTGGATGGTGCGACTGAACCTACCCGTGGCAATCGCTGGCCAGTCACAAAAGGATTTGCTAGAAGATGCGGTTTGGACGCGACGGACAGGTAATGCAATTTCCGTTGCAGACGGGCCTGATTTGGCGTGCGGATGGGAATTGCTGGTCAATCAAGAGCACCTCTTAATTAAGCCGGCGCCAGGTGAAATTTGGCTGGCGGTTGAAGATATGCGGTGGGGGTGTCACTTGACGAGCTATGAACATCAATTAACTAATGGTGATTGGTTATCAGTCAGCATGTGTGTCTTACGTGAATTTGAGACTGGGCGCCCGATCGCCCGCCGATTAACCATCACAGGAACAACCACGATGCAATTACGTGTGCCGGCAACTGATATTGATTACATCGAGACGAATGGGTTGATGCACGCAACTACTGAACATGGGATGATTACACATAAACCCATCAATGGACGTCCATTAACGGTCGTCCAATTTTTTTGGGAGGGGCCACGGTGTCGTTTTGATGTGTTAGCAAGTCGAAATCAGGTGCGGTGGCGTGAATTTTGGGCACAATTGCAACTTAATGCGACGAAAGAATTTGGGTGGCTGAGAAATGCCCGATGGACGTTATATCGTTGTCGGCAAACCTTGTCTGAGGATGCTTTCGTACAACTGTTGCACGAGACACCAACAGATATGACAGGCGATTTTTATCAATCTGTTCCTGATGGGGATGGACCACATCGCATTAGTGGTTTGCTGAAATGGTTGTCTGGTGGCTACCTAACTAATGACCATTTTGTCTTGCAAGGCATACCTGCTAAACCCATTCTAGGGCAATGGTGTTTTTCGTTGGTCGGCGTGGAGGGTCAACGCTTAGATTTTGAGGTGGCAGCTGGTAAAATGCGAGTACGGCCGACGCGTACAATGACCGTTAAGACAAATACGAATGAGATTGTATGCCGGCGCCAAAAATACACGACTATTTGGAAAAGCTTATAAGTAGTAGAATAAGTATTCGAAGCGTAGAATTGGGTATATATCTATGTAAAGGAAACCTTTACAAAACTGTGGTACGACATTTACATAGATTAGGGATAATAATTCTAGTAGCAGAAGATATTAGGAGGCGTTCGTTATGAAGCGCAGTTGGTTGATAAGTGCCGCAATCGTATTGGTTGCGGGAGGCCTATTGACTTGGGGATACGCATCGCGCGAAACAAACAGTGGCGTGAATATCACGGCTGTTGGATCAACCGCATTGCAACCACTTGTTGAAGCCGCCGGGGAAGATTACGCCGGCAAAAACATGGGAGTTTTCGTTAACGTGCAAGGTGGTGGAACTGGTACCGGATTGGCACAAGTTCAACAAGGAGCCGTTGACCTTGGAAACTCTGACATGTTTGCGGAAGAGAAGAATGGTATCGATGCTGACAAGTTGGTTGACCACAAGGTTGCCGTTGTTGGTATCGCCCCAATGATTAATAAAGAAGCAAACATTACAAATTTGACACAAAATCAATTGATCGACATCTTCACAAAGAAGGTCACGAATTGGAAGCAAGTTGGCGGTGCTGACTTGCCAATCGTTCTGGTTAACCGTGTTGCAGGTTCTGGAACGCGTGCCACATTTGAAAAGTGGGGCTTGAAGGGTGCTGAATCAGCCGATGCCCAAGAGCAAGATTCTTCAGGTATGGTGCGTTCGATCGTTTCAACGACACCTGGGGCTGTTTCATATGCAGCCTTTGCTTACTTGGACGACACAATTTCAGTTCCAACGTTGGATGGTGTTGCTGCCAACGATACGACAGTAAAGACTGGTAAGTGGCCAATTTGGTCATACGAACACATCTACACGAAGGGTAAGCCAAATAAGGAAGTGCAATCATTCTTGAATTACATTAATTCTGAGCACATCCAAAAGACGTTGGTTCCCCAATTGGGATACATTTCAATTCACGATATGAAGATTTCTCGTTCAATGGACGGAAAGATTACAGCTGTAAATTAAGGAGTGTGGGAACATGGATGACATCCGTGAATCACTATTAAAGCAATCAGCAGCAACACGTAAGGACCGCTTTGGCCGTTACTTGTCACTCGGCGCTTTGTTGCTGATTGTCGTTGTTGTGCTATCAATTTTCTGGTTCGTTGCTTCAAAGGGTTTGGCAACGTTCTTCGCTAATAAAGTAAATATTTGGGATTTCTTGACTGGTACCAAGTGGGCGCCAGGTCAAACAGATGCTAATGGGCACCCATACGTTGGAGCGGCCCCAATGATTGTTGGGTCATTCTTGGTAACGTTGATTTCAGCTTTGATTGCAACGCCGTTTGCCATTGGAACGGCAGTCTTTATGACTGAAATCTCACCCAAGCGTGGGGCTAAGATTTTGGGACCAGTTACCGAATTGTTGGTTGGTATCCCATCTGTTGTTTACGGATTTATTGGATTGTCAGTGATTGTACCAGTGATGCGTCACCTATTTGGTGGGTCAGGATTTGGAATCCTAGCCGGTGCAATGGTGCTGTTTGTCATGATTTTGCCAACGGTAACATCAATGACGGTTGATACCTTGAAGTCAGTGCCACGTCACTACCGCGAGTCATCATTGGCTTTGGGTGCGACGCGTTGGCAAATGATTTATAAGGTTATCTTGCGTGCTGCGACGCCAGGTATTTTGACAGCCGTTGTCTTCGGAATGGCACGTGCCTTCGGTGAAGCCTTGGCCGTACAAATGGTTGTTGGTAACGCCGCCTTGATGCCACAAAACTTGACATCACCAGCCGCAACATTGACGTCTGTTTTGACGCAAGGTATCGGAAACACGGTTATGGGATCACTTGAAAACAACGCTTTGTGGAGTTTGGCATTGATTCTATTGTTGATGTCATTGGTCTTCAACTCAGTTATCCGTGCTATTGCTAAGAAGGGAGCCATGTAATATGAACGCTAAGCAAGCGAATAAGATTGCCAGTGCTGTGCTTTATGCAATTGCCGGCTTCGTTATTTTGATTTTGGCTGCCTTGTTGGGTTACATCTTGTATCAAGGTGTCCCACACTTGTCATGGCACTTTTTGACGTCACCAGCGACGGCCTTTACCGCCGGTGGTGGAATCGGTATTCAACTATTTAACTCATTGTACTTGTTGATTATTACGATGATTATCTCATTCCCAATTGCTTTGGGAGCGGGAATTTACTTGAACGAATATGCTAACAAGAAGAGTCGTGTGACGTCTTTGATTCGCACGGCCATTGAAATTTTGTCATCATTGCCATCAGTTGTGGTTGGTTTGTTTGGTTTCTTGTTGTTCGTTGTGCAATTCAAGCTTGGCTTCTCAATTTTGTCAGGTGCGATTTCATTGACGTTCTTCAACTTGCCATTGCTAACACGTTCGGTTGAAGAGTCATTGCGTACGATTCCCGATTTGCAACGTGAGGCGGGTGCTGCGTTGGGATTGTCACGTTGGGAGACGGTTGGTCACGTTATTTTGCCAGCTGCGTTGCCATCAATCGTGACAGGTGTTGTTTTGTCAGCTGGACGTGTGTTCGGTGAAGCTGCCGCTTTGATTTACACGGCCGGACAATCAGCCCCAGCATTGGACTTTACGGACTGGAACCCATTCAACGTTTCAAGTCCATTGAATATTATGCGTCCAGCCGAAACGTTGGCTGTTCACATTTGGAAGGTTAATTCAGAAGGTATCATGCCAGATGCGGCTGCCGTTTCTGCTGGTGCATCAGCTGTTTTGATCATCGCTGTCTTGTTGTTCAACTTCTTTGCTCGTTACTTGAGTGGTGTGTTGTACAAGCGTTTGACGGCTACGAAGTAAGAAAGAGGACATTGTCATGGCTGAAGAGCAACATTTGATTTTTGATGAGGAGCAACCAGAGCGCTACGTCTACGACATGGACGAAGATAAGCACGAGGTCGCACTCTCAACGAAGGACTTGCAAGTCTTCTACGGTGATAAGTTGGCCTTGCAAGATGCCGATTTGAAGTTTGAACGCTATAAGATTACATCGTTGATTGGTGCATCTGGTTCAGGTAAGTCAACGTTCTTGCGTTCGCTAAATCGTATGAACGATGACGTGGCTACGGTTAAGGGAAACATCATGTACCGTGATGTTGACATCAACTCAAAGGATGTCGACGTTTATGAAATGCGCAAGCACATCGGCATGGTGTTCCAACGTCCTAACCCATTTGCTAAGTCAATTTATGACAACATCACGTTTGCCTTGAAGCAACACGGCATGCGTGATAAGGCGCAACTTGATGAAATTGTTGAGACGTCATTGAAGCAAGCTGCTTTGTGGGATGAAGTGAAGGATGATTTGAACAAGTCGGCTCTGTCACTATCAGGTGGACAACAACAACGTTTGGTTATTGCACGTGCAATTGCGATGAACCCAGACATCTTGTTGATGGACGAACCATCATCAGCGTTGGATCCAATTTCATCAGCGAAGATTGAAGATACGTTGATGCAGTTGAAGGAAAAGTACACGATTATTATCGTGACGCACAACATGCAACAAGCAGCTCGTATTTCAGATTACACAGCCTTCTTCAACATGGGAAAGGTTGTTGAATACGATTTGACTCGTAAGATTTTCACGCGTCCAAAGGTCCAATTGACAATTGACTACGTGAACGGAAACTTTGGTTAAGAGAGGCATAACTCAAATGGCAGAAAAAATTTTGACAACTGAAAACGTGCGTCTCTACTACGGTGAAAAGGAAGCCTTGCACGGCATTAACTTGGCTTACGATAAGTACGGGATTACGGCATTGATTGGACCTTCTGGTTCCGGTAAGTCAACGTACTTGCGTGCCTTGAATCGTATGCACGATTTGACGGATAACGTGACGGTCAACGGTACGTTCTTGTTTAAGGGGCAAGATATTTACGCGCCAACAACTGACACCGTTGAGTTGCGTAAGGACATCGGTATGGTGTTCCAACAACCAAACCCATTCCCATTCTCAATTTATGATAATGTCGCCTTTGGGTTGCGTATTTCAGGCGAAAAGAACAAAGCTGTTTTGGATGAGATGGTGGAAACGTCATTGAAGCAAGCCGCTATCTGGAATGAAGTGAAGGATGACTTGCACAAGTCGGCGTTGTCACTATCAGGTGGACAACAACAACGTGTGTCAATTGCCCGTGCTTTGGCAACCTCACCAGAAATCTTGTTGTTGGACGAACCAACGGCTGCGTTGGACCCAGTTTCAGCCCACGCGGTTGAGAACACATTGATGCAATTGCGTGATAAGTTGACGATGATTATCGTGACGCACTCAATGGCGCAAGCATCACGTATCTCAGACCGCACGGCGTTCTTTATGAATGGTGATTTGATTGAAGCTGACGATACGAAGAAAATGTTCTTGGATCCTGCTAAGAAGGAAACGCAAGACTACATCTCAGGTCGCTTCGGATAGTCTTGTGATATACTGAATTAACAAATTAACAGAAAAACGGGGAGATAAGTCATGCGTCAATATTTTGATGAAGAACTTGCAGACTTGGACACGTCATTTAAGGAGATGGGCTTGCTCGTTTCTGAGACGCTAGAAAACGCTGTTCAAGCATTCTTGGATCACAATCGCCAAGCTGCACAAGAGATTATTGATGGCGACAAGGCAATCAACCAACGCGAAATCGCTTTGGAAAAGAAGACTTTCGAAATGATTGCATTGTACCAACCAGTGACAACTGATTTGCGTGAAATTGTGACGGTTTTGAAGGCTGTTTCAGTTTTGGAGCGAATCGGTGACAATGCACGTAACATTGCGCTTTCAACGATTCACGTGAAGGGTAACAAGCGTGTGGCTGCAATTGAAGAAAAGGTCGGTATGACTGGTTCAACAGTTGCAAAGATGGTTTCTGATGTATTGGATTACTACGTTAATGATGATGCTGTTTCAGCTGAAGCCATTGCGCAAGTTGCCATGTCAGTATCAGATGTTACGGGTGAAATCCGTGAGATGGCCATCGATGCCATGAAGTCAGATCCAGAATTGGTAACGGCTTCAACTGATTACTTGGTTGTTGCTGGTTACTTGAAGCGTACGTCAGATTACGTGACGGACATCGCTGAGTGGATTATCTACAAGCGTACGGGTAAGATCGTTGAATTGAACCCAGGTATGTCATCATTTATCTAACAGATTGATACAAAAGAGTCGACGCCATTTGCGTTGGCTCTTTTTGCATTTTTAGGTTAAACTTAATTTAGCGTCTTGCGTCAACATGAAAGACAAACTAACTTCAGGAGAATTCGCACATGAAAAAAGTGACAAAAGTAACCCGTCAGCGGAAGCCCGGGCGTTATAACGTTTATTTAGATGACGAATTTGCGTTGGCTGTAGATGAAAAAATCCTGATTAAATATAATTTGTTCAAAGATACCGAACTGGAAGATGAGGACTTAAAAGAAATTGAGGCGGCTGAGTTTGAGCAAAAGGCCTATACCAAGGCGTTAGTTTATGCCACAGGCCGTATGCGCTCTAAAATGCAGGTCATTATTAAGTTGAAGGAATCAGAGATTCCGGGGGCAGTGATTGCTAAGGTTATTGATCGACTTGAAGCAGCTAATGTCATTGATGATGCGCGTTTTGCTGAGGAGTACGTGCGTAGCGCTATCCATTCTGGGAAGCTCGGGCCACGGGGCGTTAAAACTAAGCTGCAGCAGCTCGGGATTGATAAGTACTTTATTGAAGATGCCTTAGATGAGTACACCGCTGAGGAGCAAATTGATCAGCTGGATGAAAAAGTTGAAAAGTTGATGATGAAGTACCATCGTCAATCGCATTTCATGGCTGAACAAAAGACCAAACAAAAGTTGGCGCAACTTGGATATGACAGTCGTTTAGTTAATCAAGCACTGAAAGCTTATGAAGCCTCGATTGATGAAGACCCTGATCAAGAATGGGGAAATCTTGATCGTGACGCTAGTTCGGCAGCTAACCGTTATCGCCAATACGAAGGTTGGGAATTTAAAAAACGGCTGAAGGCGGCTCTTTTTCGTAAGGGATATGACTTGTCTCTTGTGGATAAGTGGATAAAGGAATTTGAACAAAACTCGTAACAATATACAGAGTTTTGCATAACGGACGCCCGAATGCGATGTATAAACATTCAATAATATAGTCTGAGCCCAAAACACCAGTGCGTTATAGGTAGTAGCGTGATACAATAAAAAAGAATAATTTGGTGAAAGGCCGTAAAAGGGGCTCAGATAATGAAAGATAGTCGACTACCTCGGGAAGGCGACTTTATTACGATCAAGAGCTACAAGCATGACGGCAGTTTGCACCGAACTTGGCGTGACACGATGGTCCTTAAGACAAGTGAAAATGCAATTATTGGTTTGAACGACCATACATTGGTGACCGAAGATGACGGTCGTCGATGGGTAACACGAGAACCTGCAATTGTTTATTTTCATCGTAAATACTGGTTCAACATCGTCGCGATGATACGAGATAATGGGGTGTCTTATTATTGCAATCTTGCGTCTCCGTTTGTTTTAGATAAGGAAGCATTAAAGTACGTTGATTACGATTTGGATGTTAAGGTTTTCCCGGATGGTGAGAAGCGTTTACTTGATACGGATGAGTATGAATTGCACAAGGCACAATGGCATTACCCGGCAGATATTGATTTTATCGTAAAGGAGCATGTAAAAATCCTTGTTGATTGGATCAATAAGCACCAGGGCCCATTTTCTGATGAGTACATCGACTTGTGGTATCGCCGATACTTGGAAATCAAGCGTCGCAATGATCGTTAGTCGCAATATGTTAAGGGAGCAACGCAAATGGAGACTATCCATAAGCGTTGTTTTTCCTTTATAATGGACGTAATAGCGTATTAGGGGAATAAAATGAAAAAGAAGATTATCATCGTCATTGTATTAATCGTGGCGTTTGCAGCTGGTATATTTGGTTACCAAACGTTTAACAAAGGTCAGGGGTACGAAGCGAATATTCGTAATGCCCACGCTGCGTTGAATGAACAAGATTGGCAGTCGGCCAAGGCGTATTATCAAGCCGCCCAAAAGGATAAAGTTTCTGTTGAAGGACGTACAGCACTTGAGCAATTACAAATTGCGATTTCGGCACAAAAGAAGGCTGATAAGCATGACTGGCACGAGGCATTGTCATTGTATAAGTCAGCCACGGCGGTCGATGGTGCTATTAGCATTGTGAACAAGAATGTGAAGGTTGCGATGAAACAAGTGAAGGCGACACGTGCATCAATTAAGGCATCTTCAGCCTCATCAAAAGCGGCTGCTGAGTCGTCAAAAGCCGCCTCGGTATCTGCCTCAATGGCTTCAGCATCGTCAAAGGCAGCCTCTGTTGCTGCTTCTCAATCATCTGCTGCGGCCTCATCAAAGGCGGCCTATTCATCATCTGTAGCTGCGGCTAATTCAGCCGCGGCTTCGTCAAGTGCAGCTGCTGAAAGCAATTCGGAAGCCAAGCAACCTAATGATGTGCAAGGTGATCGCCCAATGGATTCAGCTGATGTTGCAGCAGCGCGTAATCAGTGGCTCGGTTTGGGTTATGATGTTGCAAATGTTTCAACGGATGAGATGCAGGTTGCCATGAATAAAGTCATTGATGGGCACGGTGCGCTGTCAATGGAACAAGTGGCTGACCAAATGGGCTGGAAAAAGAAATAATCAATAGAAATACAATGTATATAAGAACGGTTGTGGTGTTGAATCATAGCCGTTTTTTCGTTATACTAAATTGTTAAGATTTTTAAAGAATCACTAAATAAATTAAGAAATTAAGGCGATAAAAATGGCATCATTACAAGAGGAAATGCAAACGCGCCGCACGTTTGCGATTATTTCCCACCCCGACGCCGGTAAGACGACGATTACTGAGCAATTGTTGAAGCTTGGTGGTGTAGTTCGTGAAGCTGGAACGGTTAAGGGACGTAAGGGAAACTTTGCAAAGTCAGACTGGATGGAAATTGAGCAAAAGCGTGGAATTTCCGTAACATCATCTGTTTTGCAATTTGATTTTGACGGAAAGCGCATCAATATCTTGGATACTCCAGGACACGAAGACTTCTCTGAAGACACGTACCGTACGTTGATGGCGGTTGATTCAGTTATCATGGTGGTCGACTCTGCAAAGGGTATCGAGCCACAAACGAAGAAGTTGTTCGAAATTGTTAGTGAACGTCACATTCCAATTTTCACATTCTTCAACAAGTTGGACCGTGATGGTCGCGATGCCTTGGACTTGGTTGATGAATTGGAGTCAACGTTGGGAATCAACGCCTACCCAATGAATTGGCCAATTGGATCAGGACAAATTTTGGCAGGATTGTTTGATTTGTATCACAACAATGTTGAAGTATTCCGTCCAGAATCAGAAGCAGCCCGTTTCTTGCCTTTGAACGAAGCTGGCACTGATTTGGCAGAACCGAACAAGTTGCAAGATAACCCACTTTGGGCTGAAACACGTGACGAAATTGAAATGTTGAAGGACGCCGGAAACCAATTCGACGAGCAAGCAGTGATGAATGGTGAGTTGACGCCGGTCTTCTTCGGTTCAGCCTTGCAAGGCTTCGGAATTGAAACGTTCTTGCAAACGTACATGCAATTCGCACCAGCGCCTTCAGCTAAGAACACGGTTGATGGTGAACAAGTTGAACCTGGTAATGAGCAATTTTCAGGATTCGTCTTCAAGATTCAAGCGAACATGAACCCTAACCACCGTGACCGAATCGCCTTTGCGCGTATCGTATCCGGTGAGTTTGAGCGTGGTATGGATGTGACGTTAGCACGAACGAACAAGAAGATCCGTTTGTCTAACGTGACGCAGTTTATGGCTGATACGCGTGAGAACGTTGAGAACGCTTATCCTGGTGATATCATCGGTGTTTATGACACGGGTAACTTCCAAATCGGTGACACGATTTTCGCTGGTAAGAAGGCGGTTGAATTTGAAGAATTGCCAACGTTTACACCTGAATTGTTCATGCGTGTTCACGCTAAGAACGTTTTGAAGCAAAAGTCATTCCACAAGGGTGTGACGCAATTGGTTCAAGAAGGAACAATTCAAATGTACACGGCCTGGGATTCAGGGGATTATATCCTTGGTGCCGTTGGTGCGTTGCAATTCGAAGTTTTCCAATTCCGTATGGAAAATGAATACAACACGGAAGTTAGTTTGGAGCCAATGGGTTCAAAGATTGCACGCTGGATTAACCCGGAGCAACTTGACCCACGCATGGCTTCATCACGTAATTTGCTAGTACGTGACCGTGCGGAGCAACCAGTATTCTTGTTCGAAAACCAATTCGCAGAACGCTGGTTTAAGGATAAGTACCCAGATGTTGATTTGGAGGAAAAGCTATGACACTTTTGATGCCGATGGCACCGAACACATGGCTAATGGGGTTTGAAATCTTCGCTTTGATTTTGATTGTACCGACAGTAATGTATTTTGCTGGGCACCGTATCTTGCGACCATTTCCAGTTTTGTTTAACGCATTGCACTGGATTTTCGGGGCATATATGATGTACGTATTCGTAGCTGGCGTTTCAACTTTGATGTTCGGATAATATAAGTACAAGTTAGAGTTCGCATTTTGTGAGCTCTTTTTTGTTTACTCTGGATGTATGTTAAACTTAACCTAATAAGAAACCGGAGGACACGACTATGCCTGACATGGATCCACACGTACAAGCGGCCGTTTACGGGACGCCAAAGATTAACCCTGATGAACAAAATCACTATTTGGGCACGTTTCGCGAGCGTATCTATGTTGCGCAGACGCGTGCAACCTTTGGTGATACGAAATACATGCCAACTTGGGAGGCACAGATTAAGGACCATAAGGATGCGACATTGCTATTAAACGGGCATCTTGATATGGAATTGCTGACGCCGTACATCAAGTTAGCATCTAAGTACAATGTTGGCTTTACTCTGAAGTCAGATGATGTTTACGATCGTTCAGATGTTGTTGCGGTTTTGACGGCTAAGGAAGCTGTTAACATCACACAAATTGACGTGGTGGCACTAACATTGGAAGATGATGAAGAAAAAACGACGGTGCCAGATGCTCCGCAGAAGCCTTGGTACAAAAAGTTGTTTGGATAATAAGAAAGAAGGTGAAGCAGCGTGCAACAACCACTTGCGTTTCGCATGCGGCCCCGAACGATTGATGAGATTGTTGGTCAGCAACATCTAGTTGGTGAGGGCAAAATTATTAATCGCATGGTGACGGCTAAGATGCTATCATCAATGATTTTATATGGACCACCGGGCACTGGTAAGACAAGTATTGCCAGTGCAATTGCAGGTTCAACTAAGTATGCGTTTCGTATTTTGAATGCCGCAACTGATAGTAAGAAAGATTTGCAAATCGTGGCCGAAGAAGCCAAGATGTCTGGGACGGTTGTTTTGTTGCTAGATGAGATTCACCGTTTAGATAAGACAAAGCAAGATTTTTTGTTGCCCCATCTTGAGAGTGGACGCATTGTGTTAATCGGTGCCACTACTGAAAATCCATATCTTTCGATTTTGCCGGCTATTCGATCACGTACACAAATTTTTGAAGTTAAGCCACTGTCTGAAGAGGATATGAAGACGGCCATTCAGAGAGCTTTGACGGATAAGGAACGTGGCTTGGGCAATTTTGATGCGGTGCTGGATGATGATGCAGAGCGTCAATTAGTTTATGCGACGAACGGTGATTTGCGTTCGGCGTTAAACGGGTTGGAGCTGGCGGTTAAGTCGACGGCTCCGAGCGAAGATGGTAAGGTTCACATTACGTTGCCGATTGTTGAAGAGACGGTGCAACGTAAGGCGTTGACGGCTGACAAAGATGGGGATGGTCACTACGATGTTATCTCTGCTTTGCAAAAGTCGATTCGTGGTAGTGATACTGATGCGGCCTTGCACTATTTGGCGCGTTTAATCGAAGCTGGTGATTTGCCAATCATTGCGCGTCGCTTGCGTGTGATTGCCTACGAAGATATCGGCTTGGCAAATCCGGCAGTTGCCGCACGTGCCGTGACGGCCATTGAAGCGGCTGAAAAACTTGGCTTCCCAGAAGCACGTATTCCGTTGGCCAATGCGACAATTGAACTGGCATTGTCACCGAAGTCGAATTCAGCCTATACTGCAATCGATGCGGCGTTAGCTGATGTGCGTAAGGGCGGAACTGGTGATGTGCCGGATCATTTGCGTGATGCGCATTACAAGGGTGCTGAAAAACTGGGGCACGGTGTGGAATACGTTTATCCACACGGTCATCCCGGCGATTGGGTACCGCAACAATATTTGCCAGATAAACTTAATGGGGCGAACTATTTCGTGCCGGCGGGAAATTCTAAGGTTGAGCAAGCCTATAAGGAACAGTACCAAAAGTTGCGTGACGCTCAGAAAAATGGTTTACGTTAACTACTGCTTTTTTGCACTTGGGAGCGTATAATAACGGTATGCGAATTCCTTGGACGTACGCATGATTCCTACTATATGTAGTCGCTTTACAACCATATTGCTCGGGGATGTCGGGAAGCCGGCGAGGCAAGCTATTTCACTTAGTAGCCGCTAAAGCTGACTTATTCACCCACTTACCTATAATCTGGAGCCGACTTCATTGTGAATCGTTAACGGCGCCAATCAAGTGTTCGTGCGCTACTACGGTTCGCCCTGGTAGCGCTTTTCTTTTGCAATTAATTATTTGAGATAGAGGATGAATGAAATGGGCATCATCATTATGTATATTGTCTTTGCGTTATTGATTGGCGCGATGGGCATTTATCTACTAACACACCGTCAAGGCTTTTTGAACTTGTCGGCATCCCAAGCGCGTATGCCAGCAACATTTTTCGGTTGGTTCTTCACGCTTGATGCATTGGCATTGATTGTTAGTGTTGTGTTGCATGGTTCAGAGCCATTGCCAGCCGGCATCTTTGTTATCTTGGCAACGATCCTAACGACAGTCTTGGCCGTTGTGGTGACATCACGTTTGTTTAAATAGTCATACTTTTGATGTGGCATCTGTGAAATCTTCACAGGTGCTATTTTTTTTAGGCATGGTTTATTTATCAAATTTATTACAAATGGCGTATAATGAGCATATAGGCAAATAGCCGATTAGAGGAGGAACTATCATGGCTGATACTAATGTAAACTACAAGAACATTTTGATTCCAGTTGATGGATCAAAGGAAGCTGAAGCTGCTTTTGGGAAGGCAATTCAAGTTGCATTGCGTAATGGGGAAGACGCTAACTTGCACATTTTGCACGTTATCGATACACGCGCATTCCAAAACGTAACGGACTTCAAGACGACGATGGTCGAGCAAGTTGCTGAAACTGCCAAGAAGACTTTGGAAACTTACTTGCAACAAGCTAAGGATGCTGGTGTTAAGAACGTGGACTACACGATTGAGTACGGTTCACCAAAGGACATCATCGCGCACCAAGCGCCTGAAAAGATGAATGTTGATTTGATTATGATTGGTGCTACTGGTTTGAACGCCATTGAGCGCTTGTTGATTGGTTCAGTTACTGAATACGTAACGCGTACAGCAAATGTTGATACGTTGATTGTTCGTGCTAAGTAAAGAACCCTATGAGGTCGGGACATTTTTGTCCCGGCCTTTTATTATATATATCAGAGTGGGGCTGTCGGAGGGCTTAGACCAAAAGTTGCTGTCATAAATAGGATTAGGTCGTCGGTAGGTGTTTAATCTGTTACAATGGAAGTAATATTAACAGTTTATTAGAGATGGAGTAGCTGACATCATGAATGATACAAAAGTAAATTTAGTGGCCTCAACGTTGACAAACAGTTTGGGGACAACGGTGATTGGTCATGCGACGCCGGCTTCAGTGATTAACGTCAAGTATCCAAATGGGAAATATGACTCGCTAGTGTCTGATGAAAATGGTGAGTTCATTGCGAAGGCACCATCGGACCTATACGATGGTGATATTATTGTCGAAGCTAATTTGCCTGGGAATCCAGCTTCACAAGAGCGTGTCGTGTTGGCGATTGATTTGCCAGCGCCAGTGATTACGGCGGTTATTTCAACACAAGGTGATAAGCGTTTGCTGGAAGGGCGCGTTAACCAATCTGACGTTGATGTGACGGTTAAGTTGGCTGGATCAGATGAAGATATTTTTCTGCTTGTGGACAAGGGCCTTGAATTTGAACTTGAATTGCCAGCAGACACAGTACCATCCCAGGTTGAAGTACGAGCAAAGAGTCGCCGTTCTGGTAAGGATGGTGTAGCAACAGTTAGCGTTGGTGTGACCACTAAGACTTTGACGATGCCAGCATTGACTGATGAGATGATTGCGGAATACGTTGCGCAAGAAAAGGCAGCTAAGGAAGCTAATGAAGCTGCGAATGCTGCAATTGAAGCGGATAAGCAACCTAAGCCATTTGAGCCTGCAGCTGAAACAACGCCGGTCGACATCCCTGAAGAACCAGTTTCCGAAGAGGAGTCACGTGTTGTTCGCCAACATGAAAAGTCATCAGGACTGTTTGGGTTCTTCTCAAAGTTGTTTGGTGGTAAGTAACTATACGAAAAAAGACCGGTATCATAGCGATACCGGTCTTTTTTTAACGCTGACGGTTTATACCCCCTCAGGGATTCGAACCCTGGACCCGCGGATTAAAAGTCCGTTGCTCTAACCAGCTGAGCTAAGGAGGCGTCAACTACTATATTATGCACTAGGGAGGGCAGAATAGGCAAGCTGTTTTGTGATAGAATGTTTAAAGTATTAAATAAGAGAGAGGACTAGGTTATGTCTAAGCATAAACGCGCAATAATTTCAGGCATTGTTCTGTTGGTTGGTATTTTGGTTATCTTTGGTTTGGTAGCAGGTGGTGGAAATGAAGACTCATCATCAAAGGGGCAATCCGCATCAAAGAAGCAAACGACCGAAAAGAAGGCAACGTCCTCTTCAAAAGTTGCAGCGAAGAGCTCAAGTGCAAAGGCATTTGATGTAAAAGCGATTTTGAAGGAGAACAAGTTAGCGCCGACGGTTTTGTCATCAGAGATGTCAAACGGTACAGTGAAGGTTGTCTTGCAAGACGATACGAAGCAGGACTTTGATACATATACAAACGCATATGCGTCTGCTACGGTCACGGTGGTACAAGCTGCTGCTAAGGCAGGCAACATCCAAAACGTTTGCATCGCACGTCAGGTTAAGCTACAAGATGGAACGGAATATGCAGTTGCTAGTTTCTGGACTGGTGATCAGCTAAAAAACGCGGCATCACTGGGGGATGCTAAGCAGGCTAACATGAAGGATACCTTGTTAGCATCAAGCCGCTACTATATCGGCGGTTCTGTTTGGGCAACGTTCTCACAACAACAAAAGAACGATTACACGAATCACCAACAAGGTGGCCAACAACAAGATGAAAACCAAGACTTTACCAACTGGGTAACGGCTGGAACGGTTAAGAAGTAAACGAAAACGGGCAAGCACTGCAAAGGTGCTTGCCCGTTATTTGTTTTAGAACAACATGCTAAAAATTGAAATGTACATCAAGGCTGCACCGCCCAAAACGAACAAGTGCCAGTAAACGTGGCTCATTGGTAGTTTGGGGATGAGGTAAACGCCTGCTCCTAGCGTGTAAGTAATACCACCAGCTAACAACAAGTTGAACGCAAATGGCGTCAATGAGGCGTGCAATGCTGGAAAAGCCAAGATGATTAGCCAACCCATGATGACGTATATCAAAACTGACAGCCATGGCCAACGTCCAACAAAGAACAAATCATAAATGATACCTGCGATGGTCAAGACTAGGATCGTAATCCAAATTGGCCAACCAACTTTGCCTGGTAGGAATAGCCATGTGTAGGGTGTATAGCTACCAAGGATGACAAGATAGATGCCTGAGTGATCAAGGAATTGGAACATCTTACCCGCTTTGGTGAAAACTAATGCGTGGAAGAGCGTTGATGCGAGCAAGAAGGTGATGATTGAGATGGCATAAATCCATAATGCTGCCATTGTGAACCAGTTGAAGTTCGCGTGCATACTTTCCCAAAGCAGTAGTGTTGCGCCAACGACAGCGGCTAGAACGCCTAAACCGTGGGTGACGGCGTTTAATGTTTCGTATGTAATTAGGTATTTACGGTTTTCTTTTGTTAGGATTGGCATGACTAAATCCCCCCGATTTCTAATTGATAAGTATAGTATAACCTCAACATCTAGTTTTGTAAACTAGATGAGCTGGATATGGCTGTTTAGGTAGTGCCAGGACTGGATTTCTTGTATACTGGATAGCGTTGAAAAAGGGGAGTGGAAGCAATGATGACAGTTTTGAAAGGTATGATGATTGGGTTCGCGTTTATCGCCCCAATCGGTATGCAAAATTTATATGTGTTTAATAATGCCATGAATAATCGCCTCCGTCGGGCTTTTCTATACGTGTTGTTTGTTTGGTTAGCCGACGCTGCCTTTTCGATGGCAGCATTCTTTGGTATGGGTGCATTAATCAGTTCCCATGAAATGTTGAAGCTGATTGTCATGCTACTCGGTGGCTTGTTGGTTATTTGGATTGGCTATGGCATTCTGCGTGGTGCCAACTCAGTGCAATTAAATACACAGCAAAATGCCATGACAATGAAGAAGGCCATGATAACAGCAGCGATTGTGTCATGGGCCAATCCGCAAGCGTTGATTGATGGCTCGTTGATGCTTGGTGCATTGCGCGGAACGCTGGCCGACAATCAAGTTTGGCCATTCATCATCGGCGTTATTACCGCTAGTTTTATTTGGTTCAATGGTATTACAATCACCATGAATTTGCTGAAAGAACGCTTGCCTAAGCGTGCGCTGGTGTGGGTGAATATTGTTTCGGCCTTCATTGTTATCGGGTACGGTTTGTACCTATTGTATGAAGCGGTGGGGATGTTATTCTTCCACTAAATCTGATATACTGGACTCAGTGATAAAGAGACGCTTCGGCGTCTCTTTATCTGTTTAATGGGGATATGGATACGGTGTTAATAGTCAACGAGGAGGCGACGAAAATGACCGAAACAAAGACAGAGCGTTACGTGACGTACGCGGAGTTTGATGATTTTAAGAAGCGCGATTTCCAAGAGGTACGGGACGATATCAAGGATATCCGATCAGACTTGTCGGAAATGAAGGGGGATATCAAGGTGCTGAATACCAGCATGAAGCAAATGATTGATTCGATGAAGTTCTATAAGACGGTGCTTGTCCTAGCAGTTCTTGTACCAGTGGCTAATCGCCTACTATCTTTCTTCTTTGAACACTAGTCTTTCACCTTGATTTTCAAAGCAAATAACCGTACAATTACGTTTATAGCAATGCACTAAAAAGTAAGTCAATGAAGATTGTGCAGCGAGTGCGCGGTTGGTGAAAAGCGCATCAAAATTCTTGACTGAAGGTAGTTAGTGGGCCTTGCCGGTGAAATTGTAGTAGTCGGTAACGTGAGAAACGCGTTAAGTTCTAACGAGATAGCGGGAGAAGTCCCGTTAAATCAGGTGGTACCGCGATTAAGTCGCCCTGATCATACAAGTTTGTATGGTCAGGGCGTTTTTTATTGCTCGCCACATCGTTACACAAATAGAGATTATGTTATAAGGAGAATTTCACATGCGCGAAATTGATATGCCTGGAAAGTATGACGCGTCAGCTGTTGAAGCTGGCCGTTACGACAAGTGGGTTCAAGAAAACCGCTTTAAGCCATCAGGAAACGATAAGGCTCGTCCTTACTCAATCGTTATCCCACCACCAAACGTTACGGGTAAGTTGCACTTGGGGCACGCTTGGGACACAACTTTGCAAGATATGATTATCCGTCAAAAGCGTATGCAAGGGTTCGACACGTTGTGGTTGCCAGGAATGGACCACGCTGGAATCGCCACGCAAGCTAAGGTTGAACAACGTTTGGCTGAGCAAGGCATTTCACGTTACGACTTGGGTCGCGAAAAGTTCGTTGACCAAGTTTGGGACTGGAAGAACGAATACGCTGCTACCATCAAGTCACAATGGGGTAAGATGGGGCTTTCTTTGGATTACTCACGTGAGCGTTTCACGTTGGACGAAGGATTGTCAGAAGCCGTTCGTAAGGTCTTTGTGACGTTGTACGAAAAGGGCTTGATCTACCGTGGTGAGTACATCATCAACTGGGATCCTAAGGCTCGTACAGCTTTGTCAGATATCGAAGTTATCCACCAAGACGACGAAGGTGCTTTCTACCACGTTAAGTACCCATTCGTTGAAGAAGGTGTCACTTACGATGGTAAGGACTACATTGAAATTGCAACGACGCGTCCTGAAACGATGTTCGGTGACGTTGCTGTTGCCGTTCACCCATCAGACGAACGTTACAAGGACTTGGTTGGTAAGATGGTACGCGTGCCACTTGTTGGTCGCGAGATTCCTATCATCGCCGACGAATACGTTGACCCAGAGTTTGGTTCAGGAATGGTTAAGATTACGCCAGCCCACGACCCTAACGACTTTGGTGTTGGTAACCGTCACAACTTGGAGCGTATCAACACGATGAACGAAGATGCGTCAATGAACGAACGTGCCGGCAAGTATGTTGGTATGGATCGCTTTGATGCACGTAAGGCCATTGTTGATGACTTGCAAGCTGAAGGTTGGATGCTTGAGATTGAGCCAATTGTTCACTCAGTTGGTCACTCAGAGCGTACTGGTGTGCCAGTTGAGTCACGTTTGTCAACGCAATGGTTCGTTAAGATGAAGCCATTGGCTGAGCAAGCTTTGGACATGCAAAAGTCAGACGACCGTGTTGACTTCTACCCACCACGTTTCGAAGATACCTTCACGCGTTGGATGGATAACATTCACGACTGGGTTATCTCGCGTCAACTATGGTGGGGACACCAAATCCCAGCTTGGTACCACAAGCAAACGGGTGAGATGTACGTTGGTATGGAAGCGCCTGAAGATATCGAAAACTGGGAGCAAGACTCTGACGTTTTGGATACGTGGTTCTCATCAGCTTTGTGGCCATTCTCAACGATGGGCTGGCCTGATGAAGATGCTGAAGACTTCAAGCGTTACTTCCCAACGAATACATTGGTTACGGGATACGACATCATCTTCTTCTGGGTTGCTCGTATGATGTTCCAATCAAAGGAATTCACGGGTCGTCGTCCATTTAAGAACGTTTTGATTCACGGTTTGATTCGTGACGAACAAGGACGCAAGATGTCAAAGTCATTGGGTAACGGAATTGACCCAATGGACGTCATCGAGAAGTACGGTGCTGACGCATTGCGCTGGTTCTTGGCAACCGGTTCAACACCAGGTTTGGACGTTCGTTTCTCATACACGAAGATGGACTCAGCTTGGAACTTCATTAACAAGATCTGGAACGCCTCACGTTACGTTATCATGAACTTGGATGACGAAACGAAGGCTGAATTGCCTGCTGACTTGTCAGTTTTGACGTTGGCCGACAAGTGGATTTTGTCACGTTTGAACGAGACGATTGCTTCAGTAACGAAGAACTTTGATAAGTTTGAGTTCGGTGAGGCTGGTCGTTCATTGTACAACTTCATCTGGAACGACTTCGCTGACTGGTACATCGAAATGACCAAGGAAACGTTGAACGGAAACGATGAAGCTGCTAAGAAGAACGTGCAAGCTGTTTTGGCTTACGTTTTGGATAACACGTTGCGTTTGCTACACCCAATCATGCCATTCGTAACGGAAGCTATCTGGCAAGAGATGCCACATGACGGTGAGTCAATCGTGGTTGCTGCTTACCCAGAAGTGAAGGCTGAGTTGGACAACCCAACGGCTGAAGCTGACTTCCAAAGCTTGACTGACTTGATCAAGGCTGTTCGTACCATCCGTACGGAAGCTAACGCACCAATGTCAACTGAAATCGACGTTTTGATCAAGACGTCAGATGAAAACTTGGCCCGCATCTTTGATGAAAACTCAGACTACATCAACCGCTTTGTAAAGCCAAAGTCACTTGAAATTTCTGCTGATGTGGCTGCACCAAAGTTGGCCATGACACAAATCATTTCTGGTGCTGAAGTTTACGTGCCTTTGGAAGAGTTGATTGACTTGGACGAAGAAATTGCACGTTTGCAAGGTGACTTGAAGAAGTTTGCTGGCGAAGTTAAGCGCGCTGAAGGTAAGTTGGGTAACGAGAAGTTCGTGAACAACGCCCCTGAAGCCGTGGTTGCTGAAGAACGCGAGAAGTTGGCTGACTGGCAAGCAAAGTTGGCAGCAACGGAATCTCGTTTGGCTGAACTAGAGTCAGCTAAGTAACGGTTGCTTTGAAATAAGTTTGTTACGTCGAAAGGCTTGCAGGATGCGAGTTTTTGGAGTAATATCTTATATATTGTTAATAACGAATTTAAGCTGTTCGTCGTTACAATGCTAGTTAAATTACACCTGTAAAGGCGCTGTCTATTTCGATAGATGGCGCCTTTACTTTTTGCCTAAAAAACCGCCCATAAAAATGGCGGTGTGATACGATATTGCTAATGAAAAACGGAAGAAGGCGACATCATGATTGAACTGAACACAGCAGCGGACGCAATTGCGTATATTCATGGTCGACACAAGTGGAAGAAGACCCCTAGTTTTGATCGTATCAATGCTCTATTAGACCGTTTGGGTCACCCAGAGCGTGCATCGAAGTATGTGCATGTGACGGGGACGAACGGCAAGGGCTCAACCAGCAAAATGATTGCGCAATTGTTGCGTGCGGCCGGCTTGACAGTGGGAATGTTTACGTCGCCGTTTATTCTGCAATTTAATGAACGCGTACAAGGTAACGACGGTAATATTCCGGATGATATTTTGTTGCATATTATGCGTCGCATTGCACCGATTACCGAGGCATTGGATAAAGAGTTACCACAAGGTGGACCAACGGAGTTCGAAACGTTAACAGCCATGATGTTTGTGTATTTTGCTGAGCATCCGGTTGATGTCGTCGTATTGGAAGTTGGTATTGGCGGCACTTGGGATACGACGGAAGTGATTCCGGATAAGTTGGTGTCAGTAATCACGACGGTTGGTTTGGACCACATGCAGGTGTTGGGGAATACGCTGGCTGAAATTGCGACGCAAAAGGCAGGCATTATTGCGCGTCAACGTCCGGTTGTGACGGGGCGTTTGCCTGAAGAAGCTCAACAAGTGGTGACGACAGTGGCTGATGCTCTGGGTGCACCACTGTACCGTTTGGGTGACGAGTTTGAAGCCAAAATGCTATCAAGCCAAACAAATTGGGGCGAGACCTTCAACTTTACTGGTGTTCATGAGTTTAAGCAGGTGTTTGTGGATTTGATGGGAAATTATCAAATTGATAATGCCGGGGTTGCACTTGAAGCTGCAAGCCTAGTAACCAATGAATTGGGTGTGCCGCTAACAGCTGAAATGGTAACGAAGGCTTTGGAAACGGTCACGTGGCCAGTGCGGTTTGAACGTGTTGCTGAGCAACCGTTGACCGTTTTGGATGGTGCTCATAATCAACATGGCATCGATGCGTTGGCTACGACGTTACGGACACGCTTTGCGGATAAGCAGATTCATGTCATTTTCGGCGCGCTGGCTGATAAGAATTACCCGGCGATGTTGCACACGTTGGCAGATTTGCCTAATGTTGATTTACATGTGACGCACTTCCAAAATCCTGGCGCCCGAGTAGCCCTTGCTCCAACGGAAGCTGCGCGTCAAGTGACGGGTCACAATGTCACGGTGCATGAATCATGGCAGAAGGCCTATCGCGCAATAACTGACGCAATGGCATCTGAGGATATGATTTTGTTCACAGGTTCGTTGTATTTTGTTGCAGAAGTGCGCACAAGTTGGGATTAGTTATCGTGAGTGGGTTTGGTATACTTACCTTATGAAAAACTATTTAAAGAGGGTATTGCGATGAACTTTTTCGTAAACGAAGGGCTTGCTGCGCAAGGCTCAGGTATTGAACACGCGCAAGTGCAACGTGGTAAGCTGTTCCGTAAGAACGGGCAGTCATTCAAAATCGTAACGCGCGTATTTAATTCGAATGGGCATCGTGACTTGCTAGCATGGGGATTGAACGACGCAGAAGTAATCAATATGTACGACTACTACGCGCATACAGAACATGTGCCTGATCAGATTTTGACAGCACAAGATGTTGAATGGGGTGGTCGTCCAGTGGCAATTGTTGAGCCGTTGCCAGACACGCCAGATACGTTTATGGCGTATGAAGATGAAAATCGTACGCGTTTCTTGGGACGTATTCACGTTGATTTGCAACACGAATCGCGTGTCACGATGGTTGAAGTGTTTGAGCACTTTGGTAACTTGTTCCGCGTAGATACGTACGATTCACGTGGCTTCATTTCACGGCAACAATATATCGACCCAGATGGTACGCCAAATACCAATGTCTTTGTTGACCGTAAAGGGCGTCCGATAATCGAAGAATACCTTCGTCGCAAGGCGCCACGTGGTTCGGAAGCGATGGTGATGAACCGTAAGCACATTGATAGTCAAAATCAATTGGCTGAGAATGCTCAAATGTCAGGGCAAGAATTTGAAGCGAAGCCATTTGAAGCACCGCAATTCGTGAACTATGTGTCAGGATACCGCTTGATTAAGTCAAATGGCATGACGTATATCTTTGATTCATTTGATGAGTTGACGGCCGAATTTGTTAACGATTTGAATAATGACTTCTTCTCAGAGGATGCACCAAATATCTTCATCATGGATCGTACAACAGCTGCTGATGAAGGTTTGTTGAAGTTGGATCGTCCAGCTTACATTGGCTTCCACTTGCACAATTTGCATGCATCAGACACGCGTGACGTCATGACAACTGATGAAAATAACAATTATGAGTTTGACTTCATGCACATCAATGACTACCAAGCGGTTATTTCAGCGATGCCACGTCAAACGGCGGATGTGGTCGCCCGTTATGCACCAAAGGTCACGCCATTCACGATTCCAGTTGGGGTTGTGCCAGCTGAAATTCGCGACGCTGAGCGTGTGCCAATGGCTGAGCGTCAACCAAATTCAGTATTGATGATTGTACGACGTGCACCGGATAAGCGTCCCGCAGCCGTTGCTGAAGCATTGATGATTGCCAACCAAAAGCAACCTGGTTTGAATGCGCACCTTGATGTCTACGGATACTTCGATAACACGGGTAACAACAAGACGAACAAGGACTTGTTACGTTTGTTTGATAAATACGGACTCGAAAAGCCAACTATGTACGATGAGAAGGGTGCCGAGACCACGGACTTGAATCAAGTGCGCCGTTTGGAGTCACCGGTTGTGACGCTGCATGATTATGTGACCGACCGTGATGAGTTGTACGCTATCCACCGTTCACACCAAGTTTACGGTTTGGCTTCAATGATGGAAGGATTCAACATTTCAATGATGGAAGCGATGGCAAATGGTATGCCTGGTGTTTCAACGAATGTGAACTATGGTCCTAACGATTTGATTATCGATGGCGAGAATGGTTACCTAACCAAGTGGGCGCCAGAAGGCCAAGAAGATCAATTCGTAACGGAGATGGCAGATCGCTTCCTTGAGTTGTTTAATGACCCTGAAAAGTTGCAAGCCTTTTCTGATGCTGCGTACGACCACAGTAATCGCTACTATGAAGAAGCAGTTTGGCAAGCTTGGCAAGGTTTGTTAGCTGATGCTGATAAGCGCTGGCCAGCAATGGTGGCCCAAGCACACGCGCTTTCAAATGTTGGTGTTGGTCTTGGCGGAACAACGATGACAGCCTACACACTTGGTAATCGCAGTGATGAAGTGACGGTTAACGGCATTTCAGGCGACAAGTATTTGGCAGACTAATAAGGAGTGAAACTCATGAATTTATATTTGGATAACTCTAACTTGCCAACGCTTGACCCTAATATTGCTGCGCAAGTTAAGGCGGATCGCGAAAATGGTGTTGATGCAAAGCAAGTCGTTCGTGGCTACTATCCTGATCAACACATGCACTTGGGGAACCATGGTTTACCAGATGATGCGTTGCTCAACATGTACGATGTCTTCCAAAAGGCAACGGATGTTGAGGCAAAGACAGTGCACTACCGTCACAACCCACAAATCGACAAGGCTCATTACCACTTGGATGGGTTGGACTGGGGGATGGCACAAGCCCGTCGCTTTGGTACAACGTATGGTCGCAATGTCATTGATATTGATTTGTTCCCAGGTAACCCTGGCGGTACGACGTCAATGTTGCACTACATCGACCGCGGTGATAACACGGCCGTTACAGATATTTGGGATTGGCGTGGCTTTAAGTCAGCAACGCGCTACTACCAAACGACAGGTAATGTTTCGAACATTATTTTCTACACGCCAACTGGTGACATCGCAGCCCGTGCGTCATTTATGTGGCAACACCTAGAAGGCAAGCCAAATAATGAATGGCCATTGGTACAAACATCATTGGAAGTGTTGGATTACGACGGTGAGCACTTGTGGTTTGAGAGTGAAATGCATGCATGGGAGTATTTCGTACAACACGAGCAACAAAAGCGAAACGCAGCGTTGCGTCAATAACTAACATTTAAGAGCATCTGACAGTTTTGACTGTTGGGTGCTTTTTCTGTTTGGTGGTTAGGACGGACACAAACCACAAACTCAAATTCCACATGCGACAAACTTGCACTTTCTGTTACACTAGTAAGTGAGATTTAGGCAACAACCTGGACGCAGGGTGTTGAGACGGAGAAGAATAATCATGATTATTTTGCAAGCAAGTAATGTTGCACGCCGTTTTAGCGGTGTAACATTTTTTGAAAATATTTCGATGCAGATTCAAGATAAAGGACGTGTTGGGTTGGTCGGCCGTAACGGAGCCGGTAAGTCAACGCTCTTGAAGATGCTAATCGGTGAAACGCAACCTGATGAAGGTACGATTTCAATGAAGAAGGGCATCAAGCTAGCTTACTTGGCGCAGAACTCAGGACTAGATTCTGATTTGTCTGTGTACAATGAAATGCTTGATGCATTTTCTGATGTGATTGCATTGGAAAAGAAGATGCGCGACATGGAGACGAAGATTGCTTCAGCAACTGATTACGAAAGTGATGAGTATGCAAGCTTGCTTTCTGCTTACGACCAAGCGCAGCACGATTTTAGTGAAAAGAATGGTTACGGCTACGAAGCAACAATTCGTTCTATTTTGCACGGATTTGGCTTTGATGAGTCATTCTATGATCAAAAGATTCAATCATTATCTGGTGGGCAACGTACGCGTTTGGCGATTGCCAAGCAATTGTTGGAAACGCCTGATTTGTTGATCCTCGACGAGCCAACTAACCACTTGGATATGCAAACGTTGGCATGGTTGGAGCAATATTTGCAAAACTACCAAGGAGCATTGTTGATTGTTTCCCACGACCGTTATTTCTTGGACCGCGTGGTTACGGAAATTTACGACATGCACTCAGGTGTGTTGGATCACTACACAGGTAACTATTCACGCTTCATGGAATTGAAGGCAGCTAAGGTTCTGCAAGAGCAAAAGGCTTTCGATAAGCAACAAGAAGAGATTGCAAAGTTGGAAGACTTTGTTAACCGTAATATTGTGCGTGCTTCAACGACGAAGCGTGCCCAATCACGTCGTAAGCAATTGGAACGTATGGAACGTTTGGAAGCGCCAAAGAACGAATCTGGCGTTGCCCACATTCAATTTTCAGCTGACGAAGAATCTGGAAACGAAGTGATGCGCGTCAACGAAGTGAAGTTGGGCTATGACCTAGCAAACGTCTTGGCGGACCACGTTAATATTGAAGTTGATAAGCAACACGCGGTCGCTTTGGTTGGGCCAAACGGTATTGGTAAGTCAACATTGATTAAGACGATTTTGGGTAAATTACCTTTGTTGGCCGGCGAAATCAAGCTTGGTGCCAATGTTGAAGTTGGCTACTACGACCAAGAGCAACAAACGCTCGACCCAAAGAAGTCTGTGTTGAACACGATTTGGGATGAACACCCAACGATGCCAGAGCGCGACGTTCGTTCAATCTTGGGATCGTTTATGTTCTCAGGTGAAGCGGTTGATAAGTTGGTGTCTGCCTTGTCAGGTGGTGAGCGTGCCCGCTTGCTTTTGACGAAGCTGTCATTGCAACACGCAAACTTCTTGATTCTCGACGAGCCAACGAACCACTTGGATATTGATTCCCGTGAAGTGTTGGAAACCGCGTTGAACGAATATAATGGCACGATTTTCTTCGTTTCTCACGACCGTTACTTCATTAATTCGGTTGCGACGGAAGTGGTTGAGTTGTCACCAAACGGGACGCGTTTCTTTGATGGTGATTACGATTACTATCTAGAAAAGACGGCTGGTGAGCAAGCGGAAACCCACCGTGCGAAGGCAAGTTTCGAAACAACGGCCGAATACGAAGAGGCGACTGCTAAGGAAGTTGAGACGTTGTCACGCGAAGAGCGTAAGGAACGTCAAAAGGAGCAACGTAAGTACGAACGCGCGGTTGCGGCAGCTGAAGAAGAAATGGCAGGCTTGAACGATAAGCGCGATGCATTGAATGGTGAATTGAATGATCCAGCAAACGGGGCTGACTTAGGTAAGTTGACGGACTTATCAAAGGAAATTGCAGCAATCGATGCACAGTTAGCTGAGGTTGAAGAACGCTGGACTGAAGCAAGTATGGCGTTGGAAGAATTTGATATTTAATGAGGCGAAGCTGGCACTATTCAAGGTGTCAGCTTCTTTTCTTAATGATTGCGTTTTCATTTAAAACGACTTTTACTAAGTTTGTGTTAGTTGTCACATGTTAGAATTCAGGTTTGGCGCTATTTAAACGGAATCTGATTTACTATTGTGAAAACCGTCTAAATCTTTGTCAAATTACTTGACAAAAACCCTTGATTTTAAAAATTTAGAAGTTTAAACTAACTCTTGCTGAATAAATGATAGCAATTATAAAAAATAAACTAATTTGGAGGACGAAATGGCAAAGTCAGAAACTTTAGACATTAATGGCAAGCCTTTCAACCGCGGTGCCATGGTTATGGTGCTGTTGATTGGAACGTTTGCTGGAATGTTGATGCAAACGTCATTGGGTACTGCAATCCCAACGTTGATGCACGATTTTAATATTTCACTTGCAACGGCCCAGGAAGCAACGACATACTTCTTGTTGGCAAACGGAATTATGGTGCCGGTATCAGCGTACCTAACCACTAAGATTCCAACCAAGTACTTGTACATGGTCGCTTACACATTGTTGTTGGCTGGTATGGCAACGACGGCGTTTACCCCTAGCCATCACGACATGTGGTGGATGTTCTTGCTTGGCCGTATTCTAGCTGCCGTGGCGGTTGGTATTACGATGCCTTTGATGCAAGTTGTTATGGTTAACATTTTCCCAGCTGAACAACGTGGTGCTGCTATGGGTATTAACGGTATCGTTATCGGTTTGGCCCCAGCTATTGGCCCTACGCTTTCAGGTTGGATTTTGGAAAAGAATCACCACTTGTTTGGTTTGTTGATTTCAAACTCATGGCGTACGATTTTCTACTTGCCAATGATCGTGCTGGTCTTGGTTTGGATTGCAACGCCATTCTTCGTTAAGAACGTTGTGCCAAACCGTGATATGAAGCTTGATTTCCCTTCATTGATTTTGGCGGTTATTGGATTTGGGTCATTCCTATGGGGATTCTCAAATTCAGCCACTGATGGATTTGGCAACTGGCCAAACGTTTTGGGCCCAATCCTAATCGGAATTTTGATTATTGTTGTGTTTGTCTTCCGTCAATTGAAGATGGACGACCCATTCTTGAACGTACGCGTGTTCAAGAACAAACAATTTACGTTGACGACGTTCGCCGTAATGATGGCCATGATGGCTATGATGGGTGTTGAAATGATGTTGCCAACGTACTTGCAAAACGTTCACGGTATGTCAGCGCTTGAGTCAGGATTGACGCTATTGCCTGGTGCCTTGGTTATTGGTGCAATGTCACCAGTTGCCGGAGCGGTTTACGACAAGGTCGGTGCTAAGCGTATGGCGATGGTTGGGTTCTCAATCCTGGCCATTGGTACGGTACCATTCCTATTCTTGACAGCTGAAACGCCACAACACTTGGTAACGTTGTTGTACGCCTTGCGTATGTTCGGTATCGCCACAACGATGATGCCATTGACGGCCAGTGCTATGTCAGCATTGCCACCTGAGGAAGCCTCACAAGCAACGGCTGCTAACAACACGGTTCGCCAAATTGGTAACGCGGTGGTTGTTGCCTTGCTTTCATCAGTTACGCAAAACGTTATCAAGGCTGCTAAGCCTGCTAAGGATTTGGCCAAGGAAAACGTTGTGTCATACATGGATAAGATGATTAACGCAACGATGACTGGATTCCACGCATCATTTGCATTCGGAATTGGATTCGCTGTTGTTGGTATTATCTTGGCGTTCTTCTTGCACAGCGGTAAGCTAGTGCACGGTAAGTCAAACGGAAACGTTGTCGCAGATAAGGGAGGAAATAACTAATATGATTATTCTAGTTATGGCCGTCTTTGCGATCGGCATGTTCTACTCATGGTTGGTTTTGAAGAACCGCACCATGCGCGCTATCTTTGGACCTATCTTCACGGTATTGCTAATCGGTGCCGTATGGATGACAACGTCAGTCTTTGCAAACAACACTGGTTTGACTGCTAAGACAACAACGACATCAAAGCAGGTATACTCAGCTTTGGGTTCAAAGTCACCAGCCGGTGTCTTGATCCAATCACGTTTAGGTTCAAAGGCTGATAACTATGTCTTGGTTTACAACGACACAGCTGATGCTAAGAAGCCAACGGTTCACGGGAAGCCTTCAACGAAGGTTGCTGATATTCCAAACGGCGTTAAGAAGGAAATGACTTACAAGGTTGCTGACGTTAAGAAGGCGACTGTTAAGGTTGAGACCACTCGATGGGAGTGGAAGAATGCCTTCTGGCGTGTGATGTTTGGTATTGGTGGTCAAGGTGGCAAGCTTAAGAAGCAAGTGACGACGGTTACGGTGCCAAAGAACACTTGGGTTGTAATGACTGCTGATCAATCTAAGAAGTTGCAAGCTGCACAAAAGTCAGCTGCACCTGAGGCACAAGCTGCCCAACAAGCTCAAATGAAGTCAGCTATTGAAGCAAAGGTTGCTGCATACATGCAAGCAAACCCAAAGGCTACTCCTGAGCAAGTTAAGGCTTATACAACTGAACAAACTGCTGAAATGACGGCAACAGCAATGAAGCAAATGTTGTCACAATTGAAGTAATGATAATTTAGGGTCCTGGTACATGTTTGGTATTGGGGCTCTTTTTTGTTAGTGGTTAGTGTCGTCGCTATCGCGCCGAGGCAATGAAGTTCGGGACTATCTCCGGCAAAGTTCAAATTGGGGCAACCGAATGGCGCGGACGCCATTCAGCGGGACAAATAATTCCCCCTAATCCTTTTAGTCCTGTGTGGGCTTATCTGAATAGCGCCGGCCATGCGGCATGTTGCCCCAATTTGAACGCTCCGATAGCCCCGAACTTCATTGCCAGCAGCCGAGAGGTTCTAGTCTGTTTGAGATATACATCTACCGGGAAATAAATGGGTGAACAGTTTAACCTATTTTTGTTGTTGTGGATGAAAATTAAACAAATAGAGTATCACTTGGCTGCTGTGCTTGGCCCCGCCACGCGTATAGACACGTACTGACCTTGACCCGCAGGTGTGGGTTCTTAGCGGGTTTCCCGCTTAGAGCCACGGGAGGTAAAAACCTACTAACATTAGTGATGGAAATATGACCGGCGGGTCAAATTTCT